>NZ_JAGPOX010000005.1 GCF_019038435.1 Nocardia alni
GCCGGGTTGTGAACTCGGGGCCTGTGTTCCCGCGGGACGCACGAACGGCTTGTGCGTCACCTGCTGTGCCGCTTGCGTCACCGCCGTATAAGCCTGCGTGATAGCGGAATCGGTGGTGTTGCAGTGCGCGATGAAAGCGCCGACCTTACCTTCGAAATCCGGCTTGAAGACCTTCGCCAGCCAATCCTGACACCGTCCCTTGAGACGAGCCCCGTAGCCTTCGGAGCCGCTGTATATTCCGAATTCACCGAGCGGATCCTCGGCGAAGGAGAAAGTGGCGCCGAAGGATCCACCAGGTTTCTGATCGGGGAATATGTCCTGCAACCGGCTGATAATCGTGCCGTCCGAGAGACCCATGCTCGCACCGGAAATGATCGTATCGACCTGGGCGGGAGTCTTACCGCCGCTCAGCACACCACCATCACCGACCAAACCCTTGACGAAATTCGCCTTGTCCTGAACAGTGCTGCGCAGGCCGGGAATGGCCGCATTGATCGCATCCATGAGTGCCCGGGACTTGGTCTTGTCATCCCCGGCCTGAGAAAGCTGCTGGCGGAACATATCCTGGGCGGAATTGGACGCCGTCCCCTGCCACAATGACGACATCTGTTGCGACAAGCCGGTCTGAGTACTCCACTCCTGGTCGACGTCCTTCAGAGCCGATTGCAGACCATTCGCAGTCGTAGTGAGCTTGTCCAGGTCCATGCCGCGTTGCTCGTCGTACCGCGCATAGAGGAAATCGAGATCGTGCCCCCCGTAGTATCCGCCGTAGGCGCGCTTGTACTCCTCGATGAACTGCGCGAAATACTGCAATCCGCCGGCGGCGTCGTCCAGCATCGCATCGACACTCTGTGCCATCAGGCCGCCCCCCTATCGTGAATCGGTGCGGCAGAGCACATTCGATCGGTCCGCATCGGTGATGTTCTCCGCATCATGAGGACACATTGCTGGTGACGTTCTGGGTATTGCCGGCGTTCACCGCATCGGTGTCGGTGTACGCGACATTCGCCGCGCCGACGGCGTCGGCCAGCGCACTGGCAGCCGAACCCCAATCGGTCATCCATTTGCCGATCTCGGTCAGCGCGTCATTGATCGTTTTTCCCTGCGCGGCGTAGTTCCGGCCGGCCTCGGGGCCTTTCGGATTGTTCCCGGCGCCCCACATGTTCCCGGTGACATTCTTGACCGTCCCCGTCACCGTCCCCGCGGAAGACCGCACCCGCTCCGCGAACTGCCCGAGCTCGCCGGTGCTGACACCGAGATTGTCACCCATCGTCGTCCCTCCGCTCCCCCCGGACTCGGTTCCATGGTGCCCAGGTGCTGCCGTCTACTCGATTGGACGCAACCGGACCGCGTTCGGTTCCCTCCGAACATCCGGCCTGCTCGCGCGGTGGTGTGGGCGCGCACCAGCCGGTGTCGTCCGGGAAAATCTACTCGGTGCGCGGAAGGCTCGACAAGGCGTACGCCGCCATCCACTGCGGCCGCACCGGACCGCGGGACCCCTACTTGCCGATATGCCCCTGCTCGGTGCGCACCCACTCGGACGTGCCGTCGGTGTGGTGGTGGAACTCCCACGCGGAGTAGTCGCCGTCGTTGTCCACGACGGTGAGGTGATCGGCGAAGCCGTCGTGGTCCAGATCGGACCAGACATCAATGGAGTGAGGGCCCTGGACGCTTTCGGAGTCGGGATGGCCGTGGCCGGTGAGGTCCTGGGTGGGGTGGTGCAGTTCTACCGCGCCCAGGCCGCCGAGGTCGGAATGCGCGTCGACGTCCGGCATGTCCAGACCTGGCAGGTCGCCCGAGTTGACCATGTACGGCTCCTGGGAAAGGGGTGTGCGGGACGGGATGCGGGTTCCATCCTGACATCCTCCTGGGGTGCGGCGCACCACCTGATCCCGATTCCTGGAGATAACCCGTGTAATTCATCGCCACGGCCTCGGAGCGATGCCGCCCCTCGTACAAGCGGTGACGGTTCAGCGAGGCTCAGTCGCGCGGGATGACCACCCACAGCACCAGGTAGACCAGGATGTGCGGCCAGGGCAGCAGGGGCATTGCCCGCATCGGGGCCAGGACCGATCCACACCCTGATTTTCGTGCCCGCTGTCTCAGGGTGCGCGACCCTGAGCACCCCATCGAGCCGGGGCGTACGTCACAGCGACGTCGGATGCGGTCCCGGAGACCGCGCACGGCACACTCTTATCGTGATCGAGCACAGCGTGACACCCCGAAGCCACGGCACAGACGGTCGATGTGGACGGGGTGCGACAGTGAGCGAGCTTGCGAGCGAACCGTGGGCACTGCGCGACGCGCGCGCGACGAAGCCGAGCGCCTGCGGGGTGGAGTCGTGAGCGCCACCCTGCACGCCCGCGGCCTGTCCGCGGGGCACGGCGAGCGCATCCTGTTCAGCGATCTCGATCTGGTGCTCGCACCGGGCGATGTGATCGGGCTGGTCGGGGTGAACGGGGCCGGGAAGTCGACGCTGTTGCGGATGCTCGCCCAAGGGTCCGCGCCGGACGGGGACATCGCGCTGAGCCCGCCCGATGCGACAGTGGGGTATCTCGCGCAGGAGCCCGAGCGGGTGGACGGCGAGACGGTATTCGACTTTCTGGCTCGGCGCACGGGAGTCGCTGCCGCGCAACACGTCATGGACGATGCCGCCGAACGGCTGGGCGACGGCGGCGAAGACGAGTACTCCCCCGCCCTGGAACACTGGCTGGCGCTGGGCGGCGCGGATCTGGACCAGCGGGCGCAGGAGGTGGCCGTCGAACTGGGCCTGACCGACACTCTGCCGAGCGGTTTGGACACCCCGATGACGGGACTGTCCGGCGGACAGGCCGCGCGGGCGGGTTTGGCGTCGGTGTTGTTGTCCCGCTTCGACATTCTGCTGCTGGATGAGCCGACCAACGATCTGGACCTGGATGGACTGGCCCGGCTGGAGCAGTTCGTGACCGGCGTGCGGGTGCCGCTGATGGTGATCAGCCATGATCGAGAGTTCCTGGCGCGCACCGTGAATCGGATCGTCGAACTGGATCTGGCGCAGCAGCAGGTGGGTGTGTACGACGGCAGCTACGAGTCGTATCTGGCCGAACGCGAGATCGCCCGCCGCCACGCCCGCGAGGCCTACGAAGACTATGCGGACACCAAATCCGGCCTGGAGGGCCGCGCGCAAATGCAGCGCAACTGGCTCGAGCACGGCGTGCGCAATGCCCGGCGCAAGGCGAAGAACGACTCGGACAAGGCCGGTCGCAAGATGCGCGCCGAATCCACCGAGAAGCAGGCCTCCAAGATGCGCCAGACCCAGCGGCGCATCGAACGGCTCGACGTGGTCGAGGAACCGCGCAAGGAGTGGGAGCTGCGGATGGAGATCGCCGCGGCGCCGCGCAGCGGTTCGGTGGTCGCCACGATGTCCGGCGCGACCCTCACCCGCGGCGAGTTCACGCTGGGACCGGTGAGCGCCCAGGTGGATTGGGGTGATCGCATCGTGCTGACCGGCGCCAACGGGTCCGGAAAGTCGACGCTGCTGGCGCTGCTGCTGGGAAAGATCGCGCCCGACAACGGAACCGCGACGCTCGGCTCCGCGGTGGCCGTGGGCGAGGTGGACCAGGCCCGCGGGCTGTTCCGCGGAAACGCCACCCTGTCGGACACCTTCAGCGCACAAGTGCCCGACTGGCCCGACTCCGAAGTGCGCACCCTCCTGGCCAAATTCGGCCTCCGCGGCCCCCACGCACTACGCGCCAACGACACCCTCTCCCCCGGCGAACGAACCCGAGCCGCCCTGGCCCTACTCCAAGCCCGCGGCGTGAACCTGCTTATCCTCGACGAACCCACCAACCACCTGGACCTGCCCGCCATCGAACAACTCGAACAAGCCGTCGAATCCTTCACCGGCACAATGATTCTCATCACCCACGACCGCCGCATGCTGGACAACGTCCACGCCACCCGCCGCTGGCGGATGAACAACGGCCAACTCATCGAAGACTGATCAGGGCTTGTGCCACACCAGCAGATAACGCCAGAACACCAGCCGGCGTACTCGCACGCCCGGAAGTAGATCGGTGCCGATTCGCCGGACGTCGCGTGTGGTCAGCGGCGGATCCACTACCACCGGCATCGCGGCGTGACTGGCATTGAACGCGTACCAGGGCCGTCGCGTCAGCACACGCAGCAGGTAGAACACGACCCCGAACACCCACTGCCCGAGCAAGGCGAGCGGCTCGACGAGCCAGTCCCCTCTGCCGATCCGGGGCAGCGCGACGACAGCCAGCACCCCTCCGGGTCGGAGTGCACCCGCCAGGACCGGCAGCACCGCTTCGAGCGAAACATGGTGCAGGGCGGTATTCGACACGATCCCGTCGTATCCCGTTTCGGGCAGCGGATATTCGAGCACATCACCAAGGATGCAGGTGACATTGCCAGGCACACGCCGCATCGCCAGCTCGATCATCGCCGGCGACAGATCGATCGCGTCCACCCGCTCGACCCGCCTCCCCAATCGAGCCGCGAGAACGCCCGCACCACACCCGACATCCAGTACCCGCCTGCATCCGCGCGGCAACCGGCGAATCAGCGCTCGCTGATAGAAGGCGTTGTGATCCCACGAGAGCCGGTGCATCACACCACCCTGCCAGCCGATTCCCGACGCTGCTACCCGCCCGACGGCCACGGTGCGAGCGATGAGAGGCGGCCTGGCCGTCCCCTCGAAATCCGGCAATCCCGGCTCGGGCCTGGTCGATTTCTGAAGGCTTCCTGACGATGTGCCGATACTTCTCGGACGATACAGCGCTGGTGCGGCGATCGTCGCTACTGTCGCGAGCGGAAGACCTCACCGGATGGAAGGAAACCTGGCGAACATGTCGTTTCCGCCGCCACCGCCGCCACAGTTGACGAGCTCCGGGAATTCGGGGCAGGGGCATGGGATCGCCTTGCTGCACGGGTGGCTGCCGATCACCGTCGAGGTGGTGGCGATCGTCGCACTGGTGGCCGCCGTCGGGTGGCGGACCGGGCGGTGGCGGCTGGTGAGCGTGCCGGCGGCGGCCGTGGTGGGGCTCGTCGTGGCGTTGTGGGCGCGGTGGCTGACCTATGACCAGGGATGGGCCGGTACGAACGATCATGCGCCGGTGCGGCTCTGGTGGTTGGTGGGGACGCTGGCGGCGGGGGTCGTGGTGTTGGTGCTCGGCTGGCGTTCGGCGCGTTGGTGGCGGCGGCTGGTTTCGGTGGTGGCGATCGTCCTGGTGGGGGCCAGTGCCGCGCTGACGGTCAATCAGTGGGTCGGGTACTACCCGACCGTGCAGGCCGCCTGGGCCGATGCCACGGCAGGTGCGCTGCCGCAGCAGGGCTCGTTGAATTCGCTTGCCGCACTGCGCAACACCACGGTCACGGGCGGCAGGATCGTGCCGATCACGACTCCCGGCAACGTCAGTGGCATGCGGCACCGCACCGAATACGTGTACCTGCCGCCCGCCTGGTTCCACGGCAGCACGCCGCGCCGGCTTCCCGTGGTCATGATGATCGGCGGCGAATTCGCGTCTCCCTCCAACTGGATTCGCGTCGGTGGCATTCTGCCGTCCCTGGACGCCTACGCCGAGGCGCACGGCGGCTGGTCACCGATTCTCGTATTCCCGGACACCGGTGGAACTTTCACCAACGACACCGAATGCGTGAACGGCCCCCGGGACGACAGTGCCACCCATCTCACTGCCGAGGTGGCGCCCTACGTGGAGAAGACCTTCGGCGCGGCGACCGATCCCGCGAACTGGGGTGTCGCCGGATTCTCGATGGGCGGCACCTGTGCGATCGATCTGGCCGTCATGCACCCGGAACTGTTCGGCGCGTTCGTCGACATCGCCGGGGACATCGGACCCAACGCGGGGGACAAACAGCAGACCATCACCCGGCTGTACGGCGGAAACGCCGCGCAGTGGAAGGCCTTCGACCCGCGGTCCACCATGGCCGCGCACGGCCCGTACCGGGATACCAGCGGCCTGTTCTACACCTTCACCAGCAGCGGAACGGCACATATCTGGAGCGGTACAGCCGTGCCCACAGCGGCCCACGACAAGACCCGCGGCCTGGCCGCCCAGTCGCGCGCGGCCGCCGCCCTGTACACCGAAGCGCACCGGGTCGGCATCGACTGCGCGATGTACTCCTCCCTCGGCGCGCACACCTGGAACTCCGCCGCGATCGCGTTCCAGAATGCGATGCCGTGGTTGTTCGGCCGGGTCGGCAATCAGCCTGTCAGCACCTGATGACGCGTGCTCACCGGACCTGTTCGACCGCCGCGTAGACGGCACGCAGGATGCGCTTGTGGTCCGCGTCGGCCTGCGGCGGGTAGTGGAACCGGCGGCGCAGAAACGCGTAGGACAGCCCGTTGCGGGGGTCGGCGAACGCTTGTTGTCCGCCGGCGCCACTGTGCCCGAAGGCGCCCGCGCCGAGGCTCGGATAGATCTCGGACACCGGATGAAAACCCACCGCCCAGGCCTTTTCCTGCCGCAGTACGAGATCCCAGCCGACGCATTGGATCTGGCCGAACGCGGCGACGGTGTCCGGTGTGAGCAGAGGGGCGATGCCATCGATGGGGACGATAGCGGCCGAGTAGAGCTTGGCCAGATCGCGAGCGGCGCCGACGGCGCCGAACGAGGCTGGGCCCGCCGATCGGACCACCTGGAGGTTCGGCAGCTCCCACACCTCGTGGTTGTCCGGGTGGTGGCGGTTGAAGGCGATGCCGCTGAGGCTGTTCGGTGCGGTGGCGCTCGCGGCGAGGTCGCGCAGCCGCTCCGGGGTGGCCACCATGGGCTGGGCGGGCAGGAAGCGGTGGTCCTGGTCGGCGGGCAGGCCGAAGTGCAGGTCCAGCTTGAACGGGTCGCGCAGGTGTGTCGCGAACAGGCTCTGCACGGTCTGTCCGGTGGCGCGGCGCACCACCTCCCCGCTGAGCGCTCCCATCACCAGCGCGTGGTAGCCGGAGGCGGTCGCGGGCCGCCAGAACGGCCGCTGCGCGCCTAGCCGCTCGGCGACGAGTCGATCGTCGGCCAGTTCGGCCATGCTGAACCCGTCGGTCGCCCCGGCCAGGCCGGACTGATGGGAGAGCAACTCGCGCAGCGACAACTCACCCTTGCCGTGTACCGCGAAGTCCGGCCAGTAGTGGCCGACCCGCTGGTCCAGATCCAGCACACACTGCTGGACGAGCAGCGCGACGACCAGGTGAGCCAGGCCCTTGCTGACCGAATAGGTCCCCAGCAGCGAATCACTCGCGGCCTCGGCGCCCGCCCAGAAATCCACCACCGGGTCGCCGTGGTGATACACCGCGACCTGCGCGCAGAGATCCGCACCTTCCGCGTCCAGGATCGCCTCGAACACCTCGCGCACGGGCTCGAAACCGTCCGCGACCGTGCCGCGCACGTCATTCCCTCTCATCGGTACTCCTCCACGACACGCTGCCGACTCTCGAACAACTCCCACGTTAACCTATTTAGTGACCAATGGAAACTAATTACGGGAAAATTCCGAATCACCGGCTAGGGCCGTGCACGAACGCGCCGGCGTCGTACTATTCGGGCATGTCATCTCCGGTCGGAGCGCGTCGGCCGCCGGGCCGCCCGGCGCAGATCAGTCGGGAACTGATCGTCGAGGCCGTGTCCTCGATCGAGAACGTCGACACCCTGACCATGCGCGAGCTGGCCGGGAAGCTCGACGTCACCCATAGCGCGCTCTACCGATGGGTGAAGAACCGCGACGAACTGTTCGATCTCATCAGCGAGGTTCTCGTCGATCGAATACTGCGGCGCGAGGAGCCCGAGGACGCGTCGTGGCAGCTCAGGCTGTCACTGATCGCGCGGCGCATCCGCGATCAGTTCCTCGCCGTGCCCGGTTACGCCACCCACCTCTCGCGCCCCCACGCGCACACCGCCCACTCCACCGCGCGGCTTCGTGCCGCGATCGTCGCGGTGTTCGTCGAGGCCGGGGTGGACGCCTACCTCGCGGAGCAGAGCTACTACATCTTCATGACCTCGATAGTCAGCTGGATAGCGGTCGAGGAGAACCCGGTGCACCTCGGTTCCAGCGCCCCGCGCTTCGACCTGTTCCTCGACACCCTGCTCCGGGGACTCCCGGCCCGGGAACCCGGGACCGAATAGCCCTGAGCCGCCGGACGATCCGCGCTCAGGTGCCTTTGATGGCGGCGATGAGGGTGCGGTTCGCGACGGTTCTGGTGGTGACGATCTGGGTGAAGGTGTGGGCCGGCTTGCCCGGGCTCTGCTCGGTGAGACGCACCTCCCACTGGGTGCTGTCGGTGCTGCCGCTGGTGATCTGCACGCAGTAGCGCGTGCCCGCCGGAACCTGGTCGATGCCGCGCTGAATCTCGTCGGCGGAGTTGATGTCCGAGCCGTCGGCCACGACCGCACGGGCGGCGGATCCGGACCGCTGCACGTAGTAGGCGCGTTCGAAGGCCAGGATGGCGTCGGGGCCGTTGCTGGTGCCACCCGGATCGGTGCCCGAGACGACATCGGCGTCGCGGCGCTGCTGACAGTCCGGGGTCGCGATCGCATTCGGCTGCGCGGCCGGGCTCGCGGACGGCGCCGCGGCCAACGTCGACTGGCTCAGCATTCCGGGATGGTGGCGCTTACCGGTGTGCAGCACGGTCAGGATCACCGAGACGACCACGATCGCGACGCCGGCCATGATCACTACGCTGAGTATCTTGTCGCGGTTCGGCGCCTCGCCCCGGGGCGCGCGGGCGCGACGCAGCCGGGTGCCGGGGCTGCCGCCGGAACGGTCGACGATCGTCGGGACCAGATCGGCATTGTCGGGCGGCCCGTAGTCGTATTCGCGGACGGTCAGTCGCGGCGGCTCGGGATTCGGTCGCGAATCCGGTTGCGGTGCACCCTGTTCGAGCCATTCTTCCCAGCCGCCGGAGTGATCCCCGGTCCCGGGCACGGGTAACGGGCCGGGCCGCGGGCCCGCAGGCCGGCTGCGCCGACGCGCGCCGCGTCGCGCCGGACGACGCCGCGCCGGGCGGCTCGCCGATGGGCGCAGCATCGGGAGGCCCAGGTCGAACGGGTTGTCCTGATCCGGGTCCGGTTCGTCGGAATCAGATCGCGTCATCGCCGAAATCGCCGATGACGGCCGCGGGGACCATCTCCTCGACGGCGGCCGGGGCGGTCACGCCGAGCTGGCCGTCGCGCGGTCTGGTGGCGTCACCGCCGGACGAGGGCGGCAGCGCGAGCCCCGCGGCAGGGCCCGGCCCGGGCTGCGGGGCGGGGGTTTGCGGCGCGGGAGCCGGATCCGGTGCGGGCGCGGGTGACGGCGCGGGCGGGGGAATGCTGGCGCCGGGCGTCGGCGGGTTCACGCTCGGCGCGGGGATGGACGGGACGGACGGCGTGGACGGCAGGACCGAGCCGAGCCCGGTATTGCCACTGCCACTACCACTTCCGCTGCCACTACCGGCGCCCTGGCCCTGACCGCCGCCGAAGTTGAACATCGCGGGCGAGGCGCCGGAACCGCTGCCGCTGGCCGCGGGATTGGTCGCCTGCTGAACCAGCTGCGGGATGACCTGTTCGGCCACCTGCGCCCCGGACTGGATGGCGTTCTCACCGACCTGGGCGATCTGGTCGATCAGCTCGTTGCCGAGGTTGACGCCCGCGCTGATGCCGTCGGAACCGAGGCTGACGCCGGCGTTGATCAACTGCTCCTGCAACTGCAGCTGAGCGGCCGTGGCCGGATCGAGCGGGGTGCCGTTCGCCACCGTCGCCTGCGGGGCCGTATTGGTGCTGTTGTCGGGGGTGTAGTTGCCGTTGGGCGAGTAGCTGCTGTTGTCGGACGTATCGTTCGAGAAGTCACTCGTGGAGGTCGGGGTGTAATCCTGCGACACATCGCTGAGGTTGGCGGGGGTGGTCATGGTAAGCGGGCCCATCGCGGTCAGCTTCCGCGTATGCCCGTCCATTTCGGTCTTCGCGGAGTTCACCGCGGTGATCGCCTCGTGCAGCGCCTGTGAGGCGCGGGCGATCACGGCGTCGGTGTCGGGCGCGGCGTTCGCATTGCTCAGGATCGCGCGCGAATCGTGGCGGAAGCTGGAGATGATGCCGTCCACCCGATGTGCGGCCCGGGAACTGGTGCCCTGGGCGTCGGTCAGAACAGCCAGATACTCCGGCCCGCGATCGGAGATGTCGCCGATCTGGGTGCGGGTGGTGCGCAGCGCCGGGACGGCGGCGTCGGCGGCAGGACCGGTCCAGGTGGACTCCAGGGCCTGCACACCGTCGCGGTGCGGCGCCTCGGTGTCGGCGGCCTGATTGGACGACGTGGTCAGCGCCCGGACGATGGACGGATCGGGAACACCGACGCCGCTGCCCAGCGAGGCCCGCAACTGCAGCAGCGGCTGCACCAGCCGCGCGACAATGGGCGGGTCGACGTTCGGGTCACTGGATACGGGCGTGGGTTTGGCGGTATTCGTCGCGACGGGTCGCCGCCTGAGCCCGGTGCCTCGCCTCATGCTGCATCCTTTCTGCGTGACCGGAAGCCCCGCGCGGTGACGCAGGTTGCCACCTCCGGAGCCGCCTCGCTCATACGAGCGTCTGTCCCACCTTGTCGATAGCGGTGGCCGTATCGCTGTCGGACTGCTGCACATCGGTGTTGTAGCCGCGCAGGACCTGCCCGTAGGTGTAGACCAACTGGCCCGCGGTCGACAGCGCCTGCACATGATCGGAGACCGCGGCGGTGAACGCGGCGGTGAAATCGGCGCCGATCTCGCCCAGATCGACCGCCAGTTGCTCCGGATTCACGGCGCCGCCCGCGGAGACGGCCGCGGAGGCCAGTTGCTGCGACACGGTGTCGGCCACGGTTGTATAGGCGGTCATCGCCGCCGGATCCAGCTTCAGCGCGTCCACTGTTCCCCCTCACGGAAATCAAGCTCTCGCTGTCGCATCACGATTCACGTCCACCATACGTGTGATCCTCGCGCTGCGCGCTTCGATCACACCGATCATTCACCGAAAGTCCAGTCCAAGCACACTGCGACCAGTAAATCAGGTATGACGCGGAATCCCGGTCACACCGCCGCGACCCGCTTGGCCAGATCGTCGGCGAGCTGACGGGCGCGATCCGGATCCGTCGCCTCGACCATGACACGGACCAGTTGCTCGGTTCCGCTGGGGCGCAGCAGGACCCGGCCGGAATCGCCGAGAATGCGTTCCGCGTCGGCGACCGCGTCGCGGACCTCGACGGCCTCGGCGACCGCGGCCTTGTCCGACACCGGGACGTTGACCAGCACCTGCGGGACGCGGGTCATCACGGATGCGAGTGCGGCCAGACTATCCCCGGTTTCGGCCATGCGCGCCATCACCCGCAGCCCGGTCAGCAGGCCGTCGCCGGTGGTACCGAACGTCGGGAACACCACATGCCCGGACTGCTCGCCGCCGAGCGTGTAACCGCCGCGGCGCAGCTCCTCGAGCACGTATCGGTCGCCGACGGCAGTGGTGTGCACCGCGATTCCCGCCTCCCGCATCGCGATGTGCAGGCCCAGATTGCTCATCACCGTGGCGACCAGGGTGTTCTCGGCCAGCTCACCCTTGTCGCGCATGCCGAGCGCCAGTATCGCCATGATCGCGTCGCCGTCCAGGATCGAACCCGCCGCGTCCACGGCCAGGCAGCGGTCGGCGTCGCCGTCGTGGGCCAGGCCCAGATCCGCGCCGAACTCGCGCACCGCGCGCTGGACCTGGTCCAGATGTGTGGAACCACAACGATCATTGATGTTGACGCCGTTGGGCTCGGCGTTGATCGCGATGACCCGCGCGCCCGACTCCCGGTATGCGGCCGGACCCACGTCCGAGGCCGCGCCGTTCGCGCAGTCCACCACGACGGTCAGCCCGCTCAGATCGCGGCCGGTGGCCTCCACCAGATGTTCGACGTACCGCTCGTGCGTCCCGGCCAGGCTGTAGTTCGCCTCGACGTGCCCGTCCGCGCCGGACTGACTCAACACCCGGCCGATGTCCCGGCCGGTCGGGCGCGCGAAGGTCCGGGCGCGCACCAACTCCTCGATGCGGTCCTCGACCACGTCGTCGAGCTTGCGCCCGCCCGGGGCGAAGATCTTGATCCCGTTGTCCGGCATCGGATTGTGCGAGGCGGAGATCATCACGCCGAGACTGGCGTCATAGACCGCGGTCAGGTACGCGATCGCGGGCGTGGGCAGCACACCCACCGACAGCACGTCCACCCCGGCGGAGGTCAGGCCGGCGGTCACCGCCGCCTCGAGCATCTCGCCGCTGGCCCGGGGATCGCGGCCGACCACCGCGACCGCCCGCGCGCGCCCCCGGCCGATGACCTGTGCCGCGGCGGCCGAAACATGGAGTGCCAGTTCCGGGCTCAGTGTGTCGTTGGCCAGCCCGCGGACTCCGTCGGTGCCGAACATACGTCCCATACAACTGCCCCTAGGTCTTTGGTTCCCACGTCGCGAAGCGGGCCGCGAACGTCGTGTCGTGCAATGGGCATCCGCGGGTCTCACGGGTTACCGAGTTCGTGGCGAACTGCCACCCTGGATCGTCGTCGCCGCCGTTGGCGTCGTGCCAGCCTAACCAGTGTGCTGGGATAACGTGCGATATCAGTGACGTGACAACACCGCGTCCCGATAGCACGAAAGCAGGCGCCCAGGAAGGACGCCTGCTCTTGGACTGACACCGCCAGATACCGCGAGGGCCCAGCCGATCCGGCACTCCAGAAGTGCCGGACGGGCGGGCCCGCACGGTGCAAGATCAGCGCTTGGAGTACTGCGGAGCCTTGCGGGCCTTCTTGAGGCCGTACTTCTTACGCTCGGTCGCACGCGGGTCACGAGTGAGGAACCCGGCCCGCTTCAGGGCGGGACGATCCTCGGGGGTGACCTCGATCAGCGCGCGGGCGATGGCCAGGCGCAGCGCGCCGGCCTGACCCGACGGGCCGCCGCCGTGCAGGCGGGCGTGAATGTCGAACGCCTCGACGCGCTCGACGGTGACCAACGGGGACTTCACCAGCTGCTGGTGCACCTTGTTCGGGAAGTAGTCCTCGATGGTGCGGCCGTTGAGTACGAAGTTGCCGCTACCCGGCACCAGACGCACACGAACCACGGCCTCCTTGCGGCGGCCGACGGTCTGCACCGGACGGTCGATGACGATCGGGGCGGCCGCGAAGGTGGCGAATTCGCCCTCACCCTCGGCCTCGTAGCCCTCACCCTCGTCCACGATCTCGACGGCCGCGTCCACGATCTCGACAGGCGCGTCCTCGACGACGTCCTCGTTGAATTCCTCGGGAGCGGTCACTGGGCCACCTGCTTGATCTCGAACGGAATGGGCTGCTGGGCCGCGTGCGGGTGCGACGGGCCGCCATAGACCTTGAGCTTGGCGCCGATCTTGTTGCCGAGCTTGTTCTTCGGGATCATGCCCTGGATGGCACGCTCCACCAGGCGCTCGGGCCGGGTCTCGAGCAACTGCCCGACAGTACGGGCCTTCAGGCCGCCCGGGTACCCGGAGTGGGTGTAGAGGTTCTTGTCCTGCCGCTTGTTGCCGGAGACGGCAACTTTGTCGGCATTGATGATGATGACGAAATCGCCACCATCGACGTGGGGCGCGTAGGTCGGCTTGTTCTTGCCCCGCAGGATGTTCGCAGCCTGCACGGCGAGACGGCCGAGCACTACGTCAGTGGCGTCGATGACGTACCACTTGCGGGTGACGTCACCCGCCTTCGGGCTGTACGTAGGCACAGATCTTCCCTGTCTGTCGTGGTGTTCTACCGGCCAGGCGAGCGATCGAGCGATCCGGCGGCCAGCTGAGACCCGGGACTCGTGGGACATCTCGTGGAATTCTGTGAAATCCGCGACGTACCGCACGCCAGCTGACAACGGTACCAGGCAGGACGGGCCGGGCCGTAATCGGCCCGGACGCCCTGTCCGGTCGCGTGACGAGCACCGGACCGCGGCTCGTCAGACGTGTATGGGCGGGCCAGGATCGAAACCGTCGGGCACGGCCGGGACGATATATCGCAGGTTGCCGGTGCCCGTCCGCGTGCATTCGTCGCCGCTCGGCTCGATCCCCGGGCCGGGCTGCGCGCTGGCGTTGGGGATCGCCAGGCAGTCCGGCAGGATCCTGGGCACGCCGGAGACCGGTTCGATCCCGGATATGGTCGCGGTCGCTCCGGCGAGCGCGGCCGGGTGGGCCGCACCTCCCGTGCTCGCTTGGACAGTCCCCGTATGTATCGCGAGGGCGGCCAAGGCGGCCGCCCCCACGATCGTCGGCGCGCCGAACAGGTTGTCCTTGACCTTGTTCCACATCTGACCGGACCGCATCGGCGCATCGGCGGCCGGTTCTCCGCTGTATTTGAACGTGTCGGTGGTATCGGCCGGCGAACTGGGCCGCTGCGTCCCGCGCCCACCCATGGTGGCGAAATCCGGAGGAACGTTCGACACCTGGTCACGCGGGACTCGGACGGTCGTGTCCTCGTCGTCGTCATCGGGCGCCGCATGCCGCGGACGCTGGTCGCCAGGGCGCGCGACCGGCTGCTCGGCCGGCTCCGGGCCGCGCCAGCCGTGGCGTCCGCCGCCCTCGGCCTCGCTCATCACCGGATAGTCGCCCGTGTCGGGTCGCGCACTCGACTGCGTCGGCGGGTTCGCCGAACCCTGTGTGCTCTGCCCGCCCGGACCGGTATGGGAGACCTGCCCACCCCCCGGATTCACCGGACGACCCTGATCCGGCGAACGCGGCGGTGTCGCGGCTTGACCCGGCCCCTGCGGCAGCGGAGCCGGGCCGCCGGGCCGCGCCGGTTCCGGGCCGTACCCCTGGTCGGGACCCTCCTCCGCATATTCACTATCGGTAACCAGCAGATGCGCCGCGCCCAGGACCAGGGCGTGCATCGGATGGTCGGCCACGTGCAGGCGGTGACCGAGGTGGTTCTGGAACGCCAGCCGCAGCGCGTCGTTGAAGCACACGTTGCCCGTCAACAGCACGGTGGAGGTGTCGGAGCCGATCGAGCGGGCCGCGGCCATGACCTCGATCACCACGTTGTCGGCGTGGTGGGCGTCGCGCATTGCGTCGGCGGAGATCGGCACGCCGACCGATTCGGTGGGCTGTTCATCGTCGCCGTTGACCGATACCACCAGGCAGACCCGGCCGTCGGAGTACACGCCGGTGGCGCCTGTCGCCCTGCGGCCGGGCTCGGGCGGGGCGACCAGCCCGATCGCCCGCACGTACCCGGACAGCGCCACCGACTCCGGTAACGGCTCGCACACCACGTCCAGCTGCTCGACCAGGCGCACGTACTCATCGATCTTCTCGTCCGGCCAGTCGTCCGGATACGGCAGCGCGACCACGTCGGGCTTGCCGCGTACGTATTTGCCGATCGAGGCCAGCGGGTTGTACAGCCGCGCCCGGAACACCAACTCGGTCGGCCAGGTGGCGCCGGCGATCCGGATCTGCCGATGACCGAGGATGTCGCGCACATCGGACACGGCGATGCCCAGATCGGAGCGCCCCTTGTCGGCGCCCGCGGTATGCAGGCGACCCGACGTATCCGCAAGCAGATACGCGGGCGGTGTATAGGTCCCTTCCACCTGGACCGGTCGGATCGGCATGCCACCGCCGCCACCGGCCACGGACACCACATCCCAGCCGAGATGTACTGCCCCAACTCGAGCCGTCACGCCCACAAGTGTGCCTTCTTCTCGAGCGACACGCGCGACTGGGCGGGTTTATTGCCTGGTCGTCGCCGTTTCGCAGGGTGCTTTACAGTGTGCTGCCGACCGGTCATGGTCTCGAGTGTCAAGTGGTACCCCCTCATTTCACGCTGCCTGCGTGGCGGCGCAGCCGCCACCATGTGATCACCGACAGAACTACGCCGAGCGCGACCAGCATCCCGATGTCCAGAGACCAGATGCCGGTCGTGTGCTTCCACAGGGAGTCGCGCGCCGCGGTGTGGTCCAGCGGCTCGAGGGCCGGGAGATTCACCGTCGCCGCGCCCGCGCCGAAACCCCAGCGCGCGGGGAACAGCCACGACAGCTGCTCGAGCACCACCCGGCCGGTGACCGGGATCATGCCGCCCGCCATCACCAGCTGCACCATGATCGCGACCACCAGCAGCGGCATCACCTGCTCGCTCGACCTCGCCACCGAGGAGAGCACCAGACCGAGGATGACGCAGCAGACCGCGGTGACCGCGATGTCGATATAGAGCTCCACACCGCCGGACGGGATCAACGCGCCGCCGACGGGCGGCTTCTTGCCGATCAGCACGATCGTCACCAGCACCGCCGACTGCACCAGCGCCGCACCGCCGAATATCATGATCTTGGCCGCCAGATACGACCCGGGCCGCAGCCCGACCGCCCGCTCACGGCGGAAGATCGGCCGCTCGCCGACCAGATCCCGCACGGTCAGCGTGGATCCCATGAAGCATCCGCCGAGTACCAGCACCACGAGCAGCTGCGAGGTCTCGACGCCGCCGACGGGTGTGAATATCGTGCCCCCGTGCCCGTCGCTGGTCTGCGCGAGCGGGCCCATGGCCAGCCCGTTGCGGCCGGGCACCACGAGGGACAGCACGCCGAGCACGAATGGCAGGACCGCCAGGAATATCAGATATCCGCGGTCGGCCAGGATCAGCCGGAGCTGGCGCCGTGACAAGGTCGAGAACTGTTTCCACGCGCTGGATTTCGGCGGTCGTCCGGTCTGGCCGCGGGGTGCGGGCGGCGGAGGCGGCGGCACCGCGGACTGTTTGGAGCGATAGTTCGCGAAGGCCCGGTCCGGATCCGCCGCCACCCGCGCGAAGATCTCGGCCCAGTCGCTGGTGCCCAGGAACGCCCCGACCCCACCGGGATGCCCGAAATAGGCGGTCTTACCGCCCGGCGCGAGCAGCAGCACCTGATCGCACATGTCCAGGCAGGCCACCGAGTGGGTGACCACGACGACGGTGCGCCCGGCGTCGGCCAGCTCGCGCAGCATGGTCATGACCTGCCGGTCCAGCGCCGGGTCCAGGCCCGAGGTCGGCTCGTCCAGCAGCAGCAGTGCGGGGCCCGTGAGCAGCTCCAGCGCCACCGAGGCGCGTTTGCGCTGACCGCCCGAGAGACGATCCACGCGGGTGTCGGCGTGTTCGGTGAGCGAGAGTTCCCGCAGCACACCGTCGATGACATGGCCTCGGTCCTCCTTGGAGGAGTCCGGCGGGAGACGCAGCTCGGCGGCGAAGCCCAGGGCCTGACGCACCGTGAGCTGGCGGTGCATCACGTCGTCCTGCGGGACCATGCCGATACGGCTGCGCATGGCCTCGTATTCGGCGTGCAGGTTGCGACCCTCGAAGACGACGACGCCCGCCGAAGGATGGGCCAGGCCGGCGATGAGGGTCGACAGCGTCGACTTGCCGGCCCCGGACGGGCCGATGAGCGCGGTCAGGGTACCGCGCCCGGCCTGCATGTTCACATCGATCAGCAACTGTTTGTTGCCCTCGACCGTGAAGCCGAGGCCGTGCACTTCCAGGCCCTGTTCGGCCACGGGCCTGCGGCGCAGCACGAGCGTGCCGTCCTGCACCAGGAAATCGACGTTGCCGATCGTGACGATGTCGCGCTCGCGCAAGACGGTTCGCTGTTCGCGGCGGCCGTTGACGAAGGTGCCGTTGGCCGAGCCCGCGTCCTCGAGCACCAGTCCTTCCTGGCCCCTGACCAGGCGGGCGTGCCGTCGCGAGGCCAGCGGGTCGTCGACCACGATCTGGTTGTCGCCGGTGCGGCCTATCGTCAAGCCACCGGCGGGAATTCGGTCGGCGCGGGTGATCGGGGCCGTGGATACGCGCGCCCGCATCGGTGGCAGGACGGAGGCGTCGCCCTTGATGGTCAGGTTGCTCTCCGGAGCTCCGGCCGGGCGCTGAGATCCGCCCTGCCCCGGGACCGGGCGATCCGGCTGACCGAATCCGTGGCCCGGGGTGGCCGATCGTCCCTGGGACGCACCCTGGCCCGACGCCCCGGCCCGCCCCGGCGCCGCACGCCGGGCCTGATCCTGAGTCCGAGGTACCGCGGGAAGCGGTCCGGACCGGGCCGGCGGCTGTGCGGGTTGACCACTGTGTCGCGGGACGGCCGGACGTTGCGCGGGCGGCGTCGGCGGCCGCGACGGAATCGGGGGCAGCCGGCCCGACGGCGGCGGCTGCTGCGCCGGAGGCCACGAGGGCTGACGCTGCCCGGGAGTCGGGGAGGACGGTCGATCCTGCCGGCGCTGGCCCTGCGGCGGTGTCGGCGGGCGCTGGGCCGGAGCCGATGGCGTCCGGCCCTGCGCGGCGGCGGGGTTGCCCTGGGGCAGCAGGTGTAGCAGGGGGCCGGTGGCCGCGTCACCCAGACGGACCAGCGTGGGCTGGGCGATACGCACGGAACCGCTCACCCGCTGCGCGTCCACGAACACACCGTTCGTACTTCCGTTGTCGGCCAGGATCCACGCGTTACCCTGCCAGCTGAGTGTCGCGTGCACACGGGAAACCAAAGGGCTGTCGACGAACAACGTCACCTCCGGCGCACGGCCGATGGTGATCTCTTGCCCGGCGTCGAATCCCCGATCGATTCCCTCATGGCGCACTGTGATCTTCTGCGCCCCCGGTGATGACATGTGCCGGATACTATTCGAAAGCTCGGACTCGGGGAGAGCCCATTTAATGGACGGCCGCCGAACCATCCGGGCGCACAAGAGCTCGTCCAGGTACATCGCGGAGGGGGTACGCGTGGTCAAGCGCCATGTGATCACGGCGTTCGCCGCGTTCGGTGTGGTGGCGCTCGCGCTGTCGGGTTGCACGGCCACCGTCGAGGGCCGGGCGGTGTCCATCTACGAGGATCCGTTCCGGGTGGCCGGGCTTCCCACCACCGACGGGCCCAGCGGACCGCGCCCCGGCGTGACCGACAGCACGCTCACCGCGATCGGCGGGACCGGCGACGACCCGGACCGTCTGGCCCTGGACGCCGTCGCGGACATCCAAACCTATTGGCAGGGCGAATATCCCAAGGACTTCACCGGCGCCTTCGCACCGGTCGCGAAGCTGTACTCCTGGGACGCCACCTCTGCGCAGGTCAGCCAGTTCTGCCACGAGTCCACGACGCATGTGGCCAACGCCGCGTATTGCCGGCCGGACAATTCGATCGGCTGGGACCGCGGCGTGCTGCTGCCCTCGATGCAGCGCGACTTCGGGACGATGGCGATCGTCATGGCGCTGGCCCACGAATACGGCCACGCGGTGCAGACGATGGCGCATCTGGTCGACGCCAAGACGCCGACCATCGTGAAGGAGCAGCAGGCCGACTGCTTCGCCGGGGCATTCATACGCCATGTGGCCGAGGGTGATTCGAGACACTTCACGATCAACACCTCGAACGGGCTGAACAGCGTGCTCGCCGCGACGGTCGCGATCCGCGACACCGACCCGCAGAACCCGGAGTCGGTGCACGGTTCGGCGTTCGAGCGGGTGAGCGCCGTGCAGATCGGTTTCACCGACGGCCCCAAGGGCTGTGCGGCCATCGATATGCGGAACGTCGAGCGGCGCCGCCAGGGTCTGCCGCAGTCGTACGGGGACGATCCCGATCACGGTGAACTGCCCATCACCAAGGACAGTCTGACCGAACTGGGCAAGGCGATGGAATCGATCATGCCGATCGCGAACGAACCCACCTTCGATTATCTCGGCGCCAGGCTCGGCTGCAGCGACGCGGCGGATACCGTACCGGTCACCTACTGCCCGGCGACGAACACCATCGGCGCCGACGTGCCCGCCCTGGCCGCCCGCGGGGCGACGGATACCGGTGCGGCAACCGGCTTTCCGATGCACGTCGGCGGGGATTACAACGCATACGTGGTGTTCGTGTCCCGATACGCCCTCGCGGTACAGCACGATTCGCGTCAACCGCTGACCGGGGCCAAGACCGGACTGCGCGCGGCCTGCCTGTCCGGTGTGATCACCGCCGCGCTCGGTGATCCGGCGCGCAGCGTGGTGAACGGCGATATCGCGCTGTCCCCGGGGGATCTGGACAAGGCGGTCTCGGGTCTGCTGACCGATGGCTTGGCGGCCAGTGACGTCGCGGGAAACACTGTGCCCAGCGGATTTTCGCGGGTGGACGCGTTCCGCGCCGGGGTGCTGGGCAACGCGCAGATCTGCCGGTCGCGCTACTCGTAGGCTCAGCCGAAGGGAGTGGGCGCGGTGGGGTCCAAGCGCAGAACCCGGCCGCCGAGCATGAGCTCGGCGCCGAACGGCAGCGCCATGGGTTGATTGGGCAGCACGCGAATCCAGTCCTGGCGGCCGGGCAGGCGGACGTGGGTGCCGTTCGTGGAGCCCCGATCCGCGATCGTCACATCCCAGTTCACCAGCCGAATTTCGGCGTGGGCACGGGACATGCCGCCGGAGGTGTCCTCGATCTTGAACGGTTGCATGCCTCGCTGGGCAGCGTCGGAGTTCTGCGGATCGCGTCCGAGCACGGTGTCGGCGATCAACACGAGAGTGGTGCCGTCGTCGAGCATCAGCCGGCCCAGGGGCGGGCGCACGACCTCCGTCGGCCGCTGCGTCTGGTCCACCGGCATACCGCAGACGGTGCAGAACGCCGCTCGCGGATCGCTGGGATGTGCTCGCGCACAGACGAACCCGAGCACCCGCGTGGACAGCGAGGGTGCGCGTTCGGTCGCCTCGTCACGCCGGCTGTGCGGCGGATCGTCCGCGTCGCGCGGCGGATTCTGCGCGTCCTGCACCAGATCGTCGGCCAGCCAGTCGGGCAGCGGCGGCGGACCGGAACCGACCAGTTCGGTGGCGCCTCCGTATATATCGGGTACCGGAACACGGCCGGACGCGGGGTCCGGCGCTCGCCCGGACGCCGACGGGTCGTCCCCGGCGGCCATGGGCGGCGGCACACTCGCGGCGTCTGCGGGCGCCGTAACGGGTAGCGGCACACTGGGATCGGAGGGGCGGGCCAATTGCGTACGATCCAAGCGGGGATTCGCCGCCGCGGGCGAGACCGGTTGCGGCCCCGTGGTGCTCGACGCGTACGCCTGTCCTTGCGGCTCGGTGCCGGTCGGCTGCGCGGTGGATCCGGCTTCGGCAGGCGCCTCATCCCGGTCGCGGGCCCGCGAGCGCCGCCCCTCGAACCAGACGATCGCTCCCGCGGCGGACGCGACGCCTTCGACCAGCGAACCGATTCCCCGCTCGGGCAATTCGGGATCGCGCCCGGTGTCGACGACTACCGCCACGGCGCGGGCGGGCGGCTCGGCCACGTGATCGACGCTGAAGACGGCGTCGGCGCCGCGCAGGTATTCGACGCCATCGTCATGCACCAGCATCGCGGTGACCGCACCGTGCAGAAATATCGCCACCGCACCGGATTCCGCGCCCGAGACGATGCCCAGATCGGTGGGCGCACCCGAATCGGCCCGGCTCGTCAGCCAGTTCGTGGCCTCACGGGCGATGATCCGTCCCGGCCCGGCGGGCGCCCGCTCGGCCGCCTCGAACACCACCTGCGAGAGCGCCTCGGCAACCTCCATCGCGGCGGAATCGTCTCGCACCGGTCCGTTCTCACGATGGCCGACGACCACCACGACTCCGGCCACCCGGACCACCACATGATTGCCCCCGACAACCTCGACCTGCCGATCCCTCAACGGAATCGGCTCCGGTCACACACGGTCGTCACACGATCAGCGTAGAGCACCGTGCCCGCGCCCGGAGACCGCCCGCCGAGGCCCGGAGTCCGGTAACTTTGGGATCAGTCTGTCTCCACCCGAACGGGGGCTCGGCGATGTTCTGTCCGACACGCCGCGTACGCGTATCGCTCACGGCGGCCGCCGTCGCCGCGCTCGTGACCGCATGCGGGGTCGCGGGAACGGCCGTCCCGGGCGAAATCGACGTACGCACACTCGATGTCGGCAGTTACGCCACCGTCAAGCACGCCTATGCCCAGCCCGCCGGCGATAACGGCGCACTGGTGGAGGGCATGCGCATGTCGCGGGCGGTGATGCCGGCGATGAAGATCGATCCGTCGCTGTCGGTCGGCGAGGGTGGCCGCGTGGTAGCCGGCGACACCGAGGCCACCGCACGGCTGCTCGCCGAGGTGTCCAAGCCGATCCTGGACCAGGAGAACATGATCACCGGTTATACGGTCACCGGCGCGGACCGAGCCGACCTGCCGGGCACCGACATCCCCTCCCCCGACGCCACTTCGGTCACCGACTTCGTGATGCGATTCCCCGACGACGACAGTGCCACGCGGGCCGCGCGCGAACTCGATGATGTGGACTTCGCCGTCGACCCCACCGAAAACGTCAAGCTGGCATTGGACCAGTATCCGACGGCCTTCATCCACTGGCGTCCCGGCGTGCCCACTATCGGAACCTTCCTGGCGCATCGGCAATTCGTCATCTCGTTGTTCGTCGAGCGCCCCCAGCCGAACAGCCAGGACCTGCTGGATTGGGTGCGCAAAACGCTCGACGCACAGGTGCCCGCGCTGGACGCCTTCCAGGCCACGCAGACCGGCAAGCTCTCGAACCTGCCGATCGATCCGGACGGTCTGCTCGCCCGGGCGGTGGTGCGGGTCGGCGCACCGACCACCCCGGACCGGGACGTCTTCGCCGCCTACGGGCCGACCGATTTCATCGAGAACGCCGAGGACGCGGCCGGACGGCAACGCCTGGTCGACGAGACCGGCCTGGACTCGATCGCCGTCGCCGATTCCAGCACGGTGCTGCGCGTACGCGATGCCGCGGCGGGAGACCGCCTGATCACCGGGCTGATCGCCGGGTCGAGCAACACCTACGATCCGATCTCGGCGCCCGTGCGGGTTCCGGGCGCGAGGTGCCTGCAGCTCAACAGCAAGGGCGACGCGACGCGGCAGAGCCAATTCCGCTGCTTCGTCACGCACGGGCGGTACGTCGAGGTGGTCGTCAGCGACGATCAGTCCGATGTGAACCGCCGTGCCGCGGCGGCATACGCGCTGCTGGCGAACAGCATGTGAGCCCGGCCCGGCCGCGAGCACGCCGGGAAGACGATGCCGCGTTGTGTACGATACCGACGGGCCGGGAACCGAGCGACAGTACATCCCCGCGCCCGCGGGAGGGAGTATGCGCAGGTCGGGCGGGATTCGTCGGGCACTGGGAGCCGTTGGCGCGGCTCTGCTGATCACGATGCTCGGCGCCGGATGCGGTTCCGGGCACGGCCCGACCGCCGCGGCTCCGGTCATCGACCTGAAGACACTGGATGCCGGCCCGTACGAGACCGCCCCACGCGACGAGGGCAAGCCGACGAACCAGGCACAAGCCCAGGACATCGAGGCCGAGCGGCTGGGCAATGTCGTTCCGCTGGCCATGGACATCAACCCGGAACTCACCTACGGCGGCGGCACCAGCCCGATCGTCTTCGTCGATCCACGGGCCACACAGCTGGGCAATTTCGCCGATTTCAGCGGTGTCGCCCAGGACGCGCCGAATCTCGTCGGCGGATTCATCAGTTACGGCCGCAGCTCCCAGGCAGACGACGGCCTCGAACTGGTCAACGCGGTGATGATCTTTCCGGACGAGAAGCAGGCGGCCGATGCCGCGGTGGCGCTGGAGCGCCGGGATTTCGGGTCCAAACCCGGCAATCAACCGGTTCCGATCCCCAAATATCCTACGGCTCACGCACATTGGCATCCCGGCGTGCAGTCGATCGACTCCTGGTATGCCACCGGCACACTGGTGGTGCTGACCTCGTTCTTCGACCAGGCACGAATGTGGTTCCACCACAACGATTTTCCCGCACTGGTGGATATCGTGACCAAGAGCCTGGACACGATGGCGCCCGCCCTGGCCAAGTTCACCGCGATTCCGGTGGACAAGCTGTCCGATCAGCCGATCGATATCGACGGCATGCTCGGGCGAACGATGCTGCGGCCCAAGGTGTCCAAGGACGAGTGGGTGAATCCGCCCGGCGTCTACACCGCCCACGCCGAATTGAACTGGACCCCGGATCCCATCGAGACGCAGCAGTGGATGCGGGCCGACGGCGTCGATCTGGTCGCGCAGTACGGCGACGACGTATTCCGGGCACGAGATGCCGCGGCCGCCGCGGATGTGCGCGATCAGCTGGGCGATCCGGCCAAACATTTCAAATCCGCGGCGCCGCCGAAGAATCTTCCGATCGCCAGGTGCCGGCAGTATCACGGGCAGCAGATCATCGCGGTGCATTACTACTGCGCGGTGTCCTACGGCCGGTACGCGGCGCAGGCCTGGGGTGATCAACTCCTGGACGCGCAGCAGCGGATCTCGGCCCAGTACGCGATCCTGGTGAAGGCGAAATGATGTCCCGCACACGTAGCTTCGTCGTCACGATGATCGGTCTTGGGCTGGCCGTCACCCTCACCGCCTGCGGCTCCTCGGAGCCGGGCGCCGCGACGTCCGCGGAACTCGACGTGCGCACCCTCGATGTCGGAGGATTCACCGTCGACCCGCTCGATATCCACGAGGACGATCCGCCCGGACTGACCGACACCCCGCAGATCGGCGGACTGCGGATCAGCGACTACACGGTCAACGCCTACGATGTCGATCCCCGGATGAACGTGGGCATGAGCCCATCCGATATGGGGACGTTCGAATCCGGCGTGATGTCCGAGCGGCTCGGCAACAGCGATGCCGTGAAAGCGGTCGCCACACGCGAGGATATGTACTTCGGCTTCGAGACCATCGGATCCGATATGCGGACCTTCATCGATTCCACCTCACCGGACGGCTGGCCCTCGGTGGATCCGCACAACTCCACCGCCGTCGATCTGATCGTGATGCAATTCCCCGACGCCGGCGCGGCCACCCGTGCGGCCGGGGAGTTCGCCGACGCCGAATCCGGTATCGATAAGACGACCGCGGCGATTCCACTGCCGAAATATCCTGCCGCACGCGCCCAGTGGCGCCCCGGAATCGCCGAGCTGCGTTCCTATCTCGCACACGGCTCCTATGTCGCTGCGGTGCTGGTCTTCGCCCCGACCGCCGATCCGACGACGCTCACGGCCCTGGCCCAGAAGACATACGACACCGAATTCCCGGTGCTGGACACGCTGCCCCCGATCTCGGACGAGGATGTGATGGGTGTGTCCTGGGATCCGGAATATCTGATCAGCCGCACACTGAATGCCGCTCAGCTCGGGCGGCTGTCCTTCGGTGACCAGAATGCCGCGTTCACTCTGCACGGCATCATGAACTACATGCCCGACCGCGCGACGGCCGCCAAGACCTTCGCCGCGATCAAAGGGCAGAAATTCGCCAGAACCGATGACGCGCTGCTCGTGCGCACCGCCGACGCGGCCTCGGCGGCCAAGGCCGTGCACGATCGGCTCACTCCGGAGAAGTTTCTGACCCCGGCCCGGGACGTGCCGAAATTGCCCGATTCGGCCTGCGTGCAGAACACCTCGGAGCAGACATTTCCGACCGATCGAAAGCGCTTCACCTGCATTGTCGCGTACCGCAATTACGTCGGATACGTGAATTCCGACCAGCTGATCGACGTGCAGCAACGCGCCGCAGCGCAGTACGCCCTGCTCGCCAACAGCACGTGGGAGCCGTGATCGATGATCGATGTGACTCGACCCGAATCCGGCCGGGCCGGTATGCTCCCCGGGGGTACGGGGGCCGCTGCACACCGCGCCAACCACCGATCTACCAGGAGTTTGTGACATATGGCGATGAGTCCCGGCACCATCGTCGGTGGTTATCGGATCGAGCGGGTGCTCGGCGCAGGCGGTATGGGCACGGTCTATCTCGGAAAGCACCCGAGCCTGCCGCGTATGGACGCGATCAAGGTACTCGGTTCCGAGCTGAGCAACAACGCCGAATATCGCGCCCGATTCGAGCGCGAGGCCAATCTCGCCGCGGGACTGGACCATCCGAACATCGTCTCGGTCTACAACCGGGGCGAGGAGGACGGGCAGCTCTGGATCGCCATGCAGTACGTCCAGGGCACCGACGCCTCGGCCGAGTTGGGCCGCGACCCTCGCGCCATGACTCCGCCGCGGGCGTTGCGCATCTGCACCGAGGTCGGCCGGGGCCTGGACTACGCGCATCGGCGCGGACTGCTGCACCGTGACGTCAAACCCGCGAACTTCCTGCTGTCCGCGAAGGACGGCGAGGACGACGAGCGGGTGCTGCTCACCGATTTCGGCGTCGCCAAGTCCACCGAGGATCCGGGCGAGCTGACTCAGACCGGCAGTTTCGTGGCCACCATCGCCTACGCCTCGCCGGAGCAGTTGCAGGGCATGCCGGTGGACCACCACGCCGACATCTACAGCCTCGGCTGCTCGCTCTACAAGCTGCTGACCGGCCAGAACCCTTATCCGGCAACACAACCGGCGATGGTCATGATGGGCCACCTGTACGAGCCGCCGCCGCAGCCGTCCGCGACGAACGCGGCGCTGCCGCCCGCGATCGACCAGATCTTCGCGCGCGTGCTGGCGAAGAATCCGGCCGACAGGTACCACAGCTGCCGGGAATTCACCGACGCGGCGGCCGGTGTCCTCGTGCCGGGTTACAACCCGATGCCGAGCGGCACCTCGCCCAGCTATCCGGTCCAGACCTACAGCCCCGGCCCCGATCCGCGCACGTCCATGACCGGGGCGACGCGCGCCCCCGCCAGCGATCCGCGCCTGACCATGGCGGGCGCGCAGGGCAATACCGGGATGCCTCCCTCGCGTCCCCGAGACGTCGATCTGTCCGCGTTGATGACCTCCCCCAAATCCCCTCGGCGATGGGTGATCCCGGCCGCGGCCGGCGTGGTGGTCGTGGCGATCGCCGCGGGCGTGGGGATTTGGCTCTCCAGCGGCGGTTCATCGACGGGCTCGACGTCGGCGAGCGGAACCACCACCGCCGCAGCCGTTTCCGCGACCTCGGCGGCACAGGCCAAGGCACAGAACCCGGCCTTCGCGGGCAAGACCATCACCATGGTGGACGTGACCAACGACGGCAAGGTCGCCATCTATCTCGGCGGCACCCCGCAGACCAACTTCCTGCAGAGCCTGGGTTTCGTCTACAACCTCAACTACGTCGAGCAGGGCACCGAGACCTCACCCCGTCCCATGCAGGACTACGACACCATCAACGCCGCCGACGACAGCTACATCCTCGCCGTCCGCAGCGACTCCGGTGCGGGCGGTGGCGGCCTGCTCGGTCTCCCCTACGAGATCACCAACTCCCGCGCCACCGTGATCGCCCTCGACGACCCCTCCGCGGTGTCCGCCATGCGCACCTGGGGCACGAACTCCGCCCAGGTCGAACTGTCCAAACTGGTCCCCGTCCTGCGCAACCGAATCCAGTAGGTTCTTGCCAAAACCCGTGCCGGAACGCCCATCCCGCGATGTACGTCCGGGTCTCGGCGAGTAATGTGCGTGCGTACCGGCCGGTATCGATGGAAGATTCCAGCCGGGCAGGCTACGAGGGGGAAGTATGCGTCGTGGAACCATTGCACTCGCTGTCGGGCTAGCGGCCGTTCTGGCTGCGATAACCGGGTGCGGGTCGGGGTCGCACTCGACCGCATCGCCGCCACCCGTCGATGTAAGCAAGCTGGATGTCGGCGGATATACGATCATCCCGCATCATCAAGGTGGCAAGCCGACACTCGAGCGAGCTGAACTGTCCGAAGGACAGCGGCTGGCGAGCTATCTACCGTTGCCCATGGATATCGATCCGCAGTTCAGGTATCAGGATGGCACCAACCCGATGACAGTGCGTGGATTCCTCAACGGTGCCGAAGACGCCGGGCTCGCCACGGATGATATCAACTCCATCGCTCCCGGATTCGTAGCGGGATTCAACGTCGGCGGTTATTCGGATCCAGACATAATCATTGCCTCCGTGCTCCGTTACTCCGTGATGATATTCACGGATGATAAAGCAGCGAGTGACGGCGCCGCAGCTCTGGCAAAGATTCAGTTCGCTCATGATCCTCAAAATCAACCCACCGCCATAGATGGGCACCCCGATGCACATTCGTTCTGGCGATCAGGTGAGGATACTATAGAGACTTTTACATCCAGCGGGCAGTACGTCATATATTCAAAAGCCTACGACACTGCTATGCCTCAGATTAATTCCAACGATCTGGCAGCAATCTCGGCGTTGACCAAAAAAACGATCGAGGACATCGTGCCGAGTTTGAGCGGTTTCAAAATAACCCCGATCTCACAATTGCCAGATGTGCCACTCAACCATGATATGGCAGACCGCGCTGTACCGCAGACCAACGGGGATGTAAACAACGATTATCCCGGAATATACACGCAGCGCGGAGCACTCATGCTTTCCGACCACCCTGCAACCGATCGAGATCTCTATACTAGAACGGGCATGGACAGCATGGTTCTGAATGCTGGGCGGCTCTATCGCACCCGCGACGCCGAGGCCGCTTCAGAGTTACTCGACGCCCGCAGTGTTGTTCCCAGAATGTATAAAACCGCAGATCCTCCCCCAAATCTTTCGGAGGCACACTGCGACGAGTATAAAGGAAGTTCTTCGGACGGAATCGCAAGATTCCATTGCACGGTGGCTTATGATCGCTATGTAGCAGAGATGTGGTCTGAACAGTTGATTGATGTACATCAACGTATCGCTGCACAGTACGCCCTACTCGCAACCTCATGATATGCGGTCCATTACATATTCGAACCGGTAGGTGCCATGCACACGAGGCTTATAAAATTTGTAGCTTCCTTATCCAGCGCAGCCGCGGTTGCGGGATGCGGAGCGTCAATTTCCGGAATACCGGCGGCCGGTGAACTGGATGTTACCAAACTCAGCGCGGGGAACTATCCGGTCGCGCCAATCGACTCCGTCCAGCAATATAGCCACACCTATAGAGATGGAAAGACTCTCGCAGCTATTCGGTTAGCAAATCATACGATCACAGGCCTGGACGTCGATCCGCGCCTGAAGTTCGGCTCGGGAGCCATGGCTCAGGGAGCGATACCGACATCACAGGTCAGCGACTGGTCAACTATACTCTCTGCCTCGGACAGCAAAGCAGTGGAGCAAAATGGAGCAATGTTCGGTTTTTCTTCCGGAAGTATGAACGTCCAGCCCGATATTCACGGCTATACCAGCTCCGAGGCCACTCTCCTTACAATAACCATAATTCAGTTCCCGGGAGATGGCGAGGCGCGGCAAGCCGCATCCGATATCTACACTGGCGACTTGAATAGACTAACAGCAGTGAATCAGCCGGTATCTCTACCAAAATATCCCGACGCACACTCTTACCGGCATACCGGAACACCACAGCTCAACACGATCATTGCCCACGGGCATTACATCGTCAAAGCGGAGATCCAAGTTCCCAACGGGGATACCAGCGCAATGGCGTCATTAGCCGAAAAGGCCTACGATAAACAGTTATCGATGCTGGATGCTCTTCCGCCTCTTTCGCCAATGGCTGTGCTGAAGCAGCCTCCCGACCCGGATGGCATTATTCGACGACTGCTCAATCCTGACCAGGATTGGGTTTACGGCCCAGGATCACTCGCATCATACGATCTTCAAGGTTTTCTTCAGCTCCAGCGTGACCGTGCAGCAGCAAAGCAATTGTATCAATCTTTGCATATAGATGCATTCGGTGTAGCGGCAGCATACATATTGAACTCCCCTCTCGGTGAAAGAAATGGCGATATGCAACCATTCATCGCCGGCATCCCCCTCACGCCCGAAGGTACCGTTCTTTATCGCAGCCCCGACACAGATTCGGCACGAGTGGTTTGGTCGAAGATACTGAACGCACCCGGTTCTGCGATGGCGCCTCAAGGTGTACCTGATGCGAAATGCACACAGCTCCCAAGCGAAACGGATCTTAAGAATTTCACATGTGCCGTCCGCTACCGCCAGTATGTCGGAGTGGTCTGGGCGCGCCAGCTGGATGATGCCCAGCAACGCGCAGCAGCAGAGTATGCACTGTTGGCCAACAGCCAAGGAATGTGAGGGACTATTCCAATCCGCTCCGCAAACTAAATGCGCCTTGTGGATAGATATCCACAAGGCGCATTTATCTTCGTTTGTGCTAGTTTCCGAACATACCCGCCAGAGACTGATCCTTCGACTGCAGATCCTGGTTTCCCTGGCCAACAACCTTACCAGCCTGATTCAACGTGTCCCCCAGCTGCATGCTGCGCTGGTTCCAGGTCCGCTGCAGCTGACCGAACGCGTCGTTGGCCGCACCTGCACCAGAGTTGGTGACGTAATCCTGGACTGACTTGTGGAATTCCTCGAGCTTCTGCTGCAGTCCCTGGGCCTGCTGCACGATGCGCTGAGCGCTCTCGTCGATATTTCCGAATTGTGCGCGAATAGTCATGACTTTTACCTTTCTACAGGTTGAGAGGCTGGGAGCTCTACAGATTGAGGCTGGAGGCCACCTTCGACACCTGCTGGGCGTGATCCTCATCGTGCTGCGTAGTTTGGCTACCCACCGACCGAAGCTTTTCGGCGGTGTCCATCAACTGGTTGTTCATGACCTTGGCCTGATCGGCGAATGTGTCCATGAACTGTTTGAACGCGTTCGCTGCAGCGCCCTGCCAGTTCGAAGGCTCGGTGAGAGTGTCAGCCTCACTCCGCAACTGGGTCAGCATCGTGTTCAACTCGCCGTGCGTCTGCTCGAACTCGCCGACCTTCTTGTCGATTGCGGCCTTGTCGGCATTGAATGTATTTGCCATTGCAGCTCCTCCTGCCTCTACTGGGCCAACGTCCCCTTCAAGTTCAGCTGACCTGGTTCATATACTTGGACGCACCCAGCGCCCGATCGGTTCCGATCCGATTCCGGCTACCCTGTGACCTACGTCACAGTGACAATACCTGGGTGGTTTCCGGGGTCGAGCTGACCTGTAGGCCGATGAATCCCCCCACAGGCGCACCTCAGTCGTACCGGTCGGATGTCAGTAAATCAAGCCCCCTCCCTTCCCCTTACTGGCTGCGCCGATACTGACGTGGTGTCGACTCGGGTCAGTCTAACCCGACAGCATCGAGCGAGACCAGCCTCTATTGCAAACGCACCCCCTCCCTGAGACGGGAATTCCGAAGCATCCCTTCCGAGTCCGACACACCCCTCCGACCTGGGCTTGGACCCGACGGGCAGCCCTTCGCCCGGCCCGCTCCGATAATTCTGCGACCCCTGCGCAAGCCTGGCGGCACTTGTAACCGAAACCATCAAAACGAGTACTGCACCAGGGGTTTTCATGTTGCCGCGCCACCGACCCGACCATCGCGTCCAAACACCTGCTAACCGGGCCAACGGCCCTGACGGATCCGAGATCAGCGCTTACTATCTGCGCGACGACCGCCATATCACCCTGCGCCTGCCCTCGGCCGCGGTGAACGATGACATCACTGTCGAGGTGCAGCGCGGGCAGGACGCCGACACGCCACGACCGGTCATGTATCTGCCGAACGGCGTGGATAAGGCGGGCTGGCAACGCAATAAGAACATCAATATCGTCGAACCGCTCGACGGTGCATGGAGTTATTGCACCGAAATTGGCGCACATTCTTCATGCAGCAACTGCCACGGTTTACACACCACTGGCACCATTCATGGGCCGGACACTCGCAACGCCTTCTGACCCACTTCGGCCAAGGGACTTGGTATCTGACGCGGAGTCCCCTGCCGCACAGGCGCCTCTGTCAGTTGCCCAGGGCACGGATACTGGTGATGATCTGATTGGCCAGATCAGGGGACAGTTCGCCCGCGGTGCCTCGGTCGGCCAGGAGTGTGAGGACCAGCGCCGACCCCTTGGGGCCGGGGAAGGCGAAGGTGTAGATCGAAAATGAGGTCGTGGTGCAGCCGGGCTGGTTGGGCGTCCAATTGCCGTCGGTCTCCACCATTTGACCGACGATGCCACCGAGCGTGGTCAACGGGACCGCTGGCACTGCGGTGGCGGCGGAATCGCCGTAGCTGGTCTGGGCGGCGGTGCTGCCCACCGACGTCGCGGCCGTCGCGGGATCCTGCAACCCCGAATCTGTGACGGTGCTGACCGCCCGATAGCCCGATCCCGGACAGTAGTGCGCACCGTCGTCGGCCTGGCCGCGACCGGTGAATCCGCCGATCAGCCATGTCGTAGCGGCCGATTCGATGGCCCACCCGGTGGGCACGTCGTAGGCGACGTCGAACGCGGGCACCGCGACACCCTGATAGCCGGGTATGACCGCGGGGGTCGTCGTCGAGTTCGGATCGACCGTCGTCGACCTCTCGGACGAGCTCGACGAGGCGTTGTTGCTGGACGACGACCTGTCTGTCAACACGAGCGCGGCGATGCCGCCACCGATCAACAGCACGACCACCACCACGATCCCGATGATCAGCCCGGTCCGATTCTTGCGCGGCCCACCGTATCCGGGCATCGGCTGTCCGGGTGGCCCGTATCCGGGCGGCTGAGCACCGACCATCGGATAACTCCCGGAAGGCGTCGGATAACTCCCGGAAGGCGGCGTATGGTTCGCGGCCGGTGTGCCCCACCCGACCTCCATCGGGCTCGTCCACCCGGCATGCCGCCCCGCTGAGTCGTATTGCCCGCCCGGCACCCCGTAACCGCCCTGCGGCACATCGACCGTCCCACCCTGCGGCACCACGGGATTGGTGAATCCCGAGACCGGGTAGCCGGTCGACCCCGGATGCCCTGCCGACTCACTCGGAGCATCGGGCTCGGGCGACGGCGCGGTCTCCTGCGCTACCGCCTGCTCGGCAAGCACTGGCTCCGCAACCGTCTGCTCCACCACCGTCTGCTCGGCAACGGTCTGCGACGTTTTGGTAGCCGTATCGCCGGACACCTCACCTTGTCCCGGACGCGTCGGCTGCGGATCGTCCGATGCGCTCGCCTCCCCCGGCGACGACACCGCCCCCTCCCACCAGCGGTCGTTGTTCTCTGTCACGCTCAATCGTTCCTCGTCCGGTCCGTCCACCCGTATCCATGGTGCCCGTCCAGTCGGGGTCCGTCGATTGTCCCAATCGGAAATGGCGTCCGTGGCGCCCATCCGACACACTCATCATCCAGGACTTATCGCGGAAAGAAGCTCGCCTCCGGCTCACATGTGACATCGGCGGCGGGCAGCACCCCTTGGCCCAGATAGGTGTTGACGGCATCGTTCACACACGGGCTCAGCCCGGCACGAAATGCGCCGTGAATCCTCGTGTCCGCCAGAGTAACCAGACGCGAAGCCGACATATCACGGTGCAGCGCGAGGCCTTCCGAATAGGCGGTTCGCGTATCGTGGACCGACGCGAGAATCATTGCGGGCGTGGGGTTTCGAACCCGCGTCGGGGGCTCGACCGGAGCGGGCCAGAAGGCGCAGGCGGTGATGTTGTTGGCGAACGCACCGAATACCGGCTGAGTGGCCCGTGCGGCCTCGATATTGCGGTAGTACCACTGCGGATCCCGGGGTGCGGCCGCATCGCCGCACGTCACCGCGGCCATACCGCCCGTTTCGAGCGGTACGGCGGCGGTGATCTCGGATTTGAGCCGTTCCATGTCCATCGGACGCCCAGAGACGCCATCGGACACCATCCGCACCACCTCGGCGAGTTTGGCGTCGGCCTGCGGATTCGACAGCAACGCGAGCAGCATCATCGGCGCCGTGTGCTCGTCGATCAGGTACTGGGAGGCGAGGTCGACGACCGGATGGGCCGCGGCACGCCGGATCATCTGCTCGACGAATGCACGCACCTGCTGCGCAGTCGTGCCGAAATGGTATCGATCGTCGTGGCGGGCGGCCCACGCCGCCCAGTCGTCGAGGGCGGCCTCGTTGATCGGACCCATATCCTGGAACATGCCCATCCAGGCACGATCCGGATCCACCGCGCTGTCCAGCACCATCCGATCGGTGCGCCCGGGAAACATCTGCGTATACACCGCGCCCAGATACGTTCCGGCCGAGGCGCCGTAGTAACTGAGCCTCTCATCACCGAACGCCGCCCGGATGACATCCATGTCGCGGGCGGTATTGCGGGTGGTGATCTGGCGGACCTTCTCGGAATCACCGGCCAGGCACGAGGCCGCCAGCGCCCCGGCCAGTGCGGTGTCGCGGGCGTAGCCGAACAGGTCGAATCCCGCCGAGAACAGCATGGTCGGCAGGGGTACTACGCAGTTCACCCGATCGGAGCGGCCGATGCCGCGCGGATCCATGCCGATCAGATCGTATTGCGCCCGCGCGCCGGCGCTCAGATTCCGCTCCTCGCTGACCATCGTGCGCAGGCCGGGACCACCCGGACCACCCGGATTGGACAGCAGGATGCCGCGCCGCCGGGCCGGATCGGTAGCCGCGATGCGGGAGATCGCGACGGTCAGGGTGCGGCCCTCGGGGTGGCTGTAGTCCAGCGGCACCAGCACGCCCGCGCAGCGCGCGCCGGCCCCGTCGAGCACGGCGTCGTGGCAGGGCTGCCACACCAGTCTCTGGTGGTAGAACCGGTCCAGCGGATCCTGCGCGGCGGCGGCCGGTCCCGCCGACACCGCGGCGATCAGCACGACTCCCACCGTCGACACCAACCAGCGAAACCAACGCCCGACCATCGGAACTCCCCTCGCGAACGGACCAGTCACCGAGCACAGTACTTGCCTACACCGACAATCAATTTCGCTGCGCGACAGTCATTCCGAACAGCCGGTCCGTTCCCGGCCCGGAGCGCGATCGGTCACACGGAGCGACCCGTGAACGCCGCGAGACGATCGAGCGCCGGTGCGTCGTCGGCGACCGGCTGCGGATCGCCGAATCGTCCGCCACGCGCGGCGCCGACCATCTGCCGCTGGACGAGCGCCAACGATTCCTCGGCCAGATCCTCGGGGATATCCGCCCGAATCCCCGTGGCGCGGAACAGATCCCAGCCGTGCGTGAGCAGATCCGCCAACCGCACACGCAACCGCATCTCACCGAGCAGGTCACCGAACGAACTCGGGAAAACCTTCTCCAGCATGCCCGGAGCCGCGAACACCGCCACCAGCTCCGCCGACGAAGTGCGGTAGTCGCCGACCGGATCGTCGCTCGGCCGCCCGTCGGGCACCGGATCGCCGCCCAACTGCGCCGTCATCAGGCGGTTCAATCCGATCAGGTGATCGACCACCTGGCGCACGTTCCACTCGCTGCACGGCGTCGGCGCCGGCCACTGCTCGGGACCGATCCGGTCGATCAGTCCCCCCACCGCCGCGAAGGCCCGCTGGAGATCGGCCACAGCATCAGATGTCATGGCTAGACCCTAACGACCCTCCACGTCCGGCAGTGACATTCCGCGCAGTACCCGAACGAAAAAGTCCGCGACCCGATCGGGTCGCGGACTGCTCGCCGCCATGGCGGATGCTCAGGCGGCGGCGCGGCGGGCGTTGCGCACTGTCCAGCCGAACAGCAGCGTGTACACCAGGATCATCAGCACCTGGGATACGTTGGCGGCCAAGTGAACCGGCAGCAGGTAGATGATCGCGATCCGCAACGCGGTGTCGGTCAGCAGCGCCAGGCCCCACACCAGCGACACCCGGTACCAGCGCCTACGCAGTTCGTCATCCTGCGCGCTGGCCAGGATCCGCTCACGCCCCTCGGCACCGGCCATCCGCAGCGCGGCGTAGTAGGCCAGCGGCCGGCCGATCAGGCAGCTGACGACCATCGTCAGGCCCACCACCGCCGAGGTCGCGCAGTCCTTGACCATCATGAACCGCACATCGCCGGTCACGAACGAGAGCACCAGCCCGGCGCCGAACACCACCAGCAGAAAGGTGGAGAAGGCGTCCAGGCGGCGCTGGCGCAGCGCGACCCACACCAGACGCAGCCCGGATGCCACGGTGCCCACCAGCAGCGAGACGAACGTGCTCGCACCGAGCGCCTCGGCCGCGAAGTACGCCGCGACCGGCAGACCCAGATCCAACGCCAGCGTGGTCATCACCCTGCGGAGGGGCGAACCCGGTGCCGGGGCCGGCTCGGTCGGGGCCGCGAGGGAAGAGGTGCTCGTCATGGGGGAATCGGTGCGGGGATCGGCGATGTTCATCGTGCTAGCCCTTCTGGGTCCGGATCGCGGATTCGGCGTCCGCTGTCGAAAAAGACGCTACGGACCGGCGGGATCCGGATCATGGACCCGATGACGGATCCCGGGTGGAACTTTTCGACCTCCGGGTGGAGGTATTCCTCCACCCGGACCGGCCACCTTCCCGGCAATGCACCCTGACCAGGCAATACGGCCCGCACGGTATTGTCGGTGCGAGCCGGGCGAACGCCCCGCGCTCGCTGGCACGAGGATGGCCCGACCGTGATCCGTATTCCCCGCCTGGTCCTATTCCTGGCGATTCCCGCGATACTGCTCGCCCTGCCGTGGTGGACGCTGATCGGCGCCCCCACGTCCGGCACGGCCTTCTGGCTCGGTACCGCGGCCTTTCTGCTCGCCTACGTCGCCCTCCCCGCGGGCATGCTGCTCGGGCACGGGCCCGCGCAGTCCGATCTCGCCACCGTCGTCGGCGACACGCTGCTCGGGGTGACCTGGGTGGCGTTCACGTGGTCGGTCATCGGCCAGATCGTCGGGCTGGGGCTGGCCCTCGGCGGTGTGTCCGATCCGGCGCGTTCGCGCATCGTCGGGGTGGGCGTGTTCGTGGTGGTCGCGGCGCTGGTGGGCTGGGCTGTCACCGAGGCGAGGCGAATTCCGCGGGTACGCCGCGTCGACGTGCCCATCCACGGACTGGGTGCGGGCCTGGACGGGCTGCGGCTGGTCGTACTCACCGACACGCATTACGCCGCGTTGAACCGGCTGCGCTGGTCCGAGCGGGTGGTCGAGATCGTGAACGAGCTACAGCCCGATATCGCCTGCCATGCGGGCGATCTGGCGGACGGCTCGGTGGCGAAGCGCCATCCGCAGGTGGACCCGCTCGGCAAGGTCCAGGCCACGCTGGGCCGGTTCTACATCACCGGCAACCACGAGTATTTCGGCGACGCGCCGGGCTGGCTCGAGCATATGTCCTCGCTCGGCTGGCAGCCGTTGCGCAATCAGCACGAGGTCATCACCCGCGGCGGCGACCGCCTGATCATGGCGGGTATCGACGACCCGACCGGGGTGGGCCTGGCCGGACACGGCCCGAACCTGCCCGCGGCGCTGTCCGGGGCCGACACCGATCTGCCGGTGATCCTGCTGGCCCATCAGCCCAAGCAGATCGCCGACTCGGCGAAGGCCGGTGTGGCGCTCCAGATCTCCGGGCATACGCACGGCGGGCAGATCTGGCCGTTCCACTATCTGGTCCGCCTGGATCAGCCGGTGGTCGCCGGCCTGAGCCGGCACGGCGAGCACACCCGGCTCTACACCAGCCGCGGCACCGGCTTCTGGGGTCCACAGCTGCGACTGTTCGCGCCCAGTGAGATCACCGTCCTCACCCTGCGCCCGGACAACGGCTGATCCGGGGCCGTCGCGGACACAACGGAATCGGCACGGTCGCGCGTTGCTGCTCGGGACTCACACGTCCTCTCGGGACAATCCGAACATGAGCACCTACGGAACTGCGGTCATAGCCGACACGGCGACCTGCGAAGAGGCCGAGGCGATCAATGCGAACCTGCAGAAGTTGGCGGCCATGACCACCGACCGATGCACCCTCAATCCGGTGAGGCCGGTCGGCGAGTTCTGGCGGGCATCCGGCTATGTCGGCATGTCGACCTCGGACATGATCGGAACCGATCTGTTCGCCGGGGTGGACACGGCGCGGATAGTCATCGCCGACGACTTCGACGAATTCGGCGCCATGTGGACCGCCTGGCGGGTGCATGACGCCGAACCCGTTGTGGTGTACCGGAAATACCTTGCTCTCGACGAGAGAGCGGTGGATACCGAACTCGCCGCGAAAGATTACGCCGATATCGGCGCGACCTTCGATATGGCCGAACTCTGGGGTGCGAACCCCACGGTCGTGGCCGCCGTAGAAGATTGTTTCGGCGCCATGTCGCAATCCCTCGGGATCGTCGGGACGCCGTTCACACCATGGCTGGATGCACTGGACCTGCGGTGGCCGGTCCAGTGATCCGGCAATTCAGTTCCAGCGTGACTGCGCCCGGCGCTTGACCGCCGGAGCGGCCTGCCCGTTGGCCATGACCTCGAGGTCCTCCAGGAAGCGATCGACGCTGTCGGACTTGGACTGGAGGGTGGCGAGTTGCTGACGCACCCGCTCCTCGGTGCGGTCGAGCATATTGGTCACCAGCTCGGTCTGCAGATCGCGGACCAGCTGGCGGTGGAGCTGCGAGATCTGGTCGCGGCCCTGCTTGCGCACCCGCTCGACCTCGGCGTTCGCCGCCTCACGCATCTGCGCGATGATGTGGTCGGCATCGGCCCGGGCATCCGAGCGCATGCGCTCGAGTTCGACCTGTGCGTCCGCCAAGGCGCTGTCGTAGGCGCGCTTGGCCTCTTCGAGCCGGGTGGCGGCCTTGCCGCTCTCCTCGATCTGGCGCGCGATCGTTTCCTGGCTGCGAGCCATCATCCGCTTGATCGGCGGCACGACCCACCGCACGAAGATGAAGATGATGAGGGCGAAGCCGACCAGCTGGCTGATGAACACGGGCCAGTCGAACGAGATGTGAAAGACATCCGCAGCGAGCACATCGGTAGTGCCACCCGCGAAAAGATCACTCATGAAGTAGCCCGTCCCGTCCGGTGGCCCGTACCCGATCCGGCATGCCCGTTATCGCCGACGACGCGGTCGGCCAGGGTCTGCGAGAGGGGCTCGACCGCCTCGCGCAGTTCCGCGGCGACCTGATCGGCCTCGGCGCGCAGCTGTGCCGCGGCCTCGGCGACTATGTTGTCGGCCTCATGCTGGGCCTCGCCACGCAATTCCTCGAGGATAGCCCGGCCCTGGGCACGCGCCTCGTTGCGGATGTCGGCGGCTTCGGCACGGGCCCTGGCCACCTCGGCCTCGTACTTGGCCTGTGCCTCGGCGAACACGTCCTTCGCCTTTTTGTTGTCAGCCGAGGTCTGGCTGACCCGGTCCTCACGTTCCTCCAGCACCTTTCGGATCGGCGGAACGACGAAGAACCAGATGACGCCGAGCACGATCAGGAAGATCAGCAACTCGGCGAAGAAGGTGCCGTTGGGAATGAGGAAATTCCCATCGGCCTCCACATCGGTTCGCGGAGACATCATGGTTTTACTTACCGGGAGTTGCGAATACGAACAGCGCCATGAAGGCCAGGTTGATGAAGTACGCGGCCTCGACCAGCGCGACGGTCAGGAAGAAGTTACCGCGCAGGCGACCCTCGGCCTCGGGCTGGCGAGTGACACCGTTGATCAGCGCGGAGCCCGCGAGACCGTCGCCGATGCCGGCGCCGATCGCACCGCCGCCCATGATGATGCCGCCGCCGATGAGGGCGCCCTGAACAATCGCTGGATCTGCCATTTCACTTCCTTAATTCTCGTACAGGTATTCCCGATCGACGGTGCCGATCAGTGGTCTTCGTGCTCCAGCGACATCGACTGGCTGAAGTAGAGGACGGTCAGCAGCGCGAAGATGAATGCCTGCATCGCGCCGACGAAAAGGTCGAACAGTTTCCAGACCGCGTTCGGGCCCCAGCTGATCCAGACGGGGAACAACGTGATCACCGAGATCATCACACCACCGGCGAACATATTGCCGAACAACCGGAGTGAGAGCGACAGCGGCTTGGTCAGCTCCTCGATGATGTTCAGCGGTGCACCGGCCCAGCCTGTGTGACCCTTCAGCGTCTGCTTCAGATGGCCGCCCAGACCGCGCCGTGAAATACCGGCGATCTGGTAGAAGATGAAGACGAACAGGGCCAGCGCGTAGACGAAGTTGACGTCCGCGGCGGGTGGGGCGATCAGTTCACCGCTGCCGTACTGGAATGGCAGCACGGACAGCCAGTTCGAGACCAGGATGAAGACGAACAGGGTGACCGCGAGCGGCAGCGCGAACGGTGCGACCCGCAGGCCGATGGCCTGTTCCACCTGCTGGCGGGCCTGTACGGTGATGACCTCGAAGAACAGCTGTATCCCGTTGGGCACGCCCGAGGTGATCTTCACCCGCAGGAAGATCGCCAGCGCGAGCACGATGATCGCGGCGACCCCGGTGGAGATGATGGTGTCGATATTGAAGCCCATGCCGAGCCAATGCACGACGGCGTGATCGCCGACCTGGATCTTCGGTGAATCGGCCAGCGGAATTCCGACCCGGGCATTGGAACTGAGCAGTCCGGAATAGGTGGCGTGAATCGTCATGAGAGCTGGCGCATCGCTTTCCACTCGGGCAGAACGGTGTGCAGTACCAGGATGACCTGGAAGCATGCCAGGCCAAAGAATATCCCGACGCCATTGGGCCGGGCCAACAGGGCTACCAGAACCGATATCGCGGTCAAACCGGCCAGCCGCACCCCGGCCGAGGCCAGCAGCGCCTGCTTATTCGGCAATTCCGATCGGATGGTATGGGTCGCGAACCGCCACGTGAGGTGGGCATTCAACCAACCCAGCCCGAGACCGATGCAGATGAACGTGCCCAGCAACAACCGATCAAGCGGTCCTGCCACCACCAGAGCCAGTACACCGAGCGCGGTCGCAACATAGGCCGCGCGGCGTATCCGGAGTCTGTCGACGTTCACTACGACACCGCCTCGCCGGTCGTCCCACCTCGTAGTGGGGTCATGATTGATGGCTACTTTACACATATCAACGACGTTGTGTAGCACAGCCTTTGATCTGCATATAGACAATCTTTACATATCTCGAAATGCCGTCGCAGCCCCCCTCCAGCGACTGTCCAGCTAATGGGACAACACGCCCATATCCGGCAGATCGGGGACGACACGGCAGCGTCGGCGTCGATCCAGCAAAGACCGATGCCACGTCATTATCCAGCAAGGAATTACGATCGACTGTCGCAATACAGAACCGCACGCCGCCGCTCGAGGGTTCGCACGGTGTCCGCCGACGCACGGTAGCAGTCCCGGCCCTCGGCCGGACCGCGGCGCGCCGCCGCGATCGGGGTACGACCCCCCGCGGCGAAGCTCACCGTCGCCCGCGGCGTGTCGCTGGGAGTTCGCCCGCGTGTCGCTGTGCGCATCCAGATCATTTTGCCAACTAAAGAGTAGCGTATCTCGGACAGATATCATGTTAGGCAAGCTTTGCCATCAACCGGCACGGACGGGATGTCGCCCGTAAAATTTTTTCGTGCATGGTTAGCCCGAAGGATGCTGGGTATATCTGCCCTTGGGAACACGCCTGACCGAAAAGTCGGCGCCCCGAGGAAGGAGCTATAGCTCCCGAGAGTTACCGGCATTCGCCGGCTCTCGTCGAATTGGTCGCAGCTTCACACGTTGAGGAGGCAGTACCATGAGCAGTATCCCGTCCGTTGCAGACTCCAGTGTCATGGGATTCCGCAGGACTCGCGCGCCACTGAATATCGTCATGGTGGCACCGCCGTATTTCGAGATTCCACCGTCCGGATATGGCGGCGTGGAGGCGGTTTGCGCGCAACTGTGCGATGCACTGGTCGCCCTCGGACATCGCGTGACACTGCTCGGAGCGGGACGATCCGGAACCACCGCCCGATTCGTCCGGGTCTGGGACGAGATCCTCTCCGACCGCCTCGGCGAGCCGTATCCGGAGGTACTGCACGCGCTGAAGGTCCGGCGCATCATCACCGAAATGGCACGGACCGAGCACATCGACATCGTGCACGACCACACCTTCGCCGGCCCGCTGAACGCGCCGATGTATTCCGCGCTCGGCATCCCGACCGTCGTCACCGTGCACGGACCGGTCAACGGCGAGGAACAGGATTATTACCGGGAACTCGGCGGTACCGCGCAGCTCATTGCCATCAGTAATCGCCAGCGGGAATTGGCGCCCGCGCTGAATTGGGCGGGTCGAGTGTACAACGCGGTGCGCCCCATCGAATGGCCTATGCAGAAGAAAAAACAGGATTTCGCACTCTTCCTGGGCCGATACGCACCGTACAAGGGCCCCGACCTGGCATTACATGCCGCGCATTCCGCGGAAATTCCACTGGTGCTTGCCGCAAAGATGAACGAGCCGCCCGAAAAGGAGTATTTCAACTCCACGGTGCGCCCGCTGCTGAGCGAACGGGATTGTGTGTTCGGCGAGGCCGACGCGGTATCCAAACGTTTGCTGCTGTCGTCGGCGCGCTGTCTGCTGTTCCCGATTCGCTGGGAGGAGCCGTTCGGCATCGTGATGATCGAGGCGATGGCCTGCGGCACGCCGGTGGTCGCGCTGCGCGGCGGCGCGGTCGAGGAGGTCGTGGAAGATGGGGTTACCGGATTCATCTGCGACGACCCGTCGGAGCTGCCCGCGGCCATTGCCAAGGCCGGTGACCTGGATCCCGTGGCCTGCCGCCGCCGCGTCCTGGAGCACTTCTCGGTCGATCGGCTCGGCGCCGGATACGAGGCCGCCTACTACGCCGCCCTCGAATCCTCCCAGGCCCCGTCGGTTCCCGCCGCGGCCGATATCCGCCCCCGCACCATGTCCACCATGTCCTTCGCGGGGTAATCCGCTAGTACTCCAGGCCTCCGAGCTGCCCCTCCAACAGGAGCAGCAGCTGGCCCAGGATGCGGGCCAGTTCCGCCTGTTCGGTATCGGGCAGGCGGGACAGCAGCGTTCGCTCATAGGACAGCTGCTGCGGGAACAGCCGGTCCAATAGATCGCTTCCCGCGGCCGTGAGGGATAGATGCGCCACCCGGCGATCACGCTCGTCGACCCGGCGGTCGACCAGGCCGCGCTCTTCGAGTCCGCGCACGCGCTTGGTGACGGCGGCCGGCGAGGCGAACGTCTCGCGCGCGAGGCGGCTCGGCGTCAGCTCGCCGCCGAGCCGGCGCAGAGCGGTGAGCAGGTCGAATTCGGGACGGCTCAACCCCGCCTGACCCAGCGGAGCATCCGTCATCCGCTGGAACAGCGCGGCGCAGCGGTTGAGGCGACCGACCACGGCGATCGGGCCCAGGTCCAAATCCGGATGCACGAGCTGCCATTGATGCAGCACACTCGCGACGGCGTCCTGCGGCTCCGCCGACTCCGATGTCTCCTTTGGGCTCGGTGTCACTATCGCGCCGCCGCGGCGGTCCGGACCGGCAGTTGCGCGAGCAAGCGATGACCCGCGCGCTCGGAGGCGATGATCCGCTCCTGCGGCGCCTCGACGCTCCACCACTCTCCGGTAGCGATATCGGCCGCATCCCTCAGCTCCACGAGCGCGGCGGCGACGCGCTCTCGCACACCACGGTCCGCACGCGCCTGCGCCGGCGCGGCCTGCGTATGGGCGAGGACCGCGTCGAGTTCCCGCAGCGCGATCGCCACCCGGGACTCGGCACGCCGGTTGGGTACCGTGAAGCAGATGAGGACGGCCACCACCGCCCCCATGCAGGTATCGATCCAACGATCCAGCGCAAGATGGCCGGAAGGCAGGCGACCGGCGAACTGGACCATCACCAAGGACATGGGTGTCACGAATATCGACGCTACCCAATAGTTCCGCGAGATCGTCGCCTCGAGCGCGAGATAGCAGATCAGCGACAAGGCCACCAGTCCTGCCTGACTGTGCATGACCGGAACGAGGACGGTGAACAGTCCGAGGCCGACCAGGCTGCCGAGCACACGCTGCACCGTGCGATGCCATGACTGCGAGGTATTGGCCACCACCAGCACGGCCGCTGTCATGACCGCCCAGTACGGCCGGTTCACCCCCAGTGCCACCGACAGTAGCCCGGCCAGCGCGGCGCCCACGGCCACCCGAAGTGCGATCTGAAATCCCGGAGAACTCGGCCGGAAGGCGCGGATCACCCTGCGCACGCCGCTCTCCCCGCGCCGCGCCCCGATACTGCGGCGCCGGACCGGCGCGAGGACATCGCCGTCGAGCACCGGCACCGCGTGCCGCGTGCGCAACTGCCGCGACCATCCATCGAGCAGATCGGCGTCCGCCGATCGCGATGCGGTGGAACGTGATTCGCACCACTGTGCGGTGTCGGCGCCGACTCCCAACCAGCCGCGTTCCCACCCAGGGGGCACATAGGGCCGCACGGGTTGCGCGGGCCGATCGGCGATCTGCACGGCGGCGGCCAGGGATTCGGCACGCACGAGAAGCCGGATCAGCGCGGTGATCTCGGCGGCTCGACCGACGCTGGGAGTAGGTACCAGGCGCACGGTGCGCCAGGCGGCATGGGTCAGCGCCGTGGCGTCGTACTCGGCTCGCGCACGCGCCGCGCCGTTCGCGCCGCCGTCGGCCGAGAGACGCAGCAGTCGGGCGGTCGCCGCCAGCGCTCGGGACACCGCGAACCGTTCCGGATCGTGCGGGCGCACCAGGGCCGGGGCCATACAGACCAGCCATGCCAGCGCACCTCCACACAGCACGAGCAGCAGGTGGGCGGGAATGTCCGCGAGCCGCACCGGCAGGAAGCCGGCCGCGGCGGCGATGAAGGTGAAGATGACATTGCCGGGCGGCCCGATCCGGGACGCGTCACAGACCAGCTTGAACAGGCCGGCGAGCAGCGCGAGCACCAGCACGCGCACGACGGCGGAGGTGGTCAGCGCCGCGGTGGTGAGCGCGATGCCCGTCCCGGCGAGCATGCCGAGCAGCACCCAGCCCAGTGCGCGACCCCGTGCCACATAGGGCAGCCCGTGTGCGTACGCGGCGCACAACCCGCCCGCGGCGGTGAAGAACGCCAGCGGCAGATGCCCGGTGAGCAGCAGTACCACCGCGGGTACACCCACGGCGATCACGCCGCTGACGGCGGACCTGCGCCAGGTATCTGCCACCGGCCGCATCCGGAACACACCCCGCAGCGACAGCACCTGCCCTGCCCGCCAGAGGCTCCCGGCCGCACGATCGACCGGACGCAAGTGTAGGTAGGGAGGCGGAAACACACGAAAAGCTTAGCAGATATTTTACTTGGAAAGTATGTGTCACGGCTCGCACCCGGCCCGTCGCGATAGCCCGATCCGCGCGGCCGCTCACCGCCGACCGCATCGCGTCACACCCCCGGGGCACCGAATGCCATCCGGCGTGACCGCCGAAATTATTTTCGAAATACCAACTTCTCACATTTTCGTCGTCGTGACGGGCATCCGATATGCCGGATTCAACCGCAGGTAAATCGCCCTATTGCCGACGCAGAATCGACTGCCGGAATGCACGCGGTGACATACCTCGCCATCGCCTGAAGGCGTGAGTGAAGTTCGCGGTCTCCGCATAGCCGAGCAGCCGGGCGACCTCCTCGATGGTCGAACCACCGGCCAGCAGTTCGGCGGCCTTGGTCTCGCGCACGCCATTGAGCAGACCGCGAAAGCTCGCCCCCTCCGCGGAGAGCTGGCGATGCAGGGTGCGCACCGTGATGTGCAGCTCCGCGGCGACCTCCGCCATGGTCGGGATCGCGCCCGAATCGCGCAGCAGCCGCTCCCGCACCGCCGCGGTCAGCCCGCGCCCGGCGCCGAGGGACCGTCGCAACGCCTCGGCGAGCTTGCGCTCCACCAGCGCGGCGGTCTGCGGATCCGCCTGCGGCATGGGCTGATCCAGCACCGACCGGGCCATGACGACACACGTGCGCGACCGTCCGACCTGCACCGGATGCCGATCGAACGGCTCGAACCGCACCAGTTCCCGGACGCGTTCGGCCGACATCTCCAGCTCGATCTCGAGCGCCGGAATCTCGACGCCGAGCACCGCACCGACGAGGAAGATCAGTGTCACGTCCCGCTCCAGGCAGAAGTCCCGCACATCCTCGGGAATCTCCCCACCGTCCACGACGACGGCGATCCGGCTCTCACCGTCGTCCTCGAGCGAGTACCGCGCCGACACCGGGACCAGCACCTGGTAGCGAATCGCGAATGACAGGACCGCGCCCGCGGTGGGACTGGACAGAGCTGCCAGACCAGGCAGACCGGCCATGCCGAGCGTGGCGCGCCACGCCGTCTGCGCACCCAGTCCGGGACGGTCGCCGAGATGGGCGAGCAGGTTGCGCACGACCGCGTATTCCTGGTCAGGCCACAATCGCATGGACCCGTCGGCCAGACTGTCTGCGCTAATTCCGGTATCGCGTAATAACACCGATTCATCCACGCCGTGCGCGTTCGCGACGCCAATCATCATTCGTACACCGGCGCTACTACGGGGACGTGCGCCGAACGGACCACCGGGGGCAACCACCGTCCGAAATTACCAATATTCGGTCCGCTCGTCACATTCTCCCTCTTGGAAGTGACGCTTAATCTAATGGCACGCGGTGCCATCGGGGGTTACAGGTTTCAAGGGAGGCCGGAGATCGTGGACAGGTTCAGTACGTGCTGGGTCGAACCCCTCAATCTCACCGTCGAGCGAGCACACACCATAATGCAGATGCACCTGGATTGCCGGACCGACGAATGCCCCCGGCGACGGGCGGCGGTACGCACGCTGGTCTACGCCGGTTGTCTGGTGCCGGACTCTTCGCGCGCCTACTGAGCTACCGGAGAACCCTCCAGCGCCAGGACATCTCGGCCTCGAGCGGTGTACCGGGAGCGACCACTCGCGGATCGGTGTTGAGTCCGTTGGGCGGGCCGGACTGCGGTTCGACGCAGACGGTCTCCGGCGGTTGGTCGTAGACCACCACCCACCTCAGCGGGCTGCTCACGACCAGTTCCAGCGCACCCGGCCAGGTGAGTGTCGCGTGCACGCCCTCGGGCATGCCGAAGCAGTCGTCCCACGGACCGGGGAGCGGAGCGATGCGGTTTCCGTCCGGCAGGTAATCTTCGCCGCGCTGCTCCTGCCAGGCCGGGGTGAAGGCGACCTCGACGTCCTTACCGTCAGGACCGAGTCGGCGAGAGAACCAGGGATGCCAGCCGGCCTGCGCGGGAAAGGAATCCGCGTCCGACTCGACCGTCATCCGGAACGCGGCGTCGGAGGCGCCCAGCACGAACTCCTGGGTCACCCGGCCGGGGAACGGCCAGGGCTCGCGCAGCGGCGCGGCGAGCGCGAGTTCGGTCGGCGAGTGCCGTACGACCTCCCATGGGTGGTCGCGGACCGTGCCGTGGATGGCATGCGGTTCGGCGTTGCGCGGCAGCTGATAGGTGTTCCCGGCGAACTCCAGCACCCCGTCGCGCATCCGGCCGCACCACGGCGCCATCGGGAAACTCCCGAAACGCGCGCCCGTGCGCAGGACATCGGTCCCGCCCACGACCAACCGGGCGACTCGACCGGTCGCGGGGTTGACCGTCAACCGCGCGTCTCCCGCGCTCAGTTCCAGCTCGTCGTCGGCCATCGGGCACCCCTTCGCTGTGTCGGCTCGCCGAGGCCGCGGCCTCGGGACCGATTCTTCCCTACGCGAGTTTTCCTCCCACACTCCGGCAGTCGCGTGCGGGCCCCTCATCTGCCCGCACGCGACCTATCCGAGGTCGACGATCTCGACCCAGTTCGGATTGCGGCCCACCGGATACTCGCCGAGCGGGGTCAGCGCCCCGGTGCCCGCATCGATGCCGTACACCGTCAGCGCGTCGGACTCCTGGCCGACGGCCAGCAGGTACCGCCCGCCGGGGTCGATCGCGAAGCCGCGCGGACAGGCCTGCGTCGCGGTGTGCCCGAGCGGCGTGAGCGCCCCGGTGCCGCCGTCCACCTGGAATCCGGCGATCGTGCTCGAGTGTCGTTCGGACACATAGAGGTACCGGCCGTCGGGAGTCAGGCGCAGCTCCGCCACCCACGGCTTCGGACAGCCCTCGGGCACCGCCGAATACGTGTCCAGCGCGGCGAGGCGCCCGGTGCCGGAGTCGAATTCGTAGCCGCTCACTGTGCCGTCCAGTTCGTTCGCGACGTACACCAGGCGCCCGCCGGGATGGAACACCAGATGCCGCGGCCCCGCACCCGGCCCGGTAGAGACGAATGCCGGATCGTTCGGCGTCGGCAGCCCGGTGGCCTGATCGAACAGGTACTGCAGGAGCACATCCCCGCCCAGAGCCGCCACGAACAGGTACCGATTCGACGGGTCGGTCACGATCGAATGCGCATGCGGCGGCGTGGCCAGCACCTCGAGCGGCTCGGCCTCGACGATCCCCTCCGGACCGATCGCGTTCACCGAGACGACGCCGCCGGTGTAGGACGCCGCGAGCAGATAACGCCCGGTGCGATCGGTAGCCAGGTAGGCCATGTTGTCCGGCAGCGGCACCTGGACGATCTCACTCAGTTCTCCGGTGCCGGAATCGATCTCGAAGCAGGCGACCGAATACGGCGCCGAGCGCAGCGAGGCGTACAGGTGACGGCGATCCGGGCTCACGGCCAGTGGCATGACCGCGCCGCCCACGGTCACCGTCTGCACCGGCCGCACCGCGCCGTCGTCGTCCAGGCCCAGCACCGAGATCTCGGCACTGTCCGCATTGGACACGTACACCGCCATGCTCATACCTTGTCCGCCTCCATCTCCTGGCCACCCACCCGGCCCCGCAGATCCAGTTCGATCTGTTCCAGGCTGCGGCCCTTGGTCTCCGGCACATACCGTCGCACCAGCACGAACAGGACGACGCTGACCGCGGCGAAGAGGAACGACGAACCCGCCAGGCCCAGATGATCACTCATCACGGGGAACAGGAACGTGATGGCGAAGGTGGCCGCCCACAGCACCGTACTACCGGTGGCCATGCCGATGCCGCGCACCTTCAGCGGGAAGATCTCGGCCATCATCACCCACACCACCGCGCCCCAGCCCAGTTCGTAACCGACCCAGTACAGACACAGCAGCAGCAGTGCGACGATCCCGGTTCCGGTGCCCTTGTGCAAACCGAGCACCGCGGCGCCGAGCAGGATCAGCGACAGTGCCATCAGCACATTGCCCAGCAGCAGCAATGGCTTACGACCCCACCGATCCACCACCAGGAACACCCACGCGGTGAACACCAGCTTGACCGCACCCATGATGATCGAGGCCAGCAGCGAGCCGGAGTTGGCCAGGCCCAACTGCTTGAACATGGTGGGCGCGTAGAGGTTCACCGCGTTGGTGCCCGAGAACTGTTGTCCGATGGCCAGAATCAGGGCGACGACCAGCGCGGGCTTGGCCCACGGCGTGATCAGGTCGCGCAGCGAGCCCCGCTGTTCGGCGTCGATCCTGATGACCTCGCGGATACTGCCGAGTTCGGCCGCGACATCCTCGCCGCGATGGGTCTGTTCGAGCACCTCACGCGCCTCGTCCTCGCGCCCGGCCTTCAGTAACCAGCGCGGGGTCTCCGGCATGATCATCAGGCCGAAGAACAGGACAACCGCCGGAATCGCGGCGATGGCGAACATGATTCGCCAGTTGTCCGCACCCGCGCCGGACAGCGCCCAGTCGACGATGTACGCGATCAGGATGCCGCTCACGACCATCAACTGGTTGAGCGTCGACAGCCGCCCGCGCACCCGCGTCGGGGCCAGTTCGGACAGGTAGGTCGGCACCGTCGCCGAGGAACAGCCGACGGCCAGCCCCGTGACGAACCGTGCCACCACCAGCACGCCGAACCCGGGTGCGAAGGTGCATCCGAGCACGCCCAGGGCGAATACGACGGCCGCGACCATGATCGAGGGCCGCCGTCCCCAGCGCTCGGTGATGCGCCCGGCGAAGATCGCGCCGAAGACCGCTCCCGCGGCCAGGCTGCCGCCGACGACGCCCTGGGCCACCGAGCCCAGATGCCAGAGCGGGTTGATGTACAGCAGCACCCCGGAGATCACCCCGAGGTCGTAACCGAACAGGATGCCGCCGAGCGACCCGAAGAAATACAGGTAGGAGGTGCTGATCCGACGCCGCTGCGCCGGAGCCGCTGCCGATTGCCGCATGGGATGCTTCCTTGGATCGCCAGATGAGTGTGCTCAGAGTCACATGCCCAATCGGCGAACACAATACGAATCATGATGCTCGTTCGGTATCAGCTCATGCCGTCGCGGATGGCGCTCCCCGCGTGGCGCCTACAGCGGATTATGTTGACCCAGTGGGGTTTCGATGAACGCTCCGCCCACGAGGCTGGGCAGCTCACCCGGCGGAACACTAGCGGCGAACCGTTCGGCGTCGTCGAGGCTGCGGTAGCCGATCGCTTCGGCCTCGGCCAGCGACACCACCGCGCGGGTATTGGCCGAAACGCCCCACAGCACACGGTATCCCGGCTCGGCGGTGGCGAGGCACGCCTCCAGCAGCCGCGCGCAGTCGTCCGGTGACAGCCAGAACGACAGCTGGCGCACGTCGGCGGGCCGCTCGAAACAGCTGCCGATGCGCAGACAGCTCACATCCATCCCGAATCGCGAATGGTACAGGCTGCCAAGCGATTCGATCGCCGCCTTGCTCACGCCGTAGTAGGTGTCCGGCCTGGGGCTGCTGTCGCCCGCGAGACCATCGGAACCGTCCTGTCCGATCGCGCGGAATCCGACGGCGTGATTGCTCGACGCCAGCACCACCCGCGGCACCCCGGCCACCCGCGCGGCCTCGAGCAGGGTGTGCGTGCCGTCGATGTTGACCTCGAGGATGCGCTCCCAGCTGTCCTCGCGGCTGATCCCGCCGAGATGGATGATCGCGTCGACGTCATGGCAGAGGTCTGCCATGAGCGCGGCGTCGGTGACCGAGCCGGTGTGGATCTCCACCGCCTCGCCGGATCCGGCCGGATCCGGCTGCGCGATGTCCAGCAGTCGGAGCACGCGGCCGGGACGGGCCAGGCGGGTGCGCATCAACCGCCCGACGATGCCCGCCGCACCCGTGATGAGAACGCGCTGCTGCGACATGGTGACTCCCTTGCTCCCCGTGGGCTGATTCGGTTTCGGAGGCTAACCAGGCCACCCGGCATTCACAATCCGCTTCGCCGAAGGGAGACATCTATACCGAGCGAGGACTGATACCTCTTGGGCATATCGTGATGCTCAACTGATGTTGGACTGGTATCAGTCCCTACCCCTAACCTGCAAGAGGTACCGATGCACGCACCATGCACCCCCGTCTGCCGTACCACCGAGGAGGAACCATGGACGCGGTCCGCCTCGCGCACGACGGAGCCGAGCGCCGGACAGACGCGGGCATGACCGACCGGCTGTCCGCCATGTTGTCGCTGGAACAGGTGCGCGGGTTCGTGGTGGTCGCCGAGGAGGGCAATTTCCGCCGCGCCGCCGAACGCCTGCGGATGACCCAGCCCCCGCTGAGCCGTCAGATCCAGAAGCTCGAGCGCGATATCGGCGTACTGCTGCTGGACCGCACGCAGCGACAGGTCGAATTGACCCCTGCCGGTGCGGTTTTCCTGGCCGAGGCGCGCCGGCTGCTGGCCCTGGCCGAGGCCGCGCCGAGCACCGCGCGCCTGGTGGCCGCCGGGCGCACCGGCACCGTGCGGATCGGTTTCACCGCCACCACCGGATTCGGCTACCTCGGCCGGTTCCTCAACGAGATCTCCCGGTCGCTGCCCGAGGTCGAACTGACGCTCACCGAGCAGGTCAGTGCCGTGCAGTTCGAGGAATTGTCCAGCGGCAAGCTGGATCTCGCGTTCGCCCGGCCGCCGTTCGACCGCGCCGAATTCGACGCCCGGCTGGTGCATCGCGAACCGCTCGTGCTGGCCGTACCCGAGGGCCATCGCCTGGTGGGCACGCGTCCGCTGGAGCTCACCGAACTCGAGGGCGAGCGGCTGCTGGTCTACGCGCCCGGGCCCGCACGGTATTTCGCCGAACTCCTGGCCACGACGCTGGCCGGAATCTCCTACGATTCCGCCGACCAGCTGACTCAGGTGCACACCATGCTCGCGCTGGTGGCCGCCGGACGGGGCCTGGCGCTGGTGCCGGAAACCGCCAGCCACCTGCACCCCGAAGGGGTCCGCTACCGGCCGCTGGCGGGGGTGCGCGAACCTGTCGAGCTGTACGCGGTCTGGCGGCGTCAACCCGCGAATCCGGCCCTGCGCAGGGTCATCGAACTACTTCAGGCCTGGCCGGATTCCTGAGCCGCCCAGCCCTGACAGCGAATGTCGTTCCCGCTGTGTTTACCCACCCGCCGGCTCCGCAAGCTCCGCCGACTTACCGTCCCCCAGGAGGAAACCCGTGTCACAGATGTCCCCCGAAGACCTGGGCCCCGCGCTGGGGCGCGGCCTGCTGTCGTTCCCGGTCACGCATTTCGACGCCGACCTGGCCTTCGACGAGGCCGCCTACCGGGAACATATCGGCTGGCTCGCGCAGTACGACGTGGCCGGGTTGTTCGCCGCGGGCGGGACGGGTGAGGGATTCTCGCTGACCACCGCCGAAATCGACCGCGTGGTACGGGCCGCGGTCGCGGAGACCGGTGGACGGGTGCCGGTGATCGCGCCCGCCACCACCGGGACTGCGAACGCCGTGGAGCAGGCCCGCAACGCCGAAGCCGCCGGGGCGCAGGGCATTCTGCTGCTGCCGCCGTATCTGACCGAGGCCGGTGCGGACGGACTGATCGAACACGTCGCCGCGGTCTGCGCCGCGACCTCCCTCGGGGTCATCGTCTACAGCCGGGCCAACGCCAAGATCGACGATGTGACCGCGGCACGCCTGGCCGACCGGTGCCCGAACCTCATCGGCTACAAGGACGGCGTGGGCAATATCGAGATGATGACCCGTGTCTACGCCCGGATGGGCGATCGGCTCACCTACATCGGCGGCCTGCCCACCGCGGAGACCTTCGCCCTGCCGTACACCGAGATGGGCGTCACCACATACTCGTCGGCGATCTTCAACTTCGTGCCCGAGTTCGCGCTGGAGTTCCACAAGGCGGTACGCGCGCACGACCGCGCGGAGGTGTATCGGCGGCTGCGCGAGTTCGTACTGCCCTACCTGGACATTCGCGACCGCCGGCCGGGATACGCGGTGTCGATCATCAAGGCGGGGCTCGGCGCGGTGGGCCGCCCGACCAGCCCGGTGCGCCCGCCGCTGACCGATCTGACCGCCGGTGAGGTCGCCGAACTCGCCGAGCTCGTGAAAAAGATTGCGTGACAGAGGTTCCTGTGATGACTGATACGACAAGTCCCGCAGTACTCGACCGGATCACCGGCGTCAAGATCTCCTCGGTGGCGCTGCCGCTGCCCACCGGCATCAGCGACGCCAAGGTGCTCACCGGACGGCAGAAGCCGATGACCGAGGTCGCGGTGCTGTTCGCCGAGATCACCACCGAGGCCGGATTCGAGGGCGTCGGCATCAGCTACTCCAAGCGCGCGGGCGGTCCCGGACAGTTCGCACACGCCCGGGAGATCGCCCCCGTGCTACTGGACGAGGACCCCAGCGATATCGCCAAGATCTGGGACAAGCTGATGTGGGCCGGGGCCTCGGTGGGCCGCAGTGGGCTGTCGGTGCAGGCGATCGCCGCCTTCGACGTCGCGCTGTGGGATATCAAGGCCAAGCGCGCCGGACTTCCGCTGGCGAAACTGCTGGGCGCGCATCGTGATTCGGTGCGCTGCTACAACACCTCCGGCGGCTTCCTGCACGCGCCCATCGAGGAGGTGCTCGAGCGCGCGGGCGAGTCGCTGGCCGCGGGCATCGGCGGCATCAAGCTCAAGGTCGGGCATCCGGACAACGCCGTGGACATCGCCCGGGTCACCGCGGTACGGGAGAAGATCGGGGACGCGGCACCGCTCATGGTCGACGCAAATCAGCAGTGGGACCGGCCCACCGCGCGCCGGATGTGCCGGGCGTTCGACCCGCTGAACCTCGTGTGGATCGAAGAGCCCTTGGACGCCTACGATTTCGCGGGCCACGCCCAGCTCGCGCGAACCTTCGACACCGCCATCGCCACCGGTGAGATGCTGACCAGTGTGGCCGAGCACAGCGAATTGATCCGCGCCGGAATCGATATCGTGCAGCCCGACGCGCCACGCGTCGGCGGCATCACCCGCTTCCTGGACGTGATGGCGCTGGCCGGGCGCGAACATCTGCAATTGGCACCGCATTTCGTGATGGAGGTGCATGTGCACCTGGCCGCGGCCTACCCGCTCGAGCCCTGGGTGGAACACTTCGAATGGTTCAACCCGCTGTTCGACGAGCGGCTCGAGATCCGTGACGGACGCATGCACCTGTCCGCCCGCCCCGGCTTGGGCGTGACGATCAGCGAGCAGGCCCGCGCGTGGACCGTCGCCGAATTCGAGACCCGGGCCTGAACACCGTAGACAAGTGGAGGACACCGTGACCGCACAAGCACCCTGGACCGAGGAAACGTCCGCGAGCGAGGTCGACCGCATCGTCGCCGCCGCGGTCGAGGCCGCACGCCACCTCGCGCAGAGCACCCCGGCCGAGCGGGTCGGCTGGCTCGACGCCGCCGCCGACGCCCTGGAGAAGGTCTCCGAGGAGTTGGTCGCGTTGGCGGCCAAGGAGACCCACCTGCCCGAACAGCCGCGGCTGCGCGGGGAAATGGTACGCACCGTCTTTCAGTTGCGGCTGTTCGCCCAGGCCCTGACCGACGGCGAATTCCTGCGCGCGGCAGTGGATCACGCGGAGCCCGCCTGGCCGATGGGGCCGCGCCCGGACATCCGGCGGATGACCGTGCCGATCGGGCCGGTGCTGGTCTTCACCGCCAGCAACTTCCCGCTGACCCTGAGCGTCGCCGGGCACGACACCGCCGCCGCGCTCGCGGCCGGATGCCCGGCCGTGATCAAGGCCCATCCCGGACATCCGGAACTGTCCGCGCGCACCTTCGAGGTCTTGGCGCAGGCCCTGACCGAAGCGGGCGCGCCCGAGGGCATCGTCGGCATCGTGTACGGGGTGGAGTCGGGTGTCACCGCACTGCGCCACCCGGGAATCGCGGCAGCGGCGTTCACCGGATCCGAGGCCGGTGGGCGGGCGCTGTTCGATATCGCCAACGCCCGGCCCCGGCCGATCCCCTTCTACGGCGAGCTCGGCAGCGTGAATCCGGTGGTGGTCACCGAGGCCGCGATCGCCGCGCGGGGCGCGGATATCGCCACGGGATACGTAGGATCGTTCACCCTGGGGGCGGGCCAGTTCTGCACCAAGCCGGGATTGCTGTTGCTGCCCAAGGGACATGGCCTGGAAGAGCAGCTGCGGGCCGCGGTCGCCTCGACCGGGGCGCAGCAGTTGCTCAACGACCGGATCGCCGCGGGCTTCCGGGCCGGACTGTCCCGGCTGGTCGAACACTCTTCCGTCACAGAGCTCACCCACCCCGCCGACTCCGCGTCCTCGGAGCGTTACACGCCAGAGGCGAACTCCGCCGCGGCGTTCGGCCCGACGCTGCTGTCGGTGAGCGCGGACGCGTTCCTCGCGGATACCGAATCGCTCGACGTCGAGTGCTTCGGCCCGGTCTCGCTGATCGTGGAATACGATGGGCCACAACAGCTTCGCGCGGTCCTGGACAAGCTCGAGCCGGGCCTGACCGCCACCCTGCACGCCGAGGAATCCGACGCCGACCAGGTGCGTGCGCTGCTTCCGACGCTGACCGCCCTGTCCGGACGCCTGATCTGGAACGGCTGGCCCACCGGCATCACCCTGTCCTGGGCACAGCAGCACGGCGGCCCCTACCCGGCCACCACGACCCCGCAGTTCACCTCGATGGGCACCGCCGCCATCGACCGCTTCCTGCGACCGGTCGCCTGGCAGGGCTTCCCCGAGGCGCTACTGCCCGAGCCGCTGCAGGACGCCAACCCGTGGGGCGTGCCCCGCCGGGTCGACGGACAGCGCTGATCCGACGGCTGTGGCCCCGGCGATCACGCCGGGGCCACACGCGTTCACACGATCGAATCGCCGGAACTACTTCAGGTTCGCGCAGAGGATCGGGGCGAACAGCAGGGTCGGGTTGTTGCTGCTGTCCAGGATTTTGTCCATCGGTCCCATATGCACGTTGACGTACCAGCCCGAGGCGGGCGGCGCGGTCTGCACGTTGTTCACGGTGGTGCTCAGGCTCGCCTTGCCCGAGGCGTCGGCCTTCAGGTCCGGAAGCGGATACAACACATCGCCCTGAGCGGTGCAGGAGCCCTTGTGGATATGGGCGGCGTGCGCGGAGTTCGGAGGCAAGCCGGCCGCGGTGAGGTCCACGTGCAGGCTGTGCTGCGCGGCGTTGTAGGTCATCGCCATGGTGCCGGAGGGGGTCGTCCCCTTGACCGGCGGAGCGCTCACCGGCACGGTGACCGGGCCGGAGGCCGACGTGCCGGCGGGGATGTCACCGCAGGCGATGGGGGTGAAGGTCAGCTGGCCGGGATTGCCCAGCGTGGCCATGGGCGCCAGATGCACGTTCACGTAGGCGCCGTTGGGGATGCCGGCGGGGACCGGCTGGCTCGTCACGGTCTGCTTCGCCACGCCCGTGGCGTCGGCGGTGATGTCCGGGAACGGAATCGACGGCGGCTGGCTCTGGTCGGCGCAGTTGCCGGGGTGGATATGCATCGCGTGCGAGCTGCCCGGGGTCAGACCGGACAGATCGACCGCGGCGGTGACCACCTTGGTGCCCGGATTCCAGGACAGCACGACGCTGCCCGTCGGCGTCGTGGCCAGGGTAACCGGGGCCCCCGACATCCCGGCTTCCCCAGCGCTCGAGGACGACGCCGCGGCCGACGACGTGGTGGAACCGGAACCGGATGTCGTCGAGGACGAGCAAGCGGTCGCCACCGCGAGAAGACCGACTGCGGCACAACACCATACGGTACGTCTGAGCATATTCATCCAACCCTTGTTCGATGACCCGGTCGACCCGGTGCGAACCGGCCGGGGGGAGCAGCCAAGGGCCCGAACGCGTACGTCACGCAGTTCGCGCCCGCGGACACATCGTCCACATTGTTGTATTACGGCGAACGCGACCGAGCGGTTCATATCATCCCTGTGCGCGGGAATGCGGCCGATCGGCCACCCGGATCATACGGCGACCTGACTCGGCTCGCCCCTCGAGCGGCACAAACCCCTGAACCCTCATCGGGCCCCCTCGAACCGAATCCTACTCCCCCGAGGCGCGCCGGATCTCGTCCTCACCGGAACGGGTCCGGGTGGCACGAACCGCGGCCACGTCGAAGGTCTCCAGGAAGTCGAACATCGGGTCTTCGTCGTCGACGTCCAGGACGACCGCGCGGCGGCGCAGATCCCTGGCGGTGTCCCGGTCCATGGCCGAGGCCGGATGCTGCGCCTCGTGCTCGGCGGCGGCCGGCCGGCCGCCGCGGGTCAACCGGGCCGACCGCCGGCGACGAATCTCCTCCTCCAGGCGCACCTGCCGGCGCAGATAGATCAGGTAGCCGACGAAAAGCACCCCGGCCGCTCCGCAGCCCCACCAGAGCATCGGTGTCACCGCGACGGCGAACCCACCGAACAGCAGCGCGCTCAGCACCAGCCCGAGCGTGGTGCGCTGACGGAACCGGTAGCGGGCGGCGCGGGCCATCGCGTCGGCCTCGGGGTCGTAACCGCCACGGCCGCGCCGGGGCGGAACGACGCGTCCGGACGCGGGGTCCGGCTCCACATCGGACGCGGCATCGGGCGCCTCGGACAGAACTACGGCGCCGGAGCCGGGCTCGGCGTCCGCGTCATCGCCTCGGACATCATCGGATTGCGCTGAGGCGCTGTCGAATCCGACATCGCCGAACTCGTCGAACTCGGCCTCGATGACATCGGTGCCGACGGCGCCCGCACCGTCCGTGCCGCTGGCGTGGTCGTGCTCGGTGACGTGCTCATCGGCCGACGTCGTCATCCGATCCTCCGCATCATCGCCGTGAACGATCTCTCTTTGTACGCGTCTGGGTATCCAGTCGGGATCGGAATCGTGCCCGCCTGATGTGGCGCGGCTCTTGGTGCCGCCGCGATGCAGTACCCGGGTCGCCAGGGCGGTATCGGTCGTGCGCCGAATACGCGGATACCGGGCTGCCAACAACGGGAACAGCACGAAGACCCAGAGCACCACCAGACCGATCCACAAGATCGAATTCGGCACCGCTCACACCTCCGTCTCCGCCGGTCTGTCGTCCCTGCGACGGATCTGCCTATCCGCTCGTTCCTCGCCACATACCCACTGTGCGCCGGCGTACCGCCGACCGTGCCCGCACCGTGTCCCGTCGCCGCGGCAGGCGTAACGCCGCCGCATTCTCGGGCCACTGCACCGGCTCCCTTCCGGCGGCGCGGGACGCACCACCGACGACCGTAGGCTAGTTCGCCGTCCATTGAATATCCTTGAGGCGCGCCGTCCACACCTGTCACATGAGTAACAGAAGTAAACGGGAATGGTAAGTCGGCGGGGTGGGTGGGTTCAGGGCGAGATCACCCGCCCCGAGCGGATCAGCCGCTCCACCACCGTGCCGGAAATCTCTTCCACGGTGATCGCGACCAGCAGGTGGTCCCGCCACGCGCCGTCGACATCCAGGTAGCGGCGCAGCATCCCCTCCTCGCGGAAGCCGACATTGCGCAGCACGGCCTGGCTGGGGTGGTTCTCCGGGCGCACGGTGGCCTCCACCCGATGCAGACCCACCGGGCCGAAGCAGTGGTCCAGGCCCAGCGCCAACGCGGCGGTCGCGACGCCCTGCCCGCCCACATCCTTGGCGACCCAGTAGCCGATCCACGCCGACCGCAGTGCACCGCGCACTATGTTGCCGATGGTCAGTTGCCCGCTGAAGGCGCCGTCCACCTCGATCACCAGCGGGATCATCGCCCCGTGCCGGGCCTCGGCCTTGAGGCTCGACCACAGCGACGGCCAGTTCGAGGGATGGTTGCGGGCCTCCCACGCGCCGCGCCCGGTCGGCTCCCACGGCTCGAGATGATCGTGGTCGCGCACCCGGATACGCGACCACGCGGTGGCGTCGCGCAGCCGGATCGGCCGCAGGGTGACTCGTCCGCCGGCTGCCCGCACCGGGCCGAGATGTGCGGGCCAGCCGGGATGCTGAGCGGCCCGGAATACATTCATATCCATCGCACTATCCGCGTTGGGAAAGAAAAGCAACCTGGACCTCGTCACCGGTGCGCACATCGATGACCTCTGGTTCCAGAACGATCAGGCCGTTCGCCTCGGCCAGCGTGGACAGTAGATGTGAGGAGCCGTTCATACCGAGCGGTTGCACCAGGTAGTCGCCGGTCTGCTCGTCGCGCATCAGCTGGGCGCGCAGATAGCCACGCCGGCCGGCCATCGAACTGATCGGCATGATGGTGCGGGCACGCACGATGCGCCGCATCGGATGCCGTCGCCCGAGAGCGATGCGGATCAGCGGGCGAACCATGATCTCGAAGACCACCAGCGCCCCAACCGGATTCGACGGCAGCAGGAAGGTCGGCACCTCGTCCCGGCCCAGGCGCCCGAAGCCCTGCACCGAGCCGGGATGCATGGCGACCCGCTCGATCTCCAGCTCACCCAGGCCCTCGAGCGCCTCGCGGATCTGCGTCGAGGCCCAGCCGCCCACCGCGCCCGCGATCACCACGACCTCCGAACGGACCAGCTGGCCCTCCACCACATCGCGCAGTTGCTTGGGGTCGGCGCTGACGATGCCCACCCGGTTCACGTCGGCGCCCGCGTCGCGGGCGGCGGCGGCCAGGGCATAGGAGTTCACGTCGTACACCTGCCCCGGGCCGGGCGTGCGATCGATGTCGACCAGTTCGCCGCCGATCGCGATCACCGACAGGCGCGGGCGTGGATGCACCAGCACCTTGTCCCGGCCCACCGCGGCCAGCAGGCCCACCTGCGCCGCGCCGATGATCGTGCCCGCACGCACCGCGATATCCCCGGGCTGCACGTCATCACCGATCCGGCGCACGTAGTCACCGGTACGGACCGGCTCGTAGACCTTGATCTTGGCCCGCCCGCCGTCGGTGAAATCCAGCGGCAGCACCGCGTCGGCCAGCGTGGGCAGGGGTGCGCCGGTGTCCACGCGCACCGTCTGACGTGGCTGTAATCGGATGGGCTGGCGTGAACCGGCCTCGACCTCGCCGACCACCGGCAGCGTCAGATCGACCGTATCGCCGGCCTCGTCGCGGATATCGGCCCCCGCGCCCTGCACGTCGACGCTGCGCACCGCGTAGCCGTCGATGGCCGCCTGATCGAAACCCGGCAGCGGCCGTTCGGTGACCACGTCCTCGGCGCACAGCAGACCCTGGGCCTCGGAGATCGCGACCCGGACCGGCCGGGGCGCAACGGCCGCCGCGGTCACTTTGATCTGCTGATCCTCCACCGAGCGCATGCAGCCCTTCCTCACAGTTCGTCTCCGGTGCGGCGCGCGCTGGGCTGATACCGGATTACTCCGAGGTCAGCTGCGGATCCCAGTCGGGAGACAGGCGCCGCTCCAGCCACTCACGCAAGGCTGGACCGTATTCTTCCCGCTCCAAAGCGAAATCGACCGCAGCTCGAAGATAACCGCCCGGGTTGCCCAGGTCGTGTCGCGACCCACGGTGGACAACGACATGTACCGGATGGCCCTCGGAAATCAGCAGTGAGATGGCGTCGGTGAGCTGTAATTCCCCGCCCGCGCCCGGCTCGATGCGGCGCAAAGCGTCGAAGATCGCACGATCGAGCAGATAACGACCGGCCGCGGCGTAGGTGGACGGGGCGTCGGCCAGTGCGGGCTTCTCCACCATGCCGTTGACCCGCATCACATCCGGATTGTCCGCATCCGGAAGGGTCGCCACGTCGAAGACGCCGTAGGCGCTGACCTGATCCTTCGGCACATCGATCGCGCACAGCACCGAACCGCCGCGCTTGCGCCGCACCCGGGTCATCACGTCCAGCACGCCCGAGGGCAAGACGAGATCGTCCGGCAGCAGCACCGCGATCGCGTCCTCGTCGGCGTCCAGTACCGGTTCGGCCTGCGCCACCGCGTGGCCCAGGCCCAGCGGCTCCTCCTGGATGACCGAGGTGACAGCGAGCAGTCCGGGCGCCTTGCGGACCTTCTCCAGCAGCTGGAACTTGCCGCGCTCGGCGAGGGTGTTCTCGAGCATCAGGTCCTCGACGAAGTGCGCGACCACGCCGTCTTTACCCGGTGCGGTCACGATCACCAGGCGCGAGGCACCCGAATCGGCCGCCTCCGCGGCGACCAATTCGATGCCGGGCGTATCGACCACCGGCAGCAGTTCCTTGGGCACGGTCTTGGTCGCGGGCAGGAACCTTGTTCCGAGCCCGGCCGCGGGGACCACTGCCGTGCGAAAACACGACTCACCCGTCGCTGTCATATGGCACACCCTATCCATTCGGTCTTGTCGGCCGGGTCGAGTTCGGGGCAGCCCGGGCACACCGGGAAGCCTATTCGGCGGCCCGCACGGCCGCTGGATGAGACTTCAGCCAGGCGCTATCGGGTCGAGATCGCCCAGCATGCTTTCAGCAATTCCCCGGCGCTGTCCTGGGGAAACCAGAAAGGCCGGTGCCTCACATCGCGTGTCGCGTCCCATATCGTGTCACTGTGGACATCGCTGGTGGGCCCGATAAAAAGGCGTGGCGCGCCGAATTGCTGGCCCGCCGCGCGAAAGTCGACCCCGCCGTACAGGCGGAGGAGACGACCGCGCTGACGGCCACGCTGGCCCAGCTACCGCTGGACACGGCGGGCGAGATCTGGGTTGCGGCCTATGTTCCGGTACGCGGCGAGCCCGGATCCACCGCGATGCTGGATGCACTGCGCACATCCGGGGTACGGGTGCTGCTCCCGGTGACCGGGCCGCCGGGACCGCTGGACTGGGCCGAATACAGCGGCGAACACGAACTGCGCCGCGCCCGCTACGGCCTGCTGGAACCCACCGGCCCCCGCCTGTCCCCGGCCGCGATCGGCTGGGCGGACACCATCCTGATCCCGGCGCTCGCGGTGGACCGCCGCGGGGTCCGTCTGGGCCGCGGCGCGGGCTACTACGACCGCACCCTCCCATCAGCCCGCCCCACCGCCCGGCTCATCGCGGTCGTCCGCGACGACGAGGTCCTGGACCAACTACCCGAGGAACCACACGACCGCCGCATGGGCTGGGTCCTGACACCCGGATCGGGCTTGGCGCCCCTGGCCGTTCCCCCGATGACGCAACCACCGAATATGGAATGATTTGCCAATTGGCATTGTTGGCACTGTCGGCTGTAGAGTGCTAACGACGGAGACTGTGGAGGTTCCTGTGCCTACTTACTCGTACCAGTGCACGCAGTGTGGCGATAAGTTCGACATCGTTCAGTCGTTCTCGGACGATGCCTTGAGCGTGTGCGAGAAGTGCGACGGCAAGCTGCGCAAGCTCTTCAATTCGGTCGGCATCGTATTCAAGGGTAGCGGGTTCTACCGCACCGACAGCCGCAGCGGTTCGACGACCGCGAGCGAGCCCGCCAAGGCCGAGGCCTCCTCGTCGTCGAACGGTTCGTCGAAGGACTCCTCGTCCAGCTCCAGCAGCACCGCCTCGAGCGGATCGACCGCCAGCGACTCGGCCGCCTGACCTTCCCGGCAACCGCACCCGGCCGGATTGGTCGCATCAGCCGCAATACAGGGCCCGATCGGCGGATATTCACTATTCGACGGTCGGGCTATCGGTGTGTTGTCCACAGCCGACAAGTTATCCACAGCCCAATTCCGACCTGCTGTTTTCCCGATCGAGGGGTAGCCGCACGCCCGTAGCGTGCCGGTATGACGAACCGAGTCCCCCGGCTGAGGAACCCACGCGGCGATCGTGATCTGGGCCGGGCCAGGCCCTGGGAATCGCTGCTTCACCTGCGCCCGCCGTGGCTGGACAGCACGCTGGCCCGCCGGGTCCTCGCCGCCGCGCTGGCGTCGCTGGCCGTGTTCCTGCTGCTGCGCGGCGATCCCCGCGCGCACCGGATCACAGCCGTGGTGGCCGCGCGCGATCTCGCGCCGGGCCGCGCGCTCGCCGCCGCGGATCTGCGCACGGCCGAATTCACCGAGGGTGCTCTGCCGGCCGGAGTCGTGCACTCACCGTCGGCTCTGATCGGCGCGATCCTCACTGCCGCCATGCGCCCGGGGGAGATATTCACCGACCTGCGCGTGGTCGGCCCCCGACTGGCACACGTCGCGACCGGGACCGCCGATGCGCGCATCGTGCCGATCCGGCTGGCGGACAACGCCGTGGCCGACATCCTGCGACCAGGCGACCGGGTCGATGTGATCGCCGCCGAACCCGACACGCCGGGCGAACCCGATTCGCGGGCTCCCCCGCACGCCCTGGCCGCCGACGCCGTCGTAGTTTCGGTACCCGGGGCCGCGTCCGGCGCGGAATCCACGGGCCTGTCACGGCCACGCGCATCCGATGAGCGCGTCGTGCTGCTGGCTCTCGACGCACAGCACGCCACGGTGGTCGCCGCGGCATCACTGCGTACCGCACTCACGGTGACATTTCAGTAGAGTCCATCAAGATTGCCAAGCATTTGCCCCACAGACGATTCATCGTGAGCCGGATGAGACAGGAGCAGCAATGCTGAAGGGTTTCAAGGAATTCCTACTCCGGGGGAACGTGATCGACCTGGCGGTCGCGGTCGTGATAGGCACCGCATTCACCGCTGTCATCACAGCGCTCACCAAAGGGTTCATCAATCCGCTGCTCGAGGCTTTCGGCGGAACCGGCGAGGTGGGCTGGGGATTCCGGATCATCTCGGACAAGCCCGCGACCTATGTCTCGCTCGGCCCGATAGTCACCGCCGCAATCAATTTCGTCATCATCGCGGCGATCGTGTACTTCCTGGTCGTGCTCCCGGCCAGCCGGGCCGTGAAGCGCTGGGGCACAGCCTCGGTCGCGGCAACCGAAATCGAGCTGCTCACCGAGATCCGGGATCTGCTGGCCACGAGCGGCAGCAGTTCGGGCGGACGGCACGAATCCTGAACGTCCGGACAGCGCGGCGGTCCGGCGAAACGGCGCGCGGGGCAACGAGCGATGGGCCCGGCGCGTCGCGCACCGGACCCATCGTCACAGAATCAACCGGACTCAGCCGATGCTGAAGGGCTTGCCCCACAGCGTGACCCAGCCCTGAATGTGGTCGTCACTGATTTCGTAGCTGACGAACGAGCGGGCCTGCGCGTAGCCCCCGCAGCCGGTCAGACCGATGGTCTCATCGGACCACGCGACCGAGGCGTCGTTACCGGTGAACGCGGTGTAGGTCTTGTGGATGTCGTTGCCGAAATCGTCCGCCTTTTCCGTGTCCAGGATGTAGAACGCCTGCGCCTGGCCCGGACCGAGGGTCAGGTTGCCGCTGGTGCCCACGCCGGCGCTCGGGGTGACGTTGCCCGAGCTGTCCCAGCTGCCGCCGACGCTCGGGGAGCCGCTGGCATTGGCGCCCGAGATGTTGACCTGGCAACCGACGACGTAACCGGGGTAGATATTGCCGCCGTTGACCGAGGCATTGCCGGTCAGGTGCACGTGCGCGGTACCGGAAACCCAGGCGTTGCGGTGCACCGGGGTGGAGCCCAGCGACGGGTTGATGTTGGCCGACTCACCGTCCAGCCAGCCGTGCACCTGGGTGCCGTCGGAGAAGGTCTGGGTGACGTTGCCACCCGGAAGTCCGACGAAGGTATCGGCGTTCGCGGCGCCGGTGGAGAACAGACCCAGGGCAGCGGTGGCGACAACGCCGATACCGGCCGCACGAGTCAATGACTTGCGGATGTTCATGTTCGAGTCCCTCAGAGGTGAATCGCTATGCGCGAGAATGGGGTTGGCGAATAAGACCACGTCAGCCGATGCTGAACGGCTGACCGTAGAGAGTGGTCTTCGAGTAGTGGTTGCCGACGATTTCGACAACCGTGTACGCGCGCGCCTGGGCATAACCCGCGCAACCCTGGATGTTCATCTCGGCGTCCTGATAGTCCACGCCGTAGTGACCGGGCTTGGTGATGTCCTTGCTGTCGACCTGGACGAACTTCACCTGGCCGGGGCCGATGTTCAGGCCGACCGAGCCGCCGAGGGAGGCGTCGGTCAGGCTGACGCTGCCGGAGACTCCGGCGGAGATGGCGTCGTCGCCGATATCGACCTGGCAGCCGACGATGTACCCGGTGTTGATCTGGGACGCGCCGTGCGTGGACGAGTTGTTGGATCCGGGCGTGTTCAACTGGCCGTTGTTCGGACCGACGGTCGCGATGGGCGCGTTGGGCACGTCCGCTTCCGCGTCGCCCGAAACCCAGACCACACGGCCGGCACCGTTGGAGGCCAGAGACGGCGAAACGGTCGCACGCTCATGGGTGCGGGTGATTCTCACACCGGCAGGGCCAGCCTTCACACCGTCCGGCAACGATACGAAGGCGTCTGCATTCGCAGCGCCGGTTGACAGAAGTCCGATCGCAACGGCTGCCGCCGCGCCGATACCCGCGAAACGGGCACCGCGACGCAGACCGCTGGTGCGGTTGTCGCTCATATTTCCCCTCATCAGGTTCTTGCAGGCAGCCTCGACCACCGAAGCTGCAAATCCAGCCTCGACCACCGAGACTGACGGGCAACCCCGACCACCGACGTTGGGCGTATCAGCTCCGACCACCGAAACTGCCGTCTCCAACCCCGATTACCGAGGTTGTGTGCTCAACCCCGACCACCGGGGTTGATGTGCGGCTCTCGTCGACCCAAGAAGTCTGTCGCCAGATCGTTGCCGGACGAGCATCCAGCAGCTAACCCGCTGCAACCGACAGACCGAATGCCGGGACCGGGCCGGTGTCCCATCGGAGTCGACGCCGAAACGCCACCTCCGGGCCTGTGAGAACCGTTGATTGGTACAGCCCAAAGGCGAACATTAAACGGTTTGACAACAGATTGACAACGTAAGCTGAGAGAATTCTGATGTGAGGTAGATCACATAGCATTCCCACCTGCGAAAATGCTGTGAGCATTCATGGGATATTCACAGAAAGACGACCGCCTCACACGCATGTGCGGTGAGCAACCGGTATATCGGCTGCTCACCGCACATGCGCGATGCTGAGAGACCTCTCAGGTTCGGCTAGCCGTGATGCGGCGGAACCTGTGAGCGCAGCCAGTCGTCGGACGAGGAGTTCGACTCGTCGCCGGGGCCGCGCTCGTCGCTGGTGGTTTGCGGGAGGGGATCTCCGAAGATGCGAGCCAGGCGCGCGGCATCGGCCACCGACAGACCACGCGAGGGGTTCGCAGGGGGCGTGGACCCGGAGGCTTCGGGACCAGCCTCCGTCGCATCCGCCTCACCCGCGACCTCGCGTGGCTCAGTCGCGCCGTCCTGTCTCATTCATTCATCCAGACCGGACAACTCGTCGACGACCCGGCTGACCAAGGGGCCCAGCGTCGCCATACCGTCGCGAACCGCGGTCCGCGAACCGGGCAGGTTGACCACCAGCGTGCTCCCCGAGATACCGGCCAGCCCTCGGGACAGACCGGCATCGACCGAACCCGCCGCCAGGCCCGACGCCCGCAGCGCCTCGCTGATGCCGGGCAGCTCCCGGTCCAGCACCTCGGAGGTGGCCTCGGGGGTGACATCGCGCGGGGACATCCCCGTGCCGCCGACCGAGATCACCAGGTCGACGCCGCCGATGACGGCGGTGTTGAGGGCATTGCGGATCTCGACCTCATCGCCCGCCACCAGGATCGTGGCATCGACCAGGAACCCGGCCTCGGTGAGCAGTTCGGTCACCAGGGGACCCAGCGCATCCACCCCACCATGGGCGGATCGGTCGTCCACAACCACCACGAGCGCGCGGCCCGCTACAGGGGCATCGATTTCCATGTCGCTTACCGTAGCGTCCTGGGGTGACAGGGATTCCGGTCCCCCGGCGCCTCCGTCACGCTGTTCCAGCAGGGTCAGGTTGCGGGGTGGGCGAGTAGTCATTTGCCACCGTCCGCGGCAGCGCCGGCCAGGGTCACCGGGACGGTCTTCGGGTTCTGGCCGTTCGGGTCGGTGTAGGTGATCGAGATCTTGTCGCCCGGCTGATGCGAGCGCACCGCGGCGACCAGTGCGTCGCCGCTGTCGATCACCTGATCGTCGAGTTTGGTCACGACGACGCCCTGCGGAATCCCGGCCGCGGCCGCGGGGCCGCCCGCCACGACGCTCTGCACCACCGCACCGCTGGTGTCGACATTGCCGGGCGTCTGGTTCAGCACGCTCAGGCCCAGCTGCGCGTAGGTCGCGTGGCCGGACTTGATCAGCTCGTCGGCCACGCGGCGCGCCTGATCGACCGGGATCGCGAAGCCCAGGCCGATCGAACCGCTCTGCTGCCCGTCTCCCTGATCCGAACCGCCCAGGGTGGCGATCGCGGTGTTGATGCCGATCAGCTTGCCGTTCATATCGACCAGCGCGCCACCGGAGTTGCCCGGGTTGATCGGCGCGTCGGTCTGGATCGCGGAGATCACGGTGCCCTGCGAACCGGACTCACCGCTGGTGGACACCGGCCGATTCAGCGCCGAGACGATGCCGGTGGTGACGGTCCCGGCCAGCCCCAGCGGCGAGCCGATCGCCACGACCGGCTGGCCGACCTGCAACCCCTGGGAGGTGCCCAGGTCGATCGGTGTCAGGCCGGACTTGTTGGCGGCCTTGATGACCGCGATATCGGAGACCGGATCCACGCCGACGACCGTGGCCGAGGTGGTGCTGCCGTCCTTGAACTGCACCTGCATCTTGGCGCCCGGGCCCGCACCGCTGGCGACGTGGTTGTTGGTCAGAATCAGCCCGTCGGCGGACAGGATGACGCCGGAACCCTCGCCCTCGGTCTGACCGCCGACCACCTTGATCATGACCACGCTGGGCAGCACCTTCTGCGCCACCGCCTGCACCGAACCTGCGGGCGCGGTGACCGAGGCCGGATTCGCCTTCGTCGCGGAGCCGTCCAGCGCGCTACTCGTCGAGGAGTCCGAGTTCGAGCCGGTCACCAGCGCGCCGACCGCGCCGCCGATACCGCCCGCCACCAGGGCCAGCGCCACGGCGCCCGCGAGCAGTCCGAGGCGGGCGCGCTGCGGCGGGGTGGGGCTGGTGTAGGGGACGCTGCCGAACGAACCGGTGGGCCGCGGTTCGGCCGGGTACGCAGCGGTCGGAATCGGCCCGGTGAGCGGCTGCTGCCCGCCGCCGTAGGCGTACGGATACGGGGGAATCGGGGCCGTGTGCTGGATCGGCTGCTGCTGGGTCGGCGTATCGCGCGGCGCCCAGGCCGCGTACTCCGGCGGCACCGCGGACCCCGCGCCGGTCTGTTCGGCCGGATTCTGTGGCACCTGATACGGCATCTGCTGACGCGGGAACGGCATCGACGGTATGCCCTGCGATGCGGCGGGATCGCGCGGGATCTGATCCTGTGGCACGCCGGACGCGGGCGTCGTCGGCGAAGCGCCACCGGCCGGGAACCCGCTTGTCGGCGAACCGGCGGCGGCCTGCGGCGTGCTCGGCGTCTGCGGCTTGCTCGTCCCCTGCCAGCCGCCGAAGCCGGGCGCCCCGCCCTGTCCCTGGGGCCCGGCCGGGGCGGGGGCCCCCTGGCCGGGCACGGACAATTGTTCGGTCGGTCGCTTGTCGAGAGGCTGCTCGGGCGGCTGTGCCCGGAACTCCGGACCCGCCGGCGGCTGCTGCGCTTGCGGGCTCTGCTTCGGGTCCTCGGTCATATTTTCTCGTTTCTCCTCACGTCTGCCGACCACACTGGTGACGTCGACTGAGAGCGGTCTGAGATCGCGCTTTCAGTTCTTCATCAGTTCTGGGGAGATTGCGGGTGACCCGCCCTCCCCCGGAAGGACGATGCGAATCAACGCACCGCCACGATCGGATGTCTCGATTGTGATGGTTCCGCCGTGTTTGGTCACCACTTGCTTCACAATGGCCAACCCCAGCCCGGAACCGGGCATCGATCGCGAGACCGTGGTCCGGTAGAAGCGTTCGAATACCAGCTCCCGCTCGGCCGGTGGAATACCCGGCCCCGCGTCATCGACCGCGAATTCCAATAATCCGGGCCCGGTTTCGCGCATTGCGACTCGAACCTGCTCGCCGACTGGGCTCCATTTCGCGGCATTGTCGAGCACATTGAGGATCGCGCGCTCGAGTCCGGCCTCGTGACCGTAGACGAACCAGGGCCGCAGATCGCCGACGAACTCCACCGCGGTGCGCCGCCGCCGAGCGCGCTCGAGCGCTCGCTCGGCCACGTCACCGAGATCGACCTGCTCGTAGACGGTTTCCGGTGCGTCCTCCCGGGCGAGATCCACCAGATCGCCGACCAGCGTGGACAGTTCCTCGATCTGGGCCATGACATCGGCGTGCAACTCTGCCATATCCTGCTCGGGAATGTGCGGTGCGCCGGGTCGCGAGGAGGCGATCAGCAACTCCATATTGGTGCGCAGCGAGGTCAGCGGCGTCCGCAGTTCGTGACCGGCGTCGGCGACCAGGCGGCTCTGCCGCTCCCGGGATTCGGCCAGCGCCCGCAGCATGGAGTTGAAACTCTCGGTGAGCCTTGCCAATTCGTCGTCACCGGTGACCGGAATGGGCGCCAGATCGTCGGTGCGGGCCACCCGCTCGGTGGCCGCGGTCAACCGCGCGATCGGTCGTAAACCGGTGCGGCCCACCGCGGTTCCGGCGGCAGCGGCGGCGACCACGCCGCACGCGCCCACCACGAACAGCAGCCACGCCAACCGGTTGAGCACCTCCTGGGTGGGCTGTAAGCGTTGCGAGATCACCAGGGTCGCACCGCTTTTCATTCGCTCGGCGAGCACCCGCTGATTGTTCGCGGTGCGCAGCGAGAACGAGGTCTGCCCGCGGGCCACCGCCATCTCCGCGCCCCCGATCGGCGGCTCGATCGGCTGCGGCGGAATATACGGCGGATCCAGATTCGGGAAGATCAGCGCGATACCGATGTCGTTGGAGTAGAGGCTGCCGATCTCCAGCACCGGCAGCAGTCCGAGGCTGTCGAGGTTGTCGCTGATCATCACGTCGGCCCGGGCGCGCAGCTGCGAGTCAACGTCGGCGTACAGCGAGCGCGCGACCATCGCGTACGCGGCGATCGAGGTGACCGCCACCGCGATGGCCACCACCGAGGCCGCCAGCAGGGTCACCCGCCAGCGTAGCGACACCGAGCGGGTCAGCGGCATGGGCGGACGCAGTTCGTCGGTATGCGGGCCGAGTCCGGCCACGACGTCCCGGCCGCCCGAACCGCGGCCGTGCCCATTGGCGTCGCGCCCGTTCACGCCCCGGCCGCGTCCGTTCGGACCACGGCCCCGCCCCGCTGGACCGTGCCCGCTGGACCCTGCCGACCTGCGCTGCCCGATCGAACGTGGACCGTGAATTCCCACGATGTCGACCAACTCCTACGGCGGCGTCTCGCGCAGCACATAGCCGACGCCACGCACGGTGTGGATCAGCCGGGGTTCCCCCTCGGCCTCGGTCTTGCGCCGAAGGTATCCGATATATACCTCGAGCGCATTGCCAGAAGTGGGAAAGTCGTATCCCCACACCTCCTCGAGAATGCGGCTACGAGTGAGCACCCGGCGCGGATTGGCCATCAGCATCTCCAGCAGCGAGAACTCCGTGCGGGTGAGGCTGATCGCGCGCTCGCCGCGAGAGACCTCGCGGGTGATCGGGTCCAGCGACAGGTCGGCGAACGTCATGGTTTCCGAGCCGTCGTCGATCGAGTCGGCGGTGGTGCGGCGCAGCAGGGCGCGCAACCGGGCCAGCAACTCCTCCAGGGCGAAGGGCTTGGGCAGGTAGTCGTCGGCGCCGGCGTCCAGCCCGGCCACTCGCTCGGAGACCGAATCCCGGGCGGTCAGAACAAGTATCGGCAGGTCGTCGCCCGTGCTGCGTAGCCTTCGGCACACTTCCAGGCCGTCCAGGCGCGGCATCATCACATCCAGGACGAGGGCGTCGGGCCGCTGATCGGTCACCTTGTCCAGGGCGTCGACCCCGTCGACGGCCAGCTCGACGGAGTAGCCGTTGAAGGTAAGCGACCGCCGCAGAGATTCCCGGACCGCGCGGTCGTCATCGACTACCAGAATGCGCATGTCGTCCAGTCTGGCCTGCCGATCTGAGAGTCCACTGAGAAGCCCCACTTCGACACGCCGCAGCATTGCGGGCGCTGACCAGTCGCTTTACCCGAGTGTTGTCGTATGCCCATCCGCACGGCGTATGAAACATGTTGCGTGCCGCTCAATTAAACAAATTGAAAAGCCCGTATGCCCGAATTGCCGTCCCCCACTTCGCACGGTATGTTGCCTGCGGTAAAAGGAGACCCGAGGTTGGTTCTCCCTCGGTTCGGCCCCTAGAACGACAGTTCACTTTGCGCAAATTCGGACCCGGATTTGCGGAGCCGAGCGCCGGCGAGGTGCAGTGGTAGCGGGCGCGGGCTGCGGCGAGACCCGCGGGGCGTAAACGCGAGCGGAGGCGACGGAAGCGGGATGGGCACTGCACCGCGACCATGGCAACGAACTTTGTCCGACCTCTCGGTAACGAGCAAGGTCGGCATCGTCCTTCTGCTACCGGTCGTCTTGGCCTCGGTGTTCGCGGTCTTGCGTATCAAGGACGAGCTGGGCACCATCGCGCAGTTGAATACTGCCTCGCAGCAGGCGCAGATCATTCGGCCGCTGCTGGACTTCGGTTCGGCCGCCGACGATCTCGCGGTGGCCGCAGGGACCGGCGCGGCGGCCGATACGACGCTGGATCAGGTCTCCGCGCGCTTCGATCAGGCCGCGGCCAATCTCCAGTCGGCCCTGCAGCGCTCACAGGTGGACCAGCAGGTCGACACCGAGGTCACCGACGCCCTGGCCACCGGGCGCAGCATGCGAAACAGCCTGCGCGGCAGCTCCCCGCTGGCGGTCGGCAACCAGTCCGACGACGTCGCCACCCATATCAGCAACGCCCTGTCGACGCTGACCACGCCGCAGGAGGCCGTGGTGGGGCGGTACTACACGCAGCTGGGCGACCTCACCATCGCGCACCGGATGTTCCTGCAGCAACAGCTGCTCATCGGTAGCGGGGAGATCAGCAACAATCCGGCCATGCTCGCGCAGGCGCTCACCGCCTCCGGATCCGAGCTCACCATGATCAACCAGTACGCCGTGGTACAGCCGGAGTCGGCGTACAAACCGGATGTGCTGCTGGGCGCCCAGCAAACGCGCCTGCACGCGCTGAGCCAGAACAACGCCGAGCCGCGCTCGCTGCCCGGGGTCAACGGTTCGCTGCGACTGAGTACCGCGACATACGCCGACGCCACCGACCATCTGGTCGACCTGATCAATTCCGGTCTGTCCCAGACCTCGACCGACGCGCGCAGCACCGTGCTGCGTGACGTGGCGGCCGTGGTACTCACCCTGCTCGCCGGTCTGGCCCTGGCCCTGGCGGTCGCGCGCTCGCTGGTCGTGCCGGTGCGCCGGCTGCGCCGCGGCGTGCTGCAGGTCGCCCACAGCGACCTGCCGGGCGAGCTCTCGGTGGTGCGCGAGGGGGGTGCGACACCGGAGATCCTCCCGATCGACGTGCAGACCACCGAGGAGATCGGCCAGCTCGCGCGCGCGGTCGACGATATGCACCGCCAGGCGCTGCATCTGGCCGCCGACCAGGCCCGCCTGCGCCTGCTGATCAGCAGCATGTTCGAAACCCTCTCGCGGCGCAGCCAATCGCTGGTCGAACAGCAGCTGACACTGATCGAGGATCTCGAGCGCGACGAGGACAATCCGGGCCGGCTGCAGAGCCTGTTCCGGCTCGACCACCTGGCCACCCGCATGCGCCGCAACGGCGACAACCTGCTGGTGCTGGCCGGCACCGCGCTGCGCCGCGGCGTGCTGCCGCCGGTGCCGCTGTCGGACATGCTCTGGAGCGCGGTCTCCCAGGTGGAGGACTATCAGCGGGTCGAGATCGGCGCCGTGCCCGACGGTGTCGTCGCCGGTGAGCCCGCGGTCGACATCGAGCACCTGCTGGCCGAATTGATCGACAACTCGCTGCGCTACTCCCCGCCGAGCACGCCGGTGGCGGTCTCGGTGACACCGTCCGCCGAGGGCGGGTACCTGATCGAGATCACCGACCGCGGCCTGGGCATGTCCGGGGAGGATCTGCGCGCGATCAACGACCGGTTGGCCTCCGGTGGCGAGGTGACCATCGAAACCGCCCGGCGCATGGGCCTTTACGTGGTCGGCCGGCTCGCCAAGCGGCACACCGTCACCGTCAGCCTGCGGCGCACCTCGGCGATGGCGCAGCAGCCCGGCATCACCGCCACCGTGGATCTGCCCGCCTCGCTGGTCATTTCGGGCGCCTACGGTCCGGAGGGAGCTTCGGAGGGCACGCCGGGCGAGGTGGAGTTCGCCACGCCGCAGGGAGTTCCGTTCCCGGATGGGACGCACATTCCGGCGCTGTCGGTGGTGGATCAGCCGGTCGGCGATCTGTTCTCCGAACCGGATCAGGGCGGCGTGATCGGATTCCGGCCACGCTCGACCGACGGCGCGTCGTTCCTCGACGGGGGCGAGCCCGCCCGGGATCCGTGGGCAACGCCCGAACCCGAAGCCGCGCAGAAACAGTGGGGCGTGCCGGACGAGCCGACGGCCAGAAATATGTCCCGGCCCGTGGTGACCTCCTGGCGCACGCCCGAATCCGATGCGGCGGGCGAGGTGGAATCCTGGGACGCATCGGAATACGAGCCGCACGAATACGAGCAGGCGCACGAGGATCCCGCCGGGACACAGTGGGGCGACGCACGGCAGAACAACGATGCCGCGCGCTGGAACGACGGCGAGGCGTGGAACAGCGACCAGCGCCCGAGCGACACCGGCGAGCAGCCGGCGGCCGTCACCCGCTGGGACGACGGCGATTCGGCGTCGCCGGCCGGGCACTGGACCTCCGCCGAACCCGTCGATGAACCCAGCTACCAGTGGGGCACACCGGATCTCGCCTCCACATCGCGGTCGATCGCCGACCCGATGCCGACCGACGAGACCGTTCTGCGCCCGCGCCGGCGGCGACCGTCCGCCGAGCCCTGGCCCTCGGGTGATCTGCCCGCCCTGCCGACCTATCCGCAAGCGCCGGTCGCGTATTCGACCGATACATCCGGCGCGGATCAGACGGCGTCCTGGGCCGACGATTCCGCGGACCTGTGGGCACAGACCGCGACCCTGCCGGTGCATCGACCGGCCCGCGAGCCGGTCGCCGAGTCCCCGATCTACCAGCGCATGGTCTCGGAGTGGCTGGTCGAACCGTCGACGAACGAACCGGTCGAGGCATGGTCCTCCCCCGCCGACGCGGGCTGGGCGCTGGCCGACCAGGCCAGCCGCCCCGCACCCACATCCAATCGCACCACGGGTGGCCTGCCCATCCGCAATCCGGGCGCCCAGCTGGTGCCCGGCAGTCTGGCCCCCACCACCGATTCCGGCGCCCCCGATCCGGAGGAGATCCGCGAGAACCTGTCCAGGCATCTGAGCGGCGTACGCAGCGGCCGAGCCAGCACCCGCCGGGAGAACGGGTACAACGGAGATCAGTCCATTGGTGGGCCCCAGCCGCACGATGCGCAGTACAACGATGGAGGACACGTATGACGGACACTGAGCAGCCCCCCACCGATGAGAACCTGAACTGGCTGGTCACCCGCTTCACGCGGGAGGTCCCGGGCGTCTCCCACGCGGTGCTGGTGTCGGCCGACGGCCTGTTGCAGGCGACGAGCCCGCATCTGCCCTCGGATCGCGCCGAACAGCTGGCCGCGGTGACCGCGGGCCTGGCGAGCCTGTCCTCGGGCGCCGCACAACTTTTCGAGGGCGGCAAGGTGATGCAGTCGGTCGTCGACATGCAACGGGGCTATCTTCTAGTCATGAGCGTCGGCAATGGTTCGCACCTGGCAGTCCTGGCGAACAAACAGCACGATATCGGCCGAATCGGTTACGAGATGGCTCTATTGGTCGATCGGGTCGGTGCGGTCGTCCAAGCCACCGCCCGGTCCGCAGTCTGACGAGTGCGATGTCGAGCTCCCACGGGGCCGATCCCCGGCCAACCACACGGGTTCGCCCGTATGCCCTGACCTCCGGGCGCACCGAGCCCGCGGTCGATCTGCCGCTGGAGGCGGTCGTGGAGACCTTGCCCTATGCGAGCCGGTTCGATTGGCCCGCGGGCGATGTCCGAACGGATATCCTTCGTCTGGGCGGCGGCCGCCTGTCGGTCGCCGAGATCGCCGCCCGCCTGCGGCGCCCGCTGGGCATGATCCGTGTCGTGATCGGCGATCTGGTGGTCGCCGGGACGCTGCGGGTGCACACCACGCTCAGTGAGAACGCCACCTACGACGAACGCCGCTCGCTCATGGAGAGGACCCTACGTGGACTCCGCGCTCTCTGACGCCGTGAACTACGAATCCGACAATCGCACCGCGTCGACGAAGATCGTCGTCGCCGGCGGATTCGGCGTCGGTAAGACGACATTCGTCGGCTCCGTCTCGGAGATCGTGCCGCTGCGCACCGAGGCGATGATCACCGGTGTGTCCGACGGCATCGACGACCTGACGGCCACGCCGGGCAAGGAAACCACCACGGTCGCCATGGATTTCGGGCGCATCATTCTGCCCGGCAACCTGACCCTGTACCTGTTCGGCACCCCGGGCCAGCGCCGGTTCTGGTTCATGTGGGACGACCTGGTGCGCGGGGCGATCGGCGCGGTGGTGCTGCTGGACACCCGCCGCATCGAGGACAGCTTCGCCGTCGTCGACTTCTTCGAGGCGCGGCAGCTGCCGTTCCTGGTGGCGGTCAACCGTTTTCCCGATTCGCCGCGGTTCCCGGCCTCGGAGTTGCGGGAGGCCCTGTCGATTCGCGAGGGTGTGCCGATCATCGATATCGACGCCCGCGATCCGGTCCAGGTCCGGCGATCCCTGGCGACAGTCACCGAATACGCCATCGCACGCCTGACAGCCGGACATCCCGCTGAAACCGTCTGAGGGGAGCTCGTGCAGTACTTCACCATGGGCACCTGGGTGCTCGCTCTGTCGCTCGGCGTGGCAGCGGCTGGAACCCTGGTCGGCCTGATCTGTATCCGGCAGTCGACGATGTCGGTGACCGCGAAGTTCCGTCTGGTGTGGCTCACCGCGGCCGCGGTCTGCATCGGCACCATCGGCACCTGCATGGCCGTATCGGTCTCGATGCTCAGCGTCGGGCTGCCCGGCGGGTTGATCCACTACGACCTGCTGCAGGGCGCGGGGCCGCTGGCATTGATGCCCATCGCCATCCTGGCCGGACTGCTCATCGTCGGGCGGACGCCGAAGCCGCTACGGCTGACGGGTGGCGCCCTGGTCATCGGCCTCGCCCTGAGCCTGACGAACTACCTGGCCGTATACGCGATGGACGTGCAGGGGTCGATCACCATCAGCCCGGCGATCACGGCCGGATGCACCGTCGCCGCGGTGGTTGTCGCGTTCGGTCTGCTGTGGGCGACGCGGCTGCGCGGGACGCTCCCCCTGATCGGGGTGTCGGTGATGTACGCCGCCGCGGTCGTCGGGATCCGTTACCTCGGGCTGGCGGGGGTGTCGATCCATCTCGACCCCGCCATGCCTCCGCCGGGCGGGCGGGACCTGTTCATGGCGTTCATTCCGATCTTCGCGATCGGCGTCGGATCGCTGGCGATTCCGATCACCGCGGTGCTGGTCGCCCCGGACCGCGCCGGACGGTTGCAGCCCCCGCCCAGGCAGCGCAGGCCGCGGCCGACGCGACCGCAGCGGAATATGCCCGAGTCGCGGGGGACGCGGCCGCCGCAGCGCAGGATCAAGGAACCAGTGGGATAAGAGTCCGGAAAGGGTCTCGGGCCGGATCGCAGTCATCGCGATCCGGCCCGAGTTCTGTTGTCCGGCCGGTCCTCCCGATCAGCCGATTCTCCATCTCGCGCCACTCTCCGACACGAAGCCGAGCGGGCAGACGATTTCGCCGGCGGAGGAGCTTCTTTACACGTCGCCCTCGGAGTGCAGGGTGTTGTACATCTGCACGCCGCTCGCGACGCCGACCGGGATGCCCACGGTCGCGCCACCGAGGATGGCGCCGACGCCGCCCAGGGTGGAAGCGCCCAGGAGGCAGCCGCCGACGATGCCGATCGGGGTGCCGATCACGGTCCACGAGGTCAGTACGCCGCCGGTCACGACGCCCAGTGGGCAGCCGATGGCCGCGCCGGTGAGGCCGCCGACCATGCCGCCGACGCCGGTGGCCAGACCGAAGTTGGTACCCGCGGTGCCGAGGGCGGTCTCGAAGTCTGCGGAGGGGTCGTGCTTGGTGGCGTCGTCGACCGGTTTGGCCGGCTCGGTCGCCGGGTTCGGCGCCGCGGCGGCGGCCTGGTGGGTGTCGACCGGGCTCGAGGGGGCGGTCGCGGAGATCGCGGTCGAGGGGGCGGCGGCGGCCTTCGGCGCGGTGACGAAGTTCTGCTGACCGAAGACGGTCTGGCCGCTGGAGTTCGCGACCTGGAACTGGCCGCCCTTGGTGGTCAGTTTGCCGAGCGGCGTGTTCAACACCGTGGACATATCGGAGGTGTTGCCGCTGTACTGCACCCCCGGCGCGACCTGCACGCTCAGGGCATGCGGATCGACAACGGGCGCCGCGGCGCCGGGCGTGGCGGCCGAGGCGGTGCCGGTGGCGAGCGCAACGGCGGCGGTCGTAGCAAGCGTCGCGAGCGACACCGCGTACGTCATCTTCTTCATAGCGATACCCATCAGATTCTCAGTTGATGCACTCCCTTATTTCAGGAGCGCAGACCCGTGAAAAGCGATCCTCGAGCCAGACTTCCTTCATCAGATTACGAACGAGTAACGAAGGCCGTCAAAAACTCGACAAAAATCGCTCTTTTTTGTTAATAACGTGAAAACTACGACCAAATGGTCAGTCTTCGATACTTTCTAGCTAACGCTCAGGCAGCGACATGTGACTCACGCTACTTCTATATTCATCGTGTCTCATGGATCACATCGTCATACCTGATCAGGTAGGTTGCATCACCTTCCTCACCTGGCATTTCACAGGCAACTCCATTCGTCTGACGCAGACATACACGCCCGTACCCAGAAGAAGTAGGCGCATGATCGAATATCCAGCATTCTTCTCGCGACCCCCGCGCCATGCCGCGCTGAGCCGGACAGCAAGCACTACCGAATCCCGTTATTCCTGAGCCAAATTCTGCATCAACATACGTACGCGCAGACCATTCTTCCCGAATACGACGTGACCAGATCTAAATAATGGCGTAATAGCGACACCCGAATTATGTTGCGCGACCGCATATCCCCGCCAACGGGGCGACCGCTCGTCCCCAATCTCGCGGCAACTCTCAGGCACAACAACAGATTTTGCGAACCGGGGGTAACTTGCCGGGCGGCGGCCCAACCGAGCCCACCCCTCAACCGCTATCCGCCGACGCGACCGATGTCGCACGCGGGCCCTGCCCGAGGCGCGGGGCGGCGGAACTTTGGCGATGAGCGGGTCCCCCGATTGCTTTGAGGAACCCGCCCTCGTGCATGAGGCTACCGGCCCAGGGGCACGAATGCATCACTTCGTTTGGACTTTTTCACACCCAAAAACCAACCCGCAGCAAGTAGTTCACAAATCAGCTACCATATCGCAACCATCTTCGAGCCTACCTGGCTGCTCGAGCCGATCCAGACGTTTGCCCGCACGTCGCAGCATCCGGACGAACGTCGCAGAACCACGTGACAATAGGCCCTTGCGCTCATCCGGTGGGCTCTACAGCCGCGCCGGATCGATCAGCCCGCGCCGCACCGCCGGAACCAGCCGTCGCGGCACCCGATAGACCACGCCACCAACGGTGACCGAGACCAGCTCAGGCACCGTCGCCTTCCAATTCGCCCGTCGGCTACGGGTATTCGCACGCGACATACGCCGCTTCGGAACCGCCACCCTAGCTCTCCTTCCCACTGGACCGCGTGCGGCGGCCGTACTTTCGCTCGAACTTCTCCACCCGCCCCGCGGTATCCAGCACGCGGTGCGCGCCGGTCCAGAACGGATGCGAATCGGAGGTGACGTCGACGGTGATCAGTGGATAGCTGTTGCCGTCCTCCCACTGCGCCGTACGCGTGCTGGTGGCGGTGGACCTGGTGAGAAATCGCTTGCCGGTGCTGACGTCCTCGAAGACCACCGGATGGTAGTCCGGGTGAATATCCGCCTTCACTGCTCCGCCTCTCGGTTGCGCGCCCCGTGCGGCGAGGCGCTGGTTTCGGGTTCTTCGGATGCCGCCGAATCGCACGGATCCTCGTGCCAGTCGCCGAATGGGTCGGACCACCGGGCGACAAGTTCGGGTGCGGTGCGCATCAACTCCAGTTCGGCGTCGTCGACCAGTGCCCAGTGCAGCGCGTGCCGGATGTCGTCCGGATCGGCGTCGCAGACCAGGATCGTCAGCGAGATGTCCCGGTCGCCGAAGTGCTCGTCCCAGCGCAGCGCGGCCAGCGCGCGACGATCCGGATCGGCATCGGCGAATTCCTCTGGCGTCATCGCGGCCAGCCACGGACCGGCGCCGCCCACGCGCAGTCCGCCCCCGGCCGATTCCAGCCATACCGCGTCATGCGGCTGGGTGGCCAACCAGATCCGGCCCCGCGCGGTTACGACACCGTCGAACAGCACATCCAGGGCCTCGTGCAGACGTTCAGGGTGAAACGGGCGGCCGGCGGCGAATTCCACGAGTGTGACGCCGTATTCGGTATCCAGCGGCGGTCGGCCGCGCAGCAGCGGGGCGTGCGCGTCGAAGATCCGGCCGCGCCGCGAGTCGCCGGCAATACGGGCCAGCAGGCCCTCGATTCGCGCGCAGGCCGGACCCTCTTTACCTGCCCCCACAGCACCTGACCCCACAGCTTCATCGAGCCAGTCGACCGGGGCCTGCGGGACCAGGCGGTCCAGGATCGCCATCAGTCGCGCCCGATCGCCGCCCGCGAACGGATCGGGGGCGAAAATCAGTACCGCGTCGGCGAATTCGACCTGTCCCACGGCGACCTGCGCCACTGTGCGCTCGTCGTCGGCGGACAGGCCGCGTTCCTTGAGCATGTCGTCGCCGATCGCATCGGCGGGCCAGGTGTGCGCGTCCAGTCCGGTGAGCACGGCCTCGACGCGCACGCTGCGCCCGGCCGGGCCGTCCACTCGGCCCGCGACTCCGGCGACCACGACGTGTTCGATCGCGTGGCAGACCGCCTCGGCCTCGAATGCGGGATCCAGCAGGATCACGATGCGCCGCACGGAATCCCGCATCGACAGCAGGCACAGCAGGGGCAGCAGGTCGGCGCGCAGCGTGCACGAGACACAGCCGTGCGCCAGCTCGTGCACCGTCGTCACGGCACGGTGGTCCAGGACACCGGAGAGGGCTGCCATGCGCCCGACCGGCGTGCCGTACCACACGGTGCGGCGCACGATGCCCTCGTGCAGGGCGGTCAGATCGTGCCGGACCACCACGGTGCCCGGTATATCCAGCATCGCCCACGCCACCCGATCCATGCCCGTCGCGACCGGGCCGACGGGCTCGACGGATGCGGCCGCCAACAGCACGACGGGCATGCGACGGCCGGGAGGAGACACCACCGGAACCCCTTTCGACAATGATTTTCATTTACCGGAGGCTCACGCTACAGTGTTCGACGTCTGTTGTCGAAAATGATTTTCATCACCAATAAATAGGAGGATCCGTGTCGGCACACTGCCAGGTCACCGGGCGCCGTCCCGGATTCGGCAAGTCGGTCTCGCACTCACACCGGCGCACGAACCGGCGCTGGGACCCCAACATCCAGCGCAAGACCTACTACCTGCCCAGCGAGGGCCGCCGAATCACCCTGACCGTGTCAGCCAAGGGCATCAAGACCATCGACCGCGATGGCATCGAGGCCGTCGTGGCGCGGCTGCGCCGCCAGGGGGTCAAGATCTGATGGCCGCGCGCAACAGCGAGATTCGCCCCATCGTGAAGCTCCGCTCGACCGCGGGCACCGGGTACACCTACGTCACCCGGAAGAACCGCCGAAACGATCCGGACCGCATGGTGTTGCGCAAGTACGACCCGATCGTGCGTAAGCACGTGGACTTCCGCGAGGAGCGCTGAGATGGCGAAGAAGTCGAAGATCGCTCGCAACGAGCAGCGCCGCGTCATCGTCGAGCGACATGCCGAACGACGCGCGGAATTGAAGGAGGCAGCCCGCCGCGCTGCCGCGGTTGGCGCGCCCGAAACGGCCGATTTGTATGCTGCCCTACAGCGGCTGCCACGCAATGCCAGTCCGGTACGATTGCGCAATCGGGACGCTACGGATGGCCGTCCCCGTGGTCACTTGCGGAAATTCGGTCTATCCCGAGTGCGCGTGCGCGAACTGGCCCATCGCGGAGAGCTGCCAGGTGTGCACAAGTCGAGTTGGTAGATCCCCCGTATCTCGCGAGCGAGAAGGAACGCTGACATGGCAGTGAAGCGAGCACCGTCCAAGAAGGTTCGTGCCGAGCAGGCGCGCCGGCCGAAGAAGAACCCTCTGATCGCCGCGGGCATCGAGGTGGTCGACTACAAGGATGTGAACCTGCTGCGCACGTTCATCTCCGACCGCGGCAAGATCCGCAGCCGCCGTGTCACCGGGCTCACGCCTCAGCAGCAGCGGCAGGTCGCCATCGCGGTGAAGAACGCCCGTGAGATGGCACTGCTACCCTTCACCAGCCGATAAGGCCCTTCCGCCTCTCCGCGCCTCAGGCCAGACTTGCGTGCCACGCAACTGGCGTTGGCGGCCGGCGGTCAGGCGGTAGCCGAGTTGGCCCGTACCCGGCAAGTTACCCATAACTTGCGAAATCAGTGGTCGCGGTCGTCGCGAGAGCCCCGGAATGCTCCGGGGCTCTGGCGTTGCGCTGCTTGATTATTCGATCATCACGGGATGGTCAGGGTCTGGCCCGCGGAGACCATGTCCGGGTTGTCCATTCCGTTGGCCGTGGCTATCTCCATGTAGCGGTTGCCGTCGCCGTAGAAGCGCTCGGCGATCGCCCACAGGGTGTCGCCCGACGCGACGGTGTAGCTCTGCCCACCCGACGCGGGCGCGGCCGCGGCGGATGCCTGGATCGGGTTGTCGGTATTGGTGCCCGAGGACCACATCGGGCTGCCGTCCTTCCCATACAGCACGATGTTGCGGTCAGGTTGCACGACCAATCGGTCGGCCTCTTTACCACTGGTTTTGGTGGACCAGGCGCCACCGTCGTCCTTGTACAGCACGAAGTTGCCGTCGTCTTGCAGGACAGCGCGCCGCACGCCCTGCTCATGCGTGTTGGTCGCCCACACGACCTTTCCATCCGGCTCGGAAAGGACCAGGTTGCCATCGTTCTGCAGGGTCATCGTGTATGCGCCACCCTGCAGAGACTGGCCGAGACCGAGTTCGTCACCTACGTGCAATGTGTCGCCCACCGGATTTCCTTTCGGGACTCGAGGGAGCACTTCGTCGGTTGTTCGATGGTGTCGAGCTAGAATTGCTAGTCGTTTGCCGACTGTACTGTCCGGTAGTCCGGATCGCATCACTTGCGCATATTCGTTGCGGAAAGTTCACTCCGGCGGGGAACCGGGCACGGTCACCGCACCCACCCGCCCACTAGGGTGATGCCTCATGAACAGGACTTGGGGACCGCGCCGCCTCGGCGCGGCCGCCGCGACACTGCTGGCATTGCTGGCCGTCGCCGGCTGCGGACAGACGAACCACGGTGGCGCGCAGGCGAATACCGCCACCGCGACGACCGGCTCGTCCGCCCCCTCCGACCCGAGCTCGCCGACCGAGCAGACGCCTCCGGATCCGGGGCGCATGTTCACCGCGAATCCGGCGATCGTCCACGCGGAGCCCATCCCGTTCGACAGCTGGTACCGGGTCGCGCCCGATCGGATCGCGGTGAACTTCCAGATCGGCTCGCCGGACTGCTATGGCGTGGACGCCGCCGCCACCGAGACCGACACCACCGTCACCGTGACCCTGCGCTCGGGTGAACTCCCACAGGCGGTGGGACGTATGTGCACGATGATCGCGGTATTCGGCACCCTCGAAGTCCCCCTGAAGCAACCGCTCGGCAATCGAAAGGTGCTCAGCGCCAAGTAGATTCGAAAAATCTGTGATCCTCGTCACAAATGTGAACGAACTGCCATCATGCGGGGCACTCACCGAGCGTGCGAGATTGTGAAGTGCTACCTTCCCACATAGGCGTTACGTAGTGAAGAACCAGGCCGAACCACACACGCAGGGCACTGATGTCACGTAATTGCGCACCATCGTACGGCGATTCGTCATCGCCGAATTCTCCACTCGCGCAGAGTGATCCACAGACCGATTCCCAGCCTCGGCTGGGATGACGAAACCCGGGGTTCGGGATGTCCAAGGCCCGAAGCCCGGAGGACGACGCCCTGCGCGGGAACCCGCAGTCCCGCGCAGGGCGCTCTGTCGTTCAGCACACATTCAGTGCGCGAAATGCCTTGCCCCGGTGAAGTACATCGTCACGCCGGCCTCACGGCAGGCATCGATCGTCAGCTGATCACGCACCGAACCACCCGGCTGCACAATGGCTTTCACCCCTGCCGTGATGAGCTGCTGCGGCCCGTCCGGGAACGGGAAGTAGGCGTCCGAGGCCGCGACCGAGCCCTTGGCCCGATCCTCCGCGCGCAGCACCGCGAGGTGCACCGCGTCGACCCGGTTGACCTGTCCCATTCCGACACCGACCGAGGCGCCGTCGTGGGCCAGCAGGATCGCGTTCGACTTCACCGCACGGCAAGCGCGCCAGGCGAATTCGAGGTCGGCCAGGGTGGCCGCATCGGCCGCCTCGCCGGAGACCAGCGTCCAGTTGGCCGGATCGTCGCCCTCGGCGTCGACGATATCGCGCTGCTGCGCGAGTGCGCCGCCGCTGATCGGGCGCACCTCGACGCCCACACGGCGCGGTGAGCGGGCCACCAGGATGCGCACATTCTTCTTGCGCGCCAACACCTCCACCGCACCGTCGGCATACCCCGGCGCCACGATGACCTCGGTGAAGATCTCCGCGACCTGCTCGGCCATCTCGACGGTCACCTCACGGTTGGCCGCGATCACCCCGCCGAACGCGCTGACCGGATCGCAGGCGTGCGCCTTGCGATGCGCCTCCGCGATGTCCTCGCCGACCGCGATGCCGCACGGGTTGGCGTGTTTGATGACAGCCACCGCGGGCGCGGTGTGGTCCCAGGCGGCGCGCCAGGCGGCGTCCGCGTCGGTGTAGTTGTTGTACGACATCTCCTTGCCGTGCAACTGCTCGGCCTGCGCCAGCCCCGGGGCGACGGTGTCGTCGGTGTACAGCGCGGCGGCCTGGTGCGGGTTCTCGCCGTAGCGCAGCACCGACTCACGGGTCCAGGTCGCGCCCAGCCAGGCCGGAAGTCCCTGCGGCGCAGCGGAATCCTGGCCATCGGCCGAATCCTGCTGTGCGCCAGGCACATCCGCCGTCAAAACGCTGGTCATCCAGCTCGCTACCGCCACGTCGTAACTCGCGGTATGCTGGAATGCCTTGGCTGCCAGGGCCGTTCGCTCGGCAAGCGTGAATCCGCCGGACTCGGCAGCGGCGAGTACGCGGTCGTAGTCGCCGGTATCGACGACCACCGCGACCGAGGGGTGGTTCTTGGCCGCGGCGCGCACCATCGACGGGCCGCCGATATCGATCTGCTCCACGCATTCGTCCGGGGAGGCGCCGCTGGCGACAGTCCGGGTGAACGGGTACAGGTTCACCACGACGAGCTCGAAGGCATCCACATCCAGCTCGACCAGCTGATCGACATGCTCTTGCTTACGCAGGTCGGCCAGGATTCCCGCGTGCACCCGCGGGTGCAGCGTCTTCACACGGCCGTCCAGGGTCTCCGGGAAGCCCGTCACATCCTCGACCTTGGTCACCGGGATCCCGGCGCCGGCGATGCGCGCCGCGGTCGAGCCGGTCGACACCAACTCCACGCCCGCGGCATGCAGGCCGGTGGCCAGCTCGACGAGCCCGGACTTGTCGTACACGCTCACCAACGCCCGGCTGATCGGCTTGCGCTCACCAGTATCGCTGGTTCGTTCGCTGCGCTCACTCACCGTAGAACCTGTTCATTCTGGAATAACTGCCTTTCGTCCGTCGGAGACAATGCCTCGCATCGCGACGGCCGCGACGACCTGCGCCAGCAACCGCCGTTCGACAACCTTGATCCGCTCGTGCAGGGCGCCCTCGTCGTCGTCCGGCAGCACGGGGACCGCCTCCTGCGCGAGAATCGGCCCGGTATCCACGCCCGCGTCAACCAGATGCACGGTCGAGCCCGTCACCCGCACCCCGTAGGCGAGCGCGTCGCGCACCGCGTGCGCACCCGGGAAGGAGGGCAGGAGCGCGGGGTGGGTGTTGATGAGGCGGCCGCCGAACCGCGCCAGGAACGCCGGACCGAGGATCTTCATGAAGCCCGCCGACACCACCAGATCGGGTTCGTATGCGGCGACCTGCTCGGTCAGCGCGGCATCCCAGGCGCCGCGATCGGGGTGGTCGCCCAGCGCGACCCGGAAGTGCGGAACCCCCGCGGCCTCGGCATGATCTGTTGCGGCACAGACCCGGTCGACGCCGACCGCGACCACGCGAGCCGGATAGTCCGTCGTCTCGGTCGCCTCGATCAGCGAGCGCAGCAGCGACCCGGTGCCCGAGGCGAGCACGACGACGGTCGCCGGTGCGGCCGTCGGCGCCAGGTGGGTGGGCGGGGTGGTCAGCGCTCTACTCCCTGCGAATCGGGAACCGTGGGATCGCGGCGGACACGAACCGCCACGACTAGAGCCTAACGACCGTCCACTCGGCCGGTCTCCGGCAGGTCCGACTCCACCACCTCGGCATCGACGATGTCCTCGTAATCGCGGCCGTCGTAATCGCCGCCGGAGCCGCGGATGCCCCGGGAGTCCAGCGCCGGCTGCTCCTCGACGAGTTCGCCGTCGACCACCGGATCGGAATGGCTCAGGTAACGGTCGTAACCGTCGCTGTCGTCGTAGTGGTACCTGTCGTGCTCGTACTCGGAATCGTCGTACTCGTCCTGGTCGCCCTCGTACTCGGCGCTCTCGTACTCGCCGCGGTCGTCCTCGTCGTAGTACTCGTCATGCTCGGAACCGTCGTCCTCGAACACGTACTGTCGATCATCGGCGAAGTCGGCCGGCGGCGCCTGTAGGAGCAATCGCCCGCACAGCAGCCCGACGTATCCGGGCACTGCCGTCCAGATCAGGCCCAGCCCGGCGAATACGAACACGTTCGGCCCGATACCCCCGAACGACCCCACCTCACCCCGGCAGAGCACACCCAGCAGGGCCAGCGCCAGCATGACCGACCCCGCCGCGGTGAGCGTCGCCCAGGGACGGCGCACCTCGTCGTCCGAGCCGCGCGCGCAGTCCATTCCGGCCAGGACGCCGACCGTGGCGGGCACCAGCAGCACCGCGGGCCACCAACCGGCCGCCGGACCGGTCGGCACCGCCGCCAGCACGGGCAGCGCCGGAACCGGCGCTCCCGCAACGGCGAACGCGCTCAGCCCGCCCGCGCCGATATGCACTTCGGCCCCGACCAGCACGCTGGTCGCGCCGATCGCGACATTGGGCAGATAGGCCAGCGACAGCAGCGTCAAACCCAGGAACCCGCCGAGGTTGCCCGCCGCGCGATAGGTATCGCCGAGCCGGGACCAGTGCACCAGCAGCGAGACCAGGGCCAGCGCCAGCCCGCTCAGCAGCAGGCGCCGGACCGCACGCCGGGCAGCGGCGACCGCGGGCGCGACCCACGGCGGAAGCCGCGCGACCAGCCGTTCGCGCAGCGGGTTGCGGCGGCTCGCGATACCGGCGACGGCGGCCAGCAGATGCAGCACGCCCACCCAGGCGAAGGCGGCCAACGCCTGCGGCGGCTGCAGCGCGACCACGGACGAGGCGTCGTCGGCCACCGCCAGGCATACCGCGGTGACCAGCAGCGGACCCGAGAGAGCCGCGCCCACGATCCACCCCAGATCCGCACGGGTGGAATCGGGTTCGACCGCCCGGGCACAGTCACGGGCGGTCAGCCACAGCACCAGCCCGGTCGGCACGAGCGGCAGCAGACTCAGGGTGGTCTTGCCGATCACCAGCGGAACCTGGTGCACCGCGAGCCATCCCGCGGCGATCGCACCGGACGCGCCGGTCATGGTGCTGTTCGCGGCGAGCAGGGTGGCGACCACCAGCAGCACGATCACCACGACGGTGAAACTGGTCGCCCGGGCGGCCACGATGAGCAGCACCCGGGCTCGTTCGGGGGTCAGCGACAGGAACAGATTGTCCTCGGGCCCCGGGCCGGACCGCCTGGAACCGGGCCGCGGCCGTCGGCCGTCGTCGTCACCCGAGTGGGCACTGCGCGGGTCCCGGCGCACCGAAGAAGCCTTCACGACCGCATTCCCTCAATTGTGTAACGCTCGCCCACGGGGATTCAGCCTGACAGGTCGACTCGCGTCGGCGGGTCAGGCGCGCCGCAAGACGCCGCCGACCCGCCGACGTTCGTGTCGGATTCGCCTACTTGTCGTCTTCACCCGGACGGAACTGGCGCGTGGCGTCGGCGGCCGGATTGGCGGTCTGCTCCTCGCCGAAGGGGTTGCCCGGTTGCGGCGTGGGGCTCGGGGCGGACTGTCCGGACGTCGCGGGCTGCGCGGCGGCCTGGCCGTAGCCCGACGAGCCGAATTGCTGGCCCGCGGCGGCGCTGCCGAACTGTTGTGTCGGGGGTGCGGGGGAATCCGTACTCGGCGTGGCCGGCTGCTGCGGACGCTGCTGCTGAGCACCCTGGGCGCCTTGAGCTCCATAGCCCGGCTGCGCGCCGTACTGGCCGTAGCCCTGCTGACCGTACTGTCCCTGGCCCTGCTGGCCGTACTGCGGATACTGCTGACCGTACGGCGACTGCGCCGGCTGCCCCTGCCCGTAGGACGGCTGCTGGCCGTACTGCCCGTAGGCGGCCGGTTGGCTCGGCTGCTGGGCCGCGGCCTGTCCGGGCTGCGGCTGCGCTCCGGGCTGGGCCTGCGCCGCCTGCCCCTGCTGGCCGTACTGTCCCTGCTGGCCGTACGACCCGTAGCCGACCGGCGCGCCGTAGCCCTGCTGCGGGGGCGCCTGCGGTGCGGCCGGCTTCGGCTCGGGCACGGTCACGATGTCGCTTTCCAGCAGCACCGCGGCCACCGCGGCGAGGGCCTGTACGAAGGCCAGGAAGATCACCACCCAGGTACCCCACGCCGCACTGAACCCGTCGGGCAGACTCAGCGAGACGCATAGCACGCCCAGGAAGCCCGCCACCGAGACGGCCGCCGCGGCGCCCATCCAGCTCTGCTTCGGCAGAAGCGAAACGCCCGCCAGCAGACCACCGATCAGCAGCAGGGTCACCAGCGCGGCGCCGCCCGGATACGCGAAGAACGAGCGGGTGACCTCGGGGGTGTGCACACCCATCCCGACGTCCTGGCTGTTCTGGGTGACATACGAGAAGAAGCCGAACACGAAGTTGACCACACCGAGCACAAGGGTCCCGGCGGTGAGATAGAACGGCAGTCCTGCGGCATTCGAGCCCGGGAAACCTGCCACGCCACCGAGCTGCGAGGCGAAGCCTGGTGCGGATGAGGGTGTAGGCGCGGGTTCGTTGTACCCGGAGCCCCCGGACGGGTAGGACATGTCGTCGTCTCCTTATCGAGTCCTCAGCGTCTCTGCATACTCCTGTTGACGCTACTGCACGAATGCGCCCGGGTCACGACCACCGTAAATGCCGAAGGCCGCCACCCCGTGCCGGGACGGCGGCCTTCGAATGAACAGCTACACCTCGACCGCGGCCTTCTCCAGGATCTCGCGGGCCAGCGCGGCGGTCTCGGACGGCGTCTTGCCGACCTTCACGCCCGCGGCCTCCAGCGCTTCCTTCTTCGCCGCGGCGGTGCCGGCCGAACCGGACACGATCGCGCCCGCGTGGCCCATCGTCTTGCCCTCGGGGGCGGTGAAACCCGCGACGTAGCCGACGACCGGCTTGGTCACGTTGGCCTTGATGTAGGCCGCGGCGCGCTCCTCGGCGTCGCCGCCGATCTCGCCGATCATCACGATGACCTTGGTGGCCGGATCCTTCTCGAACGCCTCGATGGCGTCGATGTGGGTGGTGCCGATGACCGGGTCACCGCCGATGCCGATCGCGGTGGAGAAGCCGAAATCGCGCAGCTCGTACATCATCTGGTAGGTCAGGGTACCGGACTTGGAGACCAGACCGATCGGGCCCGTGCCGGTGATGTTGTTCGGCGTGATGCCGACCAGCGACTCACCGGGGGTGATGATGCCGGGGCAGTTCGGGCCGATGATGCGGGTCTTGCCGCCCTTTTCCAGGTTGTAGGCCCACGCGTAGGCGGTGTCCTGCACCGGGATGCCCTCGGTGATGACGACGAGCAGCGGGATCTCGGCGTCGATGGCCTCGATGATGGCGTCCTTGGAGAACGCCGGGGGCACGAACGCGATCGAGACGTCCGCGCCGGTCTTCTCCATCGCCTCGGCGACCGATCCGAACACCGGCAACTCGACGGAGTTGCCGTCCTTGTCGGTGTGGGAGACGGTGGTCCCGGCCTTGCGGGCGTTGACGCCGCCCAGAACCTGGGTGCCGGCCTTGAGCATCAGGGCGGTGTGCTTGGTGCCCTCGCCGCCGGTGATGCCCTGGACGATGACCTTGGAATCCTTGTTGAGGAAGATAGACATTGCCCTGTTTTCCTTACTTGGCCGCAGCCAGCTCAGCCGCCTTGTCGGCGCCTTCATCCATTGTCTGCGCCAGCGTCACCAGCGGGTGGTTGGCCTTGGCGAGGATCGCGCGACCCTCGTCGACATTGTTGCCGTCCAAGCGCACGACCAGGGGCTTGGTGGCGGCGTCGCCCAGGATCTCCAGGGCCTTCACGATGCCGTTGGCCACCGCGTCACACGCGGTGATGCCGCCGAACACGTTGACGAACACGCTCTTGACCTGCTTGTCGCCCAGGATCACGTCCAGGCCGTTGGCCATCACCTCGGCCGAGGCGCCGCCGCCGATGTCCAGGAAGTTGGCGGGCTTCACCCCGTCGTGGTTCTCACCGGCGTAGGCGACCACGTCCAGGGTCGACATGACCAGACCCGCGCCGTTGCCGATGATGCCGACCTGGCCGTCGAGCTTGACGTAGTTCAGGTCGTGCTGCTTGGCCTTGAGCTCGAGCGGATCGGTCGCGTCCTTGTCCGCGAACTCCTCGTGCTCCTTCTTGTGCCGGAACTCGGCGTTCTCGTCCAGCGTGACCTTGCCGTCCAGCGCCAGGATCTCGTTGTCGGGCGTGCGGACCAGCGGGTTCACCTCGACCAGGGTGGCGTCCTCGCCGATGAACACCTCCCACAGCTTCTGGATGGTCACCGCGGCGGCGTCCAGAACGTCGGCGGGCAGGTGGCCCTGCTCCGCGATCGAGCGGGCGAAGGCCAGGTCGACGCCCTTGACCGCGTCGACCGGCACCTTGGCCAGGCGATCGGGCTTGGTCGCGGCGACCTCCTCGATCTCCATGCCGCCCTCGACCGAGCACATGGCCAGGTAGGTGCGGTTGGAGCGGTCCAGCAGGAAGGAGATGTAGTACTCCTCGGCGATATCCTTCGCCTCGGCGACCAGGATCTTCTTGGTGATGTGGCCCTTGATGTCCAAGCCCAGGATGTTCTGGGCGTTGGTGAAGGCATCGTCGGGGGTCGCGGAGAACTTGACGCCGCCGGCCTTACCACGGCCGCCGGCCTTCACCTGCGCCTTGATCATGACCGGCTTGCCGATCTCGGTCGCAATCGCACGCGCATCCTCGGCCGAGTCGGTGACCCGGCCTTCCGACGAGGGCACTCCGTGCTTCACGAAGAGCTCCTTCGCCTGATATTCGAAGAGATCCATGTACTCACCGTCTCGTCTGCGTTGTGGTGACAACGACTGTTGTTGGCGGCCCGTCGTTACAGGGCGGGTCAGATCGGACTCTAATCAGTCACAGGAGCGGGAAATCAGCCGCATACAGCCTAAGTGGCGCAGGTCACGGGGTTGCGGCCGGGAGGGCAAAAGCGCTGGCCACCACTACCGGTGGGTAGTTTGTTGACGTGCCGCCAGGTAGAGGCGCAAGAAATCTACGGCGATGAGCGACGCGGCGGGGCGAGGTGTCGTAGTCTGGCGCCTTCGACCCGACATCGAATGCGATATTCCCGATGCTAACCGTGATCAATCTCACATGTTCGAGCATCTCGCGCGCACCGCTTGCCGGGTCGCAATCGTTTCGTTACCGTAAATGCGGTCGAAGTCACAACACGGTCACGAGACCGGCGTGCACGAGGCCCCTATACAGGGCCGCGCCGCCGCTGACGGGCACAGGAGGACGGCAGGCTTGATGCAGCACAGCGCTTCCCAGGTAGCCAGGCGCGCCGCGGGTGTCCCGTCGAACCCAGACTTCCAGGCATATTCGGATATTCGGTGATGAGCGGCGATCTTCTTCAGTCCGGACATCGGGCACAATCCGCTCGGCGTTACCGCGGTAACGCCGAGAATCTCGACGGCCACAACGCGTTCGGCGGGGCCACGTCGTTCGGCGGGTTCTCGGCGACCTTCGACACCTATGCTCCCGCCCCGCCCGGTGATACCCGCGCGGACTCGTGGCATACGCCCCAGGCCGCCACCTGGAACCTTCCCGCCCCCGACGGCGGGGCTCCCGGGCAGAGCCAGTGGGGCGAACCGGACCCCGGCGCCCCCCGGCCAGGCCCGGAGCACGGTGGGAACGCGGCCCCCGAATGGACTCCCGACCCCCACGACAATTCCTACGGCGCCGGCAACTCGTGGAACACGGCCGATCCGAACGGCGCGTGGCCTCCCCCCGCCGACAACGCCTGGGGCGCTGCGGATACCAGCGGGTCCTGGCCCTCCGCACCCGCCGACCAGGGCTGGGATGCCTGGGACGACGAGCCGGAGGCCGACGCCGGGCCGTTCAACCTGGCCGATCTCGGCGCACCCCCCCAGGGCGCCGGCCGCGTCGGCCGGGCCGCGAGCCGTCGCGCCGCGGGCGCGCATCGCGTGCCCGCCCCGCCCGGTTCGCTCAAGGGGCGCGCGGCCGTCGTCGCGGTGGCCGCCGGCGCCGTCGTCGCGGCCGGTCAGGCCGGGATGAGCCGGGCCGCGAGCGCGGACCATCACGCCTCCACCGACTATCAGGCAACCGGTCAGATCCGTGAGGTCGCCCAGACCGTCGCCGCCGGAGCGGCGCCCAGCGGCCAGCCGCCTCAGATGCTCGACATCGCACCGGTCACCGACCTGAGCCAGTTCCAGGACGTCCTGCACCACGGCCAGCAGTTCGCCGCCGACCTCGCCGCCCAGGCGCAGTCCAAGCTGCGCCCGCTGTACGCGAAGTTCGCCAACGGCGTGTTCACCTCCGGGTACGGCACCCGCTGGGGCGTCCTGCATCCCGGTGTGGATATCGCCGGCCCCATCGGCACCCCGATCTACTCCGTCATGGACGGCACGGTCATCAGCGCGGGACCGGCGTCGGGCTTCGGCCTGTGGGTGCGCGTACGCCACGACGACGGCACCATGACCGTCTACGGCCACGTCAACACGATCCTGGTCAACGTGGGTCAGCGAGTCATGGCCGGCGATGAGATCGCCACCATCGGCAACCGGGGCTTCTCCACGGGCCCCCACTGCCACTTCGAAGTCTGGCTCCACGGCACCGACCGCATCGACCCCCTCCCCTGGCTCGCCTCCCGAGGCATCTCTCTGGGCACCGAAGAGGACTGACCCCACGCGGTCAGCCCTCGGGCCCTGGCCTATAGCTTGGTCAGCACCCCGCCGCTGAACTGCGGGATCAGGCGGATCTTGCCCGCTGTACCGAAGTCGATGGTCACGCTGGCCATCGGTCCAACGCCCTCGGCGGCGGTCACCCGGCCCAGGCCGTACTTGTCGTGGTTGACGCGGTCGCCTACGGCGAGGACGAGGGTGGCGGCTGCCTGTTTCATGCCGCCGGGTGCGGGACGGCGGCCGCCGCGTGCGCCGGGGCGCTCGGACCAGCCGTCACCGCGGGTCCAATCCCGTTCCAGGCCGTCGTCCTCGCCGCGACGGCGACGGCTCTGCGATATCGGTGAGCTCGCGGGCTCGAGGCGCTGCCAGTCCATCAGATGGCCCGGGATCTCCTGGAGGAAGCGAGATTCCGGATTCGATACCGGTTGGCCCCAGCCGGACCGGACGACCGCGCGGGTCAGATACAGCCGGCGCCGGGCGCGGGTGATGCCGACGTAGGCCAGGCGGCGTTCCTCGGCCAGCTCGGTGGGATCGCCCAGCGCGCGCATATGCGGGAACTGACCATCTTCCCAGCCGGTGACGAAGACAACCGGGAATTCCAGGCCCTTGGCGGTGTGCAGGGTCATCAGCGTGACCACGCCCGTGCCCTCGTCGGGGATCTGATCGGCGTCGGCGACCAGCGACACCCGCTCCAGGAAGGCCGCCAGCGAACCGGGCTCCGGCTCGCCCTCGGCGGCCTCCGGCACCAGCCCCTCGGACCGGGCGGCCTCCACATTGTTGCGCGCCTCGGAACTGAATTCCCGTGCGACGCTGACCAGTTCGTTCAGGTTGTCCAGGCGGGCGCCATCCTGCGGATCGTCCGACATCTCCAGTTCGGTGCGATAGCCGGATCGGTCCAGCACCGCCTCCACCACCGTGCCCACATCCGGGAAGTCCAGATCCTCCTGCGTCCCGGCGGCGCGGATCTCATCGAGCAGATCCAGGAATCCCGTGATCGCGCGCTGCGCCCGGGTGTTCAGCAGGGCCACCTTGCCGTCGGCGGCGTCGCGCAGCGCCTGGCCGAATCCGATGCCGCGTTGCTCGGAGTGCACCGCCACGCAGGCCTCGGCGCGGTCGCCGATGCCGCGGCGGGGGGTGTTCAGGATGCGACGCAGGCTCACCGCATCTTCCGGATTCTCCAGCACCCGCAGGTAGGCGACGATATCGCGAACCTCCTTGCGCTCGTAGAAACGGACGCCGCCGACCACCTTGTACGGCAGGCCCATGCGAATGAAGATGTCTTCCAGCGCACGGGAGTTGTTGTTGGTGCGGTAGAAGACCGCGACGTCGCCGTAGTTGTAATCGCCCGCATCGGATAGGCGGTCGATCTCGCGGGCCACGAAGGACGCCTCGTCGTGCTCGTTGTCCGCGACGTAGCCGACGATCAGATCGCCCTCGCCGGAATCGGTCCAGAGCTTCTTGTCGCGGCGGCCCTCGTTGCGGGCGATGACCGCGTTCGCCGCCGACAGGATGTGCTGGGTGGAACGGTAATTCTGTTCCAGCAGAATGGTTTCCGCATCGGGGAAGTCGCGCTCGAACTCCTCGATGTTGCGGATGGTGGCGCCGCGGAAGGCGTAGATGGACTGATCGGCGTCACCGACGACGCACAGTTCGCTGGGTTCGACCGCACCGTCGCGGCGCACCGGCTCGAACTCCGGATCGGCTGCGTTCGCGCCGGCGTCGGCGTCGTCCAGTTCGGCCGTGTGATGCCCGACCAGCTCGCGCACCAGCACGTACTGCGCGTGGTTGGTGTCCTGGTACTCGTCGACCAGCACATGCCGGAACCGGCGGCGGTAGTACTCGGCGACCTGCGGGTGGCGCTGCAACAGCGACACCGTCTCACCGATCAGATCGTCGAAATCCATCGCGTTGGCCGCGCGCAGGCGGCGCTGATATTCGGTGTAGACCTGCGCGACGATGCCGGGGAGCTGGCTCTCGTCGGATTCGGCGTCGGCGGTGGCCTGCCCGGGCTCGATGAGCTCGTTCTTGAGGTTGGAGATGGCGGTGGCCAGCAGGCGCGGGGTGTACTTCTTGGCGTCCAGCTCCTGGTCGCGGATGACCATCGCGAGCAGCCGGCGCGAATCGTCGGCGTCGTAGATGGAGAAGTTGGAGTTCAGGCCGGGCAGCAGCGATGCCTGGGTGCGCAGGATGCGTACACAGCTGGAGTGGAACGTGGACACCCACATACTGGCCGCGCGGGGGCCGACCAGGTCGATCACCCGCTCGCGCATCTCGGCGGCGGCCTTGTTGGTGAAGGTGATCGCCAGGATCTGCCCCGGAGTGGCGCCGCGGGCGGCCAGCAGATAGGCGATACGCCTGGTGAGCACGGCGGTCTTGCCCGATCCCGCGCCCGCGACGATGAGCAGGGGCACACCCGCGTGCATCACCGCCGCCCGCTGCTGCGGGTTCAGCCCGTCCAGTAGGCGCTCGGCGCGATCGGACGCCTCCGCGGCGCGATCGCGCGGTGCGGGTGACTTGCCCGCCGTCACGTGCGAATCACCCCCTGCCGGGCCCGTCTGTACTGCAGGATGCCTCGTCTCAACCGCCGTCGTCTCCATCGCCCTCCCACGCTACCGGCGGGCACCGACAAGGTAGTAGCGATACGGCCGATCGCCCGCTCCGGCCGGCTTTGGGCGCGAATCGTTTGGCCGGACCTTCGCATCATGGCAAACTGAGCATATGTCCAGTGCCATGATGCGGTCGATCGCTGTCCGCGTGGGTACGTGAGCGTGACGGTGGAGCCTAGTGCTAGCGGTGCGAAGGCATGAGCGCATAGTGTTTCGAAAGAACTGAACGACCCGCCGGGTCTGATTCACGGGTGAAGGAACACGCCGGTAACGGGTAGGGCCACGTGCCGATCGACGTTCTGACACGAGGAGAGAAGTATGAATACCTCTACGACTGAGACAGAGTCTGACGCCGCGCTGCCCACCAGCGAGGCCGAGATCGACAAGCTCCGCAAGGAGATCGACCGTCTCGATGCCGAGATCCTCGCCGCGATCAAGCGGCGTACCGAGGTCTCCCGCCTGATCGGCCGCACCCGCATGGCCAGCGGCGGTCCCCGCCTCGTGCACTCCCGGGAGATGAAGGTTCTGGAACGGTTCAGCGAACTGGGCCAGGAGGGCCACACCCTGGCCATGCTGCTGCTGCGCCTCGGCAGGGGCCGCCTGGGTCGCTGAGGCGATATCCCGACCGATACCCGAGCCGCCCCGGTGGAATATTCCCCAGGGCGGCTCTCTGCGTCCGTGTCACATCTGCGACAGATAACCCGATCGATTCTGTCGGTCCCCGTGAGTACGCTGGCGTCCGTATTCACAGCGGCCCAGTTCGCAGGGGCCACAACATGATTGGGGGTCGTTGTTATGGCACTGGAGACGATCGAACGGCGTCTGAGTGATATCGGGCGCAGAACGGACAGGCTGGAGTCCAAGGTTCGCGATATGGACACCGGCTACGGCACGGTCACGTACCACCTCGAACGAGACATGCTCGGCGTCAAAGCCATGCTCGGGCGGATGGCGACCGTCATGAACATCAGCATGATCACCGAGCAGGAGATCGACTCCCTCATGGAGGAGCGGTCGTGACGACACAGGCCGCCAGGCAGTACCGCCGAGATCTCATCGAGCTGAGGATCGGCAATCGTCGCATGATGGAGCTTCTCGGTGCGGCTCCGGTATCACCGGACGAGGTCGACGCCGTCCTCGAGGAAGAGTCGTGACCACGCCACGAAATATCCCCCGTCTGATCGACCAGGTCGATCGCATCTACCGCGAGGTGATTCGGACGCAGATCACGGTGGCGGCGTTAGCGGCGCGGGAAGGGGTGTCGCTGGCTTGTGATGATGAGGTGGATGACGTGATCGCGGCGCGTAGCTGATCGAGTCGTGGTGGGCTCGAAGGGGTTCGGGCCCACCACGATCGTCCACTACGGCAGGGCGATGTACTTGGTGGACAGGTACTCCTCGATGCCCTCGGTGCCGCCCTCGCGGCCGAAGCCCGAGGCCTTCACGCCGCCGAAGGGCGCGGCCGGGTCGGAGATGACACCGCGGTTGATGCCGACCATGCCGCTCTCCAGGCCCTCGGCGATGCGCAGGGCACGGTCCAGGTTCTGCGTGTAGACGTAGGCGACCAGACCGAATTCGGTGTCGTTGGCCGCGGCCAGGCCCTGCTCCTCGGTGTCGAAGCCGATAATCGGCGCGACGGGGCCGAAGACTTCCTCGGACAGGATGCGCGCGGTCGGCGGGACGTCGGACAGCACGGTGGCCGGGTAGTAGTAGCCGGGGCCGCCGGGCGCCTTGCCACCGGTGCGCACCTGCGCGCCGTGGGCCACCGCATCGTCGACCAGTTCGCTGACGATCTCGAGCTGATCGGCGTTGATCAGCGGGCCCAGCGTGGTCTCCGGATCAGTGCCCGGGCCTACGCGCACCTCCTGCACCGCCGCGACGAACTTCTCGGTGAACTCCTCGATCACCGCGTTGTGCACGTGGAAGCGGTTGGCGGCGGTGCACGCCTCGCCCCCGTTGCGCAGCTTGGCCAGCATGGCCCCGGCGACCGCGGCGTCGATATCGGCGTCGTCGAACACCACGAACGGGGCGTTGCCGCCCAGTTCCATCGAGGTGCGCAGCAGGCCGTGCGCCGAGGACTCGACCAGCTTCTTGCCGACCTCGGTGGAACCGGTGAAGGTCAGTTTGCGCAGGCGCGGGTCGTTGATGAGCGGTGCGGTGACAGCGCCGGACCGGCGGCTGGTGATCACCGACAGCACGCCGTCGGGCAGGCCCGCCTCGCGGCACAGCTGGGCCAGCAGCAGCATGGTCAGCGGCGTCGCCGAGGCCGGTTTGACGATGATCGTGCACCCGGCCGCGAGCGCGGGGCCGATCTTGCGGGTGCCCATGGCGAGGGGGAAGTTCCACGGCGTGATCGCCAGGCACGGGCCGACGGGCTGCTTGTGCACGATGATGCGGCCGGTTCCGGTGGGCGCGCTCTGGTAGCGGCCGTGGATGCGCACGGCCTCCTCGCTGAACCAGCGGAAGAATTCCGCGCCGTACCGCACCTCGTTGCGGCTCTCCGGCAGCGCCTTACCCATTTCCAGGGTCATCAGCAGCGCGAAATCCTCTGTGCGCTCGATGATTTTCTCGTACACCGCGCGCAGGATCTCCCCACGCTGACGGGCCGGCGTCGCCGCCCATTCGTCCTGTACGGCGACGGCCGTGTCGAGGGCGCGCATCGCATCCTCGGGGGATGCGTCGGCCACCTCGAGCAGGGTTTCGCCGGTCGCGGGGTTCTCGACCGGGAAGGTGGCGCCACCGGTGGCATCCACCGGTCCGCCGATCCAGAGCTGGGTTGGTACGGATGCGAGAAGTTCACGTTCGGAAGCCATGGAATCAGCCTATGCCCGCCTGTCCAGCCCCCAGCTGTCATGTGCACAGTCCGTGCAATAGTCCGGCCACCCGTCCGGGCGGTTACTGTGGGCAGTAGCTGGGCCATCCGTGCCCAGTCGTTCTACCAGGCGGAAGTTCACGGAACGAGAGGATCGGATCGTGAGAAGAACAGTCGCTCTCGCGGCCATGGCCGCCGCCATCGCCACCGTGTGCACGGGCACCGCCGCCGCCGTCACCGTCGGCGGTATCGACCTGGGCCCCATCGACAGCGGCAGCTGGTCACCCGGCCCTACGGTCCCACCGGACGGTCCGCCTCCGCCGACGCCCCAGGGCTATCAGCTCGGGGGGCCGTGCCGTGCGGGTGGCGACACGCCCGGTCATTGGGGGTGGGTGCATCTCGAGGGCGGCAACGCCGCACACTATGGCACCCATTGGATGTTCACCTGCCTGTCGAATTGACCTCGATGCCGCGGGGGGATCTCACCCGTGATACCGGCGCGATCGCATATCTGGCGGTAATGTCGCCTGGGTGAGCAGCGACATCACCGCGACGGCGGCTTGGCGGAAACTGCACGACCATTACACGGCCATCGCCGACCGGCATCTGCGCGAATTCTTCGCCGAGGATCCCGACCGCGGGCGGGAGCTGACTGTTCAGGTCGGGGATCTGCAGATCGACTACAGCAAGCACCGCATCACCCGCGAAACCCTCGATCTACTGGTCGAATTGGCCGAGACGGCCGGTGTGGCACAGCGGCGCGACGCGATGTTCCGGGGTGAGCACATCAACACCTCCGAGGACCGCGCCGTGGAACATATCGCGCTGCGGCTCCCGCCGGGCGAGTCTCTGCTCGTCGACGGCGCCGACGCGGGCGCGCAGGTCCACGAGGTCCTCGGCCGGATGGGTGATTTCACCGACGCGCTGCGCTCCGGACAGTGGCGCGGCGCCACCGGCGAGCGCATCACGACGGTGGTGAACATCGGCATCGGCGGCTCGGATCTGGGCCCGGTCATGGTGTACCAGGCGCTGCGGCACTATGCGGACGCCGGAATCTCGGCGCGGTTCGTCTCCAATGTGGACCCGGCGGATCTGACCGCCAAGCTCGACGGCCTGGACCCGGCCTCGACGTTGTTCATCATCTCGTCCAAGACCTTCTCGACGCTCGAGACCCTCACCAACGCCACCGCCGCGCGGCGGTGGCTGGTCGCCGCGCTCGGCGAGGACGCGGTCGCCAAGCACTTCGTCGCCGTATCGACCAATGCGGAGCGGGTGGCGGCCTTCGGCATCGATACCGCGAACATGTTCGGGTTCTGGGACTGGGTCGGCGGGCGCTATTCGGTGGACTCGGCGATCGGCCTGTCGGTGATGGCGGCCATCGGCCGCGAGCGCTTCGCCGAATTCCTGGCCGGAATGCACAGTGTGGACCGGCATTTCGTGGAGGCCCCGCTGGCGCGGAATGCTCCGGTACTGCTGGGCCTGCTCGGCGTGTGGTACTCGAACTTCTTCGGCGCGCAGTCGCGGGCGGTCCTGCCGTACTCGAACGATCTGGCCCGGTTCCCGGCCTACCTGCAGCAGCTGACCATGGAGTCCAACGGCAAATCCGTACGGGCCGATGGCACCCCGGTGAGCACATCCACCGGCGAGATCTTCTGGGGTGAGCCGGGCACCAACGGGCAGCACGCCTTCTATCAGCTGCTGCATCAGGGCACGCGCCTGATCCCCGCCGATTTCATCGGATTCGCCCAGCCCACCGACGATCTGCCGACCATCGATGGCACCGGCAGCATGCACGACATCCTGATGAGCAACCTGTTCGCGCAGACCAAGGTGCTGGCGTTCGGCAAGACCGCCGAGGAGATCGCCGCCGAGGGCACCGACCCTAAGGTCGTGCCGCACAAGGTGATGCCCGGCAACCGTCCCACCACCGCCATCATGGCCCCGCGGCTTACCCCGTCGGTGCTGGGTCAGCTGATCGCGCTGTACGAGCATCAGGTGTTCGTCGAGGGCACCATCTGGGGCATCGACAGCTTCGACCAGTGGGGCGTGGAACTCGGCAAGCAGCAGGCTCTGGAACTCGCGCCGCTGCTCACCTCCACCGAAGCTCCCGCCCCCCAAGCGGATTCGTCCACCGACGCGCTGATCCGCTGGTACCGCGACCACCGCTGAGCTCATGAACTCTGGCTCGGCATGGTACTGGCGATCTCGTTCCTGGAGGCCCCGCTGAAGTTCCGAGCGCCGGGTGTCACCCTGGCGCTCGGACTCGGCATCGGCCGCATGGTCTTTCGCGCCCTGAACACGGTCGAGGCGGTGCTGGGCGTGCTGCTGCTCATCGCCGCCGCAGTGATCCGCGCGTCCACCGCGACCTGGGTTTGGCTGGTGATCACCGCTGTGGTGCTCGCCATGCAGTTGGCGTTCGTGCGTCCGCCCCTGTCCCGCCGTTCGGACCGAGTCCTCGCGGGCGAGGACGGACCGCGCTCACACGCCCACTTCTGGTACATCGGCCTCGAACTGGTCAAGGTGGTCACGCTCATCGGTCTCGCCTTCGCCGTCGTCCCGTAGGTACGAGTTCGAACGGCGTAGCGCCCTTCGATGCGTCGCGGTACGAGGCCCAGCGGGTGCGTGCGGTGGTCGAGACCGCCCGCCCGGGTCAGTGCGGCAGCAGGTCGGTCAAGGCCTCGTTTAGGGTCGGGTAGCGGAAGCGGAATCCGGTGTGCGGCAGCACTTCCGAGGTGGCGTGGCGGCCGGTGAGGCCCAGAGCGGGATCGGTTCGCAGGAAGACCGCGCCGATCTTCAGCGCCGTGGTGGGGGTCGGCGGGGCGGATGGTCGGCGCAGGTGACGGCGCAATGTCGCCATGAGGTCGCGATTGCGCACCGGGAAATCGGTTGCCGCGACCAGGATTCCATTCGGCAGCCGAACCTCGGGATCGAGACCGAGCGCCGCGCGCACGAGCGCCAGCCAGTCCTCGACGTGAATCCAGCTGAACCACTGGTTGCCCGGGCCCACCCGGCCGCCGAGTCCGGCGCGAGTCAGATCGCACAGACGCCGCAGGGCCGGTGAATCGGGGTCGAGCACGATCGAGGTGCGCAGGATCGTCCAGTGATCGGTGTTCGCGCCCTCGAACGCCCGCTCCCAGGGCTCGGCGACGCCGGTCATCTGCGGCAGGCCGACGGGGAGCGGGGTCGTCTCGGTGCAGCGTTTTTCGCCCGCATCGGACCAGATCGCGGTGGTACTGGCCTGGATCCAGTAGTCGATCGGACGGTCCAGCGTCCTCGACGCCGCGACCAGCGCCGCGGTGGAATCGACTCGGCTGCACCGCAATTCGGCGACATTGGCCGCGGTGGGGCGGCAGTCGACCAGCTTCCCGGCCAGGTTGATCACGGCGGTTGCGCCCGGATTACGCAGCGCCGCAACCCAATCCCCGACACTGCGGCCGTCCCAGTACACCTGGTCGAACGGCAGTGCGGGATCGCGCTGACGGGTCAGGATGGTGACGCGCTGGCCGCGGCAGATCAGGTCGGCGGCGATATTGCGGCCCAACGCGCCGCTGCCACCGGCGATGATCACACGGCGCGCGTTCTCATCGGGCTCGATTCCCGCCAGACGAGCCAATCGCGCGAAACACACACGGGCATCGGTCTGCAATCGCCGGCCGATGATCTGCCAGAACGCGGGCGCCGAGATCCCGGTCACCCCGATTCGCTGCACCAGTTCGGTACCGCCGTGCCGGGGTGTCAGGGTCCAGGAGATGCGCATCACCCCGGCCGGTTCGGGCTGCTCGATGATCAGCTCGCGGTCGGGTACGAAACGTGTGATGGTGAACGGCTCGGCCAGCCGTCCGTGCACCATCGCACTCGTCCGTCCGCGCGGGAGATAGTCACCGCGGACCCCGGTGCCGGGTGCGCCCCGCAGAGTCACCGCCGTGACGCCGGGATTCCACTCCGGCCAGCGGGCCGGATCGGCCAGCACCGCCCACAACCGTTCGGGCCGTAGGGCGATGAACTGCGTGTACGTCGTTGTACGAGCCATGTCTCGACGCTAATCCGCACGGGGTACCGCCGGAAGCGTGTGCTCGCTCACCCGCGCGGATCACGCGCGGTCGACCGGCGGGCGCGATAAACTCCCGTTCATGGTGGCCAGCGACCTGCCCGAGGGGATCGGCGCCCCGGCGACCCGGGCGTTGACCGGAGCCGGATATCACACGCTCGACCAACTGGCCGGGGTATCGCAGGCCGAACTGCTCGCGCTGCACGGTGTGGGGCCGAAGGCGATTCGGATCCTGTCCGAGGTGCTGGCCGAGCGCGGACAGGCACTCGGCTGATCAGTCGACGTACGCGCGCTCGAGAATCGCGGCGGTGTCGACCCCGACCGGGAGAGTGCCGAACGCGATACCCCAGTCGCCACCGAATCGGCTGGCGCAGAACGCATCCGCGATGGCGGCGTGGCCGTGGCGGACCAGTTGGGCGCCCTGCAGGACCAGTGCCATCAGCTCGACGACGCGGCGGGCCCGATATTCGATATCGCCGAGGTCGGTGAGCTCCTTGCCGAGGCGGTCGATCGCGTCGTCGAGGTAGTGGTTACCGCCGCGGGCCAGGGCGACCTCGTTGAAGTACGCCTCGACGGTCTCCGGCTGACGTCCCATGGCGCGCAACGCGTCCAGGGCGGCGACATTGCCCGAACCCTCCCAGATCGAGGACAGCGGGGCCTCACGGTACAGGCGAGGCATGCCGGATTCCTCGACGTACCCGTTGCCGCCCAGGCATTCCAGCGCCTCGGCCGCGTGGACGGGCGCACGCTTGCAGACCCAGTACTTGGTGACCGCCAGGGCGATCCGGCGTAGCGACGCCTCGGCCGGGTCGTTCGCCGCACGATCGGTGGCGCCGGCCAGACGCATCATCACGGTGGTGGCCGCGTCGGACTCGATCACCAGATCGGCCAGCACATTGCGCATGGCCGGTTGATCGATCAGCTTGGCGCCGAATGCCTCCCGATACCGTGCGTGGTGTACCGCCTGCACGACGCCGCTGCGCATACCGGTGGCCGAGCCGATCACGCAGTCCAGGCGGGTCATATTGACCATCTCGATGATCGTCTTGACACCCGCACCCTCCTGACCGACCAGCCAACCGACGGCGTTGTCGTATTCGATCTCCGAGGAGGCGTTGGACTTGTTCCCCAGCTTGTCCTTCAGGCGTTGGAGGCGAAGGGCATTGCGGGTGCCGTCGGGCAGGACACGGGGCAGCAGGAAACACGACAGCCCGCCGGGCGCCTGGGCCAGGGTCAGGAACATATCCGACATGGGTGCGGAGGTGAACCACTTGTGCCCGACGACGGTGTAGCCGCCGTCGGATCGCGGTGTGGCCGTGGTGGTGTTGGCCCGCACGTCCGAGCCGCCCTGTTTTTCGGTCATCGACATCCCGGCGATCAGCCCCGCCTTGGTCGAGGGCTCGCGCAGGCCGAAATCGTAGGTGCGCGAACCGAGCAGCGGCTCGTAGCGGGCGGACAGCTCGGGATTGTGCCGCAGCGCGGGCACCACCGCGTAGGTCATCGAGATCGGGCACATATGACCGGGATCGGCGGTGCCCCAGGTGTAGAACTTGGCCGCGCGGGCGGTGTGCGCGCTGGGGCGCTCGTCCAGCCAGGGCGCGCCGTGCAGGCCGTGCGTCACCGCCACATCCATCAACCGGTGCCAGTACGGGTGGAACTCCACCTCGTCGATCCGATTTCCGTAGCGGTCGTGGGTGTGCAGCACCGGCGGATTCCCCTCGGCCACCCGGCCCCACTCCTGCGCCTCGACTCCCCCTGCGAGAGCGCCTAATTCACGTACCTCCGGCTCGGCCCAGCCCGCGCCCTCGCGGTGCAGGCCCTCGATCAGGGCCGGATTGCGGGAGAAGTCGAACGGTGTGATCGGCGGAACCTGGTTGAAGACCTCGTGAGTGGGCATGGGAACTCCTTATCGGCGATCTGTGGTGTCGGCAGCGGGTTCCCGAAACCCCAACGCGCGCAGCGCGAAGCCGACGAGCTCGGGGATCACCGCCTCACTCTGCTGCTCCTGCGCGAGCGGACCGACCAGGACCTCACCCATCGCGCCGACCAGTCCGGCGGCGGTGGTGCGCGGATTCTGCGGCGGCAGTTGACCATCGGCGACACCGTCGGCCACTGCGGCCTCGTAGAGGTCGGTGAAGGCGCGGCGGAAGCGCAGCCGCTCGGCGTCGACGGTCGTGTCCACCGGCTCGGCCAGCAGCACGTAGGCCAGCTTCGGGTTCTTCAGCGCGCGGGCGGCGAAGGTCTCCGTCGCGGCGACGACCCGCTCGACCGCGCCGCGCGGGGCATCGGACACGGGCTCGCCCTCGACGACACTCCCGGCGGCCCGCGCGACGGCCGCCACCTCACGGCCCACGACCTCACGGAAGACCGCGGTCATCAGCTCGGACTTGCCGCTGAAGTGTTTGTACACCGTCCCCGTCGCCACGCCCGCCTCCGCCGCCACCGCCGCCATGGACAGCCCGGCGAAGCCCGCTCGCGACAACACCCGCGTGGCCGCATGCACGATCACGCCCGCCTGCGCGTCCAGGCGGGCCTGCACGGCGGGTGTGCGGCGGTAGGCCATACAAGAAGTGAACCACTAATTCATTTCTTGACGCAACCCCCGATCCAGGACGTATGGTCGGGCTAGCGAGTCCACGTCCCGTGACAGCATCGGCGGCAGGCCGAGGAACCAGCTAGGAGCAGTTGTGAGTGTGCGAATCGAGCGCAATGGGCCCGTTTCCACCGTTGTCCTGGATCGTCCGCAGGCCCGCAACGCGGTCGACGGGCCGACCGCCCAGGCGCTGGCCGACGCGTTTCGGGAATTCGACGCCGACCCGAGCGCGTCGGTGGCGGTGCTGTGGGGCACGGGCGGAACATTCTGCGCGGGCGCGGACCTGAAGGCCCTCGGCACCGAGAACTCCAACCGGGTGGAGCCGGAGAGCGACGGGCCGATGGGGCCGACGCGGCTGCGCCTGTCCAAGCCGGTGATCGCGGCGGTATCCGGCTATGCGGTAGCGGGCGGGCTGGAGCTGGCGCTGTGGTGTGATCTGCGAATCGCGGAGCAGGACAGCACCTTCGGCGTGTTCTGCCGACGCTGGGGTGTGCCGCTCATCGACGGCGGCACCGTCCGGCTGCCCCGCATCGTCGGCGCGGGCCGGGCGATGGACATGATCCTCACCGGCCGGGCCGTGGGCGCCGCCGAGGCGTTGCAGATGGGACTGGTGAACCGCGTCGTACAGAACGGCGAATCACGGCGTGCCGCAGAGGAACTCGCAAGTCAGCTGGCCGCCCTCCCGCAGACCTGTCTGCGCACGGACCGCATGTCCGCACTGGAACAGCAGGGTCTGGACGAATCCGCCGCCATGGCCAACGAACTGCGCCATGGCTTGTCCGCCCTCGCCGACTCCGACGGGGCTCTGGCCGGAGCCGAGCGCTTCGCCTCCGGCGCGGGCCGCCACGGCGCCTCCGCCTGAATCGGCCTACCCGGTCCCCGGCCACCTGGAGCCTTCACGGCACATCGGGGACGGTGAGCCGACGGAACTTGCCGCGGCCGACGGAGTGGACAGGCTCGGCAGCGATGGCACCATGGGCAACATGAGCAGGCTGAGCGTCGTGGACGAGATCTTCCTGCGGACGCATCGCGGCATGGGTACACCGATCGCGCTGCAGGGTCTCTGGCGGACGGCCGACCGTGTGCCGCCGGAACTGCTGCAGCGGGTGCACTCCGCGCTGCGAACCGGGCCGCTCGGGCGACGGGTGGTCCGGGCGCGCGTGCTCGGGGCTCGACCGCACTGGCGGGCGAACGACAGCGCCTATCCGCTGTCGCCGACCGAACGGACACTGCGTGCGGATGAGGTGCTCGGCTGGGCCGACGGGCTGGGATTCGATCTGGACCCGCAGTTCGGCCCCGGATGGCGGCTCGCGGCCGCGGCACTGGCCGACGGCGGCTCCGTGGTGGCGCTGACCTGTTCACATGCGCTCACCGACGGTCGAGGGCTGACCATCGCGGTCGACCGGGCTCTGTCGGCGATCGACGATCGGCGATCACCGACCGGCAGTGCGCGACCGGATGCGAACGCCTCCGAATCCATGGTGCCGCAGTCGGATTGGGCGGATGCCTGGCGCCAGTGGACCACCGTGCTCGGCGGGACGGCGCGTGCCGTGCGCGGCGGCATACCGAAGCGGCCGGCGACGACCCCGTCTCGCACCGGAACCATCGCGATATACGGTGCGGTACTGGAGATCCCGGCGGCAGACTGGGAACTCGCGGCCACCGCACGCGGCGGCACGACCAATACATTGTTCATCTATCTGATCGCACAGATGCTGTGGGACAGCGGATTCGGTGGACCGGCCATCACCGCGAGCGTCCCGGTCGACACCCGCACCACAACGCATGTGAACAACGACATGGCCATGACCGAGGTCACCGTGACGCGCGCCGACACACCCGCGACGCTGCGCGAAAAATGCCGCGCCGCATACGAATACCGAATGTCTAGCCCCGACGGAATGCCGGAGGAGATCGTGCAACTGCTTCCCGCACGAGCCGCCCACGCCTTGACCCGAGGTGCGGGCGAACGCGACATCCTGTGCTCCAACCTCGGCCCCTTACCCTCCTCCCTGTCGCACCTGGGCCCACACCGCTGCGTCGGCGTCGCCGCCCGCGCCATCCACCCCGGCCTGGTCACCCCACTGCCCCGCACCCGCCTATCGGCCTACCTGTCGCGTCTGGGGAACACCTACACGCTGGCCCTGACCTCCCTGGATCGAGAACGCATCGAATCGGCCGCCGCCTTGGGAACCCTCACCGAAGCCGCGCTGACCGGACTCGACCTACCCGCCACCTATTGGTGACACTCCCGTCACGCCTGTTTCTGATGGCTCCGACGCGAATCATGCGGACATACGGACCGTGGGCTGGGACGACAGTGGGACGGCCGGACCACGATGGGACGATGCGGGATGACGGTGGGACAGCCAGCCGCGATGACGGTGGGACTGCGAGCTGGACAACGGTTGGCCGACGGCTAGGACGACGGAGTCCCGTTGCAGCACTACGACGTTGCGTTACGGGTGCGAACGTGCTCGGGGACGGCGATGCCCGGGGTGAGGTCGGCGGAGGTTATCGGGTCGCCGAAGGTTTGGCGGATGGGCAGGACTCCGGCCCAGGTGTCGGAGGCGAGGTCGGACTCGTCGTCGGAGGGGTCGCCGGCGCGGGTCTTCACCGAGGCCTCGGTCAGGTCCAGGGACAGGACCGTGGTGGCGGCCAGTTCCTTCTTGGTGGGTGGGCGGGCGTTGTCCCAGGCGCCGGGGGCGGCGTGCTCGACGATCACGCGCAGGGCGTGCAGGCGCTCGTCCTGGTCGGTGAGTTCCACGGGCCGGCCGTGGATGACCGCCGAGCGGTAGTTCATCGAGAAGTGCATGACCGCGCGGGCGTAGACGATGCCGTCCACGAGGGTGACCGAGACGCAGACGTCACCGGTCATGGCCGTGCGCAGGTTGCCCGCGCCGGTGGATCCGTGCAGGTAGAGGGTGTCTCCGTCGCGGCCGTAGATGGTGGGCACGACAACCGGGGCGCCGTGCATCAGCACGCCGAGGTGGCAGACCGTCCCGGTGTCCAGCACGGCGTCCAGCGCCGCGCGGTCGGTGGCGTCGCGCTGGCCCCGGTAGCGGGTGAGGGTGCTGCGCGGCGTCGGCGACAGCGGGGTACGGATGTCGGCTGAAGTGGTCATATTCTCAGCCTGCCCGGCCCAGTGGCATGATGAAATGGCCAATCGACAACGAGATCGGAAGACCACTTGGCCGCAACCTCTGCTCACTCATGGCCGAGCTCGATCTACCGCTGATCCTCGACCGCACGGCCGCGCGCCCCCTGGCAGTCCAGATCGCCGACGGATTGCGGGCCGCCGCCGTCGCGGGCAGCCTCCGCGGCGGCGACAGGCTGCCGTCCTCACGCGCGCTGGCGACTCAGCTGGGAGTCAGTCGCACCGTGGTGACCTCTGCCTACGACCAGCTGCACGCCGAGGGCTGGCTGAGCGGACGCCACGGTTCGGGTACCTATCTCACCGCCGCCCCGGCGCCCGCGCGGCCGCATCCGGCTCCTCCGCCCGATCCGGATCCCGTCGCCGGACTGCTGGATCTCACGCCCGGTACGCCGTGCGTGGAGGCGATCGATCGGGCGGCGTGGCGCCGGGCGTGGCGACTCGCGGGCGACCGGACCCCGCTGATGTACAAGGCCAGAGCGGGCGTCCCGGACTTCTGCGCGGCCGTCACCGACCATCTGCTGCGGCATCGCGGGTTGGCCACGGACGGCGACAGCGTGGTGCTGGCGACGTCGGGCACCGGTTCGGCGATCGGCGAACTCGCCGCGGCGCTGCTGCGGCCGGGTGACGCGGTCGCGATGGAGGATCCCGGATATCAGCGTGCGGCCGGCGCGCTGCGCGCCGAGGGCATCCGGCTGGTTCCGATACCCGTCGATGCCGACGGGTTGCGAATCGATGCGATCCCCTCGGACGTCAAGGCGGTGTACTGCACTCCGGCACACCAGTTTCCGCTCGGGTCCCGGATGCCCGCAACGCGCCGCATAGCGCTGGTCGAATTGGCCCGCCGCATCGGCGCATTCGTCATCGAGGACGACTATGACGGCGAATTGCGGTACGACACGGCGCCTTTACCGCTGCTGATCAGCCTCGCGCCGGACGTCGTCGTCCATCTGGGCACAGCCTCGAAGATCCTGTCGACCGGCCTCGGCGTCGGCTGGCTGGTCGCCGCGCCACAGGTGGCGCGAGCGATTGTGGCACACCGGGAATCGACCGGAACCGGGCCCGCGCCGGCCGGCCAGCAGGTCGTCGCCGAGCTGGCCGCACACGGCGACCTGGCCCGTCACCTGCGTCGCCTCCGCCGCGAAATGCCGCCCAGGCGCGCACTTCTCGTCGATGAGCTGCGTGGCCGCGGTGTGCGGGTCCTCGGTGACGACGCCGGATCGCATGTGGTGGCCACGCTCGGGTCGGCGGCGGCCGAGGCCCGGGTGATCGCCGCGGCGCGCGCCCAGGGCGTGCTGCTGGACGGGCTCACCCGGCACCACCTCGGCACGCCGAGCCGCTACGGCATAGCCCTGGGCTACGCCGCGCTCCCGCGTGCCGCCCTGCCGGGCGCGGCTCGCATCGCCGCGCGATGTCTGGCGGGCATCGACCGAGCGCCGCGCCCGATTCGCGCGGCCCCGTAGCATGACCACATGACCGATCAAGACATCCTCACGCGAATCACTCAACTGGTGGACCGGGAGCATGCACTCCGGTCCAAGGCCACCTCGGGCGAACTCGATCCGGGGGCCGAGCGGGCGCAACTGGCCGAGCTCGAGGTGCAGCTCGATCAGTGCTGGGACCTGCTGCGGCAGCGCCGCGCGCGCATCGATCAGGGTGTCAGCCCGGAGGACGCCCAGGTCAACCCCGTGAAGCAGGTCGAAGGTTACCTCCAGTAACGGTTACCATCGACGAATGTCGGAGAGTTCGGGGAGTTCAGGGAGTCCTGCCACCGATGCGGTGATCACCACCGCCGACGGTGTCGTTCGCGGTCAGCGTGGTGCGCACCTGGCGCGGTGGCGCGGGATACCGTACGCCGCCGCTCCGGTCGGCGATTTGCGCTTCCGCGCCCCCCAACCGGTCCGGCCCTGGACGGGGGTACGCGAGGCCACCGAATTCGGCCTGGCCTCCGTGCAGCCGCGCTGGGGCACACAGATCGGTCCGCGGCGCGCGCAGCCGTCCGGCGAGGACTGCCTGACGCTGAATGTGGTCGCGCCCGCCGCGCCGTCGTCGACCCCGCGACCGGTCATGATGTTCATCCACGGCGGCGCGTACTTCATCGGCACGACCGCGCTGCGGCTGTATTCGGGATCGCGGCTCGCACTGCGCGGCGATGTGATCGTGGTGTCGATCAATTACCGTCTCGGCGCCTTCGGCTATGTCGATTTCGGTGAATTCTCCACCCCGGAAAGGCCTTTCGACTCCAACCTCGGACTGCGCGATCAGGTCGCGGCGCTGGAGTGGGTGCGGCGCAATATCGCCGCATTCGGCGGCGACCCGGAGAACGTCACGGTGTTCGGCGAATCGGCGGGTGCGCATGCCGTGCTGACCCTGCTGGCCACGCCCGCCGCGGCCGGACTGTTCCACCGCGGCATCGCCCAGAGCGCGCCCGCGGACTGGGGCGTGCCACGTGAGGACGCCCGGGCGTTCGCCCGCGGTTGCGTCGGCAACCTCGGCGCCACCCCCGCGAACGCCGTGACGATGCTGCAGCAGGCGAGCACGCACGATATCCGCAAGGCGGTCGAACGGCAGATGGCCCGGGACACGCACGAACGTCCCGGCGCGTTCGCGATAGCACCGGAGGTGGACGGCGACTACCTGCCGAAGTTGCCGATCACGGCGATCATCGAGGGCAGCGCGCATCCCGTCCCGCTGATCATCGGGACCAACCTCGACGAGGCCAGGCTGTTCGTCCGTTTCGACGACACATTGCCCACCACCCCGGAACGACTGCGTGGCGTGCTGTCCGGATCGCGCGAGGCCGAATCCCGCATCGCCGCGGCGTATCCCGGATATCCCGCACCGAAGGCGGCGGTGCGCGCGGGCGGCGACTACATGTTCCTGCGCCCCAGCCTCCAGGTCATGGAGGCTCACAGCCGCCGGGCGCCCACCTACGCCTACCGCTTCGACTACGCGCCACGCGCGGTGCGCCTCGCGGGATTCGGCGCCACCCATGCCCTGGATCTGCTGCCGGTGTTCGGCGGCGTGGACTCGGCCTTCGGCCGGGCGACGACGATCGCGGGAGGGCACAAAGGTTTCCGCGCGGTCCAGCACGAATTCCAAGACAACTGGCTGGCTTTCGCCCGCACCGGAAAGCCGCTGGCCACGTGGCCGGAATACTCCGAGGAACACCGGATCACCCGGGTGATCGACTATCCGCCGCGACTCGAGGTGGACCCCGGGAAATCCAAACGCCTTGCCTGGGAGAGTGTTCGAGTCCCGGTGCCGGAGTGAGGCTACTGCCGTAGGACGCCCGCCAGCACCGTGCTCACCATCCGGTGCACCTCCGGGGCGTCGGGCGGTGCGGTGCGGTCGGCGAAGCTCAGATGTCCGGCGCCGATCACTGTGGGTGCGAGCGTGTCGATATCGGCGTCGGCGGCGATGCGCCCGAGGTCGCGTTCGCGACTCAGGTAGTCCGCGACCATCGTGGCGGCCTCGCGCATCATCGGGATTCCGGTGGGCTGGGTGCGCCGCAGCCGGGCTCGCAACTCGTCGCGGAAGATGACCAGGCTGACGATCGCCACCGCGACCGAGCCGAACAGCTCGGTCAGCGCGTCCGCGAGGTTGCCGACGACCGTGCCCGTCCCCGCAGCGCCGTACAGCGTGTCGGCCTGCAGGCGGATACGCGTGATCCGATCCTGGACGAGTTCGATGAGGAAGTCGTCGAAGTCCGTAAAATGCCGGTGCAGCACGCCTTTCGCACATCCGGCCTCCGTGGTGACCGCCCGGCTGGTCAGCGCGTCCGGCCCGGCCCGAAGCAGGATCCGCTCGGCCGCGCCGAACAATTGCTCACGCACATCGCGCAGCGCCACTCCTGTCGGCACCGGACATCCTTTCGCTCAGGGCGAACCACTGATCGTACCGTTTAGTGGGCATGCGCCCACTCGATAATTAGAGTGGGCGCATGCCCACTTTACCGCCGGAACCTCGCCGCCCCGAACGCGCACGGCCGGAGTCGCCCGCACCCCATCGCGCCCGCGCCGTCGCGGAATCGTTCGGCGCGGACGCCGCGCGCTACGACCGAACCCGGCCGGCTTATCCGGCCGCCCTCATCGCGCGCATCCTCGAGGTCGCCCCCGGCCGGGACGTCCTCGACGTCGGCGGCGGCACGGGGATCGTCGCACGGCAGTTCCAGGCGGCCGGATGCACGGTGCTCGGAGTCGAACCCGACGCGCGGATGGCCGAATTCGCACGCGGCACCGGAGTCGACACCGAGGTGGCCACGTTCGAGGACTGGGATCCGGTAGGCCGCCGGTTCGACGCGGTCGTGGCGGGTACGGCCTGGCACTGGGTGGACCCGGTCGCCGGGGCCGAGCAGGCGGCGCGGGTGCTGCGTCCGGGCGGCCTGTTCGCGCCCTTTCATCACGTCTTCCAGCCGCCGCCGGAGGTCGGTGAGGCGCTCGGCGAGGTCTATCGCCGTGTGGCTCCCGACTTGCCTGCCGTCAACCGGCCGACGCGGTCGGCCTTGGATCTGTACAGGCCGCATTTCGACAAGACCGCCGAGACGATCCGGGCGACAGGCGATTTCGGTGAACCGCAGGAGTGGCACTTCGAGTGGCAGCGGATCTACACCCGCGACGAATGGCTCGACCAGTTGCCCACGACGGGCCTGCTGACCCGGCTACCCACCGATCGCCTGGACGAACTCCTGGCCGGCGTGGGCGACGCCATCGATGCGCTGGGCGGCAGTTTCACCATGCCCTACACGACGGTGGCTGTCACCGCCGCGCGCGCGGGCTGAGCTATTTCAGCAGGCGTGACATGCGCCGGTCGGCCAGGATCTTGCCGCCGGTCTGACAGGTCGGGCAGTACTGGAACGACTTGTCCACGTACGCGACCTCCCGCACGGTATCCCCGCAGACCGGGCAGGGCAGGCCGGTGCGCGCGTGAACGCGCAGGCCGGATCGCTTCTCGCCCTTGAGTTTCGCCGCCTCCTGGCCGACCGAGCGCGCGATGGCGTCGGTCAGGGTCGCGCGCATGGCCTCGTACAGGCGCTCGGACTCCTGCGGATCGAGCCTGCTCGCGGTGGCGAATGGGGAAAGCTTTGCCGCGTGCAGGATTTCGTCGGAGTAGGCGTTGCCGATGCCGGCGATGACGACCTGGTCGGCCAGGACCGTCTTCAACCGCTGCGAGCTCGCCCGCAACAGCTCGGCGAACTGGTCGGCGGTGACCTCGAGCGCGTCGGGCCCCAGGCGGGCGATGCCGGGAACCGAGCGGGGGTCCTCGACGATCCACACCGCCAGCCGCTTCTTGGTGCCCGCCTCGGTGAGGTCGAAGGCGGGGGTCGCGCCCTCGGGAGTGAAGAAGTGCACCCGCAGCGCCAGCGGGCCCTTGCCCGGTTTGGGCGCGGCGCGCCCCGGCTCCTCGATCCAGCGCAGCCACCCACCCCGGGACAGATGCGTGATCAGCCACAGGCCATCGCAGTCGAGCCCCAAATGCTTACCCCAGTGCCCCGCCCCGGTGACGTCACGACCGGACAGCGCGGTGACCGGCGGATCGAACGTCTTCAACACACTGAGCGCCGCGACGTCCACCCGCCCTACCACCGCGCCCACCGCATGCTCGGCGAGGAACCGCTCGAGCGCCACGATCTCCGGCAATTCGGGCATGCCAGCAGCCTACCGGCCACCACCGACATCTATGCGTGTGATCGAGGGACGCCGGCCGCACTCAACGGGAGTCACCGGCCCATATCAACCCTGCGGAGGGACGCGGCGGATCAGATAGATGTCGAAGATCCACCCCTTGTCCGCACGAAGTTCCTCGCGGCGCTGGACGATCCGCTCCCGCACCGCGCCCAACGGGCCCTCGATCAACTCCTCGTCCGGCATGCCGAGGTAGGCGGCCCACCAGATGTGCAGATCGTCGCCGGAGACGTGGGTGAAGGAGGTCTCGCCGTCGAGCACGACCAGGGTCGAGCCCTCGGCGGCGATGCCCTCCTCGCGCAGGCGGCGGCCCGTGGTGATGTGCACGGGCTCGCCGATCTCGTGCAGCACCACGCGATGCCGCGCGGCGAGGGCCTGGGCGCTGGTGATGCCCGGAACGACCTCGTAGTCCAGCGGCGCGCGGGCGGCGACACGCTCGACCATCCGCAGGGTGCTGTCGTACAGCGACGGATCGCCCCACACCAGGATCGCGCCGACGCCCTCGCACTCCGCGAACGCCCCGGCCAGCAGGGCGGCCCGGCGCTCGTGCCAGTCGCGCACGACATCGCGGTAGTCGGCGTCGCCGACGGTGCGCTCGCGCGGCGGGTCGGCGATCTCCACGATCCGGTACGGATGTTCCAGATGTTCGGTGAGTATCGCGGTGCGCACATCGACCAGCTCGCGTTTGGCCTCCCCCTTACCGATGACGAAGAAGACGTCCACCCGGCGCATGGCTTTGATCGCCTGCACCGTCACCTGGTCGGGGTCACCCGCACCGATTCCGATCACGTACAACTTGCGCACGACCGACAAGCATGCCAGCCCGCACCGTACGGACCTGTCGGCACCGGTGCGTAAGCTGCCAACCATGGACGACAAGCGCCCAGCAGCCCATGAGGTGCGGCTCATCGCAGGCCACGATGTGCGGCTCACCACCCCGCCTCCCGCTGTCGATACCCAGTACGAGGATCTGCTGCGCCTGGTGCTCGCGTCCGGCACCCCGAAGTCCGATCGCACCGGCACTGGCACCCGCAGCATTTTCGGCCACCAGCTGCGCTACGACCTGTCGTCGGGGTTCCCGCTGGTCACCACCAAGAAGGTGCATCTGAAGTCGATCGTGTACGAGTTGCTGTGGTTCCTGCGCGGCGATTCGAACGTGGGCTGGCTGCGCGAGCACGGTGTCACGATCTGGGACGAATGGGCCGGCCCCGACGGCGAACTGGGCCCGGTGTACGGGGTGCAGTGGCGGTCCTGGCCCTCTCCCGACGGCACGCATATCGATCAGATCTCGCAGGTCCTGGAGACCTTGCGGCGCGAGCCCGATTCGCGGCGGATGATCGTCTCGGCCTGGAACGTCGCGGATCTGGACCGGATGGCGCTGGCGCCGTGCCACGCGTTCTTCCAGTTCTACGTGGCCGGGGGCCGCCTGTCGTGCCAGCTGTATCAGCGCAGCGCCGACCTGTTCCTCGGGGTGCCGTTCAATATCGCCAGCTATGCGCTGCTGACGGCGATGGTCGCCCAGCAGACCGGCCTGGAACCGGGTGATTTCATCTGGACCGGCGGCGACTGCCACATCTACGACAACCACGTCGAGCAGGTGCGCGAGCAGATCGAGCGCCCACCGCACCCGTTCCCGCGACTGCGGCTGCGGCATGCGGCGAGCCTGTTCGACTACGCCTACGAGGATGTGGAGGTTCTGGACTACCGGCATCATCCGGCGATCAAGGCCCCGGTGGCCGTGTGAGCAAGGCGCAGCCGTGCGTTGGGTTGATCTGGGCGCAGACGCCGGACGGGGTGATCGGAAAAGACAACGCCATCCCGTGGCGGATCCCCGAGGATATGGCGCACTTCCAGCACATCACCCGGGGGCATCCGGTGGTGATGGGCCGCCGCACCTGGGATTCGCTGCCGCCGCGATTCCGGCCGCTGTCCGAGCGCCGCAATATCGTGATCACCCGGCAGCCGGACTGGTCCGCCGAGGGGGCCGAACGGACCGGATCGCTGGACGAGGCCCTGCGCACCGCGGGCACTGCGCCGGTGTGGGTCATGGGCGGCGGTGAGATCTACCGGGCCGCAATGGATTACGCGACAGAACTGATGGTCACCGAGGTGGATCTGCGGACCGAAGGCGACGCCTACGCCCCGGCCATCGGGGCGCAGTGGTCCGCCGCGCCCGGCCCGTGGCGCGAGTCCACGACGGGTCTGCGGTATCGCGTCCTGCGTTATACCAAGGACTGACCCACCCCTGTCCGCGCTCGGCGGGTATCAACATCGAATTGCAATGTGAAACAGCCTGACCCCGGTCGAGACCTACGGCATACTCACGACTACTGCGCCCGTGACAACGCGCACGCGGCCGACGCGTGAAAGGCTGCCCTATGGACAAGAAATCGCTCACCGCGGTGGCCCGCCAGCAGCTCAAGCTGGCCGCCGGCAACACCAGCGGACGTAGTTCTCAGACCCTTTGCGGCGGACATACGCACAGCCTGCGGCAGACCGTCATCGCGCTGACCGCCGGGCAGAGCCTGGCCGAACACGAGAATCCGGGTGAGGCCACCCTCCAGGTGCTGTCCGGAACGCTCACCCTCTTCAGCGGCGCCGACGAATGGAAGGGCTCCCCCGGCGACCTGCTGATCGTGCCCAGCGCCCGGCACAGCGTCACCGCCATCGACGACGTGGCGTTCCTGTTGACCGTGGCGAAGTAAACCGCGCCGCCCGCGGGGTACGGAACACCTTCTGTCGGTCTTGCCACGTATAGTCTGTCGATCATGGGTGAGCCGCAGCCGATCCTCGATCCGCTCAGTAAGGCGGCGCTGTTTCTCGTGGCGACCATCGACGAGGGCGGTGAATCCGCGGTTCGTGATCTGCTCGCCGAACTTCCCGGCCTGCGCCGATCGGTAGGCTTCCGGGTGCCCGGCGCGGATCTGTCCTGCGTGACGAGCATCGGGTCCACGGCTTGGGACCGCTTGTTCGCCGGGCCCAAACCCAGTGAACTGCACGAATTCCCCGGATACGAGGGCCCGCGGCACCAGGCGCCCGCCACGCCGGGAGATCTGCTGTTCCACATCAAGGCCGAGACCCCGGACGCCTGCTTCGAATTGGCCATGGTCATCGGCGATCGGCTGCGCGGGGCGGCGACGGTGGTGGACGAGACCGTCGGGTTTCGCTATTTCGAGCAGCGCGACCTGCTCGGATTCGTCGACGGCACCGAGAATCCCGAGGGTTCCCAGGCCGTCTCGACGGCCCTGATCGACGGGTCGGACCCCGATTTCGCCGGCGGCAGCTACGTGATCGTGCAGAAATACCTGCACGATCTCGGCGCCTGGAACGCGCTGTCGGTCACCGAGCAGGAACTCGTGATCGGGCGCACCAAACTCGGCGACTTCGAGCTGTCCGACGCGGACAAGCCCGCGAATTCGCACGTGGCGGTCAACACGCTGTACGACCCGGACGGCACCCAGCGCCAGATCCTGCGGGCCAACATGCCCTTCGGGAGCGTGCGCGACGGGGAATTCGGGACCTACTACGTCGCGTACGCCGCGGCCCCGGACGTCACCGAGCGCATGCTCGAGCGGATGTTCCTGGGCAGCGACGAGGCCGCCTACGACCGCATCCTGGACTTCTCCACCGCCGTCACCGGAACCTTGTTCTTCACTCCGCCCGCCGGATTCTTCGACGCGCTTCCCGATCCGGCGCGCACGGATACGGCGGTCGTGGAGCAGGCCCCCGCACTCGGCGACGGATCCCTCGGGATCGGCACCCTGAGACGAAAGGATTGAGCATATGAACAATCTGCACCGTGAGCTAGCCCCGGTCACCGACGAGGCGTGGTCACAGATCGAGGACGAGGCCCGGCGAACATTCAAGCGGCATATCGCCGGACGGCGGGTCGTGGACGTCTCCGGTCCGCACGGCGCCGACTTCTCCGCGGTCGGCCTGGGCCGCACCGCCGAGATCGACGCACCCGACGAGGGCATCGTGGCGCGCCAGCGGCAGGTGGCGCCGCTGGTCGAGCTGCGGGTCCCGTTCACCCTCGCGCGCGAGGAACTGGACGACGCCGAGCGCGGCGCCCGCGATATCGATCTGGACGCGGTCAAGGACGCCGCGCGCAAGATCGCGTTCGCCGAGGACCGCGCGATCTTCGAGGGCTATCGAGCCGCCGGGATCACCGGGATCAGGGCCGCGTCCTCACACGAGCCGATCGCGCCGACCACGGACCCGCGCCTGGCGCCGGAGGCGATCGCGCAGGCGGTGACCAAACTGCGACTGGCCGGCGTGGACGGCCCCTACTCGGTCCTGCTCAGCGCCGACCTCTACACCGCGGTCAGTGAGACCTCGGACCACGGTTACCCGATCCGCACTCATATCGAACGCCTCATCCCGGACGGCGAGATCATCTGGGCGCCCGCGATCGATGGCGCGTTCCTGCTCACCACGCGCGGTGGCGACTTCGATCTGCAACTGGGCCAGGATCTTTCGATCGGCTATCTGTCGCACGACGCGGATTCGGTGCGGCTGTACTTCCAGCAGAGCCTGACGTTCCTGGTCTACACCGCCGAGGCCGCCGTCGCGCTGCGGGCCTGATCGTCCCGAGCTTCCCGCCTCCGCCACGCCCGGTACGATGCGCGGGAGGCAGGAAGGACCGAGGCGAGAAGTGGGTGTGAGTGTGGTCCGGGCGGGCGTGGTCCCCGGACGGCGGACGTTTCTGTACGGCGTGCTGGGTGTGCTCGCGACCGCGGCGGTCTGCGGGGGCATCGTGGCGGCGTTCGGGATCTACCTGGTGTTCATCGGGCTGTTCGCGGGGGCGGTGGTCGGGATCGCGCTGCTGATGGCGCTGTTCGGGCGCGATGTCGTGGTGCTGACCGAGCAGACGATCGCCCGGCGCACCCCGCTGCACGAGACGTGTATCCCGTGGGATCGGGTGGTGGCCGGGCGGTTCACGCTGGACGAGCAGGCGCGCTGGTCGCTGGCGCTGGACCTGCAGGGCGGCGACGAACCGCACGGCGAACTGGTGCTGCTGTCGATCCCGCCGGTGGTGCGCCCGATCGCCAACGCCTACGACCACCGTAAGCGCGAGCAGGTTGCCCAGATCCGTACGATGCTGCGGCACAAGCGGATTCCCGTGACGGTCCTGCCGCAGATCGCGAACGCCCTGCACGAGCACTGGAAGCTCGCGCCCGCGGCGAACTGACGAGCCGAATACGAAGGGCGGACACCATGATTCGCACCGCGGCCCTGGCTCACATCCGCGGCCGTCGGTTGCTGCAGGCGCGGTCGACCGGCAAAGAGGTCTTCTACATGGCCGGGGGAAAGATCGACCCCGGCGAGACCCCGGTGCAGGCCCTGCACCGCGAGGCGCGCGAGGAACTCGGAGTCGACGTCGCCGCCTTCTGCGAACTCGGCGTCTTCGAATGCGAGGCCTACGGTCACACACCCGGCACGGCCCTGCATATGACCTGTTACACCGCCGATCTCGCCGGTGAGCCCCGGCCCACCAGCGAGATCGCCGAGTTGCGCTACTTCACCGTCGGCGAGTACGCGGCCATGCCGCATGTCGCACCGGGCTCGATGCTGGTGTTCCGCCGGTTGCACGAGCTGGACCTCATCGACTGGTAGGCGCTATACGGATTGGTATGTCCCGGCCATGGCGGTGATCTCGTCGAGCGCGCGCAAGGTCTCCTCACGTGGGCGCACCGGCAGCAGACCGATCAGCGTGCGATGCACGCCCAGTTCCGCCAGGCGGTCCAGATCGCCCGCGCCGGGCCCGAACACCGTCGCGGTCACCGGAATCGGCGGGCGCCCGGCACGGTCGGCGAGTTCCCGCAACTGCCGCATGCCGTCGCGCAGTTCGTCGAACGCGATGCCGGTCGGCGCCAGCCAGCCGTCGGCGTGCTCGACCACACGCTCATGCGTCGAGGGCCCCCAGCCGCCGAGCCATATCGGCGGATGCGGCCGCTGCGCGGGTTTCGGCCAGGAGTGGATCGGATCGAAATCGACGAAGCGGCCGTGGAATTCGGCCCGATCGTGGGTCCAGATCTGCTTCATCGCGAGGATGCGTTCACCCTGCAGCGCGACGCGGGTACGCGGGTCGGTGCCGTGATTGCGCAACTCCTCGCGCAACCAGCCGACGCCGAAGCCCAGTTCCAGACGGCCGCCCGAGATCGCGTCCAGCGTCGCGATCTCCTTGGCCGTGACGATCGGATCCCGCTGCACCAGCAGCGCGACCGCCGTGCCCAGACGCAGCCGGGTGGTCACCGCCGCCGCGGCGGTGAGCGAGATGAACGGGTCGTAGACGCGGTAGTAGTCGCGGGGAATGTCCCCGCCGCCCGGGGTAGGCGTGTCGACCCGGACCGGAATATGGGTGTGCTCGGGCAGGAACAACGACTCGAAGCCGCGCTCCTCGACCGCCCGGGCCAATTCCATCGGATCGATGCTCTCGTCGGTCACGCCGCTGAAGATCCCGGCCCGCATTATCGATCGCCCCCGAATAGCCCTGCGCCGCAGGGGATCTTGTTCCAAGGGTAGCCACACGTGGTGACCTGGTGATGAGCGTCGCATGGTGTCATGGGCGTACGGTAAGGGTTGACACCACTGTCAAGGTCAAGTGCGAGTTGGGCGCGAGGGAGTGAACATGCTTATCGGGGAGCTTGCCGCACGCACGGGGGTCAGTCGCAGGTCGCTGCGGTACTACGAACAGCAGGGCCTGCTGACCTCGATGCGTGGCGGCAACGGATATCGGGATTACGGCGAATCGGCGGTCGATACGGTGCGCCGGATCCGGGCGCTGCTGGCGGCCGGGTTGCCGACCGAGACGATCCGCCAGGCTCTGCCCTGCGTCATCGATACCGCGCCCACGCTGCGACCGTGTCCCGAACTCGTCGAGGTGCTGCGCAGCGAGATGGGCCGGATGGATGCCATGGCCGCGGAGTTGGTGCACTCGCGCGAGCTGATCGCGCGCATGCTCGTGGACGCGGGAGTGTCCCTGACGCCGTAGGGAGGATCTACTCGCTGTCGTCGAGCGAATTCACCGCGGCGTCGCCTTCGGGCTTGTCGGGCGCGCTCTCGGCGGCCGGATCGGCGCTCGCGGGCTCTTGCGGAATCCGGGTGGCGCGCAGTGGGATCCGGGTGGCGGCGCAGAAGCCCAGCAACAGGAGTACGACCGCCGCGATCAGGGTGGCGCGAAAGGCGTCGGCGAAGCCGCGGGCCAGCGCGTCGGTCACCAGATGGCTGGCGTGGTGAGCGCGCAGCACCGGGATGGCGGCGCCGGCGGAGTCGCGGGTCGCGGCGACGGCCTCGTGCGCCGCGACCGGCGACAGGCCGTGCACCTGCGTGAGCCGGTCCGAGAGCGCCTGGCCGAGCGAGATCGACAGCACGCCACCGAGTATCGCGACCCCCAGCGCCGCACCGATCTTGTGCACCGTGGACGGGGTCATCGACACCCGCTCGGAGGTATCGGCCGGCATGCCTGCCAGGATCGCGCGGGGTAGCTGAGCGGATGCCAGACCCAGTCCGATGCCGTAGCAGACGAGCAGCACGACGAGCCACGCCATCGGAGTCCGGTCGGTGAGGAATATCGCCGTCACCGCGATGCTGAGCGTCTGGATCGCCAGGCCCAGCCGCACGCTCCACACCGGTCCCGCAGGCCATCCCGCCCGCAGCGTGACGATCGTGGCCGCACCCGCCCCCAGCGATATCGCCATCAGCACCAGCCCACCGCGCAGCGCGGTGAGGCCGCGGACGTACACCAGGTACAGCGGCAGGGTGAACAGCAGGCCGAATACGACGACGGCGACCGCCAGCGCCGCCGCGCTCCCCCAGCGCACACTCGGTCGGCCGAGCAACGAGAAGTCCAGCAGCGCCGCGCGATCCACCTGGCGCCGATGCTGCTCCCAGAGCAGAAACAGCGCCAGCAGAATGATGCCCAGTACCAGCAGCAGGGGGATCGGCGAGGCCCCGGCCCGGCTGGACCAGTGGATGCCGAGCCCTCGCCACGCCCGCAGCGGCCGCCACCAGCCGTAGGCCTGCCCCTCGATCAGCGCGAACATCACCAGCGCGAAACCGGCTGTGCCGAGCAGGAATCCGTCGACGTCCGAGCCGTGTGCGGGCTGGCCGCTCCGGGTCTCGGGCACGAATACGGCGATGCCGATCAGGACCACCACGCCGATGGGCAGATTCACCAGGAAAATCCACGGCCAGGTGAACGATGTGCTCAACCAGCCGCCGAGCAGCGGCCCGAGCACCGCCGCCGCGCAGATCACCGCCGCCCACGCCGTGTAGACGAGCCGGCGCTCCCGCCCGGAAAAGACCACGCCGGCCGTGGCCAGAGCCCCCGGCAGGACGCCGGCGCCGCCGATGCCCTGCACGATCCGGCCCCAGATCAACACGCTCGGCTCGTTCGCGGCCGCCGCGATCAGGCTGCCCGCCATGATGAGCACGACACCGGTCATGATCAGCGCACGACGCCCCAGCCTGTCTCCGAACCACCCGGCGGTGATCAGCAGCGCGGCGAACACCACCGCGTACACGGCGCTCACCCACTGCGCCTGGGTGAGGCTCAACCCCACATCGGCGATGATCACCGGCAGCGACATGCTCACGACGGTGCTGTCGAGCGCCACCAGGAACAGCGCCAGCCCCAGCGCACCCAGCACCCGCCACCGGTTGTCGCCGCGGTGCCGCTGTTCGATCTCGATGTCCGTCATGCGCCGCTCCCGCCGTCAACCCATATTGCCGTCGAGGACCTCGTGCGGCGACCAGTCTACGGCCAGATTGCCTGAAGATTGCTGATCTTCATACTCCCGATGCGGAGCGGACCACCCCGGCCCGGTGAGCGAGTACGTCCGGGGCAGAAGCGCGGGCAGATCTCGACCGTTCTCGCCGAGAGCCTGGGCGACCTGGACCGGGAGTTCGTCACCAGGCAGGCGACCTCGAAGGGGTTGATCTCGAAACGCCGGTAGTTCGCGACACCTGCCGCGGCGTAGATGATCGACCGTGCGGTCGGTGTGTCCAGCGCGAACCCGGGCGGCGCGAGAGATCCAGCAATTCCCGCACCGACCCGGAGTTCGGCTATTCGGTCACGATCACCCTGACCTCGTCGTCCGCTGCCTCCGTCGACTCGCCCGGCACGGCGAACCAGTGGGTGACCTCGCCGTCCGCGAGATCGTCGGCGACGTTCCCGCCCGTCGGGAGGACCGACAGGGCGCCCGCGGTGGCCGCGGCCAGGAATTCGGCCATGGCCGCGGGGCCCGCGGTGGCGGTGGTGAACGTCGTCGACTCGTAATCGATGTCGTTCTCCTCGCGCAGGGTCTGCGCGTGGTCGAGGGCCTGTTCCTGGGTCAGGGTGAGCCAGGCGCCATCGGGGCGGCGGACCATCAGGGCCGGGTGGTCCTGATGCAGCGGGCGCAGCCGGTCGGCGTAGGAGACCGGGTGCGCCGGGGCCGCGGCCAATTCCGCCCGCACCTTGGGGTCGGTCGGCACCAGCCAGCGCACCGATTTCGCCGCCGGTTCCAGGGTGATGCCGAATCCCGCTCCCGCGGAGACGATCTCACCGAAGGACAGGCCGTCCGCGAACAGTGCCGCGGCGCCCGCCTTCTGCACCGCCCACAGCGCGACCACCGCGTCCACCGAGCGGGGCAGCGCGACCGCGATGATGTCGCCGGGGCCGACGCCCCGGTCGATCAGCACCCGCGCCAGCTGCGAGGACCGCGAATCCACGGCCTGATAGGTGATTTCCGCGCCGTCGGCCAGCAGCGCCGGAGCCTGCGGATCTTCCTCCACGACCGCGCCCAGCGCCTTGGCCACGGTCCGCGCGCCGATCTGCGGCGTCGCGGTGACGGCCGCGGATTCCGTTGCGGTGACACCGGATTCGGCCAGGATACGGTCCCGCTCTGCCGCATCGAGGATGTCGATATCGCCGATCAGCCCCTCGGGGTCGGAGACCAGCGCCTCGAGCACCCGCTCCAGCCGGGCCGCCAGGGTCCGCACCTCGGCGGCGCCGTAGCGGCTGGTGAGGTATTCCAGGCTCACCACGAGCTTCTCTTCGGCGACCACCATCAGGGTCAGCGGATAGTGCGTGCCGCCCTTGAAGTCGACGCCGGTCACCGACACGCCGTCGATGGTGCTGGCGGACGCGATCGCCTCCGTGTCCACCGGATAGGACTCGAAGACGACCAGCGAGTCGAACTGCGCACCGGGGCCGCCCACCCGCTGGATGTCGGGCAGGCCGACGTAATGGTGATCGAGCAGCGCCGCCTGCTCACCCTGCAGTCCGGTCAGGAATTCGGCGATCGTGCGTCGATCGTCGACCCGCACGCGGACCGGCAGGGTGTTGATGAACAGACCCACCATCGACTCGATATCCGGCAGCTCCGGTGGACGACCCGACACGGTCGCGCCGAACACCACGTCGTCGCGTCCGGCCAACCGGCTCACCAGCAGACCCCAGGCCGCCTGCACCACCGTGTTCGGGGTGACGCCGAGGTCGGCGCAGAACTTGCTCAGATGCCGGGTCCGTTCGTCGTCCAGCTCGATCCGCACCGAGTCGATGTCGAACTCCTCGCTCGACTGCGCTCGCGGCGCGATCAGCGTCGGCTCGTCGACGCCGGCCAGCGCCCGCTCCCACGCCCGCAGCGATTCGTCGCGGTCGTAGAGCGACAGCCACGCCAGGAAGTCCCGGTAGGACGCCACTCGCGGCAGCACGCTCGCCTCGCCGCGCACCGCGTACAGCACGAGCAGATCCCGCATCAGCAGCGGCATCGACCAGCCGTCGAACAGGATGTGATGCGTGGTGATCGCCAGGCGCCACCGCTGTGTATCGGCGCCCGCTCCCGACTCGACCCGGTACAGGCCGAACCGAATCAACGGCGCCGCGGCCATGTCGAAGTTGTCGGCTCGATCGACCCGCAGTCGGCGCGTCAGTTCGTCGTCGCGTTCCGCAGCGGGCAGATCCGTGAGATCCGTTTCCCGCCAGGGAATCTCGACCCGAGCCTGCACGATCTGCACCGGCCGCCCCTCGGTGTCGACCGTGAAGGCGACCCGCAGGTTGTCGTAGCGGTCCAGCAGGGCCTGAGCCGCCCCGCGCAGCCGCTCGACATCCAGCTCGCCATCGAAGTCGATGACGGCCTGCTGGCTGTAGATGTCCATCGTCGACTGGGTCATCAACGCGTTGAACAACAGGCCGGACTGCAACGGCGACAACGGCCACACCTCGGTCATCGAGGGGTACGCCTGCTCCCACGCCCGCAGCTGATCCTCGTCGGCCTGCACCAGGGGCCCCGTCGGGAGCTCCAGCTCGGCGCCGCCGAGGACGGCGCCGCCGGCGATGCCCGCGATGGTGCGCCGCTCGAATACCTCGCGTGCGCTGAACCGGACACCGCGCGCCTTCGCCCGCGACACCAGCTGGATCGACAGGATGCTGTTACCGCCGAGGCCGAAGAAGTCGTCGTCGATACCGATCTCGCCGCGGCCGAGCACGTCGGCGAACACCTCGGCCACGATCATCTCGGCAGGTGTCGACGGGGCACGGAACGGTGTCGACTCGAACTCCGGTTCCGGCAACGCCTTACGGTCCAGCTTGCCGTTCACGTTCAACGGCAGCGCATCCAGCACCACGAACGCCGCGGGCACCATGTACGAGGGCAGGTTTGCCAACAGCTCCGAACGCACCTGCGCCACATCCAGATCCGCATCCGACGTCACCAGGTACGCGACCAACCGATCACCGAGACGCGGATCCGACTTCGCCAACACCGCTGTCTGCGCGATCTCCGGCAACGCCAGGAGCGCCGCCTCGATCTCGCCGAGTTCGATCCGGAAACCACGAATCTTCACCTGGAAATCCGTACGACCCCGGTAATCCAGCTCACCGTCCGAGTTCCACGCCACCAGATCACCCGTGCGGTACATGCGCTCACCGTCACCGAACGGATTCGCCACAAAACGATCCGCAGACAAATCCGCACGACCGAAATACCCACGCGCCAACTGCGCACCCGCAAGATACAACTCACCCGGAACACCAACCGGAACCGGACGCAACCGCGAATCCAGCACATAGACACGGCTGTTCCACTCCGGCACACCAATCGACACCGACACAGCGTCGCTATCGGTCACCTCATGGCTGGTGATCGACACCGCCGCCTCGGTAGGCCCGTACAGGTTGAACAGATCCGCGACATTGTTCCGGCGGAACCGCTGCGCCACCGAACCCGGCAACGCCTCACCGATCGCCAACACCCGCAGCAGCGAATCAGTCAGCGTGCCTTCCGATTCGGTCAACAGCGCATCGAGCATCGACGGCACCACATGCAATGTCGTCACCGACTCACGGGCCATCAGAGTATTCAAATACTCCGGATCCTGATGACCGTCCGGGGCGGCGATGACCAACCGGCCACCGCACACCGCCGCGGTCCAGAACTCCCACACCGACAAATCGAACGTCGCCGCGGTCTTCAGCAGCACGGCATCGTGGACGCCCAGCCCGAATTCCGCGGTCTCCCACAGCAACTGGTTGACGATCGCCGCATGCGGCACGGCCACGCCCTTCGGACGGCCCGTCGAGCCCGACGTGAAGATCACATACGCCGTGTTCTCCGGCCCCAGCGCACCCAACCGCTCGCTGTCGCCGATAGGTGAATCATCGCCGGACTCGCCCGCATCGACCCGCACGACCGGAGCGATCGTGGTCTCGAAACCTGTCGCGGCGTCGGTCAGCACACAGATCGGCGCCGCGGTTTCCAGAATGTAGTCCGTACGGTCGACAGCCTGATCCGGATCCACCGGCACATAGGCGCCGCCCGCAGTGGCGACCGCGTACATCGCTACCACCAGATCCACCGACCGCCGCAACGCCAGCGCCACCCGCGACTCCGGGCCGACACCCAACGAAATCAGCTGACGTGCCAGCGCATTCACCCGGCGACCCAGCTCGCCATAGGTGACCCGAGCGCCATCGGGGCCGATCAGCGCCACCACGTCCGGTGTTTCCGACACAGTGCGACCGAGCAGGGACACCAGCGTCGCCGACCGATCGATCTCGTGCCCGGTCGCGTTGCGGCCGGACACCAGGTCCTCGAGCTCGCCCGCGGCCAGGAAGTCCAGATCCCCGACCGGCATGCGCGGCGTGGCGACGATCTCGCCCAGCAGCCGCACGAACTGATCCGCGAAATCCTGCACCGTATCCCGATCGAACAGATCGGCCGCGTAGGTGAGGTTGCCCGCCATGCCGATGGGCGCACCCGTGTCGTCGTATCCGTCCGAGATGATCAGGTGCAGGTCGAACTGCGAGATCTCGACGTCGACCTCGAGGCCCGAGACGGTCAGGCCCGGCAGTTCCAGACTCACCGGCGCCAGGTTCTGGAACGAGAGCCCGATCTGGAACAGCGGATGCCGCGCGGTGGACCGCTCCGGATTCAGCACCTCCACCAGGCGCTCGAACGGCACGTCCGCGTGCGCGAAGGCCGCGATATCCGACTCACGCTGACGCGCGAGCAGATCCATGAACGGCGTGCCGCCCTCGACCTGCGTCCGGAACACCAGGGTGTTCACGAACATGCCGATCATGTCGTCGAAATCGGCCTCACCACGACCCGCTGCCGGGGTGCCGATCGCGATGACCTCGGTACCCGACAACCGGGCCAGCAATACGGCCAGCGCGGTGTGCACGACCATGAACAGCGTCGCGCCCTCGGCCCGCGCCAGCTCCACCAGCGCACCGTGGGTCTCGGCGTCGACCCGCACGCCCACGGTGCCGCCGGTGAGCGACTGCACCGCCGGGCGCGGCCGATCCGCGGGCAGATCCAGCTGATCCGGCAGGTCCGCCAGGGCGTCACGCCAGTAGGCGATCTGCCGCGCGGCCAACGACTCCGGATCCTCCTCCGAGCCCAGGACCGCCCGCTGCCAGATGCTGTAATCGGCGTACTGCACCGCCAGCGGCTCCCAGCCGGGGGCCGCACCGGCCACGCGGGCGGCGTAGGCGGTCATCAGGTCCCGCGTCAACGGGCCCATCGATGAGCCGTCACCGGAGATGTGGTGTATGACGAGCGCGAGCACATACTCGGGCTGGGCCGCACCGTCGGTGTCCTCCGAGATGTCCTGCGCGAGCACCTCGAACGCCGCGACCCGCAACGGCACCTCGGCCGTCACGTCGAAGCCCGCCGAGAAGAACGCGAGCACCGCCGATTCGACCGCTTCCGGCCCGACCACCCGGACATCCAGCGTCGGAATCGCCTGCGCGACAGGCAGGATCACCTGTACCGGACCCTGGTCGGTCTCCGGATACACCGTCCGCAGCACTTCGTGCCGGGCCACCAGGTCACCGATCGCCGCCCGCAACGCCTCCATATCCAGCGCACCACTCAGCCGCACGGCGACCGGCACGTTGTACGCCGTGGATTCCTGATCGAACTGGTTCAGGAACCACATCCGCTGCTGGGCCAGCGACAACGGGATCCGATCCGGCCGCTCCAGGCTGCCCACCTCGATGCGATCGCCACGACTCTGCGATTCCACGGCTGCCGCGAGCGCGGCCACCGTCGGCGCCTCGAACAGGGTTCGCACCGCGACCCGGGTGTTCAGGGCCGCACCGAGCCGGGCGGCGACCTGGGTGGCGAGCAGCGAATTACCGCCGAGCGCGAAGAAATCGTCGTCGGCGCCGGCCCGCTCGGCACCGAGCACCTGCACGAACACACCGGCCACGATCTGCTCGATCGGGGTCGACGGGGCACGAAACTCCGTTGCCTCGAACTCCGGCTCCGGCAGCGCCTTACGGTCCAGCTTGCCGTTCACGTTCAACGGCAACGCATCCAGCACCACAAAAGCGGCAGGAACCATATAGGAGGGCAGGCTCGCCAACAGTTCTGAACGCACCTGCGCCACATCGGGATCGACACCCGCACCCACCAGATACGCGACCAGACGATCACCAAGGCGCGGATCCGACTTCGCCAACACCGCTGTCTGCGCGACCCCCGGCAGCGCCAACAGCGCCGCCTCGATCTCACCCAACTCGATACGGAAACCACGAATCTTCACCTGGAAATCCGTACGACCCCGATAATCCAGCTCACCCTCGGAATTCCACGCCACCAGATCACCCGTGCGATACATCCGCTGGCCCTTACCGAACGGATTCGCCACAAAACGATCCGCAGTCAGATCCGCACGACCGAAATACCCACGCGCCAACTGCGCACCCGCGAGGTAGAGCTCACCCGCCACACCATCAGGCACCGGACGCAACCGCGAATCCAGCACATAGACACGACTGTTCCACTCCGGCACACCAATCGACACCGACGCCACATCGACATCAGTCACCTCATGACTGGTAATCGACACCGCCGCCTCGGTCGGCCCATACAGGTTGAACAGATCCGCGACATTGTTCCTGCGGAACCGCTGCGCCACCGAACCCGGCAACGCCTCACCGATCGCCAACACCCACCGCAACGAATCAGTCAGTGTCCCTTCCGATACCGTCAGCAATCCGTCGAGCATCGACGGCACCACGTGCAACGTCGTTACACCCTCACGCGCCATCAACGCGTTCAAATACCCCGGATCCCGATGACCATCGGCAGAAGCGATCACCAACCGGCCACCACACACCGCCGCGGTCCAGAACTCCCACACCGACAAATCGAACGTCGCCGCAGTCTTCAACAACACCACGTCATCAACGCCCAAACCGAATTCAGCAGTCTCCCACAACAACTGATTCACAATCGCCGAATGCGGAACCGCCACACCCTTCGGACGACCCGTCGAACCCGACGTGAAAATCACATACGCCGTATTCTTCGGACGCAGCGGCGCCACAAGCTCGGCAGCGCCGATCGGTGCCTCATCGAGCCCCGACAGATCCACCTCATCGATCCGGATCACGGGCGCGGCAGCAGTATCGAACTCCGCCTCCGCATTGGTCAGCACACACACCGGCGCCGCGGTCTCGAGAATGTAGTCCGTCCGCTCAGCAGCCTGATCCGGATCCACCGGCACATACGCACCACCCGCAGTGGCGACCGCATACATCGCCACCACCAAATCCACCGAACGACGCAACGCCAGCACCACCCGCGACTCCGGACCGACACCGATGGAAATCAGGTGCCGCGCCAAACGATTCACGCGCGAGCCGAGCTCACCATAGGTAACACGATCGCCGTCGGCACCGACCAACGCCACCTCATCGGCATGACCGTCCACCGTCGCGTCCAGCAACGAAACCAACGTCGCAGCACGATCAGTCGCCAACGCAGTC
>NZ_JAGPOX010000060.1 GCF_019038435.1 Nocardia alni
GACCCTCCCTGCACCCGGCGACGAGACCCGCCCGGCCAGCAGCGCCTCCAGCTTCCACATTCGCGACCTCTTCGAAAAACCCCACGACCAGCCATCCGAGGGCACGGCAACCCCACCCCCATAGAGCGACACCCCGAACCAGGCAGCCAGAACCATCGGCTTGCTCGGAAACGCACTTGTCCGGCGGCTTCCGCAGTGTGCTGTGTTCACGGAGTACTGGCGTCGTTGGCACACTGGCCACGCCACTGGCGTTCTCAAGGCCACTGAAACTTCCTTGACCTGCGTGGACCTAGCGGGACGTTATTCGAACCGCGCTGACCTGCAGAATCTTGAGGCCGCACGTGCCTCGATCCAGGTCAGAAGCGCTCCAACGGTCCCCCAGCGACGCAAACGACCCTCACGCGCCAAGAAAAAGACCCACACCCCGCAACGCCTCGAACGCCGGTTCTCCCCCGGCACGATCGACGAACTGATCCAGACGTACCAAGACGGCACTCCCATCGCCGCACTCGCCACCCAATACAAGGTCTCCAAAACCGCCGTCCTGGCCCTCCTCACGCGACGACACACCCCCCGCCGCTACCAGTCGATGACCAATACCGACATCGACCACGCCGAACAGCTCTACCTGGCCGGCCACTCCCTCACCGCCTGCGCCCAACTCGCCGGATTCCCCGCCAGCAGCATCAACCGCGCCCTCAACAAACGCGGCACTCCCATGCGCCCAGCAGGCCCCCACGCAGCACTCGATAGAACCTCCGGCCGAGCTAGCGACACACGTAGCGCGAGGCAATTTCTCGCCGCCAGCAATCGACCTGAATCCCTGGTGTGTCCGGAGACTCGAACTCGCCACAGTCTACGACTGCGTACGCTCATGCAACGGAATCAACCACAGTGGATCGACCACCGAGAGGTTCTTGGCGTGTCGTAGTGCGACACGCCAAGAATTTTGACCAAACAGCAATCTGCCAGCGAACCAGCGATCTGTCGCTGCTAACCAGAGGATTCCACACTGAATTGGGCCGTAACTAGTAGAGAGCTCCGAACCACGGAGCTCCGAGCGATACAACAGCGCAAGTTTGCGGCAATCTTGAGTCTTTTGCCCTCTACCAGCCGAATTCATTTGATAACCAGTAGCGGTTCCGGAAAAACCAACCTCCGAGGGGAGCGTTGTGGCAGCACCCAATTTGTTTGCTGCAGTACATCTTCGGTCGGCAACCGTCTTTCGATAGACACATCACGGCTCGCCAACCACCGAGCCGCAGCGGCCTCATATCAACACTGCCGCAACAGCTCTCAGTCGACCACCAGCGAATTGGCAAGTAACATCAGCCCACGTTCGCCGATTGCACTCGGAGGACATGTAGCGGATGGAGCTGTATGCTGGCTCGTTCGGCGGTGTGGTGGGGACCCGGAAGGATTGCCGTGCTTCAGGATTCGGCGCTCTGAAGTGAGAACAATCCCAATCAGCACCCCTATAGGCGACGGGGCTTCCAGAGCCGGCCGATTACCCGTCACCAGTAGATAAAACGTGATGGCAACAGAGAATGGGGGGTTCGCCGTATGGATGTGGATCGGTGGACGTCTGTCACCGAGTCAAGTTTCGAGCACGAACGCCGCGGCCTGGAGGCCATCCGTGTCGCGCTACCCGATGCCGACCCCTGGCATGCGTGGGCGAACTTCACCTTCACGGAGCGATACGGGCACGTGCGCGAGGTGGACCTGCTGGTGATCGCACCCAACGGGGTACACATGATCGAGCTGAAAGACTGGCGCGGTCGGCTCATCGTCGAGAACGGCGACTGGGTACAGGAACTGGATAGTAGAGGGTGCCGGCATCATCGCAACCCGCTGCATCTGAACGAACAGAAGGCCAAGGAACTTGCCGGGCTGCTCGCCCCGCACCTTGGATCCGAGCGCGTCTTCGTGACCAGTCATGTCTGCCTCACCAACAAGGATCTGAAGTTCGAGTTGCCGCCGGGCGACCGCGCAAACACGCACACCATCACGGAGCTGGTGCGGGTCTTGAACGGGCCGGTGCTCGACGAGCGCCGCCGAATGACCTCCCAGCGGGCGAAGTCCGTCGCTCGCGCGCTACAGAAGGTCGGAATCGGCCGCAGCGAAGCCGATTTCACAGTGGGCGCCTACCGACTCGAACACCAGCCGTTCGACATCGGCCCCACCTGGAGCGACTATCAGGCCAAACACGCCGACCTCGGCACACCGGCGCGCGTCCGGATCTACGTCTCCGAGCGCGGTGCGAATGCCGAGGCGCGCAAGTCGGTGTACGACTCGGCGAGGCGAGAGGCGGCGGTGCTGCGCCAGTTCAGGCACCCCGGCGTGGTGCGGTTCGTCGATATCGACTCCGGCGCGCATCCCGCGGGTCCGGCGCTGATATTCGAATACGACCCGGCCACCATCCGCCTGGACGAATTTGTGTCACGTCATGCCGGCTCTCTCGACCTCTCGGATCGGCTGCAGCTGGTACGCCAACTGGCGGAAACGATGCGGGCGGCACACTCGAGGCGCATCTACCATCGCGGTCTGGCCGCCCACTCGGTACACGTGATCCCACGCCTGCACGACCGTAGCGGCCGCCAGCTGGGGGAACAAGATCGTTGGCGCACACCGTATCTGCTGATCTCGGACTGGCAGATCGCCACCCAGCGCAGCACCATCAGCCGACCGGGGCTGACCAGCCAGACCTCGACAAGTCTCACGGCGACGCATCTCGCGCCCGGCACCGAGGTGTATCTGGCGCCGGAGCTGGCTGCCCACAAGCCCAAGCCTATCGAGATGGATGTGTACGGCCTGGGAATTCTCACCTACCTGCTGGTGGCGGGCCGTCCTCCGGCCGCGACCCAAGCGGAGCTGCTTGCCAGATTCGAGGCAGGTGAAGGGTTACGGCCGGGCGCGGTGGTGGATGGCTTGCAACCCGACGTCGACGAGCTCGTAGAGGCTGCTACCGCCTACCAGCCGGAGCGCCGAATCTCCACGGTCGACGAGTTGCTGGAGTGGCTCGAGCTCATCGAGACCGAATTGCGCACACCCACGGATCCGGAACCGGTTGCGCCGGAGATCGATCCGCTCGAGGCGGTCGCCGGCGACGTCTTGGGCCGACGCTGGGAAGTACGTCGTCGGCTCGGCACCGGCTCGACCAGCCGTGCATTCCTGGTACGCGATCTCGAGGCCGACCCTCATGCGAAGGATGCGCGGGCCTTCGCAGTACTGAAAGTGGCACTCTCGGACGGTCGCGCCGACGTGCTGACCCGCGAGGCCGAGGTGATGCGGCGGCTGCGCAAGGACGCCCGCATCATTCAGTCGGTGGATCCCGGGATAGTCCCCCTCGGCGGCCGCACCGGCCTGCTACTCGAATATGTCGGCGATGAAAGGGAATTGGCCGGGCCCACCGAGACGGGGAGCAAACGCCGCCGCACCGAGGAAACGGTGGCGCGACACCTCCGCGAGAACGGCCGCCTCACCGTGGACGAGCTGGAGGCCTACAGCGAATACCTGTTCGGTGCAGTCGAATTCCTCGAGGGTGAGGGCATCTGGCACCGGGACCTGAAACCGGACAACATCGCGATTCGAGTACGCCCCAACCGAACTCGGCAGCTGGTGCTGATCGACTTCTCGCTCGCCGGCTATCCGGCCAAGGATACCGAGGCGGGGACCGACGGCTACCTGGACCCGTTCATCGGCACCGTCAGCCGCACCAATTACGACGCGCACGCCGAACGCTACGCACTGGCGGCCACGCTGCACGAGATGGCGTCCGCGGAACTCCCGCGCTGGGGTGATGGCTCGGTAGCGCCACGGCAGACCGATGCGGATCAACTCCCTCATCCGGAGATCGCCGCGGACGCATTCGATCCGTCGATTCGGGACGGGTTGATCGCGTTCTTCCGCAAGGCATTACACCGGGATGCCGCACAGCGGTTCGACGACCTCAAGCCCATGCGAGACGAGTGGCGGCGGATCTTCCTGGAAATGGCACGAGCGGTGCCCTCCCGCCCGCGGACTCGGCAACCGGGCGTGGACGCGACCGTCGGTGCCGACTCCGAAACGCAAGCCGGTCTCGCGCCCGCGGACGCGGAGACATCCGAGCAGGAGCGCAACCGGATCGCCGAACAGGCGACCCGCGAAACCTCTCTGGCGACTGCCGGTTTGACGGCGGCAGCCGAGCAATTCCTATACGGGATCGGCATCAACACGGTCGGAGATCTGCTCGACTACAGCCAGCGCAATCTCATCAACGCCCCCGGCCTAGGGGCGCGCACCCGCATCGAGATCCAGGGCCGCCAGAAACAGTGGGGCAGCCTGCTGGGCCGCACCACGCCCACACCGCTCACTACCGAAGGCCGCCGCGACGCCAGGGAAGAGCTGGCCGAATTACAGTCCACCGCAGCAGATCTGGGCGCGACGGCACTGCGGGCACTGAGCCTGGACACCCTGGTATCTCAGCTGGTGCCGGAACTCAACAGCAACGGCTCCAACGCCAAGAAGGTCGCGATGGTGACCCGGCTGCTTCAGGTCCCCGGTGTGGATAGCCTGCCCGACCTGGGCGTGTGGCCGACAAAGTCGGCGGTAGCAGCGTCTATGGGCGTCAGCTCGCCGGCAATCTCGCAGTCGCTCAAGCAGATGCGTCAGAAGTGGCGTAAATCCGATGCACTGTCCGCGGTACGCGATGAAATCCTGGAACTGCTGGGGGAATTCGGCCGAATCGCCTCCATCATCGAGCTCGCCGACGCCCTGATCCTGCGCCGCGGCACCCGCCTCGACGGGCGGGCGCAGCGCCGGGCACTGGCGGTGGCTGTGGTGCGCGCGGTCGTGGAGGCCGAACAACTGACACCAGACGAGGCGGCGTTCGAGTGCAATGGCCCCCGCGACGGCGCACTGCCGGTGGTGTTGGCTCTGGAGGTGGACGAAGCCAACGATCCGCCCGAAACACCTTCGGTGAAGGCATTGTTGGGCTACGCGGCGCGGCTGGGTGCCGCGGCCGACCGGCTGGCGGATGCGGAGACCCTCCCCACGCCCGGCACCGTGCTGGAACGGTTGAGCGCCATCGACGTTCCACCAGGCGTCGTCGAGTGGCCCGATCTGGGCTGGGACGAGCGGCGGCTGGTGCAGATGGCGGTGGGCGCATCACGGAATGCCGCGGCCACACCGCGATTGGAGATCTACCCACTGACGCTGCCGCTGGTAAGAGCGGCACGTCTCACCCAGGCGGGCCTGATCCGCCTCACCCCTGGTCTGGAGCGCCAGCGCCAACCCGGCATACGGGAGACGGAGGTGCGCGAGCGGATTCGTGCCCGATTCCCGGAACTCGGAGCGGGACAGGGCCTCCCGAAAGGCTCTGAACTCACCGCCGCACTGCGCAACGCCGGCTTTGACCTGGTACTGGAGACCAGTGCCGAGGGAATAACCCGCTACCTGCCGACTCACGGGATAGACGTCCTCAGCTCGCTGTCGGCTTGGTCGGGGCGCCGGTCCACCGCCACCACCGTCCGGGACGGCCGCTGGGCCGACGACCCCACCGTGGCAGCGGCGGCCCGCGCCGAAGAACAACTCACCGCGGCAGCGGGCCGCGATGGCTTCCGAGTGCTGACGGTGCGTTCCTCGATCGCTCACCTGGCCGCCGACGAGATCGCGAGTCGGTTTGCCGCCGAACCGATCTCGATGACAGGGCTCTTCCTGTCCGTCATGCACGACCTGGTTCCCTCCGGCGGCAAGCCAACCTGGGAGACGATCCTCATCTCCGATGCCGCCGAACCCGGCAGCAAGCGTGCTATCCATTTCGCGGACTACGCGCGCACAGCATTCGGCCGCATCGAACCGCAAGTGCTTACACGTCTGGCTGCCGCACCAGGCCCGGTACTCATAACCGACACCTTCGTTTTCGCCCGCTATGACGCCATGGGCGTACTGAACAGGCTCGCGGAGCAGGCCCGGCACGGCGGTCGTGGACTGTGGATGCTCTGTCCTCAGGACGACCCCAATCGCGAGCCGCGCCTGGGCACGGTCGTTGTCCCTTTTCAAGCCGGGTTCAGCGAGTGGATCGTGCTGACCGACGACTGGATCCGCAACAAGCACCGGGCCGGTATCCGAAATATCAACGGCGACAATGCAGGAGTGTCGAAATGATCGACCGCGTCCTATTGCTGGCAGACCTCCGCAAGCAGGTAGTGGCGGCCGAAAAGGATCTGACCGAACAGGTCGAGCACCCCGTCACCGAACTCGCCCGTGCGGCGCGCGATAAGTTGCTCGATGAATACCATGAGGCCAAGAAGGTCGGCCGTACCGCGGCCACATGGTCGACATGGCTTGTGGGCGACGACAAATTCCCGGGTCGTATCCCCCAGGTAGCCGCCGCATGGGTGCTGGGCACCGTCTTCGTGCGCTTCTGCGAAGACAATCAGCTCATCACCGAGCCGTACCTGACCGGACCCAGTACTGACCGCCGCGATTTGGCGCAGGCTCGCTACGACGCCTACGTCGAATCCGATCCCGACCCCACCTACCGCGGCTGGCTACTGCGCGCCTTCGCCGAAGTCGGCTCCGGCCAGGCGGGCAAGCTCCTGTTCGACCCTGCACACAACGCGCTGTACCAGATCCCGCTCTCTCATGAGGGTGCGGGCGCGCTGGTCGAATTCTGGCGTACGCGGGACGAATACGGGCAGTTGATACACGATTTCACGGACCCGCTGCGGGAGGGCGGCAAAGAGGGTTGGAGTACGCGGTTCCTCGGTGACCTGTATGAGGAGCTCTCCGATAATGTGCGCAAGGCCTATGCACTGCGGCAGACTCCAGAATTTGTGGAGGAGTTCATCCTCGATCGCACCATGAAGCCAGCACTCGGTGAGTTTGGCCACGAAGCGCTGAAGGTCATCGATCCGACTTGCGGCTCAGGACATTTCGTGCTCGGAGCCTTCAGGCGCCTGTTCGAGAAATGGGAAGTGCAGCCATGTGGGAAGGACCTGCATCAGCAGGTGCGGGCGGCGTTGGATTCGGTGCACGGTGTGGACCTCAACCCATTCGCCGTTGGCATCACACGCTTCCGACTGCTGGTGGCGGCCATGGCAGCAGCCAAGATTGACACGCTCGCCGAGGCCGCTAATTACGAGTGGCCGATCCACCTGGCGATCGGCGATTCGCTGATCCAGAACCGGCAGCTCGAACTCAACTACAACAGTGCCGGGGATCACGATCCCCTCGTCGAATTCTCCTACGCTACCGAGGATCTGCCTGAGCATTCTAGCATCCTAGCGAACAGACGCTACCACGTGGTGGTCGGCAACCCGCCGTACATCACTGTGAAGGACAGGAAGCTCAACGAGGCGTATCGGAAGATCTACTCCGACGTCTGCTCAGGAAAATACGCGCTCTCGGTACCGTTCGTCGCCCGCTTCTTCGAACTCGCCAAGCGCGGTGGCTCGGACGGCCGTGGGTTCGGGCGAGTGGGGCAGATCACCGCGAACTCGTTCATGAAGCGCGAGTTCGGAACCAAGCTCATCGAAGAATACTTCGCCAAGAGTGTCGAGCTCATCGAGGTGGTCGACACATCCGGCGCATATATTCCGGGACACGGCACGCCGACGGTAATACTCGTCGGCACACCACGATCCGGCGACAGCCGGACGCCGACAATCCGCACTGTGCGAAGCGTGCAGGGGGAACCTAAGGCACCTGCCAAACCTGAGAACGGGCTCGTGTGGCGGGAGATCGTCGAGCAGATAGACAATCCAGGCTTTGTTGGGAAATGGGTTTCGGTGGACGACCTCGAGCGGAAGCGATACTTCAGTAGGCAACCTTGGATTCTCATTGATGGCGGTCTAGAGATGGTGGATAAAATCGCCGACGCAGGCACCGTCAGATTGCGATCAGCTCTGGCACGTGACATCGGTTTCGCAAGCTTCTCTGGGGTTGACGACGCATTCTATCTACCGCGCCATCTGCATAACAGATGGCACGCGCCCGATTACATGCAGCGCCCCATGGCGGTCGGCGAGGACATTCGTGACTGGAATGTGAATCCATCATTCGACGCCTTGGTAACCAATCGGTTAGACGGATCTGTTATTGATTTCGACAGCACCTCCGCTTGGGGTCGGCACTTGTGGCGGTATAAGCAGATAATGGGCCGATTAACAGATTTCGCACGAAATTCACGTTTCGACACAAATATTCCCTGGTGGTCATGGTACCGATGGGTCTCAGACCGTTATCGAACACCAGAGTCCATCAGTTTTAGCCATGTCGCAACCCATTTTCATTCGGCGTTTGATAAATCGGGTATGACGTTCAACCAGCACGCCCCGGTAATCAAACTACCCGAGGGGGCGAGCGACGACGAGTATCTGCGGCTGCTCGGGCTGCTCAATAGCTCCACCGCTTGCTTCTGGCTCAAGATGGTGAGCCACAACAAGGGCAGCACTGTTGACGACAAGGGAGCCCGCCAGTCACGCGTGCCTTTCGACGACTTCTACGAGTTCACAGGAACCAAACTGCAAGGGTTCCCACTAGTGGTAAACGATTTCTCGGTTCACATCAGTAACGACCTAGATCGATTAGCCAATGAACTCAGCCAGACGAGCGCAACATCAGCTGCGCAGATATCAGTACCGTCGACTGCATTGCTGCGCCGAGCCGAATCCTGCTGGCATACAATCCGCCGCCGCATGATTGCCCTTCAAGAGGAGCTCGACTGGCACGTCTACTCCCTCTATGCCCTCCACCCCGAAGACCTCCGTCCTCGTGATGCGGTTGCGCCGGAGCTAAATTTTGGGGAACGTGCGTTCGAGATCGTCCTGGCTCGACGCGTACTCAAAGGTGAAGCGTCGGGCGATTGGTTCGGCCGCCATAACGCGACTCCAACTACCGAAATCCCCTCTCACTGGCCGGATTCCTACAAACGCATCGTGGAAAAGCGCATCGATGCCATCGAAAACAACCGCGCCATAGGCATGATCGAGCGCCCCGAATACAAACGCCGCTGGGCCACTGAGGGCTGGGATGCTTTGCAACACAGGGCACTCCGCTCCTGGCTCCTCGATCGCATCGAGCAGCGCGATCTCTGGCACGACGAGAACGACCAGCCGGTGATCCGCACTCTTCCCCGCCTCATTGACTTGCTCTCGCAGGACGAGGATTTCACCTCCATCAGCGCGATCTACGTCCCACGCCAAGACTTAGCGAAAGTTGTAGCGGATCTACTCACCGAGGAGCACGTCCCCTTCCTGGATGCCTTGCGCTACAAGCCATCCGGCCTCCGCAAACGCGCCGACTGGGAGCACGTCTGGGACCTCCAACGCCAAGAGGACAACGCCCCAAACCTGGAGCAACAGCTCAAGATTCGCGATTCGATCCCGATACCACCCAAGTACACCAGCGCAGATTTCCTCCGCACCTCCTTCTGGCAGGCCCGCGGCAAACTAGACGTCCCCAAGGAACGCTTAATTTCCTACGGCGACACCAACACCCCCACCCCGCAACGCTACGGCTGGGCGGGCTGGGATCACCGGGAGCAGGCTCAGGCCCTCGCCACATATTTCACGACACATGCCCTGGACACCGAGCAGATCACCCCGCTACTAGCCGGTCTGCTGGAGCTCCAGCCCTGGCTGTACCAGTGGCACAACGAATTCGATGACGCTTACAGCGGACCCCCCGCCGACTTCTTCGCCGGGTACCGCCGCCAAATCCAAAGCGAGCACGGATTGACCGACGACGACCTGCGCGCCTGGCGTCCGCCCGCCGCCACCCGCGGCCGGGCCACCGCCGCCAGAAAAACCACCCGAGCACGTAAGACAAAGGAGTGACAGTGACACCGAAACCTGCCACGCCGAAACCGTTGCTGCGGGACCTGATCCACATCAAGGAGCACATCTCCACCTCCGACTACGTGCTCGCCCTGGTCGAGTCGGTGTCCGATCCGGATGCCGCGGCGCAGGCGGTGCGCGAGTATGTGCTCACCGAGCAGTTGCTGGCCGACTACAACCAGGCGCTCACGCTGATCAAGTCCGCGCTCGACGGACACACCTCCAAGCCGGCGTACCTGCACGGCTCATTCGGTTCGGGTAAGTCGCATTTCATGGCGGTGCTGTATGCGCTGCTGTCCAATAATCGAGAAGCCCGGAACCGTACCGAGTTCGCGCCGGTGCTGGCCAAGCACGAGTGGCTGCAGGCCGACGGCCGCAAATTCCTGCTGGTGCCCTACCACATGCTGGGCGCGAAGTCCCTGGAGCAGCGGGTGCTGGGTGGATATGTGGAACATGTGCGCGCGCTGCATCCCGAAGCCCCGCTGCCGCAGGTGTATCGCACCGACGCGTTGTTCGAGAGCCTTGCCAATCTGCGAAAGACCATGGGCGACGATGCGGTGCTCGGTGCGCTCAATTCCCTCTACGCCGACGACCAGGACGACGAGTGGGGGGACACCGTATTCTGGACGGCGGCCAATTTGGATGCCGCCATGGCCGCTCCCGAGTCACACGATCCGGGTGCAGCACTCGATCTGGTAGCGCCCAAGACCCCAGAGGAGTGGCGCGCCAAGCTGGTCGGCGATGCCAGCGCCACACTCATCACCGGCTTCACCCGCGATGCCGCCGAGGACGAGCACGGGTTCATCTCACTGGATGCCGGCCTGTCGGAGATCGCACGGCATGCGAAGGATCTCCACTACGACGGGCTCATCCTGTTCCTGGACGAGCTGGTGCTGTGGCTGCACACCCAGATGCACGACCACAAGTTCGTGGCCCGCGAGACAGGGAAGATGACCAACTTCCGGGAAGGTGGAGACACCCGCCGCGCCGTCCCGATCGTGTCGTTCATCGCCCGTCAGCGCGATCCGCGAGAACTGCTGGGCGGCGAGGCATCCGGTGCGTACGCGGCCGCCATTCACGACAATCTCGAGCTCGCCTCCGGCCGGTTCGACGTGATCGAACTCGAGGACCGTAACCTTCCGGAGATCGCGCACGAGCGACTGCTCAAGCCGCTGAACAAGGATGCCGAGGCACAAATCGACGCCGCATTCGCCGTCACCAAAAGGGTCGGCCCACAGGTGTGGGACGCACTGCTCGGCTCCGACCAGTCCACCGGCGCGGATGAGGCTTCGTTCAAACTCGCCTATCCGTTCTCGCCGTCGTTCCTCTCGACGCTGGTACACATGTCCACCGACCTGCAGCGCAACCGCACCGGCCTCAAACTCATGGGCGAGTTGCTGGCGCAGCGCCGCGACAATCTGTCTCTAGGGCAACTGGTCCCGCTGGGCGATCTGTACGAGGTGCTCACCGCAGGCGGTGACCGGCCCTTCGTCGCGGACAAGCGTGTCATGTTCGAGGCTGCGGATCGCTTGTACCGCAACGATCTTCGCCCCTACCTGCGACGACTGTACGAGGTCACAGGGGACGATATCGAGGCTTACCTGCACCGGCCGACTGAGATCACCGACGCGAAGATCGTCAACGGCTGCAAGCAGTTCACGGCCGACAACCAGCTGTTGTGCACGCTGCTCCTGTCCGCGCTCGCGCCCAGCGCACCCGCGTTGCACGACCTGAACGCACGCAGCCTGGGGGCGCTCAACTACGGATCCATCGCCACCCCGATACCGGGCGCGGAGGTCGGTGTCATCGCGACAAAGATTCGTGAGTGGGCGGGCCAGTTCGCCGAGATCAAATACAGTGAGCCTGATGCCAATCCCGGTGTGCACCTGGAACTTACCGGCGTCAATGTCGATATGGTGCTCGCCAATGCCAGCGTCAACAACACCCGCGCCAACCGGGCCGCCCTGGCGAAGCGGTTGCTGATCGGGGAATTCGGCATCGGTCCCGATACCGATGTATCCGGTTCCCATCCGCTGCAGTTCGTATGGCGCGGCTCGAATCGGACAGTCGAGGTGGTGTTCGGAAACGTCCGTGACGAAGACGAACTTCCCGACAGCCAATTGCAGCCCTATGACAGCAGTCTGTGGCGGCTGGTGATCGATCTGCCGTTCGACGAGGATGACCACACCGCCCGGGAGGATGCCACCCGCGTGCGTGAACTGCGCGCCAAACAGCAGGACCATCCCACCCAGACCGTCGCCTGGTTGCCGGACCACCTGTCCAAGGCCCGCTGGGACGGATTCCAGAAGCTGGTCATCATCGATAAGGCCGTAGCCGACAGGGGCCGGTTCGACGCCCAGTACGCCAGTCATCTCAACGCCGACAATCGCTCCACCGCCTGGAATCTGCTGACCACCCAACGCGACACGCTGATGAATCAGATGCGAGCGGCGTTCAAGAAGGCGTATGGGCTGGACGCCAAGGCCGAGACCGATGTGCAGAATGTCTTCGACGATCATCTGCAGCCGCTGCCCGAGATCGCCGATCTGCGGCTTCCGTTCGGTTCGACGATGCACGACGGTATCCGCCATCTCGCGGGCCTCATGCTGGCTCACCAGTATCCCGCTCACCCGGATTTCTCCGACGATATCGGTAGCCCGGTGCGAGCCGCGGACGCGAAAACCATCTTCGCCCACGTGCATTCGGCCGCGGAATCCAGGGACGGCCGCGTCGAGGTACCGGCCAAGGACCGCAAAATTATGCAGCGCATCGCGGTCCCGCTCGGGCTGGGGGTACAGAAGGAGGCGTATTTCGAGCTATCGCGGCGCTGGGCAGACGACTTCCGGCGTTTCGTAGCCACCGATGGCGTGACCGGCGACCTGCCGGTCACCACGCTGGCCAAGTGGACTGACCGGCCACCACGCGGCCTGGACGAGTTCTTGAAGAATCTGGTGATCGCAGCCTTCGCCGCCATGGACGATCGGGTATGGGTACGTTCCGGCGTACCGCAGGACATTCTTCCCGAGCCGAGCCAACTCAAACCCGTTGACGCGCTGGGTAAGCAGCCGCTGCCGAGCGAACCTGTCTGGGACGTGGCACGGCATCGCCTCGAGACGATCACCGGCAACAAAGCACCGGCGCTACTCCGCGGCCCGCTGGTGCAGCAGCTGGCACGCCAGGTCACCGCATTCGCGCGCGACTTCACCGAACCCGCCGCTGCGCTGGTGCGGCAGTTGGAAAGTCACGCCACCTTCCTGAACCTGAACAGTTCCGATCGTCTGGCGCTGGCGCACCGCGCCGCCGCCCTGCTGACAACGGTGTCGGCAGCGAACGAAACCGGTTCTGCCACTGCCAAGAGGATTGTGGAAGCCTTCGCCGCATTCGATCTCGGTGAGGCGACACCGCAGCACCTCGGCGCGTCTCTCAAGCAGGCACGCGCCGTCGCCGACTCCCTCGAGGCCGCCCCCTGGGGGACACTACGTCTGTACAAGCGATTGGGTGCATCCGGCGAGCAGTTGCTGGAATCACTGCGGACAACCGCCCGCGCCAACCAGTTCACCGACGACCTGGTTGCCAAGCTCACCGATACCGCCGACGCCATCACGACCGCGCTCGACACGGAGGAGCCGGCTCCCGAGCCACCTCGAGAGACGTGGCAGCGCTCGGAGTACATCGACCTGAGCAACGAGTCGAACCATCCTCCGATACACACCGATCCGGTACCCGGCACTCCTGCGCGTTCCGGGTCCCGGCGCTTCACCGCCGTCAACGTCCGCGACGCCATCGGTGCGCTGGAGCATGAGGTGGCGGATCTTGCGCAGCGCGAGCCCAATGCCCAAATCATGGTGAGCTGGCGGGTGATCGAGTGAGCGGAATAGCCACCGACACCATGACAACACTTCCTCGGCTGCGGACTGCGGATGTCGCCCAATATCTTTCGGCCGGCCTCGGCCTCGCCGACGCGCTCGCGGGCCACGGCGACCGGACCGTCGTGCTGTTGCGGGCCGAACCCGCCTGGGATGGGCCGGCCGAGCTCATGATCGGAGATCGTCGTGCTCGGGTGGCGCCCGCCCCCTCCGCCCTGGCGGTACACGAACTCGTGCTGCGTCACCTGGATACGGCTGATGCTCCGCAGGTGCTTGTGGTGCTTACCGACCGCGAGCACGAAGACCTCGACCCGGCCATCCTGGCCCGCACTCACCGGAAAAGGATCAACCCGGTAGATCGCTGGGAAATCGTCCGGAATGCCTTCGGGGCCACCGGAATCGACGAATGGATCAAACGCGAACCATGGGCCGCGGAGGCACTCCTGGATGCAGCCGGCCCCAACGGCTGGCCTCGGGTGCCAGGTGTGCTTTCCAAGGGAGAGGCACTGTCCGCCTTGGCTTCCCGACGGCTGCGACTACCGTCCTCCGACGCCGACCGTATCGACCCGGCCACATTGCTGCACTGGTCACATACCCCGGGCAATCCCGAGTTGCTGCTGGATCTCCGCGATGCGGAACGTGACGGGCTGACGGCGTTTCTTACCGATGACGAGCAGGCCGGTGCGACAGGATCCGTCCTGCTCGATCTGGTCCGGGCCGGTCATGGTGGTGATGCCGTGGCGTTCGGACTGGTGGCCGCGGCCTTGTGGCTGCATCCCGATCCCGACGGTGCCACCTACCAGGCGCGCGGTCGCGCAGAACGCCGCCTGGGCGACCGTCCGGCGCTCAGCGCGGACGAACTCGACCGCCGCATGACAACGTTCGGCCGTGCCTGCCTCGAATACTTCGATGCTCAGCTGGCCCGCGCCCACGATCCCCGCGCCCGCAGCTCCAACTCCCACGTGCCCGGACCCGACGGCGACACCCCCTGGTCCAAGGCTGCCCTTGCAGCCCGTCAGATCGTCGACCCGAACCTGCGGCGCGCGGGCGAGTTGGTGCGCGAACTGGGTGCGGACACCGCGGCTCGCACCAGCCCAGTCCTTCAGGCCGGACTCGATGCCTGTTTCACTGCCGTCGGAAATGCCCTGGGCAGCAACGATTCCGCAGCTGTATCTCTGGCAGCCAAAAAGCTATTCGAGCACCGTCTCGCCGGTGATCCGGAACTCGAGGTGCGCATCGGCCGGGTTGAGATGGCACAGCGACTCGCCCGCTGGCTCGCCGACGATCCCGACACCACTACGGACGCGGTTGCCGATGCAATCGATCGGCACATGCGCGAAACCTGCTGGGTAGATAGGGCTTTGGACTACCTGGAAGCCGGCGGCGACACCGATCCGGCCTTGAAGATTCCCTATCGCACGCTGGTGAACAACGTCCGTCGGCGCCGGCGTGACCTGGATCGCGAATTCGCGACAAGTCTCGCGGTGTGGACGGCCGCGGGCACCGACCCGGGCCGGATGCTCACGGTCGAATCCTTCCTTACGCGAGTGGTCGCGACCATCGCTGCGCACCGCCGCGTGCTATTGCTGGTATTGGACGGAATAAGTGCCGCGATCGCCACGGAACTGGCCGACCAATTGCTCAGCGGCTGGAACGAATACGATCCCTATCCGGATGGTGGTGATCCCCGTCGCCGGGCGATGGCCGCCGCGCTGCCCAGCCTTACCGGCGTATCTCGCACTTCCCTGTTCGCCGGAAAATTGATGCGAGGCGATCAAAACGACGAGAAGCGCGAATTCGCTCGGCATCGGTTCTGGGGTTCGAAGAAGACGGCCGCGGTTTTTCATCTGGACGACCTGCGCGGCGAGAGTGGGCAACCGTACGGCGACGATCTCACCGCTGCCCTTCTCGACCAGAATCAGCACATCGCGGTCGTACTGAATACTATCGATAACGCGCTCGAAAATAATCTGAAACTCGGTGACCCGGAGTGGGAATTGCGTGAGATCGGTGATCTGCGCGCCCTGCTACGGGCCGGCGCCGATCAGGGCATGGCGGTACTGATCACCAGTGACCACGGACATGTCATCGACCGGCACAGTGTGAAAATCGAAGTGGACGAATGGCAATCGGCTCGGCACCGCTATCCGGACACCTCGCGTCCGCTGGCCGACACCGAAATCGCGCTGTCCGGTCCCCGCGTCCTGTGGCCACAGCCAGGCGAGTCCGATACATCTATCGTCGCGTTGTGGGACAACGATTCCCGCTACACAACCCGCAAAGCGGGCTACCACGGCGGCGCCTCGCTCGCCGAGGTCACCATTCCGATCCTGGCGTTTCTGCCGTTCGGCGTTGAACCGCCCACGGTCTCACGCCAACCGATCTGGCGACAGCTCGGCCCGCAGTCCCCGTACTGGTGGTCATCGGATCGTCCGACGCCCCCGGCCGTGCAGGTACACATGGAGATACCCGCACGACGACGCAGTATCGATCGCGTGGCGAAGGAACGGCTGCAGGGCCTCCAGCCGATGTTCGATCTGCCCGAAACCTCTGCTGCTACATCGCCGTCCACATCGAACGTCGCCGGGGACGACCTGGTCGCCCGACTGCTCGAGTCAGAGGCCTTCGAGGGCCAGCGCGCGTTACTTGCCCGACCGCCACAACCGGTGACAGTCGACAAGGCCATCCACGCCTTGCTCCAAGGCCCGCTTCCCATCACTGCACTGGCACAGCGCGTAGGTTATCCGTCTGTCAGGGCCAGCGGCTTCGCCGCCATTCTCAGTCAGCTGCTCAATTTCGACGGCATCATCGTGCTGGAGACCCTGGGCGACGGCCGCACGTTGAAACTGGATGCTGCACGTTTGCGCACCCAGTTCGGGTTGTGACCCCGAGGGACGATTGCAGGGAACCGGAATCCGGCGGCTCGGTATGTCACATGAGGGGCTGGCGGGTGCAGATGACATGCGACACTGGGCATGTGAGTAGCGTGCAGCCCCTGCCCGTGAGCGCGGTCCGGCGGCGCCTGGTGATCGACGCACTGCGTCGCGGCGCCGTTCCCGAGGCAGGGCTCGACTTGCTCGCCACCGGACTGGACCGCTTTGAGGCGGCGATCGACGCCGAACTCGACACGGTGGTTTCCGGCGGATCGGTGTTCAAGGCGGTGCGCGGTGAGTACGGCTCCGGCAAGACGTTCTTTGCGCGCTGGCTGGCCGAAAGCGCGAAACGCCGCAACTTCGCCGTCTCCGAAATCCAGATCTCCGAAACCGAAACCCCACTGCACAAGCTGGAGACGGTGTACCGGCGGCTCACAGAACGGCTCACCACCGCCAGCTTCCCCCCCAGCGCCCTGCGTCAGGTGGTAGACGCCTGGTTCTACACCTTGGAGGAGGACGCGCTTGCTGACGGCGCCTCCGACACCGAACTGTCCACCGCGGTGGAGCGGCTCATGCTAGCGCGTCTTTCCGAGGTATCAAGGCACGCACCGTCTTTCGCAGCCGCCCTGCGTGGCTATCGCACGGCCACACTGGACGGTGACGAATCGACCGCCGCAGCAGTGCTGGCGTGGTTGGGCGGGCAGCCGAACGTCGCCGCCACAGCGCGACGGGCCGCCGGAGTACGCGGCGAGTTGGACCATTTCGGCGCACTCGGCTTCCTGCAGGGGCTATTGGTCGTGCTCCGCGACAGCGGGCACCGCGGGCTGCTGGTCGTACTCGACGAAGTCGAGACGCTGCAGCGGGTGCGTTCGGATGCCCGCGACAAGGCCCTCAACGCGCTGCGCCAGCTCATCGACGAGGTGTACTCCGGGCGATTTCCCGGCCTCTACCTCCTGATCACCGGAACGCCCGCCTTCTACGACGGCCAGCAGGGCGTCCAACGGCTACCGCCGTTGGCGCAGCGGCTGGCCACCGATTTCACCACCGATCCCCGCTTCGACAACCCGCGCGCGGTGCAGCTACGGCTGCCCGGTTTCACTCTCGAGTCCTTGACCCAGCTGGGAATTACCATCCGCGACCTGTACGCGGATGACTCCGCCGACGGCGACCGGATTCGAGCCGTCGCCGACGACACCTATGTCGGCGACCTCGCGAAAGCGGTTGGTGGCGCGCTGGGTGGCAAAGTCGGTGTAGCGCCCCGATTGTTCCTGAAGAAATTGGTCGGCGATGTCCTCGATCGCGTCGATCAGTACCCCGATTTCGATCCGCGACAGCACTATCGGCTGACGGTGACGCCCGCCGAACTCACCGCAGCCGAACGAAACCTCAGCAGCGCTGACGAGATCGACCTGGAACTGTGATCGATCGCAGCGACGGAGCCGATCCGATCGATCGGCTCGATCCGGTAGTAATCCACCACATCGTCAACACACTGGGCTGGCCCGATCTTCGACCGCTGCAGAAGGCGGCCATCGAACCGCTACTCGCCGGAAACGACGCCGTACTGCTGGCCCCGACCGCCGGTGGCAAGACCGAAGCTGCGTGTTTCCCGCTGCTCAGTGCCATGGCGCAACGCGACTGGCGTGGAGTTTCGGTGTTGTATCTGTGCCCACTCAAGGCACTGCTGAACAACCTCGTCACCCGGATCGATAGCTATGCCCAATGGCTCGGGCGCAGCGCCGCGATGTGGCACGGCGACATCGGCGAATCCCAGCGCAACAGCATCCGCCGCACCCCTCCTGACATTCTGCTAACCACTCCGGAATCGTTGGAGGCCATGCTGATCGGAGTCAAGACCGATCACGGCAGTCTGCTCGGCGGGGTCCGTGTGGTGGTCGTCGACGAGGTACACGCCTTCGCCGGTGACGATCGCGGCTGGCATCTACTGGCGGTACTGGAACGCTTGCAGCGAGTGACCGGACAACCGATCCAGCGCATCGGACTGTCGGCGACCGTCGGCAATCCGAGCGAGTTGCTGACCTGGCTGCAGGGCTCAGGAGCGGGGAGCCACCCCGCTTGTGTCGTCGCACCGGATCTCGACGCAGCGGCAACCACAGCAGGACAACCTGTTTCGCTGGTTCCACCACCAGGTGAGGTCGAACTGGACTATGTCGGCTCGCTCGACAACGCCGCAAAGGTGATCGCCACCTTGCACCGCGGCGAAAAGCGACTCGTGTTCTGTGATTCGCGTCGCCAGGTCGAGGAACTCGGAGCAGCGCTGCGAGCCCACGGAATCACGGTGTTCCTCTCCCACTCCTCGCTGTCCGCCGACGAACGCCGCCGTGCCGAACAAGCATTCGCCGAGGCCCGCGACACCGTCATTGTCGCCACCTCCACCCTCGAATTGGGCATCGACGTCGGCGACCTAGATCGGGTCATTCAGATCGATTCCCCCGGCACTGTCGCATCCTTCCTCCAGCGTATCGGTCGCACCGGCCGACGATCCGGTAGCACGCGAAACTGTCTATTCCTCGCCACCAGTGACGATTCCATTCTGCAAGCCGCCGGGCTGCTGCTGCTTTGGGGACGAGGGTGGGTGGAACCGGTCGTTGCCCCACCAGAGCCTCGGCATCTGATCGCTCAGCAGATCCTCGCCGTGACCCTGCAACAGGGGACACTCGGTGATCGGATCTGGGCAGAGGAATGGAACGGCTTGTCTCCATTCGACCGATCCGGAGAGCCGATCTTGCGGCACCTGCAGAACGCCGGCTACCTCGAAGACGACCAGGGATTGTTGTTCATCGGCCTGGAGGCCGAAAAGCGTTTCGGGCGAAAAAATTTCCTCGAACTCACCGCTGCATTCACCGCGCCGCCGCAGTTCACTGTGCTCACGGGCCGACACGAGCTCGGCCAAACCGACGCCTCACTCCTCATCGAGGATCGGCCGGGCCCGCGTGTACTGCTGCTAGCAGGGCGGAGCTGGCGCATCACCTATATCGACTGGAAACGCCGCCGACTCTTCGTCGAACCGGCCGAGGGGGGTGGCATCGCCAAGTGGTCTACTGCGGGTCTGCGTGGCCTGTCCTACACGCTTGCCCGCGCCATGCGTGAAGTCGTGCTCGGTGCCGACCCACCGGTACTGCTGACCCGTCGCGCCGTTACCGCCATCGCAAGCCAACGCGACAAACGTACCAGCACAGTCACAACAGATGCGACGGTGATCGACCGTGATGAAAAGTGCGTCCGCTGGTGGACCTGGGCCGGCTATCGTGCCAACGCGACTCTGGCACATACCCTTGCGGCCATCAGCGAACCCGACCAGCGACCAACGGATCTGGCCATCCGGCTCCGTCCCGATCTGACGCCAGAAACGTGGCGTGCCGCCATCGCCAACACCAACATGGTGCTCCCCAAAGTGGATCCTCGTGCCGTCAACGGACTGAAGTTCGCCGCCTTGCTGCCAGAGCACCTCGCCGCGGCCACCATCGCCGCCCGTCTAGCGGATCTGCCTGGTGCACACGAGATAATCAGGGAGCGAACACTCTTCCGCACCAAATCGTGATGTTGCGGCTTCGCCTCGATGACCCCGCCGCCCACACCCCGGTCCCGCCTCACCGAACAGCCACACAACATGGAACAGAGCTAACGAAATGCTGCACTAGATCGGCTGCGCCGGTCCCCCCAGGACCGGCGCGGGCTGGAGCATGATGCCCTGCGCCCCAGCGAAGCGGCCGGTCAGCGTGAACATCTCAGAGCGAAGGAAGGGGTACAAATCTCTCACGGCATTCGCCACGAAGACGTCAATCTCCTCACTCGAGCTTTTCGTGAGGACCGAATCATCCGGTTCATCAGGGCTGGGTGGCCGCTGATCGTCTGTCGCGAACAGGCCGACAACGGATACCACAGCCACATAGGGCTTCCTCTGGACTTTGGTCTCCATCGTTACCAGGACAGATCTGTTTACCCAGCCCTCCACTTTCAGGGCACCTGCCGATGCTTTGGCGAACCAGTCGGGGATATTCTCGGGCTCATCTGGATTGATCCGTTCACAGAGCAGCCGACCCGGATTGACATGGCGAAATCTGAGGTCTGACAGCTTGGTCATGGTGCCGATGCCACCTCGATCGTCCACTCCGTGGAATGATGCGATCGTTTCGCACCCACCTGTTGATGACTGAAAGCAGACACATCTAGGCCACTCTGATCGTCAACGAGGAGCGTCAAGGTACGTTCGACCAGGTCTCTGACGCGCTTTTTATGCTGCCAAGCGTGGTGAGGCTCGACTTCGTAAGTGATCATAGCGCCGATCGCCTCGGCATACCGATTGACCGTAGCCATCGTGGGGTTGGTAGCACCTGCCTCGAAGCGACTGATGACACTTTTGTCCACGTCGAGGCGTCGAGCCAGCTCAGCTGGCTTGATCCCTGCAGCTACTCGCAAGGCAACCAACTGTCGGATAAGACCGTACTCGGACTTTGCGAGGTCAACCCCTAGACGCTCATCAGCACTCAACGGCTCCAGGCCAGCGATGGTCATGTTGACCTCCTCATACAGGGTGTGTTGACTTTAAAGTCAACGTTAGCAGTCCCAGTTCCATACTCGCCAGGATGTGGGAGGGTTCGCCTCCTCACACCAGTGAATGATGCCCCACATCGCCTTCTTCATCTGTTCCGTCTGCTTCTGATCGGCCCCGCGGTCTCCTCCGCGCTTACAACCCAGGACAGAGCCCACTATCAGGTTGGCTGGCACGTCCGGCTCACCGAAGTAGAGCCTGTGCTCGAAAGCCTTCCCCGGCGGGGACGGTCTCTTCGGTGTCCGCTCATCAACCCGAAGCTCGCCCAGCCACGGCATATCCCGCCCTTTGAACTCGTGCCGATTGACCTTGCCCCCTACCGGCACTCGGTAGCCGTCAGCACCGTTCTCCGAAGCCGACAGCCCCTCCTCTACCGCAGTCTCCATGAGGGCGTAGAACTTCCGGAATGCACCCGGATCGGTCCTCCGAAGATCCTCCAGCTGCGGGCCGCAGAGCTCCAAGTTCCACGCACAACCAGCACAGTTGAGACGCCCGTGCAACTCTGCAGGAGGGATCTTTCCCTTCCACACATCGCGACCAACCAACATAGTTACCCCGCTGCTGCAACAGATCTGATCGAGCAAATCCTACGCACAGGCACCTGATATAGGGATCTACCAGTACTTTCCTGGTGGGCGCACGCGGGATCGAACCGCGGACCGCTGGTGTGTAAAACCAGTGCTCTACCGCTGAGCTATACGCCCCAGTGCTCCGCGGGGCGGAGTGGGTTGGCGCCTTGCGAGAAGGCGCGGGTTACGAATCTAACGCAGTGAGGGCTTTCTCCCAAGCCGCCTGGTCACGGGGCTCTCCGGGGCCGTTCATTTCGGCGAAGCGGATGATGCCGTCCTTGTCTATGACGAAGGTGCCGCGGTTGGCGAAGCCGGTTTTGTCGTTGAAGACGCCGTAGGTTTGGGCTGTCCGGCCGTGGGGCCAGAAGTCGGACAGGAGGGGGAACGTGTAGCCCTGTTCGCTGGCCCAGATCTTGTGGGTGGGTGGGGGGCCGACCGAGATGGCCAGGATCTCGGCGTTGTCGTTCTGGAACTTGGGCAGCTCGTCCCGGACCTTGCACAGCTCGCCCTGGCAGATGCCGGTGAAGGCGAGCGGGTAGAACACGACCAGCACATTTTTCCGGCCGCGGAAGGCGGACAGGGTGACGTCCTGGTTGTTCTGGTCTTTCAGCGTGAAATCCGGTGCGACCGCGCCGACTTCGAGTGACATGCGCGCTCCCTCCTGTCTCTGAAGTACTGGCACGACCGCTGCCGTGGCGAACGGACCTTACCGTCCACGGGGCCTGACGCGGCGCACGCAGGATCACCCCGCGTACCCCGCGTACAGAGGGTACCCAATCACCGCGGTCCATCAGCGCCTGGCGGTCGCCAGAAGCGCCGACGGGATCCCGCGGCCTCCAGGGCCGCACTCGGCCTCCGTGCCGAACGCGACCCAGTGCAGAACTCGAACCCCGGCGATGGTGAGCCGACGGGGTGGGGTGACTCAGCGCTGCTTCGAGGGTGTCTTGGGCTGGGTGAGCTTGGTCCCGGTCCAAGTACCGAGGCTGACCGGTGTCGTCGAGGTCAGTCCCGCCGGCGTGGCGGACTCGGCGATCTCACTCGGATCAACGTGGCCAGGTTGGCCGGTCTTGGGTGTCAAGACCCACACGACACCGTCGTCTGCGAGCGGAGTGATCACGTTCAACAATTCGTCGACGAGATCACCGTCCTCATCGCGCCACCACAGAAGCACGACGTCGACCACCTCATCGGTGTCTTCGTCGAGCAGCTCGGAGCCGATCGCTTCCTCGATCTCCTTGCGCAGCTCGTCGTCGGTGTCCTCATCCCAGCCCAGTTCCTGAACCGCCATGTCGTGGGAAATGCCAAGTTTCTGAGCGTAGTTCTGCGCGTCCGCCGCGGCGACCACGGTGGTGTCCTCCTCAACTCCAGACAATAGATAGTTGCAAGCGAACATGGTCGAACGCCACAACGCAAGCCGATCGGGCCAAAAACTCCGCGAAAAGTCGAGATGCGGGTCGGTGGCAGCCCCCCGACCTCGATCAACACGCCGGACCGAAGCGCAGGCAAAATGCTTACCGCGGACACGCGTCGCGTGCGGCGTTCAGCGAGTCGTTGACCACCTTGCTGGCGTCGTTCAACGGTCCGACGGGCGCGGTGTAGGTCATCTTGCGCGATTCGGCGGCCAGCGCGCGGGCGGCGTTCACATAGGTGGTGAACTTCGCCGCCATATCCGGCGGTAGGTCGCCACCGGCGCTGTTCACCCGGCTCTCCACCGCTCTGGCGGCATCCTCGAGGGTCTGTGCCGCCGTATCGCGCTTGGCGTCCTGATCGGGCGCGTTGGCGTCGTGCGCGTCGACGAACTCGTTGTACTTGGTGACCGCGACACTCGTGGTGCCGCGGAACGGAGTGCAGTTGTCACTGACCGCCTTGGCGGTAGCCGCGGCCTTGCGCGACGAGCTTGCCGCCGCCGATGAAGAAGCCATCTCCGTGCGGTACGCTGCGGCATCAGCCTGGTTCACGGTCGCGGTGCCGCGCACCGAACTGGAGCAGCCGGCCACTACCAGTCCCGTGGCGACCGCGACGGCCGCACACACCATTCCGAACCCGTGCGGGTTCAGCAGCTTCATCGTCTCCCCACTTCTCGACGTCGATTATGTCCGTTGGCAATCGGATGCAATGGGCTCGAGATGCCCACGACGGGTACATCCGTTGCCTCGTGCACGGTACTGGATTTACGACTGACATGATGACCTGGGACGCATCATCGAGGAGGATGTGAGGTGCGCCCCATCCACGAGGGAACGTGGCAAGACGAGACCACCGCCGCGCACCCTCACCGAGCGGACGCACCGAGCCCGACGACGTGCGTGACGTTCGTGACGGATAGCCCGCTTACCAGCGCGACTATCCGGGGTTAGAGCAATCAGCTTGTCCACCCCCTTACGAGGAGCATTGATTTTGACAGACGTGATGCACACGGAGTCTTCGTCGTCATCGTCGATTTCAACCAACGGCGGCGCCGCCGACCCCGGGTCGGCTCGCGCGCAGTCGGGCGGGTCGCGCGTGCGAGTGATCCGCGAGGGGGTGGCGTCGTACCTACCGGATATCGACCCGGACGAAACCAGCGAATGGCTGGAGTCCTTCGACGACATGCTCGAACGGGAGGGCCCGGGCCGCGCCCGCTACCTGATGCTGCGCCTGCTCGAGCGGGCCGGCGAACGGCATGTCGCGATCCCCGCGCTGACCTCCACCGACTACGTCAACACCATCCCCACCGAGAACGAGCCCTGGTTCCCCGGCGACGAGGAGGTCGAGCGCCGCTACCGCGCCTGGATCCGCTGGAACGCCGCGATCATGGTGCATCGCGCGCAGCGGCCGGGTATCGGTGTGGGCGGCCACATTTCGACCTACGCGTCGTCGGCGGCGCTGTACGAGGTCGGCTTCAATCACTTCTTCCGCGGTAAGGACCATCCCGGCGGCGGCGACCAGGTCTACTTCCAGGGCCACGCCTCCCCCGGCATGTACGCGCGGGCGTTTCTCGAGGGCCGCCTGACCACCGACCAGATGGACGGATTCCGCCAGGAGTACAGCAACGGCGGTCCCGGTCACGGCCTGTCCTCGTATCCGCATCCGCGCCTGATGCCGGAGTTCTGGGAATTCCCCACGGTCTCCATGGGTTTGGGCCCGATGAACGCCATCTACCAGGCCCGGTTCAACCACTACCTGCACGACCGCGGCATCAAGGACACCTCCGAGCAGCACGTGTGGGCGTTCCTGGGCGACGGCGAGATGGACGAGCCCGAATCGCGCGGCCTGATCCAGGTCGCGGCGAACGAGGCGCTGGACAACCTCACCTTCGTCATCAACTGCAACCTGCAGCGCCTGGACGGCCCGGTACGCGGTAACGGCAAGATCATTCAGGAGCTGGAGTCGTTCTTCCGCGGCGCGGGCTGGAACGTCATCAAGGTCATCTGGGGCCGTGAGTGGGACGCGCTGCTGGGCGCGGACCGCGACGGCGCGCTGGTGAACCTGATGAACAGCACCCCCGACGGCGACTACCAGACCTACAAGGCCAACGACGGCGCGTATGTGCGCGAACACTTCTTCGGTCGCGATCCGCGCACCAAGGAGCTGGTCAAGAACCTGTCCGACGCCGAGGTCTGGAACCTCAAGCGCGGCGGTCACGATTACCGCAAGATCTACGCGGCGTATTCGGCCGCGCTGGCGCACAAGGGACAGCCGACGGTGATCCTGGCCAAGACCATCAAGGGTTACGGCCTGGGCAAGCACTTCGAGGCGCGCAACGCCACGCACCAGATGAAGAAGATGACGCTGGACGATCTGAAGGCGTTCCGCGACCTGCAGCGCATCCCGATCACCGACGCCGAACTCGAGGCGAACCCGTACCTGCCGCCGTACTACCACCCCGGCATGGAGGCCCCGGAGATCCAGTACATGCTGGGCTGCCGCCAGGCCCTGGGCGGCTATCTGCCCGAGCGACGCAGCACGCCCAAGCCGCTGCAACTGCCCGGCGACGAGCCGTACCGCGGCGTGCGCAAGGGTTCGGGCAAGCAGAACGTCGCCACCACGATGGCGTTCGTGCGCCTGATGAAGGAACTGTTGCGCGACAAGGAAATCGGCAAGCGGATCGTGCCGATCATCCCGGACGAGGCGCGTACGTTCGGCATGGACTCGTGGTTCCCGTCGCTGAAGATCTACAACCGCAACGGTCAGCTGTACACCTCGGTCGACGCGGAACTGATGCTGGCGTACAAGGAGTCCACCGTCGGCCAGATCCTGCACGAGGGCATCAACGAGGCCGGGTCGACCGCGTCGTTCACCGCCGCGGGTACCTCGTACGCCACGCACGGCGAGCCGATGATCCCGCTGTACATCTTCTATTCGATGTTCGGCTTCCAGCGCACGGGCGATGGCCTGTGGGCGGCGGCCGATCAACTGGCGCGTGGATTCATTCTCGGCGCGACCGCCGGGCGGACCACGCTGACCGGTGAGGGCCTGCAGCACAACGACGGTCAGTCGATGCTGCTCGCCTCGACGAACCCGGCGATGGTGGCCTACGACCCGGCCTTCGCCTTCGAGATCGCCCACATCGTGCGCGACGGCCTGCGCCGGATGTACGGCGGCGGGCAGCCGGCGCCGGAGACCGCGGCGCTGCCCGGTACGCATCCGCACCTGTCGCACGACACCTTCGGCGGCGAGAACATCAGCTACTACATCACCCTGTACAACGAGCCCTACCCGCAGCCCGCCGAGCCGGACGGCATCGACATCGAGGGCCTGCTCAAGGGTCTCTACCTGTACAAGCCCGGTGGTGAGGGCACGGTACGCGCGCAGATCCTGGTCTCGGGCGTGACGGTGCCCGACGGCCTGCGGGCGCAGGAGTTGCTGGCCGAATGGGGTGTGCAAGCCGATGTCTGGTCGGTGACCTCGTGGAGCGAGCTGCGCCGCGAGGCCCTGGCGCAGGAGATCGCCGCCCTGCACAACCCGGGCGCCGAACCGGGCGTCCCGTACGTCACCCGGGTGCTGTCGCAGGCGCAGGGCCCGGTCGTGGCCGCGTCGGACTGGATGCGCGGAGTGCAGGACCAGATCCGCAAGTGGGTTCCGGGCGATTACACCACGCTCGGCACCGACGGCTTCGGTTTCTCCGACACCCGTCAGGCGGCGCGCCGGGTCTTCAATGTCGACGCCCAGTCGATCACGGTCGCGGTCCTGGCGGCCCTGGCCCGCACCGGCGCGGTCGACGCGGGCAAGGCGACCGAGGCCGCCGCGCGCTATCGCATCCACGACGTGAACGCCGCCGAACTGGCGACATCCACCGACGAGTAGTGCCCGGATGCGGCAGGCCTGCCGGATATCGCGACGACACAGTCGTGACATCCGGCAGGCCCGGCCGCGCCACCCACATATAAGTACCGCCGACACCGTGGAGTATGGAGACGTGGATCGTAAACCGCCGAGACCGCGTCGGATCTCCGACTCCGACACCTCGACCTCCAACGAGGTGTACCTGCCCACCGGAGCGCTGTCGCCGAATCGGCAGAATCGTGACCCGCTGCCGGACACTCTGCTCAAACGGGTCAAGCAGTTCTCCGGGCGGCTGTCCACCGAGGCCGTGTCCTCGATGGAGGATCGGCTCCCGTTCTTCGTGAACCTGGACGCCGCCCAGCGCGCCGGCGTGCAGATGCTCGTGCAGACCGCGGTGGTGAACTTCCTGGAGTGGCTGCAGGACCCGGAGAGCGATATCCGGTTCAGCCTCGACGCCTTCCAGGTGATCCCGCAGGATCTGGCTCGCCGCCTGACGCTGCGCCAGACCGTGGACATGGTCCGGGTGGCCATGGAGTTCTTCGAGCAGTGGCTGCCCGCGCTGGCCCGCAACGACCGGCAGCTGGTGGCCCTGACCGAGGCGGTGCTGCGCTACGGGCGCGAGCTGGGCTTCGCGGCGGCCTCGGTGTACGCCAGCGCGGCCGAATCCCGGGGCGCCTGGGACACCCGCCTCGAGGCCCTCGTGGTGGACGCGGTCGTGCGCGGGGACACCGGCCCGGAGATGCTCTCGCGGGCGGCGACGCTCAACTGGGACGCCACCGCGCCGGCCACCGTGCTGGTCGGCACACCGCCGCGCGATCAGGTCGCGGTGGTGGGGTCGGTGCACACGACCGCCGCCCGGCACGGACGCGCGGCGCTGGCCGTGGTGCAGGGCTCCCGGTTGGTGATGGTGGTCAGCGGCAATCTGGGCGACACCAGCTATCCCTCGCCGTTCGTCACCGATCTGCTCGCCGAGGCGTTCTCCGAGGGCCCGGTCGTCATCGGCCCCACCACCCGCACCCTGTCCGCCGCGCACGTCAGCGCGGTGGAGGCGATGGCCGGAATGGAGGCCGTGGTGGGCTGGCGCGGGGCGCCGCGACCGGTGCACGCCTCGGAACTGCTACCCGAACGAGCACTGCTCGGTGATCGCGCTGCGGTCGAGTCGTTGAACGAGTATCTTGTGCTACCGTTGGCCGCCGCTGGATCGGCCCTGTCGGACACCCTCGACGCCTATCTGGACTGCGGCGGGGCAGTCGAGACGTGTGCGCGCCAGCTGTTCGTTCATCCAAATACAGTGCGGTACCGCCTCAAGCGGATCGGCGAGGTCACCGGCCGGGATCCCATGAATCCACGGGATGCCTACGTGCTCCGGATCGCTGCCACCATAGGTAGATTGACACGAACTCGTAACGAATCATCGTCATCCGTCACAGAGGACCCATCAAGCACTCTTTACGAAGATCGCCTGTAACGCCCGGACGGAAGCAGTCGATCGGGGCGGTCCACTAGCTGTTTTGTGGGGTCCACACAAAAGCGACCGACAAACATCATTCGCGTCGACATCTCCACAACCGCCTCGGACGGTGTTGTCTATAGACGTGATCGCGTTGTTCGCCCCCGGACAGGGCTCCCAGACACCCGGCATGTTCGCGCCATGGCTCGATTTCCCCGGCGCGCGTGACCGGCTCGAAGGATGGTCCAAGGTCGCAGGCCTGGATCTGGTGACGTTGGGTACTACAGCCGGCGCGGAGGAGATCACCGATACGGCTGTCACGCAGCCGTTGGTGGTCGCCGCGGCGCTGCTGGCGTACTCCGAGATTTCCCAGGAGGTACTTCCGGCCGATACGATCGTTGCTGGACACTCGGTCGGCGAGCTCGCCGCAGCCGCGGTCGCCGGCGTCATCACCCCCGACGAGGCGGTGATGCTGGCCTCGATCCGCGGTGCGGAGATGGCCAAGGCGTGTGCGCTGGAACCGACCGGAATGTCCGCCGTGCTCGGTGGCGACGAGGCCGCCGTGCTCGCCCGACTGGACGAATTGGATCTCGTTCCGGCCAACCGCAATGCGGCGGGTCAGATCGTGGCCGCCGGTCGGCTCGATGCGCTGGCGGAATTGGCGGCGAACCCGCCCGCGTCCGCCCGAATTCGCGCACTGCCGGTAGCCGGGGCATTTCACACCGCATTCATGGGTCCCGCTCAGGATGCTGTGACGAATGCCATCAACCGGATAACCCCCGGCGAACCGACCAGGACCCTACTGTCGAATTACGATGGGCAGCCGGTCGGTTCGGGCAAGGACGCCATCGATAAGCTCGCGGCACAGGTCACCCGGCCCGTCCGGTGGGATCTGTGCACCGAAACCGTTCGCGCGGCAGGGGTTTCCGTGGTGGCCGAGTTGCCGCCCGCGGGCGCCCTGGTAGGCATCGCCAAACGAGAGCTCAAGGGCACCCGGATTTTGGCGCTGAAGACCCCTGAGAACATCCCCGCGTTGTCTGATCTTGTAGCAACCGGATAGCTTTTCCCGCGGTGGCAGTGACGCAACCGCAACCGAATGGTTAGAAACATTCTTCCGTTCGGCACCGACAAAACAATCGCAACCCCGACAGAAATTAGAAGGGAGCCACGCAGTGGCCGCTCTGACCCAGGAACAGATCGTCGAAGAGCTCGGCAAGATCATCGAAGAGGTGACCGGAATCGAGCCCTCCGAGGTCACCATCGAGAAGTCCTTCGTCGACGACCTGGACATCGACTCCCTGTCGATGGTCGAGATCGCGGTGCAGACCGAGGACAAGTACGGCGTCAAGATCCCGGACGAGGATCTGGCCAGCTTGAAGACCGTCGGCGACGCCGTCGCATACATCCAGAAGCTCGAGGCCGAGAACTCCGAGGCCGCTGCCGAGCTGAAGGCCAAGTTCGGCGCGGACGCCGAGTAGGACCGATACCGTGACCACTCCTTCCACCTTGAACGGGAATTTTCCCAACGTCGTCGTAACTAGCCTGGCGGCGACCACGTCGATCGCGGGTGACGTCGATGCGACGTGGAAGGGACTCCTCAACGGCGAGAGCGGTATCGACACTCTCGAGGATTCCTTCGTCGAGGAATACGGCCTTCCGGTCCGCATCGGCGGACATCTGAAGGTGCGGCCCGAGACCCTGCTCAGCCGGGTCGAATGCCGTCGCATGGCGTATGTCGAGCAGCTCGCGACCGTCCTCGGTCGCGAGGTGTGGAGGAACGCCGGCAGTCCAGAGGTCGACCCGGAACGGCTCGGCGTGGCGATCGGCACCGGACTCGGTGGCGGCGACGCGCTGATCGACTCGGTCGACAAGCTCAAGAACGGTGGCTATCGCAAGATTTCGCCGCTGGCGGTCCAGATGGTGATGCCGAACGGACCGTCCGCCGTAGTGGGCCTGGAACTCAAGGCCAGGGCGGGAGTGGTCACTCCGGTCTCGGCGTGCTCATCGGGTTCGGAGGCCATCGCGAACGCGTGGCGGATGATCGTCATGGGCGACGCCGACATCGTCGTCACCGGTGGCGTCGAGGGATACATCGACGCCGTGCCGATCGCGGCATTCTCCATGATGCGCGCGATGAGCACCCGTAACGACAATCCGAAGGCGGCCTCGCGCCCCTTCGACAAGGACCGCGACGGCTTCGTCTTCGGCGAAGCGGGCGCGCTCATGGTCGTCGAGACCGAGGAGCACGCCAAGGCGCGCGGCGCCACCATTCACGCTCGTCTGATGGGCGCCGGGATCACCTCCGACGGTTTCCATCTGGTCGCCCCCGCCCCCGACGGGCAGGGCGCGGCTCGCGCGATGACAAGGGCGATGCAGACAGCTGGCCTGACCAGCAAGGACATCGCTCACGTCAACGCGCATGCGACCGCGACGCCGATCGGCGATACGGCCGAGGCGAACGCGATCAGCCTGGCCGTCGGCAATCATGCCTCGGTCTACGCTCCGAAGTCCGCCCTGGGCCACTCGATCGGCGCGGTCGGCGCGCTCGAGTCGGTGCTCACAGTGCTCAGCATCCGTGACGGCATCGTGCCGCCCACGCTGAACCTGGAGAACCAGGATCCGGAGATCGATCTGGATGTCGTGCACGGCGAGGCTCGCCGTCAGGACATCGAGTACGCGATCAACAACTCGTTCGGTTTCGGTGGGCACAATGTTGCGCTCGCCTTCGGCCGGTACTGATATTTCGCCGGTCGCATAGGACCAGCGCATCCGGTTGGGGCTACCGGGAACACCGGTAGCCCCGACCGGGGCACAAACATACGTAAAGCCGCATAGCGACTCGACATCCTCTCGAGGAGAGAACGCGATGACCACTTTGGCCCCCGCCCAGGCTGATGCTGCGACCGATCCCCGGGATCCGCTCGGCCGGTTGCAGCGATTCTTCGATCCCGGCACTGTTCTCCCGCTCCACCCTCGTGACAAGTCCGGCGTGCTCGCCGCCATCGGCGAGGTCGACGGCGTGCGCACCGTCGCCTACTGCTCCGACGCCACCGTGATGGGCGGCGCGATGGGCGTGGACGGCTGCAAGCACATCGTCGACGCGATCGACACCGCCATCGACTCCCACATCCCCGTCGTGGGCATCTGGCATTCCGGTGGCGCCCGCCTGGCCGAGGGTGTTGAGGCTCTGCACGCGGTCGGCCTGGTCTTCGAGGCCATGGTTCGCGCGTCCGGGCTGGTTCCGCAGATCTCGGTGGTGCTGGGCTTCGCCGCGGGCGGCGCGGCCTACGGTCCGGCGCTCACCGATGTGGTCATCATGGCTCCCGAGGGCCGCGTGTTCGTGACCGGTCCCGATGTCGTGCGCAGTGTCACCGGCGAGAACGTGGACATGGCGACGCTCGGCGGCCCCGACACCCACTTCAAGAAGTCCGGCGTCTGCCACATCGTCGCGGACAACGAGCTGGACGCGCTGCACCGCGGCCGCCGCCTGATCTCGATGTTCGCCGAGCAGGGCGAGTTCGACATGGTCGCCGCCGAGCACGGCGATGTGGACCTCAAGGCGCTGATGCCGAAGTCGGCCAAGCGCGCCTACGACGTCAAACCCGTCGTGCACGAGCTGCTGGACAACGTCGATGGCGAGTCCTCCTTCGAGGAGTTCCAGGGTGGCTACGCGCGCAGCATCGTCACCGGTGTCGGCCGTCTGGCCGGTCGCACCGTCGGCGTGCTGGCCAACAACCCGCTGCGCATGGGCGGCTGCCTGACCTCCGAGAGCGCCGAGAAGGCCGCGCGGTTCGTGCGCCTGTGCAACTCGTTCGGCATCCCGCTGGTCGTGGTCACCGACGTCCCCGGCTACCTGCCCGGTGTCGGCATGGAGTGGGAGGGCGTCGTGCGTCGCGGCGCGAAGCTGCTGCACGCGTTCGCCGAGGCCCGCGTTCCGCGCGTGACCCTGGTGACCCGCAAGATCTACGGCGGCGCGTACATCGCCATGAACGCCCGCTCGCTCGGCGCCACCGCGGTGTACGCGTGGCCGGAGGGCGAGGTCGCGGTCATGGGCGCCAAGGCCGCCGTCGGCATCCTGCACAAGAAGGCCATCGCCGCAGCCCCCGAGGAGGAGCGCGAGGCCATGATCGAGCGCCTGACCGCCGAGCACGAGCAGATCGCGGGCGGCCTGGGCCGCGCGATCTCGATCGGCGTGGTCGACGAGATCATCGACCCGGCCAAGACCCGCTCCACCATCGCCGCCGCCCTGGCGTCGGCGCCGGCCCGGCCGAGCCACAACAAGAACATCCCACTGTAAGTTCTACCGCGGCAACATGACACGGGTGGCCTCCTCGCCGAGGTCACCCGTTTCGCGTCTGGAACCGTGGGACACCGACGGCCGACGGTGACCGATACCCGGTTTCGCCCGCTCGCCGGTCAACCGTCGACGAGATCGGGTTCGGTGGGGTCGGGGTCGTCGGTGTGGCCGACCACCGTCATCTCGATCAGCAGCAGTACGGGCGGCTGGGAGCCGGGGACCATCGTGCTGACGACGTCGATCACCGTCCAGCCGCCGCCGATGCGGCGCATGCGGATGTTCTCGATGACGTTGCGGGAAAGCCCTTCGCGCAGTACACGTTCCAGCTCCCCCCGGACGCACGCGAGGTCGTCGGGATGGGCGGTGTCGCGCTGGTCGACCGTACCCTTCCACTGGATTCCCGGCACCGGGTCGGTGATCCAGCGGATGATCCGCAGCTTGTGCACATCGGCCAGTGCGAGATACGAGTGGTCCGCGTGGCGCCGGCCGAGGGCGGCCAGCGTCGCGTAATCGACCGAGGCAGGTTCGGGCGCAAGGGATTCGGTGACATCGAGCAGTAGTCCGCGCAGCTGCGTGCGCTCGCCGCCCGCGCCGCCGCGCAGCACCAGCCGATAGCGGCGGGCCGCATCGCCCGCGCGCACGGTGAGATCGCCCGCCCAGCTCAGCCGCTCGACCGGATCGAGCGTGCGCAGGATGAGATCCATCGCTTCGTCGAATCTCTCGACGAAGCGAAAGGCTTCCGGCACAGTCCAACTCGACCTGCCGTCCGGAAGCCTCCAGCCGAATGGATTGGCCGCCAAATAGATCGAACGCTCGTCCGACGAATAGTCCACTGCCGCAACAATATAAGGCAGTGGCATTGCATCACCCCCGGATGCGTAGCACACCTGGATCGCGTGCACGCGATCGCGAGGACCCAGCACCGGCGTCACCGCGACGACGACCTCCACCGTCGGATCCGCGCCGGGCTCCCCGAATACCCGCGCGGGCAGGCGTGCGGCGACTCGCGCCCGGCGACGATATGCCTGGACCAGCAGCGGCTGCACACCGATCGGCAGCACCCGCAGTATCGACCGCCACCGCACCGGACGCCCGTCGACCGCCAAGACGGTCCACTCGGCGTCCTCGGAACCGCCCCCCAGCGTTTCAACCAGCACTCGACCGCTGTTCATATTCCCCCTCCTGGTCATTCATCCGACACAAGACTCTGCCACACGGAGGTAATCCACCACCAAGACCGGTCGGTTTTCAAGACAAACCGGACACGGGCCTATGCGGCACCTCGGCCGACGATCGTCCGGCAGCTCACCACATTCCGTCCGGTCCGGACGGGCGGCCTATCCGACGTCGCGGCGCAGCCAGGTGATCTCCGCGCCCTCGCTGCCGCTGCGGTACGCCTCGAGGTCGTCGTCCCAGGCCGTCCCCAGGGCGCGGTCGATTTCGGCGGCGATATCGGCGGGGGTGTGGCGACCGCGCTCGCGCGCCGAGCGCACGATCTCCCGCAGCCGCATCTCCCCCACCATCACATCGCCGTTGGCGCTCATCGCACCGCACCACAGGCCCAGGCCGGGAACGAAACTGTACCGTTCACCGTCGACGCCCTCGCTGGGATCCTCGGTGATCTCGAAACGCAATACCGGCCACGCCCGCAACGCGTTGGCCAACTTCGATCCGGTGCCGACCGGGCCCACCCAATCGGTGGTGGCCCGAAGCTGTCCGGAATCGACGGGTTGCGCCGTCCAGCGCAATTGCGCGGGTGATTTCAGCGTCGAGGACAGGGTCCACTCGATGTGCGGGCACAGCGCGGCGGGCGACGCGTGGATGTATACAACACCCGACGTCGCATCCGCGAACTGGTTCGATCCGCGCACCAGCACACCTCCAGCCTCGACCGGGAACGTCTTCCCCAACGATCGATCGAGCTGGCGTTGCCCGAGTTTACTGGAGTGCTGCGAGTTACGGGTGTTACTTTTCCGCTGTGTTGCGATTCTCGGCGAATTCACCGATCACCGCGTCACTCAACGGGGGCCACGCCGCGCGTGACCAATCGCCGAAATTCTCGTCGGCCAGGGCCACGCATGCCACCCCCGGTACCGGATCCACCCACAGGAACGTGCCGGACTGGCCGAAATGCCCGTAGGTGCGCGCGGAGTTCGTCGCGCCGGTCCAATGGGGAGTTTTCCGGTCGCGGATCTCGAATCCGAGCCCCCAATCATTGGGGCGCTGCGAGCCGAATCCCGGCAGCACGCCGTCGCGGCCCGGAAATTGCACGCTCGTCGCGGCCGCCAGGCTTTCACCGGTCAGCAATGTCGGATCCAGCAACTCGGAAGCGAAACGCAGAAGGTCGGCGACCGTGGAACTCGCGCCGTGCCCGGCCGAGCCATCCAGTTCCGAGGATTTCATTCCGAGTGGCTCGAATACCGCCTCGTACAGATAATCCTCGAACTCGATCCCGGTCTGTTCGACCACGAACCGGGCCAGCACCTCGAATCCGGAGCTGGAATAAATCCGCCGCGCACCGGGCTCGGCCATGATCACCGTGGTGTCGAATGCTAGTCCGGAGGTGTGCGCCAGCAGATGCCGCACCGTGGATCCGGGCGGCCCCGCGGGCTGGTCCAACTCGATCGCCCCCTCCTCCACCGCGACCAGGACCGCGTAGGCGACAAGCGGTTTCGTCACCGAGGCCAGCGGAAACACCCGCTCCGCATCGCCTTCTGTCACCGTTCCCGCACGTGAAACCACCCCAGCGGCAGCATGTCCGACAGGCCATTCCCGAATCTGCTCCAGTGCTCGCACGCGACGAGCCTACGACCCGTTACGCCCGGTCACTGCGCGGGTCCCTCGGATTCCGGGCCGCGCGCCGCCGCCGGACACGCCGCACCCCCACGGCAAACCCCCTGTCCGGACGGACATTCTCGTCTCCGCAATGCCCGAGAGTCAGAGATTCTTGCTATACCCACAGGTCGCATATATGTTTCGGGAGCATCGGTCCAGCGCCACCGCCGAAGTCGCCGACAGCGAACCACGACGCCCGACATAGGGTCCGCGATCCGCGACGGCAGCGGCGCCGAACAGCAGTCGGGAGTCGAATTGCGCAGGCGCAGAACGTTGTTCCAGATCGGGCCGATCGCGGCGCTGCACGCGATATTAGGGGTGCTCGTGGTCTGCTCGACCGTTCTGGCCGCTCCCGCCGCGGCGAGGCCGTCGGTGAACGGCTGCCACCCCGCACCCGAGCATCCTCATCCGGTCGTCCTCGTGCACGGCACGACCGCCACGGCGGCGTCGTGGAGCAAGGCGTTCACCCAACTGCTGGCCCGCGGATACTGCATCTACGCACCGACCTACGGGGTCGATCCGCTCGCAGCGCTGAGCATGCTGCGGCCGGGGACCGGTGGCGTGGGGCCCGCCGACAGATCTCTTGCGGAGCTGGCGGAGTTCATCTCCCTGGTGCGCCTGGCGACGGACGAGCCCACCGTCGACCTCGTGGGCGTCTCCCAGGGTGCGGGGCTCATCGAGTACTACACGAAGTTCATCGACCCCAAGGCGGTCCACGCGGCGATCCTGCTGGCGCCGCCCACCTACGGTTCGACCCTGGACGGGCTCTACACCGTCGCGAACCTGCTCTCCGGAGGCTCGGCGGGATCCTCCGGCAGGCCGGTGAACGCGGCCGTCCATCTGGTCTGTCGCCCCTGCTCGGCCATGACGCCGAGCGGATGGCTCGTCCGCAGACTCACCGACGGACCGGTCGCCGTGCCGGGTGTGCGCTATGCGGTACTCGCCACGCGCAACGATCTGCTCGTCACGCCTCCGGGGAAGGCCTCGTTCATTCGCGAACCCGGCGTGACCAACCAGTGGGTGCAGGATCTGTGCGGCGAGAACTACGTCGCCTTGCATCCGGGCCTGGAGATGAACCCCGTCGTGATCGAATGGGTGCTCAGACAGCTCGATCCGCGGGAGTCGGCGCCGTATCCGTGCACGGCTCCGATAAACCCGCTCGACGTACTCGACTCCGGCTCGGGATAGGCGCGCGCCGATCACTCGATCAGCCGATGCGCCTTCTCGAACAGCTCCAGGGTGATGGCGTGCAGGAAATCGCCGACCTGGGTGGGCGCCTTGCCGGCGAAGGCACGGGCGTGGGTGCCCTCGAGCACGATGCCGAGTTTGAAGCAGGCCAGCACCGTATACCAGGTGATATCGCCGAGGTCGCGGTCGGAGAACCGCACGTAGTGGGCGACCATCTCCTCCGGCGTGGGCAGCCCGCCCGCCTCGCCCAGCTTGCCGACCAGCGCCGCGCCGGTGGTGCCGGGCTCGGGCCGGGTGGCGATCTGCCAGCCCAAGTCCAGCAGCGGATCGCCGATCGTGGACATCTCCCAATCGACCATGGCCGCGAGCTGTGGGCCGTCGTAGCGGAACATCATGTTGGCCAGATGGCAGTCGCCGTGCAGGATGCCGGGGGTCCATCGGGCGGGGCGGTGCCGGTCGAGCCAGTCGCCGACCTGCTCGACACCCGGGATGCTGGGCCCGGGATAGCCGTCGTTGGCGGCGTAGGACTCGAGCTCACCGAGCCAGCGCGGGACCTGGCGCTCCAGGAATCCCTCGGGCTTGCCGTAGTCGTCCAGGCCGAGGGCGCGGTAGTCCACCGCACCGAGACGGGCGATGCCCTCCACCGCCGACAGGCCCATCTGCCTGCGGACCTCGGGATCACCGGCGTGCAGGGCGGGCAGCTCATTCTGCGGGTTGAATCCGTCGATCGGCTCCATCAGATAGAACACCGCGCCGAGCACCGTCTCATCGGGGCACGCCGCGATCACCTCGGGCGCGCGGACCCCGGTTCCGGTGAGCGCACCGAGCAGCCTGGCCTCGCGCCGGATCACGTCGTTGCTCTTGGCGCGCAGATGTTTCGGGCCGCGCCGCAGTACGTAGTCGCGCCCGCCGCGGGTGAATCGCAGCATGATGTTCTGGGTGCCCCCGCCCAGCGGGGCCACGCCCGTGAACTCGCCGGTGGGCAGTCCCTGCTCATCCATCCACTTGCCCACGATCGCGAAATCCACTACATCGCGATCCACCTCGACCGGTTGCGCCACAGACATGACCAACATTGTGCACCAACCGTCGACAACTGAGGGCAGATGCCTTCAATCTCCACTGTGGCACGGGCCACTCGGCCGCACGACGCGACACCGCGAATACGTCGCCGACCGCAGGATTTGCCATGTACGCATGCCTGAGCGCAGCACAGAGGCGCCGCGGCCGGTCGGCTACGGTGAACGCCATGGCAGGGCCGGATCCACAGCACACCACGCGCAACCCTGTCCAGTCCTGCCCGGAGCCGGTGCACCTGACCGTGCTGCACGAGACGATCGAGCGCGCGGTGGACACCGAGGCGATCTTCCTGGCGCTGTACCGCGAGTCGGGGACGGCCTTCTGGCTCGACAGCACGCATGCGGAACCGGGGCTGGACCGGTTCTCCTATCTCGGCGACGCCGCCGGTCCGCTGGCGGAGGTGGTGCGGTACCGGGTGGGCAGCGGGCGGGTCGAGATCGACCGGCACGACGGACCGCATACCGAACCGGGCACCGTATTCGACTACCTGGCAAGTCGTTTGCACCAGAGGCGGATCGAATTCCCCGACGTTCCCTTCGATTTCGCGGGAGGATACGTCGGCTATCTGGGCTACGAGATGAAGGCGGACTGCGGCGCCCCCGCACGCCATCACGCGCCGACGCCCGACGCGCAGTGGATATTCGCCGATCGGTTGATCGTCGTCGACCATGTCGCTGGGCGCACCCATCTGATCGTGCTCTCGGACGCGAAAAACCTTGCGGCAGGGCCTCGGTGGATGGCCGTCGCCCGGGCCGCCCTGGACTCGCTGCCGGCCCGCGGACCGCTCGCCCGGCTCGATTTCCCCGCCGACGAGCATGCGGTGCGGGCCCACCTCACGCGCGGGCGGGAGCGGTATCTGGCCGATATCGCCGAGATCGACGCGCAGTTGCGCGCGGGCGAGACGTACGAGGTCACCCTGACCGATGCCGCTCATGTCGATGCCGACTGCGACGGTCTGGAGGTCTATCGCACGCTGCGCCGTTCGAATCCGGCCCCCTACGCGGCGTTCCTGCGCTTCGGCGAGCTGGAGATCGCCTGCTCGTCGCCGGAACGATTCCTGCGCATCGATCGCGACCGCATGGTGGAATCCAAGCCGATCAAGGGCACCGCGCCACGCGGGAACACCCCGGCCGAGGACGAGTCCCTTTGCCGCGCACTGGAATCGGATCCCAAGACGCGCGCGGAGAATCTGATGATCGTGGACCTGCTGCGCAACGATCTGGGCCGGGTCTGCGAACTGGGCACGGTGCGCGTGCCCGCGCTCATGCGCACCGAGACGTATACGACGATGCACCAGCTGGTGAGCACCATCCGCGGGCGGCTGCGCCCCGACGTGGACGCCGTGGCCTGTCTGCGGGCCTGTTTCCCGGGAGGCTCGATGACCGGCGCGCCGAAACTGCGCACCATGGACATCATCGATGCGTTGGAGACCGAGGCCCGCGGAATCTATTCGGGCACTATCGGATTCCTCGCGCTCGGCGGCGCGGCCGACCTCAATATCGTGATCCGCACCGCGGTCCGCCACGACGGCCGCTGGCGCGTCGGCGCGGGCGGTGCGATCGTCCTGGATTCCGATCCGGAGCAGGAATACCACGAGATGGTTCTGAAGGCCGCTTCCGCCCTGCGGGCGGTCACGCATGTGGCGCGGCAGCAAGCCCCGGCAGGGAGGGCCTGAGGGGACAGAACTCGCGGCCGTATCGTTCCCGCGTGCCGCTGTGCGCACAGCGGCACGCGGGAACGACGAAGCGTGAGCGGGACGGCTGACGAGTCGTCACGGAGCCGTCCCCGCCTCACCGCGCTATCGAATCACCACTGGTGGCAACGCTGGTCGGGGCGTCCCCAGTGGTCGTTCTGGTCATTGTGCCAGTAGCCATGGCGGTCACAGCGCCAGTCGAGCCCGGGAGGGGTACCGGGATCGCGCCAGCCGGGATGGTTGAACCCGCGCCAGCCCGGGTCGCCACGCCAACCCGGAGGCTGGTGGCCCCATCCGGGAGGCGGCATCCACGGTGGCTGCTGATGGACAACACCCGATGATGGACTCGCGGCGGTCGCCGCGGGTGCGGCAGCCACGGTCGGAGCGATCATCAGGGCACTGATGGCGGCGGCGGCGCACAGGCCACCGAAAATCCTCTGCCTCACAGTGTGATCCTCTCGTATCCAATCTCTGCATCGATACCGATGCCGGGCCGAGGCTACCCGGATCGGCCGATCCGGGCTCCCGATTCCGACCGGCAAACCCGACTCCGACCGGTTGGCATGCCGTCTCCGGCTGCGGCGATCGCCGAATCGGCGCCGGACAACGACGAGTTCGGGGACGGGAGGCAACGGGCTCGCAGCATTCGGTGTCGGTGCCGGCTGGCATAGTTCGCACTACGATGACTCACACCGAGGATGGCGCGACGCCGGTACCGACTTCGCTGCTCACCGTGACGCTTTCGTGGCGTTCGGCGCACGCGCTGGACGCTCATGCGCTGCTGCTGGCGGTCGACGACCGTGTCCGGTCGCCGCGCGACGCGGTGTATTTCGGCGCGCCCCGGCATCCCTCCCAGGCGGTGACGCTGGATCAGCGGCCCCAACCGCAGACTGCCCGGCTGGCAGTCTCGCTGCCGCGCACCGAGTCCGACGTGGAGCGCATCGTGCTGTGCGCATCCCTTCGGGAAGACGCGGGCGGGCGGGCGAGGCGAGAAACGCTGCACGACATCGCGGATCTGACGGTCGAAGTCCAGGACGTCGCCGGGCTGGTGGCCCGATGCACTGCCCCTACCCGGGCAGACGACCCTTCGAGGACGGATGCGATCCACCCGGCGGACGACGGTGAGCAGTCCGGGGTACGGGTGACGGCCCTGGCGGAATTCCTCCACAGACAGGACCGCTGGTGGTTTCGCCCTCTCGGGACGACCTGGGCCGAACTCACCGAGATGTTCGCGGATTTCGGCGTCGAGGCACAGGACGCCGGGCACGCGGACAGAGACCGGCTGTCACTGCGGCGCAGTGATTTACGCGATGTCGAGGACGAATGGCGCACGACCGCACCGGCGGATCCCGACCTCGCCGACTGGCATCTGCGGGGAGAGTCACTGCGCTGGTGGAACGGCACGCGCTGGACGGATGAATCCGCACCCCCACCACCAGCGCAGGATGCGCGCGTCTGCCCGCACTGCGGCAGGAGGCGGGGCTGGCGGGTCATCGGTTCCCCCGCGCCGTGCCGGACATGCACCGCCGAGATCGAGGAATATCTGAGCGGCTGGAAGGCCCGGGCCTGGCGGGTGCTGACAGGGTCGGGGCCGCGCGGCGAGGCATGGGCCGAGCTGTGGACCGCGCTGCGCTACCGCCATATCCCTGTCGATACCGGCCGCGCCGCGCTGCGCGGGCCCGGTATGGCGTATGTGGAGCGACTGGCCGCGTTCACCGAGGCCGATGGCGAGCTCACCCAGGAAGACCTGGGCGATTTCGAGGACACCATCACGGCGCTGAGCCTGGCCGGTCCGTTGGTCCAGGAACTGCGCCGGCGCATGCATCGCGCTCGCACGCTGTCCCGGTTGCGCTCCGGGGAGCTACCGCTGGTGCCGGTGGCCGGACTGCATCTGGATCCCGAGGAACGGGTGCATCTGGATGTCGCGGCGACCCGCCTGCGCGTGCTCGCCCGCGGTGAGCATCGGTCCGACGGGCGGCTGATCTGCTCGAACAAGAAGTTGCGGTTCGTCGGGGCGGAGGCCGGCGTCGATATGCCGTGGACGCGTGTGGTTTCCGTCTCCACCGACAACACGGTGGAGGGCCTCGTCGTCCTTTCCACCACCTCGGCGCGCGGCGGAGCCGAGTTCGAGGTCGACGACCCGGATCTGGTGGCCGCGGTCCTGGAGGGCGCGCTGCGCGTCGCCAAGCGGCTGTCCCTGGCTCCGGGCCGCCGCGACAGCCGCACGATCTCGCCGGAGATCAAGGCGCAGGTGTGGCGGCGCGACGGCGGCGCATGCATCGAATGCGGTGCGACCCACTATCTGGAATTCGACCACATCATCCCGCTCAGCCGGGGCGGGGCGACGAGCGCGGGCAATCTGCAGATCCTGTGCCGCTCCTGCAACCGCACCAAGGGATCGCGGATCTGACGCCGACCACTACCGGGGCGGCCCCCATGCCGAGGGCACCGGGAACGGCAGCGGCACCCCGAGCACCGAGCCCTTCAGCGCGCCCAGCACATCGGAGGTCTGATCCTGCGGGCTGCCGTCGGTCTGGGCGGCCACGGTGAAGCCGGGACCGTAGGACGCCGAGGCGACCTGCTGCGGGCCGTAATCGGACCAGCCCCACTTGCTCCCGATCACACCCGGCAGGTGCGCGGTGCCCCAGTTCTGGTGGGTGCCGTCGGCGGCGACCGGAGCGGCCTGAGCCATCCAGCCGAGGATGGGCGAGCCCGGGTCGGTGCGCTGTTTATCGTCCAGGAATGCGGTCAGATCCGCGGCGCTGGTGTACGAACTGCCCCAGTCGACACCGGAGTGGGTCGCGGGCAGGTGGTACTGAGCAGCGGTCGCGTCGATCGAGTTCGGGTACTTGGCGTACAGGACGTCGGCCGCCGAGTCGTCGGAGTAGCGGATCATCCGCTCCCCCAGCTGGCGGTCCTGCGCGGAGCCGTCGCCGTGGTGCAGCGCGTAGTCGACGATGTACAGCTTGACCATCGACAGGCCCGCGCGGGACTGGGTGTCGTTGGGCGTGCCCCACTGCATACCCAGCACATCCACCCGCAACGAGATCGAGGTCCGGCCCGGGACTCCGTTGATCGATGAGTCGATCGGCGCCGTATTCGGCACCGGCGGATCCGCCCACGCCGGCGCGGCGAACAGACAGGCCCCCGTCGCGAAAACCCCCACTACGGCCATGCGACATCCCATGACAACCTCCTCGATCCCTCATGCCTCCGCCGCGCTGCGACATGCGCCGCGCGCCCTGTGTCGACGGATCGCTCGCTCATATGACTCGACAGCTGGTCGGATGCTAGATATTTGCTACGCTACGGCGGCGTGGCAGCTTGACAAAGAGTCGACGCCATACTGTGACCGAATGCACCGATGTGGCGGTCCGGCTGTCACCGCGTGCGAACAAAGGACGAGGTCGTCGACGAGGACGAGCCGTGCGCTCGACCCGTCGTGATCTAGCTTATCGCGGAAGCGCTTGCAGCGGTGACAGTTTCGAGCATCAAGGAAAGACGGCGTGAAGTCGGTGAGCCGCATCGCGTCGACCAGGCAAGATCAACCCGCCAAGGCCGAGGCGGTCGCGGCGGAAATCGCGGCGGTGACAGTTTCGGGCGCCTCCAGCATCACCAGGTGGCCGCATCGAGGCAGCGTGATGGCGCGCACCGGGGCCAGGGTCTCGTTGAGGCGAGCTCCGGCCGCCGGAGACAGGATTCGGTTGTTCGCACCCCAGATGGTGACGATCGGAGGGAATTGCGGGCCCGGGCGGAACTCGTCCAGTTCGGCCAGGCGCGGCAGATCGCGCGCGAGGGCGACGGTGGGCAGTAGGCGCCGCCGGTCGGCCCAGCGCCGATCCAGCCCGGCGAAGATCCCGTCGTCCATCTCACGGCCGCGGGGTCCGAGCTGCTCGCGGACGACCAGGCGCGCGGCTGGGCCGGGCAGGCGCACGGCACCGGCCAGTCCGTCCAGCGACAGATGCCGGGCCGCGCGAGCGGCCCAGCCGGTCGGGGTGGGCCGCAGGGTCGCGGCGGTCAGCGGGCTCGACAGCACCAGCGTGCGCACGCGCCGCGGATTGGCGCGGGCGTACAGCAGCGACAGCGCGCTGCCGAAACAGTGCCCCACCAAGGTGATATCGCGCAGGCCGCGGTCATCCACGAATTCGGAGACAAGTCGCAGATAGTTCGCGACGGTGTATCCCGAGTCGGGAATACCGGATTCGCCGAAACCGAACAGATCCAGGGAGTAGACGCGATGCGTGGCCTGCAAAGCGCGGAACTGCTGCGACCAGATGGTCCGATCACCACCGATGTTGTGCAGAAACAGAATCGGCGCCCCGGAGCCCGCCTGCTCGAACGCGACGGGCACGCCGTGGTAATCGAACACCGGCATCGGGCGCTCTCCTCGTTGAGTGCGTTCTGCATGCCCTTGTGGCTGCATCGCCTGCCCGGACGGAACGATCCTCGATCATCCCTGGATCTGGGCTCTGCCTCCATAGTAACCGGTACTCGGCGTAACACAAGTCGCGGCGGAACGGACCGAACTCCCTGGTCAACGCGCCATTACTGCAAGACTCACAACATCATTGCTGCGACGCTCACGTCATCCCGGTATATCTTCGGCCACTCGCGCCCGCAGCCAGTCCTTCAGCGCGGCCATTCCAGTGTCCCGATCGATCACCGGTCGGTAACCGAAATCGCGGACGGCAGCGGACGTGTCGTAGGTACCGCTGCGGGTCATCACCGCGACCGTGTAGCGCGACAGCGGAGGCGACCAGCGCTCGGCGAGATACGGTATGCGCCGCAGGGTTTCGATGCCCGTGACGATCGCCTCGACCAGGCGGGGATCAGGATGGCGGCGCGGTGGTGCGTAACCGAGATCTGCGATGACCTGCGCGAGAAACTCCCAGACGTTCGTGCGCTCGGCGTCGGCGACGAAATACGCCTTCCCGCCGACGCTTTCCGACCGCGCGGCCAGTACGCAGGCCTCGACGATATTGTCGACATGGCACAGCGAGGCGTAGACGTCGCGGCCGAACGACAGGTCCGGCAGTGTGCCCGCCCGAGCACGGTCCAGCAACCGCACGATCGGCCCGGATCGATCCCCAACGCCCCAGATCGCCCGAGGTCGCAGTGCGCAGGTGGTGAAATCCGCTGTGTCGGCGGCAAGAACCAGCCGTTCGGCGGCGGCCTTGGTCTCGCAGTAGTGGTTGAGGTAGTGGCGTGGGAAAGGCGTCGACTCATCGATGTCGATCTGATCGCCGCCGTCCCGGTCCATCAAGGCGCTGGGGCTGGAGATGAAAACGAACCGTGACGCCCCGCCGTTGCGGGCGGCGCTCACCAATCGCTCGGTCGCCCGGACGTTCTGCGTCCAGAACTGCTGCCGGGTCCCCCGCTCGTCCACCCGTGCGGCACTGTGGAATACGACATCGACACCGGTGGCCGCGCGCTCGAGCGACGATTCGTCGCCCAGATCGCCGGTGATCACCCGCACACGATCGATCACCTCGCGCAGATCGCTCAGATCGCTGCTGGGCCGCACCAGGATCGCGACCTCATCGCCTTCTCGCACGAGGCGGCGCACCAGTGCGCCGCCGAGAAATCCTGACGCCCCCGTGACCAGGCTTCGCATCCTCACACCTCCGTGCGGTGGATACCGGTGCGCCACCAGGTCAATCCGAAGATCTGCGTCATGACCGCGGTACGCACGCGCGAGCGGCTGGCGAGTTCGTCCGCCGCGAGGGCCATGGGGATCTGGGCGGCGTGGCCGACGGTGCTCAGCAGCGCATCGGCCCACCAGACCACCCGCAATATCCGGCTGGAGGGTGCGTGGCCCAGCAGCGCCGCGATCAGCCCGGCCAGCAGATACAGCCAGCCGAGCACCGGGACGGCGCGCAGTACAGCGGTTTTCACCGCATCGACATTCATGACACCTCTTTCGACCGCAGCTGACGAGCGGCCCACGGCGCGAGTTTCTCCCGGCCGATCTTGGCGTTGTGCCGAATATCGACCGGGAATCCGGGATGGAACAGGAATTGCGATATCGGTGTGGTGATATCGAATTCGGCGCGACGGTGCAGCAGTGACGCGTACACGACGGACCGGTCGGCGTGCTGCTCGAGTTCCACGCACAGCACGGGCAGTTGCGCCCCGCGCGGCCCGACACCTACCAGGGCGGTGCGCGCGACGCCGGGCAGAGCGTTGAACACCTGCTCCGCCTGGACGGTGAACATCGGTCCGGACGCGCTGTGCACACACTGAGACTTGCGGCCGCAGAACCAGATTCGCTCCTGCTCGTCGATCCAGGCCAGATCGCCGGTGCGATGCCATACGGTATCCCCGTCGGCGATCTTGCCCGTCGCATTCGCCGATTCCGGCCAGACGTACCGGGTACTGACATTCGGTCCCGCGACCACCAATTCACCGATGCGCAGCACATCGGCGCCCGCAGTCACCGAATCGGCCTCCCGCGCCGGCACATCGGCCCAGGTGGGCAGCGGCTCGTCGGTGATCGGGACGATTCGCGCCCGCACGTGCAGTGCCGTGCGGCCCACGCACACTCCCTCGCCGTGCTGCGCGCGTTCGGTGAGACCCTCCAGAAACTCCCGCGATTCGATGGTCGAGATCGGCAGCGCCTCGGTCGCACCGTATCCGGCATAGACGCGCACGTCCTCGCGCAGCACCTGCCGCAGGCCCGCGACACACCAGTCGGGCACCGGCGCACCGCCGGAATAGATGCTGTGCAGGGTCGCCAGTCGCGCGCCGGACTCGCGGACGTGTTGCAGCAGCGGGATCAGCACGGCGGGTGAGGCGAACATGGTGCGCACACCGAATCTGTTGACCGCGTCCACCACATGGGCCGGATCGGTGGCCCCGACACGGGACGGGATCAACGGCGGCAGTACACATCTCGATCCGAGCAGCAATTCCAGGATGCCCGCCACAGGCGCGGTGATCAGCGAAGTGCCCGGCGCGACGCGTTCGCGGACCGCGTCCACCTGATCGACCATCGCGCCGATATTGCCGTGGGTCAGGACGACGGCCTTGGCCGGTCCGGTACTGCCGGTGGTGTAGGCGATCAGTAGCGGGTCGTCATCCGGCGCCGGCACTCGATTCGACTGCACCGCAACCGGTTCGCGTCCCCAGTCGGCCAACTTGGGCCCCGGCAGGAAACGGGGACCGCCGACCGTCACCGCCAGCCGGACGCGGCGGAACAAGGGGCGCAACAATATCCGCAGCATCTGCGCCTGCGGTACGCCGATGAACGCCTCGGCGTCCACGGCCTGCAGGCAGCGCAGCATCTTTCGCAGGCCCATGCCCGGATCGATCAGCACCGGCACGGCACCGATCTTGAACAGTCCGTACAACACGGCGTACATCTCGGGCCCCGGCGTTACCAGCACGATCGTCCGCGTCCCGCGAGCAACACCTGCGGCGGTGAGCTTTTCGGCGATGACGTCGGTCCAAGCGTCGAGTTCCGCGTAGGTGAGCTGGCGATACTCCGGCAGTCCGGTCGCTGCGCTTCCATCGGGGTAGATCACCGCCGCTCGGTCAGGATGGTCGGCAACAATTCCGCTGAATCGATCGAGTGCACGCCAGTAGGCGACAGCAGTCATATTGTCCCCTCATATATTCTTGCATCCGGTCGGGAACAGCAGACGATGGAATTCCGTTCCGTGGAATAGTTGACTCTGCTCACAATTGAATACAGCATACTTCTCCCAGACATAGGTGAAGGTACGCGAGAAACGGTGAATCCGACGCTACCACTTTACACCCCCCGCCGCTACCGCATGCACTGGTCGGAATCCTTTCAGCGCAGTAACTTATATGTGTCAGAAGGTAACGACAATGGCTCGACCCCACCCCCTACAGACCCCCCTACTCGAATATTCACAGCATGGCAGCCAAGGGCATTTACCCAGGTAGGCAAGGCCCTGATCCGGCAATACACCCTCGAGGTGTCCACTCCCGAGGCAGCCATCGCGGCCCTACGTAACGCGATGCACCTGGTAATGTCCACCTCGGCATTGGTGCTACTGGATAACGACGGCGCCCCGGCATTCGATCATTCAGCCGATTAACACGCCGCACCAGAATTCGACCACACCCGAAAACAATCCAGAGGGTAGGGGGCCATGCGTACACGTTTCGAATCGCTCGGTGCATACACACCCAGAACCGTTCGCTCCACCGAAGAGCTGATCGCCGGACTGGCGATGCCTAGATCCCTGGACCTGGAACGCATCACCGGGATCAAGAATCGCCACGTCCATAATTCCGATCCGGACAATTACGAATCGTCGTTCGTGCTGGCGCTGCGGGCGATCGAGGATTGCCTGCACCATTCGGACTACACCGCGGACGACATCGACGTGGTGATCTCGGTATCCATCACCCGCTTCCGCGGGCCCGATCTGTTCTGTTACGCACCGGCTTTCGCGCTGATGTTGCGCAATGCGATCGGCAACACCCACGCCCTGCATTTCGACCTGTCCAACGCCTGCGCCGGGATGATGACCGGAGTCATGGTGCTGGACCGCATGATCAAGGCCGGGGTCGTGCGCAACGGCCTGGTGGTCAGCGGCGAGCAGATCACCCCCATCGCCGATACCGCGATGCGCGAGATCGACAAACCCTACGATCCGCAGTTCGCCGCGCTCACCGTCGGCGACGCGGCCGTCGCGGTCATGGTCGACGACCGCGGCGACGACAACGACGAAATCCACTACGTCGAGCTCACCACGACCGCCTACGGCGCGGAATTCTGCCTCGGCATGCCGAGCGATAAGTCCAAGGGCATCGCGATGTACACCGACAACCGCCAGCTGGCCAGCGAACACCGCTACGCACAGGCCCTGTCGCGGATGTCGGACTTCTTCACCGAGACCGGACGCAGCTGGGAGAGCGAGAAATACGACTACTGGATCCACCATCAGTTCAGCGGCCCGGCCATCGAGCACATCTGCCGCTTGGCCGAGCAGCATTTCGGCACCCCGATGCCGCAGCTGCTCAACGTGCTCGAAGAATTCGGCAACACGGCCTCCACCTCGCACTTCCTCGTGCTGCACGAACACCTTGCCCGCAAGCGGATTCCGCGCGGGTCCAAGGTGCTGCTGATTCCGGAGGCGTCCGGCATCGTCTCGGGTCACCTGGCCGCGACCATCTCCCGATTGGAGGCCTGAGATGACCACAGCATCGCGCAGTGATTCGGTGACCGGTGATGACCGGGCGACGGGTGGGCGTACGGCGATCGTTTCCGCGGCCGTCTGTACCGACGCGGACACCGGAAGCTATTTCGAGCTGGCCGCCCGTGCCGGCCGAGCCTGTCTGGAGCGGGCCGGGGTGTTACCCGATCAGATCGGAACAATGGTCAACACCGGTGTCTTCCGCGACAGCAACGTCTCCGAACCGGCCGTCGCCGCACTGATCCAGAAGCGGCTCGAGATCGGCCTGGAGTACCGGACCGGGCGAGTTCCGACCTTCTCCTTCGATCTCATGAACGGCGGCACCGGACTCGTGCACGCGCTGATGGTCGCGCAAACGTTCCTGGCGCCGGGGAATTCCGAGTACGCGCTGATCGTCGCGGGCGACACCCACCCCTCCACCGAGCGGGTCGTGGACGAATTCCCCTACCGCGCGGGCGGCGCGGCACTGTTGCTGCACCATTCACCCGCCGCAGGAGGATTCGGGCGGTTGCACACCACCGAGCGACCCGGCGCCGCGGAACCGACCGCGTGGGCGGACCTCAGCGCGGCCGGAGCCAACGGTCGCTCGGCGCTGACGGTACGCGCGGGCGACGGCGACCCGCTCGCGGACGCCGTGCGGGTGGTGCGCGCATGCCTTGACTACGAGGGCCTGAGCCCGGGCGACTTCGCCACCGGGCGGGCGATATTGCTCGCGCCCGCGCCGCGCCCCGGATTCCGCGAGCAGCTGGCATACCGGCTCGGCCTGCCGTCCACGGCCGTCGCCGGGGTGTCCCCGGACAGTGGGGACCCCTATACCGCCGCTCCCGTGCACGCCTACCTCGGTGCACAGGAGGCGGGTCTGCTCACCACCGCACGCAGTGTCGTATTCCTGGCCGCCGACGAGAGCTCCGCGGCGTGCCTGGCATATTGGCCGCAACCGGTGGATCTGGTCGGTGTCGGCGCCGATATGCAAACCAAACACGTTGACGTGTAGCATATTTCACACACGAGACGGCCGCCGGGGGCGTCGGACCTCCCGGCGGTCGTCTCGATGAGTTGTGCACCGGCTGAATTCCCGTGCGCCGCAGGCGCCTTGCTGCAACGATGCCGCTCCCCCACACGCTGCTCTCGCGTGGCCCCTCAGTCGGGCACACCCGATCAACGAAGGGATCCACTATGCAGCGTTCGGTCGCTCGGGACCGAGACCTCACACCGATCGTCACCGATACGCCGGGCGCGCGTCCCGTACGCGCCCGGCATTCGGACGACGACAGCTTGAAAATCCTGCTGCGCAGCGCAGACCCGGCACGTCTGCGGGCGGCTCGCGCGGTCGCGGTGCTGGACATCGTCACCTCCACCGAGGAGATCCCCGCCATGGACACCGTCGCACCCGTGGGGCCGGGCAGTTCCGTGAGCATCGCCATGGACGCCACCGACACCGCGACCGTCGAACTCGTCGCAGCCCTGTCCGATGCCGACCCCGACGAGATGCGCGGCACGCTGCATCAGCTCGCCGAGGCCGGCTTGCTCGAGCAGGCGCGCTTCGCACATCCCGCGATCGCCGCGCACGTCCTGCGCGATCTGCCCGTCGCCGAACTTCGCGACCTCCATCGCAGGGCTGCGGAGTTGCTGCACCGGAACGGATTCCCCGCCGCGGCCACGGCACTGCATCTTGCCCGGGCAGGCGCCGTCCGCGGCTCGTGGGCCGCTCAGGTACTCGTCACGGCCGCCGATCAGTCGCTTGACGACGACGAACTCAGCTGTGCCGCACAGCGATTGGAACTCGCCTATCGCGCAAGCCGACGGGCGGAGGACCGCGCGTCGATCACGATGCGACTGGTCGGGCTGGAGTGGCGCACCGATCCCTCCCCGCGGACGAAGAATTTCGCCCGCCTGAAATCCGCTCTCTACAGCGGGCGGGTGCCGCAGGCCGAACTCCCCCAGGCGATTCTGCGCATGTTGTGGCACGGGTACACCCAGCAGGTCGATCATGCGCTCACCCGGTTGGCCTACCAGCCGCCGCTGTCGGACGCGGCCGCACGCAACGAATTCCTGTGTGCCTGGCTGCGATACATGCATCCGATACATGCCGATCGACACCGCAGGCTGTTCGTCGGACATCCCCGGGCCGGGGAGGTCGCCACCGGTGGCGCCGAGTCCGGTCGAGGACGCACGGTGACCAGGTCGACAAGCGACGGAGGAGCCGCCTGCACCGCCTCGGCCGCCGACGCCGAACCGCCGCGGTATCCGCCCGATCCGCCGACCTTCGGCACGTCATCCACCAGCCCCGGCCCGCTGAGCACCGACCTGCTGACCGCGCTGTCGGTGCAGCATCCGCCCGCGCGTCTCGTCGGCCTGGCACAGCGCAATCTGGCCGCACACCGCCTGGATTCGAGCACGCTCGAGGCCCTGGTGGTGGCCGTGGACTGCCTGATCCAGCTGGATCGGCTCGACACCGCCGACGCCTGGTGCGTGTCGCTGCTGGCCGAGGCACAGGCCCGGCACGCACCGACCTGGCGGTCCATTTTCGCGGGGCTGCGCGCGGAGACACTGCTGCGCAAGGGAAATCTGACCGCCGCCGCCGACAATGCCGCCATGGCACTGAATCTCGTCCCGGCCGAGCACCTGGGCGTCTGGGCCGGGCGGCCGATCGCGGTGCTGGTGCGCGCGCTCACCGCACAGGGCCGGCATGCCGAGGCGGCCGCACAGCTGCGCCGGCCGGTGCCGCGGGCGATGTTCGAATCCCGTTTCGCGCTACCGTACCTGCACGCCTACGGGCACCATTGCCTGGCCATCGGGCAACCGGAGTCCGCGCTGCGCTACTTCCGGCGCTGCGGCGAGTTGATGCGGCAGTGGAATATGGACTTCGGCTGGCTGGTGCCCTGGCGCAACGACGTGGCGGCAGCGTATCTGAGTGCGGGCGAGCCGCGCCGGGCACAGGCGTTCGCCACCATGCATCTCAAGCTGATCGGCGGGCCCGACCGGCATCGCACCGGCGCCGTATCGCTGCGGCTGCTCGCCGCCGCAGGGGATCCGCACCGCCGCGTGCCACTGCTGCGCCACGCGGTGGCCGTCGCACGCGCCGGCGGCGACAGCCTCGAATTGTCCACGGCCCTGGCGGAATTGGGCCGCGCACACCGCTCGGTCGGCGACGTCGACAAGGCTCGCCCGCTGCTGCGGGAGGCCGCTCGTCTGGCCACGTTGTGCGGAGCCGACAGCTCGGCCGGCTGTGCGGCACGCGGCGAACGCCCCGTCGCGAAGAACGTGGCGCGCGAACCCCTCCCAGGGGTCTGTCTGACGCCGACCGGCGTCGACACACTCAGCCCGGCCGAACGCCGGGTCGCGGAACTGGCCGCGCTCGGCCAGCGCAACCGCGAGATCGCCGACACCCTGCACATCACCCCCAGCACGGTGGAGCAACATCTGACCCGGGTGTACCGCAAACTCTCGGTCGCCCGGCGCGGCGAACTGCGTTTCGTCCTGGCCGCGCACCTGCCCGACGCGGAATCCGCAGCAGGGTAACCCGTTCGGCCCGGCCGGATCGGGTATCCGCCGAGGTCACGGCATACGAATCTGGCTCACCACAATATCTTCGGGCAACGGGTAGACCCGGTTGTCACATACCGGGGAGCGGCGGGTCGCTCCCCGGCGTGGCGCTGGCGACTCGGGAAGCACCCGCTCAGCACTTCACCCGAAACCCGGCAAACCGGTCTCTTGCAGGGCCGCGCGGCGTTACTCTGTCATGAGCGTTGCACCACGGTGGTCCTCGCCGGAGTGCGACGTCGGCCAAGCGAGCCACTCCTGCAAAGGAATTCAGAATGACCGTCAGCGACGATCGCACCGTTCAATCCACTCCCGCCGCGCCCACAATCGCCGACCCGGCCCCGTTGGGCCTGGGCGCATTCGCCCTGACCACCTTCCTGTTATCGGTGGTCAACGCCGGCTGGGCCGGTTCCTCCACCGGCAACGCCTGGCTGGGCTACGCCTTCGCATACGGCGGCCTATGCCAGCTCCTAGCAGGCATGTGGGAGTTCAAGAACAAGAACGTCTTCGGCGCGACCGCGTTCTCCACCTACGGCGGCTTCTGGATCGGCCTCGGCCTATGGGCCCGCCTGGTCGCCCCCCACGCCACCGGCCACCAGAGCTCCTACGACCTAGGCTGGATCCTGCTGGCCTTCGCCATCTTCAACACCTACATGATGATCCTGGCCCTCCAGGTCAACATAGCCGTCTTCGGCGTCTTCCTAACCCTGGAACTCACCGAAATCTTCCTGTTCATCGGCAACTTCTCCACCAGCGACACCGTAGTCAAAATCGGCGGCTACATCGGCATAATCACCGCCCTGGTCGCCTGGTACGCCTCCGCCGCCAACGTAGCCAACGGCATCGGCGGCAAGATCCGCCTTCCCGTCGGCGCGCCGTTGGTCGCGTAAGCCCGCAAGTCCACAAAGGCGACTCGGCTCCCGATGGATTCCATCGGGAGCCGAGTCGTCTTCGCCATTCCCCTCGAGAATCGCCGACGACCTCGATGTGCTGCTGGAATTCCTCGCGTCTCCGGACCAAGGTCACCAAGGGGCCGGGCTCTCATGCGGCCGGAATTACCATGGCCGACAAGCTGATCGAAACGACCCATCCATCGGATTGACAGTATCTCCGGCGAGCCCGACCCGTAGGAATACTCGACCGGTGGCCACTGTTGGCGATCATGAACCGAGAGGAGTAGCCGCATGCGTGCACTGGTGGTGGACCCATCCGCGCCCGAGGCCGTGCGTCTCACCGAAATCGCCGAGCCGGTCGCTACTGGTGATGAGGTGCTGGTCGAAGTGCGGCAGGCCGCGCTGAACTACGGGGACCTCAACGATGCCCGGTCCGGACGTGTCCCTCCTGGGGCGGTGCTCGGTTCCGATGTCGCCGGGGTCGTGCTGCGGTCGGGACCCACCGGCCCGCCACCCGGCACCCGGGTAGTGGCATTGGCACAAGGGGCGTTCGCCGAGCAGGTCGTCGTCGACCTCGGCGCACTGGCCGAGGTCCCCGCAACGGTGGGCCTCGTACAAGCAGCGGCACTCCCGGTGGCCGGCGTGGCCGCGTTGCGGTCGCTACGCGCGAGCGGTGCAGTGCTCGGCCGACGTGTGTTGATCACCGGCGCGTCCGGCGGGGTCGGCCGCTTCGCCGTACGGCTGGCCTCGATGGCCGGAGCGCACGTGATCGCCTCGGTTGGGCAGGTCGAGCGCGGCATAGGTCTGGAAGAGCTGGGCGCGGACAAGGTCGTAGTCGGCCTCAACGGCATCGACGCGCCTGTCGACGTGGTGCTCGACAGCGTCGGGGGCCCGCAACTGGTCGCGGCCTGGCAACTGCTCGCTCCCGATGGCAGCCTACAGAGCATCGGATGGACCTCGGGTGAGCCCGCGGTGTTCCCGCCGTACTCCACCATCGGCCCGCCGAAATCGCTGACGTCATTCGTCATCCAGGGCTCAGTGGCCGCCGAGTTGGCCGACCTCGTACACCTCGTCGAGTCCGGTGCCCTGCCTGTGGAAATCGGGTGGCACGGGCCACTGCAGCGGTTCGCCGACGGTGCCACCGCGCTACGCGACCGCCGAGTAAACGGCAAGGCCATCCTCGACGTGGCAGACCAGCCATCGGCTTCGTAGCGCCGCAACACTCTTCACCGATCACGGCCGGAGGCGGCCTGCGCGCACCGGGCCGCCAAGGGCGGTTCACGCTACAACACAGAAGCTCGCCGAAACTCAGCCCATCCACAGATCTTGACAATATCTCCGATGCGGTCCCGGGTGATGTCGGGTCCGGACGTCGAAAGATTCTCCGTCCCAAGGAAGTTGGTGAAGTACCCAATGCGCTGCAGGTAACCATCGATCGTCCGCTGACTACGGTTCTTCCGGTGTTACTCGCTGGTGAAGTCCTTAGTGGTCCCGCCCGCAAGTTCTTCGGGGGTTCACGCGGCTGCCGGTGATGCGGCAGTCTGGTGAGTGCGGTCGGTGGGCTGTTGGGAGTGCTCTTTCTGTTCGTGCCGCTCGATCCGGGCCAGTAGG
>NZ_JAGPOX010000061.1 GCF_019038435.1 Nocardia alni
CGCGGGGGATGCCCAGGCGGGTGGGGTCGATCGTGGTTTCGGCGATGCGGCCGCCGGTGACGACCCAGGTGTCGGTGGTGTCGGCGGTGGTGATCTCGTCCAGGCCGTCGTTGCCGCGGACCACCAGGGCGTTGGTGCCGCGCTCGGCGAAGGCGCCCGCGATCACGGGGACCAGGTCGGCGAAGGCGCAGCCGATCAGGCCCGCGCCGGGCTGGGCGGGGTTGGTGAGGGGCCCCAGGACGTTGAAGACCGTGGGTATGCCGATCTGGGCGCGGGCGGGGCCGGCGTAGCGCAGGCCGGAGTGGAACATGGGGGCGAAGCAGAAGCCGATTCCGGCCTCGCGCACGCAGTGCGCCACCGATTCCGGGCCCAGGGAGATCTTCACGCCCAGTGCCTCGAGCACGTCGGCGCCGCCGCTCTTGGAGGAGGCCGCGCGGTTACCGTGCTTGACCACCGGAATTCCGGCGGCGGACACAACGATCGAGGACATGGTGGAGATGTTGACCGTGCCCGAGCGGTCGCCGCCGGTGCCGACGATATCGATCGCCGGACCGTCCACCGGCACCCGCACCGCCCGCGCGAGCATCCCGGCGGCCAGGCCGGACAGTTCGGCGGGGGTGGGGCCCTTCATCTTCATCGCCACCCCGAACGCGGCGATCTGGGCCGGCGTGGCGTTGTCGGAGAAGATCTCATCGATCACCCACGCCGCCTCCTCCGTGGTCAGATCGACCCCGTCGGTGAGGGCCCCGAGGATCTGGGGCCAGGTGCGCGCGTTCATCGACCTCTCCTGTCGCAAGCGCCGCACGGTCGGCGGCTCGACTAGCAGCCTAGTAGGAGCCCGCAAGGCGTTATGCCGGTGTATATACCGGGACCGGACCCGGCCCCGGACCCGGTGTCGCGGAATCCGTCTCGTCCCCACCGATCGACCGCCGCCACACCGACCGCACACCCATCGCGTAACCGTTCCCGAGTATCGCCGAATATCCCCGCGCGACTCGAACTCCGCGCGCGACTACGAGCGCTTCAGAACATCGCACCCCATGCGGTCCTGCGGATCGGGAACCCAATCCGCGCGCGTGTCGTTGGACATAACAGGAACACGATCGATCCAACCCACCCGATCGCTTGCCCAAACCCGCTCCGCACCTCCGGAACCGGCCCCGACCAGCCATGATCATCCGACACGCCGGACACGCCGGACCTCGGGTGAGTCTCCGTCCGGCCCTGCGAATTCCGACACGGACCGCCAAGATTCCCACCCGGCTACTCCTGTCGTACTACGACGGGTCATACTTACCGGCGTGACGACCGCAGTAGGGAACCAAGGATCGGCCATAACTCAGCGCGTGCATTCGCTGAACCGGCCCAACATGGTCAGCGTCGGTACCATCATCTGGCTGTCGAGCGAGCTGATGTTCTTCGCGGGCCTGTTCGCCATGTACTTCGTCGCGCGCGCCCAGGCGCACGGGAACTGGCCGCCGGAGCCGACCAAGCTCGACATGAAGCTCGCCGTGCCGGTCACCGCCGTGCTGATCGCCTCGTCCTTCACCTGCCAGATGGGCGTGTTCGCGGCCGAGAAGGGCGACGTGTTCGGGCTGCGCCGCTGGTACGTGGTGACCTTCTTCATGGGTCTGTTCTTCGTCTGCGGCCAGGCCACCGAGTACCACGGTCTCTACTCCGAGGGCACGTCGATCTCCAGCAGCTCCTACGGCTCGGTGTTCTTCATCACCACCGGCTTCCACGGTATGCACGTCATCGGCGGTCTCATCGCGTTCATCTTCCTGCTGATCCGCACGAAGGTCAGCAAGTTCACCCCGGCGCAGGCCACGGCGGCGATCGTCGTCTCCTACTACTGGCACTTCGTCGACATCGTGTGGATCGGGCTGTTCGCCACGATCTACTTCGTGCGCTAGCCCGCCGGGCGGTAACGCCACAGAACGACCTGCAGCATCAGTCGGTTCCGTCTACTCCAAAGGGACTTCAGATGAGTTCATCTCCCCCGTCAGCGCCAGAAGAGCCAGGCAGCGCCGGGAACGCCCAAGCAACCAAGACTCGTAAGCAGCGCAGGCTGCGGCGGAAGCTGGCCGGTGGTCTGGTACTTGTGATGGCTCTCGTCGGAGCTGGGCTGGGCGCATCCCTGCTGACCCCGCACGCGCAGGTCGCCACCGCCGACCAGGACCAGTCGTCACTGATCCGTCAGGGCAAGCAGCTCTACGACACCTCCTGCATCACCTGCCACGGCGCGAACCTGCAGGGAGTGCAGGACCGCGGCCCCGCCCTGATCGGCGTCGGTTCTGCCGCGGTGTACTTCCAGGTCTCCACCGGCCGCATGCCCGCGCCGTGGAACGCCGGACAGATCGTGCGCAAGCCCCCGAAGTTCGACGAGTCGCAGACCGACGCGCTGATGGCCTATGTCGCCGCGAACGGTGGCGGCCCCTCGGTGGTTCGCGATCCGGACGGCAGCCTGGCCCAGGATTCCCTGGTCAAGGGCGCCGACCTCGGCGTCGGCGGCGAGCTGTTCCGCATGAACTGCGCGTCCTGCCACAACTTCACCGGTAAGGGCGGCGCACTGTCCTCCGGCAAGTTCGCCCCGGCGCTGAACGAGGCCAACGAGCAGCAGATCTACACCGCGATGCTCTCCGGTCCGCAGAACATGCCGAAGTTCTCCGACCGCGAGATCACCCCCGACGAGAAGCGCGACATCATCGCGTACATCAAGAACCGCACCGAATCCCACCCCGAGGGCGGCTACGGCCTCGGCGGCTTCGGTCCCGCGACCGAGGGTCTGGCGATGTGGATCATCGGCATCGTGGCCGTGGTCGGCTCGGCGATGTGGATCGGATCCCGCTCATGACAGACAAGGAGCACAACGGCGACATGAGTCGGCCAGGCGACGGCGGTGCCGTCAATCCCGACGGTGGCGAAACCCGCACAGTGAACTTGGACCCGACCGAGGAACAGCTCGATGCGATGTCGCAGGAGGAGCTGGTCGAACTCGGCACCGCGCGGGACGGCGTCGATGTCGCCTACCGCGCCCCGCGCTGGCCGGTTCCGGGCACTCGCGCGGAGAAGCGGGCCGAGCGTCAGGTGGCGTTCTGGTTCGTCCTGTCGACCCTCGCGGGTATCGCGCTGATCGGCGTGTTCCTGTTCTGGCCGTGGCGGTACAAGACCCGCGACGAGTCCGGCGCGGGCATCTACTCGCTGACCACCCCGCTGTACGGCCTGCTGCTGGGCATCGCGGTGCTGGCCATCGGCGTGGCCATGGTGCTGATTCGCAAGAAGTTCATCCCGGCCGAGATCTCCATCCAGGATCGCCACGACGGCGCCTCGCCCGAGGTGGAGCGGCGCACCCTGGTCGCCGAACTGACCGACGCGCTGGAGACCTCCACGCTGGCCCGCCGCAAGCTGATCACCCGCACCGCCGGCCTGGGCATGGGCGTGCTGGGCGTCGGCGCGCTGTTCGTCTTCGTCGGCGGCATGATCAAGAACCCGTGGGCGCAGGGCAAGAAGTCCCCGCTGTGGGTGTCGGGCTGGACCCCGGACTACGCGGGCCAGACCGTGTTCCTGCGCAAGGACACCGGTCGCCCCGACGACATCGTGCTGATGCGTCCCGAGGATCTCGACGCGGGCGGCATGGAGACGGTGTTCCCGTGGAAAGAGGAGTGGCGCGGCAACGACGAGGAGACCCTCCAGTCGCTGCGCGGCATCCGCAACGCGGCCATGCTGATTCGCTTCCGTCCCGAGGACGCCGCCCGCGCGGTCAAGCGCAAGGGCCAGGAGAGCTTCAACTTCGGCGACTACTGGGCCTATTCGAAGATCTGCACCCACCTGGGCTGCCCGACCTCGCTGTACGAGCAGCAGGACCAGCACATCCTGTGCCCCTGCCACCAGTCGCAGTTCGACGCGCTCCACTGGGGTAAGCCGATCTTCGGTCCCGCCGCGCGTGCCCTGCCGCAGCTGCCGATCACTGTCAACACCGACGGCTACCTGGTCGCCAACGGCGACTTCATCGAGCCGCTCGGGCCCGCCTACTGGGAGCGTCGTTCATGAGTCAGGCGAATGAAATGGACGAGCGCTACCACATGGCGGCGTTCGTCAAGCGGTCGATCAACAAGGTCTTCCCGACCCACTGGTCGTTCCTGCTCGGTGAGATCGCGCTGTACGCGTTCATCATCCTGCTGCTGACGGGTATCTACCTGACGCTGTACTTCAACCCGTCCATGAGCGACGTCATCTACAACGGCTCCTATCAGCCGCTGCGTGGCGTCACCATGTCGCAGGCGTACGAGAGCACGCTGAACATCAGCTTCGAGGTGCGCGGCGGTCTGTTCGTCCGCCAGGTGCACCACTGGGCTGCCCTGCTGTTCGCGGCCTCGATCATCGTGCACCTGCTGCGCATCTTCTTCACCGGTGCGTTCCGCAAGCCGCGCGAGGCGAACTGGGTCATCGGTTCGCTGCTGCTGATCCTGGCCATGTTCGAGGGCTTCTTCGGTTACTCGATCCCGGACGACCTGCTCTCGGGCACCGGCCTGCGCGCCGCGTTCGGCGGTATCACCATGGGTATTCCGGTGATCGGCACCTGGATGCACTGGCTGATATTCGGCGGTGACTTCCCGGGCACGATCATCATTCCGCGCCTCTACATCGCGCACGTGCTCTTGCTGCCGGGCATCATCCTGGCGTTGATCGCCGCGCACGTGGCGCTGGTCTGGTACCAGAAGCACACCCAGTTCCCCGGACCGGGCCGCACCGAGCGCAACGTCGTCGGCGCGCGCATCGTGCCGGTGTTCGCCGCCGACCAGGGCGCGTTCTTCATGTTCACCCTGGGCGTCATGGCGGTCATGGGTGGCGTGCTGCAGATCAACCCGATCTGGAACCTGGGTCCGTACAACCCCTCCCAGGTGTCGGCGGGGTCGCAGCCGGACTTCTACATGATGTGGACCGACGGCCTGGCCCGTCTGATGCCGCCCTGGGAGCTGTATCTGGGCCGATATACGGTGCCCGCGCCGTTCTGGGTCGCGTTGATCATGGGCCTGGTGTTCATGGTGCTGATCGCCTACCCATGGATCGAGAAGCGCCTGACCGGCGACGACGCCCGGCACAACCTGCTGCAGCGTCCGCGAGATGTGCCGGTGCGCACCGCGATCGGCGCCATGTCCATCGCGTTCTACCTGGTGCTGACCTTCGCGTGTGACAACGACATCATCGCGCTGAAGTTCAACCTGTCGCTGAACGCGACGACCTGGTTCTTCCGTATCGCGCTGCTGATCGCGCCGCCGCTGGCCTACTTCCTGGCCTACCGGATGTGCCTGGGCCTGCAGCGGGCCGACCGCGAGATCCTGGAGCACGGCATCGAGACCGGTGTGATCAAGCGTCTGCCGCACGGCGAGTACATCGAGGTGCACCAGCCGCTGGGCCCGGTCGACGGCCACGGCCACCCGATCCCGCTGGAGTACCAGGGCGCACCGGTGCCGAAGAAGATGAACAAGCTGGGCCTGGCGGGCAAGCCGGGTATGGGCTCGTTCCTCAGAGCGGATCCGGCGTCGGAGGCCGAGGAGCTCACCGCGTACGAGCACGAGCAGCATCACAAGCAGCTCGAGATCCTCGCCGAGCACCAGAACAAGGCGATCGAGGAAGCCGGCGAGCACAGCAGCCACTGAGTTCACCCACGTCGAGGCCCCGAGTCGAAACGGCTCGGGGCCTTGCCTTTTCTGGCGATATCCGAAATATGTGAATTGCCCGCTATTTTGGACACGCCGAGCATGATGCTGCGACTGCGCGCGTGGCGGCGGCGGTTTGGCTACAGTCCAGGTGTGACGATGAAGTCGACTACCGGCCTGCTGCTAGGGACTCTCGCCGCAGGGGCCCTGCTCTGCGCCGCGCCCGCGCAGGCGGCACAGGGGGCGCTGTACATCAACGGTCACGCCTACGCCAAGACCACCAATTGCCTGACCGTGCGATCGTTCCCGCTGCGGCTGCGGATCGTGAACAACAGCGATGAGCAGGCGCGCGTCTATCTGCTGCCCGGCTGCCACGGCGGGGTGACCAAGTCCATCGAGGCGGGGGAGAAGGCCGCGCCGATCGGATCCTCCGTGCTCGAGGGGTAGTCGCCCGCGCTATTCGCCGATCGAGAACCCGGCCTCCACATCGGCTCGCGAGTATGACTTGAACGCGATGTGGGTGGCTGTGCGCAGCACTCCGGCCGTCTTGTTGATCCGGCCGGTGACCACCTCGGCGATCTGCTCGTGATCGCGCACCCGTACCGTCGCGATCAGATCGACGTCGCCCGCGCACGAGTACACCTCGGTGACACCCTCGATATCCGCCAGCGCCTGCGCGGTCTCGGGAATGCGCGCGGCCTCGGCGTGGATCAATACGATCGCGGTAATCATGGTCCGAGTCTATGGGGTGGGCGCACAGGCTATGCACGGGTCAGGCCTCGGTGCGTGAGAGATAGTCCCGGCCGGTGGCCTCGACCCGGACGGCGGATTCGGCACGTTCGACCCAGGACAGCCAGGGGCCCGCGCCGAGGCGGGGTCCGCCATAACCGTCGGTGGTCCGCACGATGCGGGTTCCGGGTTGTTCGAGCCAGCGGACGAGCAGGGCCGTTTCCTCCGGTAGCGCGCCCCGCAGCGGGGGATACGCGATGCTCCGGGGGTCGTCACAGGGCGTGGCATCCAGGCTCGACAGTGTGAGGGGGATTTCGGCCGGGGCGTCGAGTCCGGTGGGAATCACGGTTTCCGCGGCGGCGACGAGGTAGTCGACGACGGGCATCGGCGGGACGCCGCGCGCGGCGGTCCCGGCGGCGGCCAGGCGGCCGTAGCGGATGACCGCGAATTCCCAGCCGCCCGCCTCGGCCCGGCGCGCGGCGACGAGCTCGGCGATGCGGGCCAGCGCGGCCAGGCGCTGGGTGCGATGCAGGGCGCGCACGACCGCGACGGTGCGGTCCCGCGCCCGGGCCGCGGCCTCGAAATTCTCGGCCGCCGAACAGGTTTCGAGCCGCTCGCGCATGGCGTGCAGCGGCCGATCGTCACCCCCGGTGAACAACTCGCGTACCGCGCGGGGCGCGGGCGCGTATTGCGTTGCGTCGGTGGGTGTTCCGATGCGTCCGGCCGGGCAGCCGCCGACCGCGGCGGGCGGGCAATCGGCGCCGTGGCGGCCGTGCCGGGGGATCCGGGTGGTGCACGTGCGCAGCCCGCAGTACTCCGCGACGGTGGCCGCGATCTCGGCGGCGTTGGCACGGGATCCGAACGGCCCCAGCGCATCCCGGCCCGGAGTGCGGGTGATGGTGAAGCGTGGGAACGGCTCCTGGGTGAGCGTGATCCACCATGCCCGCTGCGGAAATTTCGAGCGCCGGTTGTACGGCGGGGTGTGCGCGAGCAGCAGACGCAATTCCCGGACTCCGGCCTCTAGTCCGTGCGCGCACGGCACGTGATCGATCCGGGTGGCCAGCGCGACCATCTCGCGCATGCGCGGACGGGTCTCCGAGCCGGTGAAGTAGGTGCGCACCCGGCGGCGCAGATTGACCGCCGTGCCTATATAGAGGACCTCGTCGGAGGGACCGCGGAACAGATAAACCCCCGGCACGGCGGGCAGGTCGGCGGCCAGCACCCTTTTGGCGCGCTGGCGGTGGTTCACCGCGGGCAGGTAGTCGGCCAGCTCGGTGAGGCTGTGCACGCCCAGATTGCCGACCCGGCCGATCAGCGCGTGCAATACGTCGACGGTGGCGCGGGCGTCGTCCAGCGCACGGTGGGTGGGCCGGGTCTGCGAGCCCAGCAGCTGAGCCAGCGCCGAGAGCCGGACGCTGGGCGCCTCGTCGCGGGACAGGATCCGCCGCGCCAGCTGCACCGTGCACAGCACCTGGAACGCGGGCCAGGCCGTCGTACAGCGCGCCGCGGCGGCCTTCAGGAAGCCGATGTCGAAGCGGGCGTTGTGCGCGACCAGTACTGCGCCGGACGCGAATTCCAGAAATCCGGGCAGCACCGCGTCGATCTGCGGGGCCTGCCGCACCATCGCCGTGGTGATGCCGGTGATCTGCACGATCTGCGGCGGGATCGCGCGACCGGGATCGACGAGGGTGGCGAATTCGCCCAGGACCTCGCCGCCGCACACCTTCACCGCACCGATCTCGGTGATCGAGTCGTCGTCCGGGCTGGTGCCGGTGGTCTCCAGGTCGACGACGACGAATGTGGTGGCGTACAGCGGGGTATCGAGATCATCGAAGGCCAGCTGGGCCGGTCGAGCGGGCGGGGGCACGGGCAGCAGCGTATTGCGGGGGTATGACAGATTCGGTCGGTGTCGCCTTCGCCGGTATCGACTGTCGAGCGACGAGGTGCGAACGGCCGCGATTCGCTGGTTTACACATAAATGTGACTGGAGTCACATTGATTCGATTCGGTGATGAATCACCTACAGGTTGAGGGTTGCGTCAGGGGGCTTGCGCGATCGCATCCCGCAGGCGCGGTGAGTCAGGCCGCAGATAACGGACTGATCGGTCGTGTTTTCTGGAAACAGTCCTAGTTACGAGGCGATTTCCCAATCGATCGCAATTCGAACACAAATCCGACACGCCGAGCCCGGGTACGGGCGAACGTATGCGAACACCCAGGTCATCCATGATCGTTATGGTTTCGTGATTGGTGTGACAAATATCGCACGGCATGTGCTTCGCAAAAGTTGCGAGACACCGCTGAGCGTGGTTGCGGCTTTACAACACGCCGTTATGTGTTCGTAATCTTGTCGAGACCTTGCGGAGCTCGACGCATCACCCGATGCGGCGTCGCGGGGCAGACGAGGAGTCACGCATCATGGCGATCAAGCGACGTGCCCACCGGGTGGTTGCGGCCGGAGCCGTTGGCGCTGCCACCCTCGGCACACTGCTGCTGTCCACGCCGGCCGCCTCGGCCGCGCCGGTCGTCATCCCGGGTGTGGGCAACTTCGACGTACCGGATCCGATCCTCAACGCGATCCCCAAGAACGTGGTGCCGCCGAACATGATTCCGCGAGGCGCGCAGATCCCGGGCATCACCCGACCTCCCGCTCCGGTGGAGACCGTCGGGCAGCGCGCGGCGAAGGCCGCGATGTCGCGCGTCGGCGATCCGTATGTCTACGGCGCGACCGGACCCAACGCCTTCGACTGCTCGGGCCTGGTGCAGTGGTCGTATCAGCAAGCCGGCCGGCAACTGCCGCGCACCAGCTACGCCCAGCTCGATGCGGGAGCTCCGGTCGGGCTCAACGCGCTGCAGCCCGGAGATGTCGTGTCCTACTACGGCGGCAGCCACTCGGGCATGTACGTCGGCAACGGCAATATCGTGCACGCCTCCACCTATGGCGAGCCGGTGGCGGTCGCGCCGCTGTACTCGATGCCGATCGCCGGGGCGCGCCGCTATAGCTGACGCGCGCCGTGACGGAACGTGACCTGCGCGAAAGGGCCAGTGACTGTGATCAATCCGTGCTCTGCTGGACACGGGCGGTCGCCGTTCCGTAACCTGATCGAGACCTTCATGAGGATCAGCTCGGAACACGGAATAGAGGCGCCGCAGGCAGTGACCGCGCAGCATGGGAACAAACGAACCAGACGCCTGGTAGGAGGGTCACTGGCGGTCAGCGCGTTGATGTTCGGCGTCGCGGGCGGCGGCGCCTGGGCCGAACCGACGAACTCCACGCCGACCAGCGCCAGCGATGCCGTGCAGAAGCTCATGGCGCTGTCGCATCAATCGGAACAGCTCAACCAGCAGGCCCTGCTCGCTCAGGGGGATCTGAATCGCAAACAGGCCGTCGAACGCGACGCCGACGCCAAGCTCGCTGTCGCGGATCAGGCCGTGAATGCCGCCGAGGCGCAGGTCCATCGGTATCAGCCCGCGATCGATCGGACCGTGCTGTCCGCGTACATGGGTGCGCGCACCAACAGCATGTTCTCGGTGCTGGCCAGTAACTCCCCGCAGCAGCTGCTCGATCAGATGTCCACCCTGGATGTGTTGCAGCAGCAGACAAGCGCCCAGCTCGCCCAATACACGAAGGCCACCAACGCGGCCGACGTCGCGCAGACCACGTCCCGTAACGCCGCGAACGCCGCGCACGACGCCGCGCAGAAGGCCGACACGGTGCGGACGGATCTGGAACACAAGCGCGCCGATCTGCAGGGTGCGATCGCCCAGGTGATCGAGGCGTGGGGACAACTGTCCGCGGGCGACAGGGCCTCGCTGTCCGGTTCCCTGTTCCCGCCGGGCTTCGATCGGGCGACGCTGCTGCGCGGCCTGGTCCCCGGCAGCAGCACCAGTGCACTGGCGGCCGCGCTCACCCGCGTGGGCGATCCGTATGTCTGGGGCGCCACCGGACCGGACGAGTTCGACTGTTCCGGTCTGGTGCAGTGGGCGTTTCACCAGGTCGGGATCAATCTGCCGCGCACCAGCGAAGAGCAGGTGACCGTCGGCACCCCGGTGTCCCGGGACCAGTTGCAGCCTGGTGACGTGGTGTTCTTCTACTCCGACGTCTCGCACGTGGGTATTTACGCGGGCAACGGAATGTTGTTGCACGCATCGACTTTCGGTGTGCCGGTACAGGTGATGCCGATGGGGTCGTTCCCCTACTACGGGGCGCGGCGGTATTGGCTCGGTATGCCTCAATAGCAGCAAACAGCACATAGCACGATGCCCGGATAGCAGCACGGTGACCCGATAAGACACCGAGGTGTGAGCGTGAGCGTTGATCTGTCTGCGTTGACGCGCCTGGGAGGCCGGTTGGCCGCCAAGCGCCGGTTCGGATCCGTTGCGACCGTCGCGATGGCGATCGCCCTGATCGCCGTCGGCGGCGCGCTGGCGCTGCTGCCCAAATCGGCGCTGCACCTACGCCCGGTGCCCGCCGCGGCCGAGGCGGCCGCGCCCGCGGTCCCGGCCGACCCCCAGCTGCCCGAGCTGCGCCGGATCATGGGGTCGTACGGACCGGTTGTCACCCAGGAGGTCTCGCAGGACGACGGCCGACTATCCGTGGTGCTCGGGCATCCGTACCAGCGCGCCGATGTCGACACCCTGGCCGGGGATATCGGCTCGGCGGTCACGGCCGTCACTCAGCTCTGGGGCACCGACTGGGCGCGGGCGGCGGTGGTCGCGGTGGCATCGAGTCCCGCCGAATTCGCCGCGCTCACCCATGCGACCGGAAACGTCTCCGATCAGGTCTCCGCGGCGTCGGTCTCGGATCCCTTCGTCCCGGGCGCCCGCCCGACCGGCCAGCGCGTCGTGTTCAGCGCCGATGCCGGACGGCGCCTGGGCGCCGACGGCCTGCGGGATACCTTGCGCCACGAGCTCACTCACGTGGCCGCCCGCGCCGTCACCGTCGACGGCTCACCCCTGTGGACCCTCGAGGGGTTCGCCGAATACTCCGCGCACCGCGGCGAGAATCGCACCTTCGCACAACTCGCCCCCGTCCTGACCGCAGACGCGCGCGCCGGCGAACTACCCGCGGAGTTGCCGCCCGACAGCGCCTTCGCCCCAGGCCCGGCCAACGACGCCACGCTGGCCTACGAGGCGGGCTGGTCCGCGAACGCTTTCGTCGCCGACCAGTACGGACAGCACACGGTGGTCGAGCTCTACCGCCGCATGGCCACCGGCCCGAAGGACGGGCCCGCGGTCGACGCCGCCCTGCACGACACCCTCGGCCTGAACCAGGCGGACTTCGTCACCCGCTGGCGCGAATGGATCAAATCCCGCGCGGGCGCGTGACATCACGCGGCTCCGGCATGGGTTCATCTCAATCGCGCCGCGGCTGCCGCGCAACCGATTTGACGGCTCCGGTCGGGCGGGCAGCCCTGGTGGGAGGCCCCGCGTGATTACTTTCGCTGCCGCCTCTCGGCCGCCGGTGAATGCCTCGTAGACTCCCCCGCATGCCGCGCACCCTGCTGGTCACCAATGACTTTCCGCCGCGCCCCGGTGGGATCCAGTCGTACGTGCACGCGCTGGCGATGCGGCTGCCGCCGGATGAGCTCGTGGTGTACGCGCCGCGGTGGAAGGGCGACTCGCATCTGAAGTTCGACGCGGAGCAGCCGTTCCAGGTGGTGCGTCATCCGACCACGCTGATGTTGCCGACGCCGCTGGTGTTGCGGCGAGCGGCGAAGCTGTTGCGCGACGAGCGGTGCGACACCGTCTGGTTCGGCGCGGCCGCACCGTTGGCGCTGCTGTCGCCGCTGCTGCGGCCCGCGGGCGCGCACCAGATCGTGGCCAGCACGCACGGGCACGAGGTGGGCTGGTCGATGCTGCCGGGCGCGCGCCAAGCTCTGCGGGTGATCGGCAACACCACCGACACCATCACTTACGTCAGCAAGTACACGCGCCGCCGCTTCTCGGCGGCCTTCGGCCCGCGGGCCGCGCTGGAGTATCTGCCGCCGGGCGTGGACACCGAGGTGTTCCGGCCGGATCCGGCCGCCCGGGCGGAACTGCGGGCGCGTTATGGACTGGGCGAGCGGCCCACCATCCTGTGCCTGTCCCGGCTGGTGCCGCGCAAGGGGCAGGACATGCTGATCCTGGCGATGCGCGAGATCAAGGACCGCATCGATGGCGCGGTGCTGGTGATCGCCGGCGGTGGCCCACACGAGGAGAAGTTGCGCGCGCTGGTCCAGGCCATGGACCTGTCCGAGCAGGTCGTGTTCACCGGACGGGTGCCCTCGGCGGAACTCGCCGCCCATCACACCCTCGCCGACGTGTTCGCGATGCCGTGCCGCACCCGCGGCGCGGGCCTGGACGTCGAGGGCCTGGGCATCGTGTACCTGGAGGCATCGGCGACCGGGGTTCCGGTGGTGGCCGGGAAATCCGGCGGCGCACCGGAAACCGTGCGGGAGGGCCGCACCGGGCACGTCGTCGACGGCCGTTCGACCGAGGAGATCACCGACGCGATCGTCGGCATCCTGTCCGACCGCGACGCCGCGGCGCGGATGGGCGAGGCCGGGCGGGAGTGGGTGAGTTCGCAGTGGCGGTGGGATACTCTCGGCGCCCGCATGCGTTCGCTGCTCGCCGGGAATCTGCTTTCGAGCGGCGGGGATCTGGTGGGCTAGGCTCGCAAGTCATGAGCGAGCGAAGCGAGCGGCAATGAACACAGCTACCGTGGTACTCGCGACGGAGCCGAGCGTCAGCGAGGCTCCGTCATGAGTACCATCCAGGTCGCGGACCAGACATTCATCGCGGCGCCCGGAACAGCGGTCGCCGAGGTGCTGGCCGACCGGGCACGCTGGCGCCGGTGGTGGCCCGACCTCACCCTCGAGGTACGGGAGGACCGGGCCGACAAGGGAATCCGGTGGGCCGTGGCCGGTGGGCTGAACGGCACGATGGAGGTGTGGCTCGAACCGTCGCTGGACGGGGTGATCATGCACTACTTCCTGCACGCCGAGCCGGTACGGGCGCTGTCCGCGCCGCGCGAACTGCTCGCGGTCAGCCGGGATCGCCGGGTCGCGGGCAAGAAGATGTCGTTCGAGGTCAAGGCGCGTCTGGAGGCCGGGCGCGCTGCGGGTGAGCCCCCGACACCGCGAGCCGACCTGCTCACCTGAACCACCCTCCGTACCGTAACGCCGGAAAGGAAACGCTGTCGGTTATGGCAGATCGGACTCAGAGGTCGATCATCATCGATGCCCCGTCGGATCGGGTGATGGCGGTCATCGCCGACCTGGAGTCGTACCCGGAGTGGGTGGCGGCGGCGCGTACGGTGGAGATCCTCGACAAATTCCCCGACGGACGCGCCCGCACCGCGCGGTTCGTGCTGGACGCCGGCGTCGTCAAGGACACCTATGTACTGACCTACACCTGGCGTGCCGACGGCCGGGCGGTGAGCTGGCAGCTGTCCAGCGGTGATCTGCAGAAGGCGCAGGACGGCAGCTACGAGCTGATCGATCAGCCGGACGGCGCGACCCAGGTCGTGTACGAGCTCACCGTGGATCTGACCATCCCGATGATCGGCATGTTCAAGCGCAAGGCCGAGAAGGTCATCACCGATACCGCTCTGAAAGAGCTCAAGAAGCGGGTCGAGGGCTGAGGCGAGGTCGTGTCGACGACGCGTACCGAACGCCGGACCCGTCTGGAGCTGTTCGCGGGGAAAGGCGGAGTCGGTAAGACGACCCTGGCCTGCGCGGCCGCCATGGCGTGGCGTGCCGCCGGGGAACGGGTGCTGCTGGTCTCGCTTGATCAGGCGCATTCGCTGGGCGATGCGCTGGATATCCGGTTCCCGCACGTGCCCGGCAGTGTCGCCGGGCGAATCTCGGTGTTGCCTGATCTCGATGTGATCGAGCTGGATTCCCTTGCGCTGCTGGAGGTTCGGTTCCGCGAGACGATGGGTGTGCTCGGCGGCGCGGGCCACGCGCACGGGATGGATCTGTCCGCGCTGGATCCGGCCGAGCTGACGGGTCTGCCGGGCGTGCAGGAACTGCTGATGCTGGTGGAGATCACCGCGTTCGCCGAGGCGGGTGAGTGGGATGTGATCGTGCTGGACTGCCCGCCGTCGGCGGATATGCTCCGCGTCGTCACCGCCCCCGACACGCTGCTGGGATATCTCGAGCGGATCTGGCCCGCCCATGCGCGCGCGATGAGTGCGGCCGGACCAGATCTGCGGCGGGCGATCCTGGCGGTGACGGTGGAGCGGATCGCCGCGGCGGTCACCCGGGTGCGCGAGCTGCTCGCCGACCCGGATCGCACCGGCGCGCGGCTGATCACCGTGGCCGAACGAGTCGCGGTGGCCGAATCGGCCCGCATGCGTTCGGCCGCGGCGCTGCTGGGACTGCGCTTGGACGAGGTGGTGGTGAACAAGGTGTTGCCACCGGTCGACTCGGCCGCGGCATCCGCGCGCGACGAGCACCCGGCGGTGCGGTGGTACGCGCAGCGACAGGCCGAACAGCTCGAGGTCGTCGCCGAGTTGCGGCGGCGGATGCCCGATGTTCCGGTGCGGATCGTGCACCACAGCGGGCCCGAGCCGGTGGGCGTCGAATCACTGGGTGCGTTGACGGCATCGCTGGGTGCGGCTACGGGTGCGCAGGAAGCGGACACGCGCGGTAACCGGGCGGAAATCGCGGCAGACCCTATGCTTGGCGGCGAGATGCCTGGCGACGGGGTGCTCGGCGGCGGCGTGGACGCCGACGATGCCCGATCGGCCGGACCGCAGGTGCGGCTGGAATCGGGCGCCGGCCTCGGCTCGGTGTTCACGCTGCGCCTGCGACTGCCCGTGGTCGACCCGGCGACATTGCGCCTGGGACGAGTGGAGGACGATTTGATCGTGGGAGCAGACGGAATCCGGCGTCGTTTGCGCCTGGCGCCGGTGCTGCGGCGATGCATGGTCGACGGCGCCGAACTCGGCGACGGCCGGTTGACCGTGCGGTTTCGCCCCGACCCCGAGGTATGGCCGCGATGAACGATTACTTCGACGGCTCGGGCGGCCCCGACGACCGGCACGCGCGCGGACACGAGGCGCATCTCGGCGAACTCGCCGAGGAACTGCGGCTGCTGGCCCAGGTCGTGCTGGAACGCGTCGAGCCGGTGCTGCGCCGCGCGGCGGCCGAGGAGGGCGCCGAGTGGAGCGGTTGCGGCTGGTGCCCCCTGTGCGCGGCATCGGCGCTCGCCCGCGGCGAAAACAACGATATGGTCACGACCCTCGCCACATACGGAGCCACCATCATCACGATCCTGCGCGAGGCGCTGGCCGGCGTGCCTGTCGATCCTGTTCCGCGCGCCGATGCCGGGACGCCGCGCGATCCGTCGGCAGACGCGCGGGACACGTTCGGAGACAGCGGAGATCCGGACGCCGAGCGCCCATCGTCCGATGCCCCACCCATGACGTCCGGCAGACCCGAGTACGTCCCGATTCCGGTGCAGATCAAGGGATGACCACGCGTATCGGGCGTGAGCGGCCCCTGACCGTCGGAATCGATGTCGGCGGCACCAATATTCGCGCGTCCGTCGTGGACGGCGCGGGCGAGGTGCTCGACACTGTGCAGGCCCCGACCCCGCACGCGGAACAGGCACTGCAGGACGGGCTCGAACGTGCCGTGCGGGAACTGCGTTCGCGGCATCGGATCGGCGCGGTAGGCCTGGCGGTGGCGGGATTCGTCGACGAGACCCGGACCACCGTGCGCTTCGCGCCGCATCTGCCGTGGGAGGATTCGCCGGTCGCGAACGAGCTGTCCGACCGGCTCGGGCTGCCGGTAATCCTGGAACACGATGTGAATGCCGCCATGTGGGCCGAATATCGGTTCGGCGCCGCTGCCGGTGCGCACAACGGCGTGATGGTCGCACTCGGCACCGGGATCGGCGCGGCGCTGCTGGTGGGCGGCGAGTTGTATCGCGGAAGTTACGGTGTGGCACCGGAACTGGGCCATCTGCAGGTCGTCCCGCACGGCCGAGCCTGCCCCTGCGGCAAGCGCGGCTGCTGGGAAAGGTATTGCAGCGGAACGGCTCTGGCGGATACCGCGATCGAGATGCTGGCTCGTGACCCGGCCAGCTCGACCATTCTGGCCCGTGAGGCGTACCGGGATCCGGGCTCGCTGACCGGGCGAAAGGTGGCGGGTGCGGCGCAGGACGGGGATCCGGTGGCGCTCGCGGCGCTCGCGGATTTCGCGCGCTGGCTCGGCCTGGGGCTGGCGTTCGTCAGCGACATCTTCGATCCGGATCTGATCGTGATCGCGGGCGGGGTGAGCTCCTCGGCCGCGCTGTATCTGGACGACGCCCGCGAGCACTACGCGGCGGCGATCACCGGCGGTCGGCACCGCCCGCTCGCCCGTATCCGCACGACGCAGCTGGGGGAGGGCGCCGGCATGATCGGGGCCGCCGAACTGGCCCGCGTGGCACTGGGCGACGAGGACGCACCGGACGACACATCGTCCGTACCGACTCGCGCGCCGGGATCGCCGGGGCGCGCAACGGCATCCACCTCCCGCGACAAGGCGTCGGCCGGGCGGGGCCGGGCATCGAACGGGAAGGCCGAGGCATCGTCGGCCCAGGGTGGGAAACCGGTCGCCCGTGGTCGCAAAACGGCCGGTGCCGTACGGAAATCGGGCACGGACGGCGCACATCGTTGACGGTGAGGTAAGGGTGTCGTGAAATCACCGTGCTGGCTTGGTCGTGGCTCGTCGGCGGCGGTAGAGTCGGCATCGGATGATGGTTCCCGCGACGATGCTGGTTCCGGCCGGTCCTGGCAAAACACATTGGGTGAAAGGACACAATGTTCTACTGGCTGTTGAAGTACGTGTTCCCGGGGCCGTTCATGCACCTGTTCAACCGGCCGACGGCCGAGGGTGTGGAGAACATTCCGGCAGACGGGCCGGTCATCCTCGCGGGTAATCACCTGTCGTTCACCGACTGGTTGTTCACCCCCCTGATGAGTCCGCGCCGCATCACCTATCTGGCCAAGGCCGAATACTTCACCACTCCCGGTCTCAAAGGCCGCCTGCAGAAGTGGTTCTTCGCCGGCGCCGGCCAGTACCCGATCGACCGCAGCGGAGCCGACGCCGCGGAGAGCGCGCTGAACACCGCGCGCACACTGCTGGACGCGGGTCGCGTCGTCGGCCTGTATCCCGAAGGCACCCGCTCGCCCGACGGCCGCCTGTACAAGGGCAAGACAGGCGTCGCGCGCTTGGCGCTGGAGACGGGCGTCCCGGTGATCCCGGTCGCGCTGATCGGCACCGACGAGGTCTGCCCGCCCGGTCCGTTCCGCTGGCGCCTGCGCAAGGTGACGGTCAAGTTCGGCAAGCCGATCGACTTCTCCCGCTACGAGGGCATGGGCGGTAACCGTTTCGTCGAGCGCGCGGTCACCGACGAGATCATGTACGCGCTGATGCGGATGTCCGAGCGAGAGTACGTGGATGTGTACGCGCAGAGCCTGAAGAAGGGCGTCCCGTCCGGGAGCCGCAGCGATGCCGACCGCGTCCCGGAGTCGGTCGCCAGCTAGACGACCGGTCCCGAGGCGGAATCCGTTCGGTCACATCCGGCGGGCGGTCTCGATCGCCTCGAATTTGGCCAGGTTGTGCCGGGCGTCGGCGAGGGCGTCGTGGGCGTCGGGCGGGATCGGCGGCAGGGCCGGGCGGCCCGCCATTTCCCAGTGCTGGCGCAGCTCGTTGGTGTAGCGGGGCATGTTCGTGGGCAGATCGACCATCGAACCCCACAGCTGGCACAGCGCTACATGGTCGTACGCGCCGACCCAGGCCCACAGTTCCGGCTCCACGCCCGGGCGCGGGATCACGAACCGGTACAGCTCGTCGCGGATCTGGCGGCGGGTGCGCCACAGGGCGGAGGAGGGCGGCGGCAGCTTCGGCAGGACATTGCGGCGCACCCACGGGCCCGCCCTGTCCGGGTCGAATTCGCTGGAGACCGCATAATATTCGCGCCCATCCTCGCAGACCACGCCGATCGAGATCAGGTCGATCGTCACCCCGTCCTCGATGAATTCCGAGTCGTAAAAATAGCGAAGCGGGATCGGTCTCTCCTGACTTCTCGTTCTATGGACGTGGGCACGGTGCCCGTCCGTCGGTAGAGGTTACGGTCCCCGTGGGAGCGAAGCGGAGGCAACCTTACCTTCGGTCGACACGCGTTCGTGCCGCCCCATCGCCATCGGTGGAGGTATAGGGGGCACTCCGGGTTCGCGCGTGTCGGTGTGGCTCTTTATTCTTATCTGGTGAACTGGACCGTCGACGTACCGATCGATCGCCTGCCGGAGCTGCCTCCGCTGCCCACGGAGCTGCGCCGTCGGCTCGACGAGGCGCTCGCGCGCCCCGCGATGCAGCAACCATCGTGGGATCCGGCCGTGGCCGCGGATATGCGCACGGTCCTGGAGAGCGTGCCACCGATTTGCGTGCCCGCCGAGGTCGAGGAGCTACGCGGTCGGCTGGCCGAGGTGGCGTGCGGCGAGGCGTTCCTGTTGCAGGGCGGCGACTGCGCCGAGACCTTCGCCGACAACACCGAACCGCACATTCGCGGCAACATCCGCACCCTGTTGCAGATGGCGGTGGTGCTCACCTACGGCGCCAGCCTGCCGGTGGTGAAGGTGGGCCGCATCGCCGGGCAGTACGCCAAGCCGCGCTCGGCCGACACCGACGCCATGGGCCTGCGGTCCTACCGCGGCGACATGATCAACTCCCTGGTCGCCGATCCCGCACTGCGTGAGCACGATCCGTCCCGGCTGGTGCGCGCCTACGCCAACGCCAGCGCGGCGATGAACCTGGTGCGCGCGCTGACCGGCGCGGGCATGGCCGATCTGCACAAGGTGCACGACTGGAACCGCGACTTCGTCGCGCAGTCGCCCGCCGGCGCCCGCTACGAGCAGCTGGCCGAGGAGATCGACCGGGGTCTGCGTTTCATGACGGCCTGCCGGGTGCAGGATCCGAGCCTGCAGGCGGCCAAGATCTACGCCAGCCACGAGGCGCTGGTGCTGGACTACGAGCGGGCCATGCTGCGCCTGTCGCAGAGCGACTCCGGCGATCCGAAGCTCTACAACCTGTCCGCGCACTTCCTGTGGATCGGTGAGCGCACCCGCCAGCTCGAGGGCGCGCACATCGCGTTCGCGGAGCTGCTGGCCAACCCGATCGGGCTCAAGATCGGCCCCGGCACCACGCCCGACCAGGCGGTGGCGTACGTCGAGCGGCTCGATCCGAACAACGAGCCCGGCCGGTTGACGCTGGTGGCGCGGATGGGCAACCACAAGGTGCGCGAGGTGCTGCCGCCGATCATCGAGAAGGTGCAGGCCACCGGCCATCGAGTGATCTGGCAGTGCGATCCGATGCACGGCAACACCCACGAGTCCTCGACCGGGTACAAGACCCGTCACTTCGACCGCATCGTCGATGAGGTGCAGGGCTTCTTCGAGGTGCACCGCGCGCTGGGCACCCACCCGGGCGGTCTGCACATCGAGCTGACAGGAGAGGACGTCACCGAATGCCTCGGCGGCGCCCAGGACATTTCCGATCTGGACCTCCAGGGCCGCTACGAGACAGCGTGCGATCCGCGCCTGAATACCCAGCAGTCCCTGGAACTGGCCTTCCTCGTCGCGGAAATGCTGCGCTGATCTTGGAGGAGTCGAACTCAGCGCGGCGGGCGGACAGAGGCGAGCGATGAATCTCGTCTTTCGTCTGCCTGGGATGCTGCGGGTGGACCCCGCCGACCGGACGATCCTGCGCATGCTGATCGACCGGGACCACGAGGGCATCCCGTCGGAGGTGGTGCTGCGCGACGGTAGCCGCCTGCTGATCTTCAACATCGCCTGGGGCTACGACCCGACAACGGTGGCGCCGCAGGTGACGACGAATATCAGCCCGAGCATCGGCGGTGCGCCGGTGGACGTGTTCACCACCGACTCGGTGGTCGCGATCAACGATCCGGAAACCGGCACCCCCCTGCTGATGGTCGCTTGACATACAGCTAATCCGCTACCCGAAACCCGAACAGCCCTCCACCGCGCTATCTCAACAGAACCACTGCGGTCAAGACGGCGGCAAGCTGCCGGGTACGCCCACAATCGGATTGGCACCCGTCCGCCACCACGCATATGCAGCCCGCGACGGCTCTTTGCTTGCGCTGTATCGCGGAGAGGCGGGGAGAACCACTGCGGTCAGGACGGCGGCAAGCTGCCGGGTACGCCCACAATCGGATCGGCACCCATCCGCCACCACGCATACGCAGCCCGCGACGGCTCTCTGCCTGCGCTGAATCGCGGAGAGGCGGAACAGCTAGAACGGTAGGACCGTCAGTCTGATCACGCTTCCCGGTTGGACGTTGGCGCCGCCGGACGGCGACTGTACGCGAACCGTGCCCTGCTCGGAGCTGAAGACTCGGTCCACCTTGACCTTGAAGCCTTGGCTTTCCAGGTCGGCGCGGGCGTCGAGGGCGGACTTACCTGTCTCGTCGGGTACCTGCACCGCGTTCGAGACATACAGGGTGACCGAGGTGCCGGACAGCACCGAGGTGCCCGAGGGCGGGTCGGTGTTGATGACCTGGTCGGTCTGGTAGTGGGCGTCGAACTGGGATCGGGTGTCCTGCACCGTGATGCCCATGCTTTGCAGCGCCGCCTTGGCGTCGCCGGAGCTCTTGCCGCTCAGATCCGGCAGGGTGACCTGCACGGATCCCTTGCTGCGGAACACCTTCACCTGCGCGTTCGCCGGCAGCGCGGTGCCCGGGGACGGTTCGAGTGCCGCCACACTGCCTTCGGGCGCCGTACTCGGCTTCTCGCCGCTGTCGACCGGGATCAGCCCGGCGTCGCGGATCGCCTGATCGACCGTTTGCACATTCTGACCCGGCTGGAACTGCGGGACTCGCGGTTTACCGCTCGACACGAGCACCGCCACCGTGGACCCCTTGAGCTCCCGGGCTCCGGCGTCCGGATCGGTGCCCACCACACCGCCGACGGGGATCGTGTCCGAGGCCTTCTTGCGGATGGTGGCGGCGAATCCGGCCTTCTGCAGTTCGGTGGTCGCGGTGGTGGTGTCCATTCCGGCGATTGCCGGAACGGCCGAGTAGCGTTCGACACCCAGATACCAGCCGCCCACGCCGAGGATCAGCGCGAGTGCGACCACGATCGATGCCCAGATCAACACCCGGCGGCGGGATCGAGACCGGTTGTCGTACTCGTAGTCCGGGTAGTAGGTCTCCGGCGCGACCGGCTCCGCGTATCCGGGTGGTTCGGAGCGCGACCGGGCGGTGGTGAGCACCCTGGTGTGGGGCGATCCGGCGACCTGCCGGGTGGGTGGGTCCGCGGCCAAGCGGGTGGTCGCGTCCGCGACGACCCGGGTCGCGCCCGTGGCGGGCGCCACCGCCCGGAACCGGGCCGAGGCGTGTTCGGCCGAATTCTTCGGCGCGGGCACTCGGTAGGCGGGTAGATCCAGTTCCCGGGCGATGCGCCGCAGATCCGCGGCCATCTCGGCGGCATCGGCGTACCGGTGGGCGGGCTCGCGGGCGGTGGCCCGGGCGACCAGTGCGTCGAATTCCGGCGGCACGCCCTCGATGAGCGCACCGGGGCTCGGCACATCCTTCTCCACCCGCTGATAGGCGATCGACAGCGAGGTGTCGCCGGTGAACGGCGTACGACCGGTGAGCATCTCGAAGATCAGCAGACCGAAGGAGTAGACGTCGCTGCGGGCGTCGGCGTTGCCGTCGGTGACCTGTTCGGGCGACAGGTACGCCGCTGTGCCCAGGATCACGCTCGCGGAGGTCATATTCGACCCGGCGACCGCGCGGACCAAGCCGAAGTCGGCGATCTTCACCTCGCCGGCATCGGAGATCAGCACATTCTCGGGCTTGACGTCCCGGTGCACCAGCCCGGCGTGGTGTGCGACCCCGATCGCCGCCAGGACCGGCTCGGCGACCGCGGCGACCGCGTGCGGCGGCATCGGGCCGCGCTCGCGCAGCAGCTCGCGCAGTGTGCCGCCCACGACCAGTTCCATGATCAGGAACGGATGATCCCCGTCGATGCCCTGGTCGTACACCGCGACCAGGGAAGGGTGCTTGAGCTTAGCGACCGCGCGGGCCTCGAACTCGAAACGAGTCAGGAACTGAGGGTCACCGGCGAACTTCTGATCCATCACCTTGATCGCGACCGGGCGGTCCAGGCGGGTGTCCACCCCCCGGAACACCATCGACATCCCGCCGCGCGCGATCGGTGCATCGATGCGGTAGCGCCCGTCCAGCATCTGACCGATCACTGCATTCCTCCGACGTTCACAAAGCTCTCACCTCTTACGACGGCGCCGATCCGCGGCGCACGCGCGGTAATGGGCCTCGCCGCCCCTGTGGCGGCACCCCCGATCGTATAGGCGCGAGCCGACAGGGTGTCCCATGACGTTCGGCACGGCGGTCTTATCACACGTTCGCATTCTCCGCAGGGCACCGGGAACTCCCCATGTCGGAGCGACCGGCTACCGTATGCGTCGTGAGTGCATTTCCATGCAGCGACGACGTCCTGCCGGAGTCGGTGACCCTGATCCCGCTACCCGATGTGGCCGATCAGCTGGGTCTCGCGATCAGCAGGGTGCATCAGCTGCTGCGCGACCATCAGATCATCGCCGTCCGCCGCGACGGCTTCACCGGGGTCCCCAAGGATTTCTTCGATCCCACCGGGGCCGTCGCCAAACACGTGCCGGGCTTGATCACCGTGATGCGCGACGCGAAGTACAGCAACGAGGAGATCCTGCGGTGGATCTACCTGAACGACGAGACCCTGCCGGGCCGTCCCATCGACGCCATCCACGGCCCGCTCGCCCGCGAGGTGCTCCGCCGCGCCGCCGCCGACCCGTTCTGACCCCGCGTGGGTCAGCGTTCGGCCCGGGACGTGGCGAGGTGGGTGGCTGCGACCAGTAGGCGGCGGTGGCGGGGGACTACTGCGCGGCGGGCGAAGATTTCGTAGTCGGCGTGTTCGATCTCGTCGAGGATTTCGGCGTATAGGGACGCGGCTGTTCGGATCGCGGGGCGTACGCGTGGTTGTAGCAGGTCGATGCCTGGTGCGGCGATGCGGTAGAGGTCGCGGTTGATTGCGATCAGGTGGGCCAGGGCGCGGCGTAGGCGGGGGTCGGTGCGGGTGGTGTGGTGGCAATGTCGCAGGAGGTCTTCGTCGACGCCGAAGGCGGCGAATTCTGCGGTTGGCAGGTAGATGCGGTCGCGGTCGAGGTCCTCGCCGACGTCGCGCAGGAAGTTGGTCAGTTGGAAGGCCTCGCCGAGTGCGGCGGCGGCCGGTTCGGCCTCGTGCACCGGGACCACCGCGCCCAGCACCGGCAGCATCTGCAGGCCGATCGCGGCGGCGGAGCCGCGCATGTAGCCGCGCAGCTCCGACATGGTGCGGTAGCGGTTGCGGAACAGTGCGCTGCCTGGCACATCCATGCGCATCGCGTCCAGGAAGACCCAGAAGTGTTGTGGTGCGATGCGGTACCGGGTGATCGTATCGGCGACCGCGGCGAGCACCGGATCCGTCGGACCGCCGGGAACCGGACGGTCGAGCAGCCCGCGCAGCCGTTCCTCGATGCGGTTCAGTGCTCGCGCCGCGTCGGGAAGTCCCGTGTCGTCGTGCGTCGCGCTGTCCGTTGAAACGTCCGGTCCCACACCGTGATCGACGATGTCGTCCACCGTACCGTGATCGACCGTACCGTGGTCGACGATGTCATCGACCGTGCGGGCGAACGCGTACAGCGCGTGCACGGCGGGTCGGCGCTCCGGCGACATCAGCCGGGTCGCCAAGAAGTAGGTGCGTCCGTGTGCCGCGGCGATCCGGCGGCACTGCCGATATGCGTCGGCAAGCTCCCCGCGCCCGATCTCGGCAGACGCGGACCTCTCGCCCGCCGACCGTGCCGACGAGGGGGAGTCGACGAGGGTCATCGTGTCGCGGGGCCCGCACCGGCGGCATCGATGGCCGTCTGCCCGTTACCGACCGGACCTCCGGCCGCGGATATCCCGGATTCGACCACCGACGCCACGAAACCGCGGTTCTTGCGCCCGGCTCCCGGTGGCCGGTTCGGATCCGCGCGCAAGCGCAGCGGGTCGACCTTGACCAGCGACACCGCCGCCAGCACCGCGACCAGGATCGCCACCGACACGTGCCAGAAGTTGTACAGACCGATCGCACCGCCCGGCTCGAACACCAGCATCAGCCACGTACACAGCCCGACCAGCCACTGGAGCGTGCCGGTGGACAGCGCGAAGCCGGCGGCCAGCGCCAGCGGCCACGAGTAGTACCAGGGCAGTGCGGCCGGGGACAGGATCACGATCGCGACCAGGGCGATCACGATGCCCAGCACGGCCTGCTTCTCGGTGAGCTTGAACCGCCACCACGTCCAGACCAGCACCACCACCAGCGCGATACCGCAGAGCATGCGCGTCCAGGTCAGCACCGAATCCAGCTGCCACGGCGTGAACCAGGTGACGATGTGCGCCATGATCGTCGGCAGCGAGAGCCAGTTGATGATCTTCTTGGACCCGGACAGCGCGGTCAGCCAGCCGATGCCCACGCCGGCTACGGCCGTCGCCGCGGCGAACACCGCCGCGAATACCGCGACGCCGAGCCCGCCGATCTTGGCGAATGTCCAGATCGGATGCGGTAGCGGCCCCTCGTTCTGGGCCGCCCTGCGTTCTCGCTCGTGGATCATCCAGATCCACACCAGGAACGGCAGCGCCACGCCCGCGGTGGCCTTGATCGCGACGCCGATCGCGATCACCACGATGCCCCAGACGTGCTGACGCTCCAGCACCAGCGCGATGCCCGCGGCCATCAGGCCGACCATCAGCATCTCGTTGTGCACCCCGCCGATCAGGTGGATCAGCACCAGCGGGTTGAGCATCGCCAGCCACAGCGCGACCGTCGGCTTACCGCCGAGGTGCTTGGTCAGGTGCGGGACCGCCCACAGCACCAGCGCCAGGCCCGGCAGCATCACCAGGCGCATGGCCCAGGTGCCCGCCACCACGTTGTCCCCGGTGACGGCGGTGATCCACTTGCCGAGCAGCAGGAACAGCGGGCCGTACGGTGCGGTGGTGTTGGTCCAGACCGGGCTCACGTTGTCCAGCAGGATGCCCGGGTTGGCGACCGGACCCACCTTGTACGGGTCGAATCCGTCGCGCAGCAGCGCGCCCTGGGCCAGGTAGGAGTAGACGTCCTGGCTGAACATCGGCACGGCGAACAGCAGCGGGACGACCCACATGACCACGATGGTGCGCAGTTCGTTGAGCGTTATGGTGCTGTGCTGTGCGTCGCGCCCGATGGTGATGCGACCGAGCCGGACCCACGCCCAGATCATCGCAAGCACGCCCACCCAGACGACCATCGTCGCCAGCGCGTAGCCGTGCCCGAAGCGCAGCCACGACAGGTGCGCGGACTCCAGGAGCGGGTCGCTGCGCCGGGTCGCACCCGCGCCCATGCCGCCCACGGTGATCATGACTGAACCCCAGAAGCCCAGTATGGCCGCGTGGCCCTCGGGGCTACGGAAGAAATCTGCCGAAAGTCGCGTCCAGCGCGGGCGCGTCACAGCCGGAACCGCCGTGGCCCCGATCTCGGGAGCCTCGGTGGTAGCCATGGGTACCGCGGTGGCGGTAGACGGTTCGGGGGTCGGCATAGAGGTTGTCGTTCCCCCCAGCAATCCGGTGCGGTCGAAACCGCGGTCAATAGGTCGCGGGCCAGTGTAGTAGTCCACCGGGAAGACTAGCGCGTCGGTTCGCCAGGTTCACACCGCGGCGTGCCGAAATTGATCCGGCGGGCATCGGTCAGTGTCGGGCGGCGTCGGCGACGACCCCGGAATCGTGCGGTAATCGTGCCGAATCCGCCGGCGCCGGGCCGGTGATCCGCTGTGCGGCCAGCTTTCCCGACAGCAGCGTGGTCGGCACGCCGACGCCCGGAGTGGTGCCGCAACCGGCGAGCACCACGTTGGCGGCGACGCGGGGCAGATTACGGGTGCGGAAGGGGCCGGTCTGGCGGAACAGATGCGCCGCGGAGAACGGACTGCCCGCGATCATGCCCCGGTCGGCCCAGGTCCGCGGCGTGTCCAGATGGTCGACGCGGAAATGCTCGGCGATGCCGCGATAGCCGCGCCGCTCGAGCACCGTCAGCACCTCGCGCAGGTAGGACGGTCCCAGGCGGGGCCAATCCAGTGGCGCGGCAACCAGATTCGGGCACGGCGCCAGGACGGACAGCGGCTCGCAGCGCAGGGCGCGGTCGATGAACAGGCCGGGGTCGCTCAGTGCGGGGCGGGTCAGCAGCAGCGAGGGGTCGCTCATCAACCGGCCGCGTCCGGGCCGGGCGACGATCTCGGTGAAGGTGCTGTCCCAGGCGTGGCCGAAGTCGATGGTGTGATGCGCCTGGACCGGCCAGCGCGCGGCGATGTCGGCGGGAATGGTGCCGTGGGCCACCACGGCCGAGGGAGCGGCGCGCAGCGGGCGGCGGCGCCGGATCCCGAATCGTTCCAGGGAGCCCAGGTCGGCGGTCAGGACCACCGCATCGCAGTCGTACGCCCTGGTGCGTGAGTCCGGGCTCGTCGTCCGGTCGGTGTCGTCCGCCACGGCTGGGCCGCCGCTCGCGCGGTCGCCGACGGCTCGGGCCCGAATGCGCCGCGCGCGACCGTCGCGGTAGTCGATACCGGTCGCCTCCACGCCCAGCTCCAGCCGCCCTCCGGCCGCGACGAACGCCTCGGCCAGGGCCGCGGTGACCGCGCGCATACCGCCCTCGGGGAAATACACGCCGAGGCCGGTATCCATGTACGGGATCGCGCCGTATACGGCCAAGGCCTCGGCGGGGGCCATTCCGGCGTACAGGGCCTGGAAGGTGAACAGCCGCGCGAGCCGCTCGTCCCGCAGGATCCGGCCCACCCGCGGCCCGAGCCGCCCGAACGCACCCAGGCGGGCCAGTTCGGTCAGTCCCGCGCGTTTCTCCGGGATCGTGACCATATCCAGCGGGGAGTCGAAGTTGGCGTCCATGAACTGGCCGTATGCCGCGCCGTAGACGCGGGCCAGCCACTCGCGCAGTCGCCGGTAGCGGGGCGCCTCGTCCGGGCCGCAGGCGCGGGCGACCTCGGCCGCCATCTCGTCGGGATCGGAGTAGACCGCGATCGTCGAGGAGTCGGCGAACCGCGCCCGATACGCCGGGGCGAGGCGGTGGATACGCAGCCCCCGCGCCCGCGCGCTGTCGCCGACCGCGCCCAGCGTCTCCTCGATCAGCCCGGGCAGGGTGAGAACCGTTGCTCCGGAATCGATCTCGTAATCGGCCCCGCGATACACCCCGACCCGGCCGCCGGGATGGTCGGCGCGCTCGAGCACCGTCACCTCCCGGCCCGCGCCGGTCAGGTACAGCGCCGCGGACAATCCGGCCAGGCCCGCGCCGACCACGACCACACGATCGGTGTTCCCCGGGACTGTTTTCACGCGACGCGCTTGGTGGCGGCCAGGGCCATGGCCTCGAGGCGCTCCTTGGCGGCAGGGGTGGCCGAGCTGGCGGCCAGTGCGGCCAGGCCCTGATCGGTGAGGTCGGCGATGCGGCGCTCGACGTCGTCGACCGCGCCCAGGTCGGTGATCACCGCACGTAGTCGGGTGACTTCCTCGGCGGAGACGTCGGTGCCCAGGCTCGAGCGCAGCAGCGCCGCCGCGGCCGGGTCGGTGCGATCGGCGCGGCGCAGCGCCTCCGCGATCAGGACGGTGCGCTTGCCCTCGCGCAGATCGTCCCCGGACGGTTTGCCGGTGACCTCGGGATCGCCGAAGACCCCGAGCAGATCGTCGCGCAGCTGGAAGGCCAGGCCGATATCGGTGCCGAAGGCGCCGTACGCCTCGATCAGCGCCGGATCGGCGTCGGCCAGGGCCGCGCCCAGATGCAGCGGCCGCTCGATCGTGTACGCGGCGGTCTTGTACCGGTTGATCCGCATGGCCGATTCGACCGAATCGTCGGCGCCGGCCTCGCCGTGGATATCCAGCAGTTGCCCGCCCAGCACCTCGGTGCGCATGGCCGCCCAGACAGGGGTGAAGCGGGCGCGCGCGGCCGGCTGCAGGCGCGCGGAGGCGACCATGTCGTCGGCCCAGGCCAGCGCCAGATCGCCGATCAGGATGCCGACGCTGATGCCGAAATGCCCCGCGTCGCCGCTCCATCCGCGCGCGCGGTGGCGGCGTTCGAAGTCCACGTGCACGGTCGGGAAGCCGCGCCGGGTGCGCGAGGAGTCGATGATGTCATCGTGGATCAGCGCGCACGCCTGCACCAGTTCCAGCGCCGCGCAGGCCTGCAGTACCGCCGGGGCCTGCGGCCCGTCCGGATCGCCGCCCGCGCCCAGCCAGCCTGTCCAGGCGAAGGCCGGGCGGGTGCGCTTGCCGCCGCGCAGTACGAAATCCCGCAGCGTCTCGGTCGCGTCCAGGTAGGCAGGTCCGAGCGCGGCGACGGATTCACGCTGGGTGGTGAAGTACCGGTTCAGCGCCTCGGCGACGGCGCCGACCAACCACGCGGTGTCCATGTACGCCCCCACGCCCCGGTCATCCGTGGCCGGGTTCGGTCGCGTCGAGATATCTGCTCCGGCCGACAACGGAACCTCCCAGAGAGTGATTCACCGCGACAGCTCGGTTGTGAAACGCTGACGCTCAGGGTTCGGACGCGCGGGCGTCTCGGATGGGAACGATACTGTGTCTGATTTCGCGCCCGGACGGTGCCCACCTGGGCCGTCACCATTCCCAATTACACTGGGTCGGTGAGTTTCGACAACGTACCGGGAGCCGAGAAGACATTGCGCCCTGGCCGACCCCGGACGCCGCAGGTTTCCGGAACTCCATCCGTCGTGGGGAGGTTGGCGCCGCGATCAGACGGGACCGTGCCGTTCTCGGTGGAATTCAATCCGCCGAAGGATATGGCCGCCGAGGCGCGGCTGTGGCGCGCGGCACGCGAATTCGAGCGCATGCATCCGGCATTCGTCTCGATGACCTACGGGGCCGGGGGTTCCACCCGTGACCGCACGGCGCGGGTGACCGGGCAGCTGGCCCGGGAGACCACGCTGCTGACCGTGGCGCATCTCACAGCGGTCGGGCACAGCGTGGCCGAGCTGCGCTCGATCATGGGCGTGTACGCCGATTCCGGGATTCGCAATCTGCTCGTGCTGCGCGGCGATCCGCCCGGCGATCCGCTGGGGCAGTGGCACAAACATCCCGAGGGGCTCGAATACGCCGAGGAACTCGTGCGCATGGTTCGTGATCTCGGCGACTTCCACGTCGGGGTGGCCTCGTTCCCACAGGGGCACCACCGCTCACCGGACCTCGACCACGACACCCGCCAGCTGTGCGCGAAACTGCGTGCGGGTGCGGAATATTCGATCACCCAGATGTTCTTCGACGTGGACGACTATCTGCGGCTGCGGGATCGGGTGGTGCGATGCGATCCGGCGCAGGGCGCCAAGCCGATCATCCCCGAACTGATGCCGATCACCTCGCTGCGGACGGTGCAGCGCGCGGAGGAGCTGTCCGGCCGCGCACTGCCCGCACCGCTGCTGGCGCGACTCGAGCGCGCGGCGGGCAACGATCCGGAGGCCAACCGCGACGCGGTGCGCGAGGTCGGTATCGAGATCGCCACCGAGATCGGTCAGCGCCTGATTGCCGAGGGTGCGCCATGTCTGCATTTCATCACCTTGAACTTCGCCAAGGCGACCACCGAGGTGCTGGTGAACCTCGGGTACAGCTTGGCGTCGGCGGCGGTCCAGGTATAGGCGTCACCGCGGTGCGCTGAACTCAGGATCGCAGCACTGTCATTTCCGTATGGTGTCGGCGGAAATCCACACGGCGGGCGCGGCGGAGGCCGATCCGGCGGCGATGGCGCGTCCCTTCCAGCTCAGCCGCCCCGCCCGATGTCTGCGATGCGATCGGTACGACAGGCGCAGGTAGGCGGCCACCGAGACCGGATGGGCAAGGGCCGCCGCCACATCCGCCGGTGCGAGGCCGCCGCCGGACTCCAGCGACCGGGCGGCTAGGCGGCCGGTGACGGCGCAGGCGTAGCCGAGCAGGCCGATCCGCCGGGTGGCGCCGCGTCCGAGCAGCGCCGCCAGCGGAGGGACCCAGTACCCGAGCACCGCGACCGTCCCGACGGCCGCGCTGCCGGTCGCCGATCCGTACGCCGACCACAGCCAACGGGTGTAGCCGGTATCGAGTTCGGTTGCCCCCCGGTACATGCGCGTACTCGCGATGCGCCCGGCCGCGACCAGCACGGTGCGTTGCCCGGCGCGTCGCAGGGCGCGCGCGAGTGCCAGGTCCTCTGTCATCGCTCCGGCCACCGCGGTGTGCCCGCCCACCGCGCGGTAGGCCGCCGCATCGAAGGTCAGGAACTGCCCGCACGACACCGCGGTGGCCGCGCGCAGGCTGCGGCCGGCCATCCGCATCGGCAGCGTCGAGGCCCACGACCAGCACAGCAGCGGCTGAACCACCGCCTCGGTCAGGGTCCCGGCACGCTGACGCGGCCATGGTGACACCAGACCCGCACCGGTACGGCGCAATTCGCCCACCGCGGCGGCGAGCGCGCCCGCCCCGATCCGCACATCGGCGTCCAGGAAGATCAGTACTCCGTTCGGGGTGTCGTCGGAACCTGTTGCTGTGGTGGCGATCTCGGCCAGGCGGGCGCAGGCGGCGGATTTCCCGGTCCAGCCCGGTCGGGGGTCGGCGCCGGTCGAGATCACGGTGAAGCGGTCGTCGTCACCGATCGCCTCGACGGCCGCGGTGTACGTGCTGTCGGTGGATCCGTCGTCCAGGATCAGTACCCGCAGGCGCGAAATCCCGTGCTGTCCGCGCAGGTCCGCGATGAGGCCGGGCAGTCTGCGCTCCTCGTCGCGGGCCGGGATGCACACCGTCACCGGTTCGATCACCGGTGGCCCCAGCACCCCGAGCTGCCGGGTACTGACACGGTTCAGCACGGCCAGCGCGCACCCGCTCGCCGCGATCGCCGTCCCCGTCTTCACCACCACCGGAGTCACCAGTCGTGCGGCCGTCGCGGATCTCCTGAACGCTGTTCTCATACGCACCCTGTCCCTCGCATACACACTCCGTCCTCGCGGATGACCCGCGATCGCGCCGCCTCGGGATCGCGGCCGAATGCCCAAGGCACACTCCTACGTTCGGACATACCAGCCGGGCGGTCGTTCGGCCAATCGACATCCACCGGCAAGGACACCTGACAGGCGATCGACAGGAACATCTGAGCGCACAAGGACGTTGGTTCAGCCCCTCCCACGCTGGTCGGGCACCATGGGATTGCGTGCCATATAGGCGATCACGGCGACGAGCGCGGCGACGGCGAGGGTGATACCCCCTACGATCCCCGCCCAGCCCGCGAAGGAGCGGGTGTTGGGATCGGCGTAGCTCGCCTCGGCGTGCACCGTGCTCGAATCCCCGGCCGGAAGCTTCCACGACACCACCGAATCACCGTCGCGAGTGCCGTTGGTGGTGGCCACCCGCGCCGGGAACGCGACGGTGAGCTGAATGTCCGAGCCCTGTGGCGGAACCGATTTCAGGTCGGCGCGGCCGTTGAGCGTGACCAGATCGCCGGTGCGCACGAACTGCAGGCTGAACATGCCCTGTGTCTGGTCGGACAGCATGCCGAGCTGGCCCACCTCACCGAAGGTGAGATCGTCGAAATAGACCTGGCTGCCGACGTAGCCGTCCTGGGTGTACTGCTCCACGCGCACCTTGGTGGCCAGTGTCGGCGGGACCTTGAGCTGCGGGCCCTTGTCCTTGGCGTTGGCGGGCACCACCGCCACCACGATGCGTCCCGAGACTCGGTCGTTCGAGGACACCCCCATCGATACCTGCACCCGCAGGCATCCCGCCAGCAGTGGCATCAACATCGCCAGCAGTAACACCGCCGACCAGGCGCGGCGGCGGGTCGAAGTCGTTGTGACGTCGGGTTTCGGTGGTGTCGGACTCGGCTGCACGGCTCACATCGTGCCATGACACGCCGACTGCTTCGGAACGCGACGGGCTGCGGGTCGGCGTGGCGTCTCATCTGCGCACTGTCGCCGAGATGCCGTGGCGGGTCCTGACCAGCGTCCACAGCAGCGGAATTCCGACAATCCCCAGTCCGAGGAATCCGTACCCGGCCGAGGCGGGCAAACCCAGGAATACCGCGTGGGCCAGGGCCGAACCCAGCCACGTCCACAGCAGGACGAGCACGGGGACCGTCGGGCTGGCGGCGGGCCGCGCGAGGACGCGGTCGAGCAGCGTCAGCAGCGCGGCCATGAGCAACGCCACGGCGAACCAGCCGAGATAGTTGGTGTACGGGATATCCGTGCCCGGCGGCCCGGGCCGCGGCGCGCACCAACTCCACTGTCCCGCGGCGACCATCTGTGGATCCAGGAACAGATCCCAGCCGACCGCTCCCAGCGCTGTCAGCGGAATCCGCAGGCGGGAACGGGAACACACGAGTCCGGCCGCGATCCACACCGGATACAGTCCGCCGGTCCAGGCGAGCGGCACCAGAAGTGGCACGTCCGCGAGTTCCGGTCCGAGCCGGTGCGCGTAGTGATAGCAGCCGAAAGGGAATCCCGTTGCGGTACCCACGATCTCGGCGACCAACCCGATACCCGACACGATCACCAGCAGCCCGGCCGCGTAGCGCGGCCCGCGGGTCACCCAGGCGTGTGCGAGCGCCGTCAGCGCGGACAGCACGACGATCGCGGCGATCACGCCGTCTCGTGCCGATCCGGCAGTCAGCGGATAGGTGATCTGGGCGAGGATCAGCAACGCCGCGGCGACCGCCGGTACGGCCGCACCGGCCGACCACGTCAGCAGGCTCGCGACCTCACCTCGCCGGCGTTCGGCTCCGTCGGCTCCCCGGACGCTGTGCCGATGGTTCGCTCCGCTCACGCCGGTGTCCCGGCGATCTCCGGTTCCCTCCTGCGGCTCATCGCTTTCCGAGCCGGTGGCTCAGCGCGGTCAGCCGAGGTCGGCGCAGGTCTCGTAGCGCCACCTGGGCCGCGCTGCGACCACTGGCCCCGGATACGCCGCCGCCCGGATGGGTGGACGCGCCGGTCAGGTACAGGCCCGGTGCGCCCGGCACCCGATGCCCGGACAGCTCCGGCAGCGGCCGCCAGAAGAACATCTGATCCAGCGACATCTCCACGTGCATCACATTGCCGCCGATCAACCCGAGCTCGCGTTCCAGATCGGCCGGGGTCTGCACGAACCGGTCCAGTACGGTGTCGGCGAAACCCGGTGCGGCGGCGTCGAGTTCGGCGATGATTCGATCGCCCTCGCGCTCGGCGTGCGCGGCCCACTCGCTGCCGTCGGCCAGGTGCCGTGGGTGCCATTGCGCCCACAGCGAGAGCTGGTGCTGCCCGGGCGGCGCGATCGTCGGGTCCAGGGCACTGAAGCTCATCGCCAGCACGACCGGCCGCGGCGGCAGCTCCCCGGCCAGCGCGGCGCCGTGGGCCAGCCGCAGTTGACGACGGTCGGTCGCGAGAAACTGCAGTCCGCGCGCCGATTCGGCCGCCGCGGCGCCCGGGTAGCGGGGCAGTGCGCTGGTGGCCGCCCGCACCACCATGCCGATCCCCGGACCGACTCGGATCCGCCGCCGCCAGTCGTCGAGCACGCCGTCGTCGAATCCGCCGTGCCGCAACAGGTCCAGCGTGGTCAGAATATGTGTGCCCGAGATCACGGTGGGTGCGAACAGATTTCGGCCCGATGCCGTGCGCACGCGCCAGCCCGCGCCCTCGCGGCGTATACCGGTCACCGCGTCGCCGGACGTGACCACCCCGCCGTCCGATCGCAGCCGCCGCACCAGAGCCGTTGTCAGCGCACCACTTCCGCCGACCGCACGGCCCGGCGGCAGCGTATGCATGAGCGCGGCGAATCCGGCCATCGGCGCGGTGCCCGGCTCCGACATCGGCGGACCCGACTGCGCGCCGAACCAGGCCAGCGCCGCCTTCAGCGGCTCATCGTCGAAATAGCTGTCCAGCAGGGCATCTCCGGACTGCAGGAACTCCCGGGACAACGCGCCGCCCCCCGCCCCGGCATCCAGACCCCAGAACGCGCGCAGCAGCCGACCGGGTCCGGGCGGGCCGCCGAACGCGCGCATCACCCGTCGCGTGCGCGGACCCCACACTCGCACGAACCGCCGGTAGGCCTGCGCGTCCCGCTCGCCGCAGGCCGCCGCGACGGCCGCGCAGGTGCGGTCGAGGTCGCGGCGGAAAACGATCGGCGGACGGTCCGTGTGTTGTGGTGCGGGCGCGAAACCCCAGGGATCGCAATCGATATAGCGCAGACCGAAGCGCTCGAGCTCCAACTCCTCGAGGATTCCGGTGTGCCGGATCATGATGTGCGCCGAGGATCCGCGGTCGACCAGATGTCCGGGGAACCGCGGCACCGTGGAGACCGCACCGCCGAGCACCTCGTCGCGTTCGAGCACCTCGACCGCCTCGCCCGCGCGAGCCAGATAGCACCCGGCGACCAGCGCGTTGTGGCCGGAACCGACGATCAGGATCGTCACGTCCGGGGCGCCTGCGGGGGTGTCGGCAGCGCGGCGGCCGATCCCGGCAGCGACAGCGGAAGCCGGCGGCCCAGGACCGCGAAGTTCCGGGTGTCGCCGGAGAAGACGAAATTACGCACCACGTCGGTGAATCCCTGCCGCCGGTACAGTCGCCAGGCCCGGTTGTCCTCGTACGACACCTCCGGCGTGGACAGCAGTGTCGCCCGCTCCGGCCGGTGCTGCAGCAGCCGAACCAGCAGCGTCTCGCCCAGTCCCTGGCCCTGCGCGCCGGGATGGACGTGTAGTTCGGTGAGTTCGAAGTAGTCCGAGAGCACCTCGCGCGCGGAGTACTCGGCCCAGCCGGAGCGGCGCATACCGCTGTGCACCTGCTGATGCCACCACTGGTGCGGCGCGCCGTGATAGCCGTAGCCGATGCCGACGATGGGCGCGCTGCGCAGGTCGAATCGCCCGTTGTCGTCCGGGATCACCGCGGCCACGGCCTGCCAGCCGGGACGGGAGATGTGTTCGGCCCACATCGGGGCGCGGTGGTGTTCGGTGCCGCGGGGGTAGTCCATCGCCGCGACGTACACGGCCAGGGCGTCGTGTAGGCGGACTCGCAGGGCGGCGGCCGAGAGGTCGACGACGACGGGTGCGGGGGCGGGGTGAAGTCTGACGGCAGTCATATCCGGTCGGCGTGGCTCTCGTTCGGCCCGGGGCGCTCGGCATGGACCTCTCGGCCGCGAGCGCCGAAACTTGTCGGTGGTCGTCTCTATATTCACACTTAATTGAAACGTTCGAATATCTGTTCGGTTCGTGTGGTCGTCGAAGTGCGGCGCGGGATCGGGATATCGACGCTATGGAGGTGCCGTGATGGCTGGTCGGATCGAGCATCCGGGGCGGGCCGGTGGGCTGCTGGACCGCGCCGAGGCGATGCTGTTGGAAGCGAGCGGGGATCCGGATCCGCGCGAGCGCCTGCGCGCCGCGTATCTGGCGGCGCTGCGGGGTGCGGGCGCTGTGCTCGCGCTCACCGGCGCCGACCGCGCGCCGCGGGCCCGCTCGCGCAATGCCTGGGTGCTGATGCAGCAGGCCGCGCCCGAATTCGTGATGTGGTCGGATTATTTCAGCTCCTTCTCGGAGACACGCGCGGCGATCGAGGCCGGACTGGATCGTCCGGTCGACGCGCGCCAGGCCGACGAGTTCGTTTCGCGGGTGGCCGCATTCCTTCACGATGTGGCGGATTCGATCGACGCGGCGGGCAGAATGCGGCCGATCACGGGGTGGCTCGCCGACGGCTCGGAGTGAACATCGGCGAGTAGGTGGTACCGCGCTGATCGAACTCGTATCATTGGTGGCAGGTAGCCGCCAAGGTCGGCTACTAGTCGTCTACCCGGAGGCGACCACCACGCCCTAGTGCCAGGGGAGGTACCGTGCCACTCTCCGAGCACGAGCAGCGCATGCTCGAACAAATCGAGAGCGCTCTCTATGCTGAGGACCCCAAGTTCGCCTCGACCGTCCGAGGTGGACGGCTTCGCTCTGCCACGGGCAGACGCAGAATTCAGTCGGCCGCGCTTTTCGTCCTCGGGCTGTGCCTACTCGTCGCAGGCATCGCCTTGCCCGTCAAGCCCGGCGGGTTCCCGATCATCAGCCTGTTCGGCTTCATCGTGATGTTCGGCGCCGGTGTGCTGCTGCTCCTGGGCAGCACGGGTGGCGGGCGTCGTGGCGCGGATGCCTCGCAGGCCGGTAACGGGGGGCCGGCTGCCCCTGGTAAAGGTAAGCCGCGCAAGTCGGGCGGGTTCGCCGCCCGCATGGAGGATCGCTTCAGGCGTCGGTTCGAACAAGACAACTAATTCATTACCCCGGGGCGTCCCGGGGCACGGCTCAATGCGACACGCCGCACCTTGTGCGGCGTGTCGCTTCTTTTTCTGGGCCATTTCCGGTCGGCGGGCGCAGCCCCACCACGGCCCACCAGAGTTCCCCACACTTCCCCACCGAGATACCCCACTCGGCCCCACGGCGATCGAGACCTCGTTCGATCTGCGGGTTTGCTGACGGTTTTCGGGTCGCGGGTCGTGTCGTGTCAGCGTGTCGCGGATCTCGGAGAAATCTCCCCACCCTGGTGATAGCTGGTATGACCTGCGAAATCTGGTTCGTGAGGACAGGGATCACGACGTCTTTCGATTGAAAGTGGGGGAAAGTGGGGTAATGTGGAGCGCGCACCAGCGGAGGCCGACCGGACGAGGAGATCGATAGCGGGAGGTGTCGAGCATGTTTCTCGGTACCTACACGCCTCGGCTGGACGACAAAGGGCGACTGACGTTGCCTGCGAAGTTTCGGGACGAGTTGGCGGGAGGGTTGATGGTCACGAAAGGTCAAGACCACAGCCTTGCCGTGTATCCGAAGGAGGAGTTCACCGCGCTGGCGCGGCGAGCCGCCGCGGCGTCCCGGAGTAACCCGCAGGCACGCGCGTTCGTCCGGGCCCTGGCCGCCTCCACGGACGAGCAACGTCCTGATGCCCAGGGGCGCATCACGTTGTCGGCGGAACACCGCCGCTACGCGAGCCTGACCAAGGACTGCGTGGTGATCGGTTCGGTCGACTTCCTCGAGATATGGGACAAGCAGGCGTGGGAGTCCTACCTCGCCGAGAACGAGGAGGATTACTCGCTGGCCGGAGACGAGTCGCTGGGCGGAATCTTCTAACCCCCGAGCGAGGCGAGTGCCCTGCGGCCTCTGCCCGGGCATGGACCCTGACGTACTTCCCCAACGCCAGGTGCCGTGCTTCGGTCAGAGACCACGGGGCATTGGCCCACCGACGAGGCAATCCAATCACCAGGTGTCGTGACGGTGGCGTACGACCGTGAGCAGGATCGGGAGGTCGATGTGGATCATGAGGGCCACACCCCCCGTCATGTTCCGGTCCTGCTCCGTCGAGCCGACGAAATTCTCGGTCCCGCATTGGAATCCGGTGGTGTCCTGGTCGATGCGACACTCGGTCTGGGCGGTCATGCCGAACACTTCCTGCGTACCTATCCCACGATCCGCCTGGTCGGATTGGACCGCGATACCTCGGCGCTGACTCTCGCCGCCGCACGGCTCGCGCCGTTCGAAGACCGGATCACCCTGGTGCACACCCGGTATGACGGGATCGCCGACGCCCTGGCCGAGGCCGGGTTACCGGCCACCGATTCGGTGCGCGCGATCCTGATGGATCTCGGCGTGTCCTCGATGCAGCTGGACGAGACCGAGCGCGGCTTCGCGTATTCGGTCGACGCGCCGCTGGACATGCGAATGGACCCGAGCACCGGCCCGACCGCCGCCGACGTGCTCAACACCTATAGCCATGGCGACCTGGCCCGCGTACTGAAAACCTACGGCGAGGAACGATTCGCGGGGCGCATCGCCAGCGAGGTGCTCAAACGCCGCGAGCGCCGGCCGTTCGCCACCAGTGCCGAGCTGGTCGAGCTGCTGTACGAGGCGATCCCGGCCGCGACCCGGCGTACCGGCGGGCATCCCGCCAAACGCACCTTCCAGGCTCTGCGCGTGGAGGTGAACCGGGAGCTGGAATCGCTCGAGGCCGCGTTACCCGCGGCCCTGGACGCGCTCGAGGTGGGCGGGCGAATCGTGGTCATGTCGTACCAATCCCTGGAGGACAGGGTGGTCAAACATGTGCTCGCCGAGCGGTCCGCTTCGCGTACACCGATCGGCCTGCCGATGGAACTACCCGGCATGGGGCCGGAGTTCACGGCACTGACGCGCGGCGCGGAGAAGGCGTCGGCGGCGGAGATCGACGACAACCCCCGAGCGGCCCCGGTACGGATGCGCGCGGCGGAAAGAATCCAGGCGGCGCGATGATGGCGGGCTGCGCGGCGACAGTAGGGGAGGAGCAACGATGAGCGTGCGGACACGGGTGGACTCGCCGCGCACCAGGACAACGGCCAAACCGCCGCGCCGGGTGCACGACCCGGAGAATGTGCGCTCGGGCGCGGCCAAGCGGGCGTACGCCCGCCGCCGCAACCGGGTCGAGGGCGGTGGCCCGGCGCGGCCGCCGGCGCCGGGTCGCGCCTCCTCGGTGGTGTCCGGGCGAATTCCGTTCGTGGTGGCCATCATCGTGCTGCTGGGCTGCGGGCTGATGGGCACGCTGCTGCTGACCACCCGCGCCGCCGAGGACAGCTATCAGCTCAGCGACGCCCGCCGGGTCAACCAGCGGCTGACCGATGAGCAGGCCGAGCTGCAGCGTCAGGTGGCCGCCGCCGATTCCGCGCCGGAATTGGCCAGCCGGGCAAGGGAACTGGGCATGATCCCGGCCAAGGATCCCGCCCGGCTGCTCGTCGCGCCCGACGGCACGGTGACGGTGGTCGGCAAGGAGACGGCCCAGGAGGGTCCTCCGGCCCCGCCGCTGAACACCTCACCGGCCGATCCCGTCCCGCCGCCGCCGAATCTCACTCAGGCACACGGGGAGCGTCTGGTGCCGGTCAACCCGGTGCCGAACCAGAATCCGGCAGACCAAGCGGCACAGCGCAATTCGAGTGGCCCGGGTGCGGCGCAGGCTGCCTCCGCCCAGCCGGGTGCGGCGCAGGCGAATCCGGCGCAGCCGACGGGCACGGCGCAGGCTCCCCAGACTCCGGTCCTGGCGCAGAGTCCTGCCGCGCCCGCGCCGGCTCCCGCCGCGGCTCCCGTGGCGCCCACTCCGCTCGCTCCCGCGGCTCAGAGCACGGTCCCGGCGCCCGCGCCGCAGGCCCCTGCCGCCGCTCCGGCTGCTGACCTGCGGAATCAAGCCGCTCCTGCGCCGCGCGTGCCGATTTCCGCGGCTCCCGTGGACCGGCCGGTCGCACAACAGAATTCGGCCCCGGCACCCGCCGTGCCGACTGCGGTCGCACCCGGCTCGGCGCACGCCGCCCCGGTCGCCGGGAACCCCGCGCCGCAGGCGGCCGCCGCTGCCGTGGATCGGTCTGTGCCGCAGCAAGGTACGGCCCCGGCTCCGGTCGTGCCCATGCCGGGCCGGGCGACCCCGCCCCAGAGCCTCGCACCCCAACCGGCCGGAGGCGGCCAGTGAGTCCGAGTGGTCGCGGCCGTACTCCACCGCGCGGCCGCCAGTCCGCGCGCCCGCGTCCGTCGGGGAGACCCAGGACCGCATCCGGTCTGGACACCTCGACGCGCCTGCGGTTCGGCACCGGTCGTGTCGTGATGCTCTCGGCCCTGCTGGTCGTCGTGCTCCAACTGCTGTGGATCCAAACGGTTTCCGCGCCCAAACTGTCCGCCGAGGCGGCCCTGCAGCGTACCGTGCACCAGCCCGACTACGCCCTGCGCGGCTCGATGCTGGACCGCAACGGCAGGGATCTGGCGTTCACCATCGCCACCCAGTGGCTCAACTTCCAGCCGCTCATCGTCCGCAAACAACTCGCGGACGCGCACGCCAAGGACCCCAAGGCTCCCACCGTGGATCAGCGGCTGATGGATATCGCCCAGACCATTCACGCCAAGCTGGGCGCGAGCGGGCCGTCGCAGGATGATCTGCTGGCCCAACTGCGCAGCAACAACCAGTTCGTCTACCTCGCCCGCAACGTCGACCCGCGCGTCGCCACCCAGATCGTCAACCAGTTCCCCGAGATCGGCAGCGACCGCCACGACAGCCCGGTCTACCCGGGTGGTTCGCTGGCGGCCAACATCATCGGCGCCACCGGCTGGGACGGGCACGGCCAGATCGGGTTGGAGGCGTCGATGGACTCCACGCTGGCCGGCACCGACGGCTCGTACACCTACGACCGCGGTTCGGACGGCGCGATGATCCCGGGCAGCGAGCGCAACCGCCAGCCCGCGGTCAACGGCACCAGCGTGGAGCTGACCCTCGACTCCGATCTGCAGTATTACGTGCAGCAACAGGTGCAGCAGGCCAAGGACAACTCCGGGGCGCAGGACGCCTCGGCGGTCGTGCTGGACGCCCATACCGGCCAGGTGCTGGCCATGGCCAACGACAACACCTTCAATCCCTCACTGGGAGCGCAGTACTGGGATCCGTCCTCGATCGGTGACCCGGCGGTCACCGACGCGTTCGAACCCGGCTCGGTGAACAAGATCGTCGACGCCTCCGCGGCCATCGAATACGGCCTGACCACACCCGGCGAGGTACATCAGGTGCCCGGCAGCATCAGCATGGGCGGGGTGACCGTGCACGACGCCTGGAACCACGGCGTCACGCCCTATACGACGACCGGGATCTTCGGTAAGTCCTCCAACGTCGGCACCCTGATGCTCGCGCAGCGCGTCGGCGAGGACCGCTACGCCGACATGCTGAAGCGGTTCGGTCTGGGCCAGCGCACCGGCGTCGGGCTGCCGGGCGAGAGTGCGGGCCGGGTGCCGCCGCGCGATCAGTGGTCCGGCTCCACCTTCGCGAACCTGCCCATCGGCCAGGGTCTGTCGATGAGCCTGCTGCAGATGACCGGGATGTATCAGGCCATCGCCAACGACGGCGTGCGGATTCCGCCGCGCATCGTCAAAGCCGAGGTCGCCCCGGACGGCACCCGCACCGAGGAGAAGCAGCCCGACGGCGTGCGGGTGGTCAGCCCGAAGACCGCGCAGACGGTACGTCAGATGTTCGAGGCCGTGGTGCAGCGCGATCCCATGGGGTATCAGCAGGGCACCGGAACCCCGGCGGCCATCGACGGCTACCAGATCGCCGGCAAGACCGGCACCGCCCAGCAGATCAACCAGAAGTGCCGCTGCTATTTCGACGACCGCTACTGGATCACCTTCGCCGGGATCGCCCCCGCGGACAATCCTCGATACGTCATCGGCATCATGCTCGACGCCCCGATCCGCAGTTCGGACGGCAGCGGCGGCCTGTCCGCGGCTCCGCTGTTCCACAGCATCGCCTCCTGGGCGCTGCAGCGCGACCGGGTTCCTCCCTCGCCCCCGGCGAAAGAGCTTGTCTTGCAGGCGATGTGAACGGCAGGCCGGTCGAGCGTCGGTTGCGAGCGACTAATACCATGCGCTGGGACAGGCAGAATACCCAGCCGCGTTGCCTGGCTGTGATCGAGCGTCGGTAACCTGACTCGTCGATCCGACACCCGTCCGTGGACGCCATGCCGAGCAGTATCGCAGTGTGACCGAGAGGAGCTTCGTGCCCGTGCAGCCCAGCCCGCAGGTGCTGCGTCCGGCGGCGCCGCCGTCGACGCCGCTGCAGAAGGTCGTCGAACTCGCGGGGGCGCGCTGGTCCGGTGCCTCGGATGCGGCGCGGTTCGGCGATGTCGTGATCACCGGTATCGAGCAGCGGTCGCAGACGGTGCTGCCGGGCGATCTGTTCGTCGGTCTGGACGGTAAGAACGCGCACGGGGCGCGGTTCGCCGCCGACGCGATCGCGCGGGGCGCGGTGGCGATCCTGACCGATGCCGCCGGGGTCGAGCTGGTCGGCGAGGTCTCGGTGCCCGTCCTGGTCCGCGAGGATCTGCGCGCGGTACTGGGAGAGCTGTCCGCGGCGGTCTACGGCCATCCCTCGCGGCGACTCCGGGTGCTCGGCATCACCGGCACGTCCGGCAAGACCACCACCGCCTATCTCGTCGAAGCGGGTCTGTCCGCGGCGGGCCTGCGGACCGCGCTGATCGGCACCATCGAGACGCGCATCGGCGGTCGGCGCGTGCCCAGCGCCCTCACCACGCCGGAGGCTCCCCAACTGCACGCGATCTTCGCGGTGATGGTCGAGCAGGGCGTGCAGGCGGTGGTGATGGAGGTGTCCAGTCACGCGCTGGCCCTCGGCCGGGTCGACGGGGTGCGGTTCGCGGTCGGCGCGTTCACCAACCTGTCGCAGGATCATCTGGACTTCCACGCCGACTTCGAGGACTACTACGCCGCCAAGCGCCGCCTGTTCGATCCGGATTCGCCGGTCGCCGCGCAGACCTGCGTGATCTGCGTGGACGACGCGTGGGGCCGCCGCCTGGTCCGCGAGGTGAGCGGGCGGGCCACCGTGGTGACGGTGGGCACCGAGCAACGCCGCTCCGGTGAAGGCGCCGAGCCGCAGTGGACCGCGGTCGCGCCGACCACCCTGGACGGCGGCGGTCAGCAGTTCACGGCCATCGGACACGACATCGTCGAGTCAGGACCGGAGGCGGCAGCGGAGCGTAACCACGCGAGCCCCCCGATCATGTCCACTCGACACAGCGTGAAACTCGGTGTACGCCTGCGTCTGCCGGGCCGGTACAACATCGCCAACGCGCTGCTGGCGATCGCCGTGTGCGCCGCGGCGGGCGCCGACCCGGACGCCGCGGCGCAGGCGCTGGCGGAGGTCGACGTGCCCGGCCGCATGCAGCGGGTGGACCGCGGACAGGACTTCCTGGCGGTGGTCGACTACGCGCACAAACCGGCCGCGGTCGAATCGGTGATCGGCACGCTGCGCCGGCATCTGCGCGGCACCGGGGGACGGCTGGCCGTGGTCGTCGGCGCGGGCGGCGACCGCGATCCGGGCAAACGCCCGCTCATGGGCGCGACCGCCGCGCGCGGCGCCGAGCTGGTGATCATCACCGACGACAATCCACGCACCGAGGATCCCGCGGCCATCCGCGCGGCGATCCTCGCCGGTGCGCGCGAGATTTCGCACGGCGAGGGCGGTGACGGCGGTGAGGTTCTGGAGATCGGTGAGCGCGCGGACGCCATCGCCGCGGCCGTGGACTGGGCCCGCGGTGGGGATGTGGTCTTGATAGCGGGGAAGGGGCATGAGACAGGGCAGGAGATTTCGGGTGTGAAGTATCCGTTCGATGACCGCGAGGTGCTGGCAGAGGCGCTCTCGCGGAAGATGACCGGCCCGGAGGCTGCGCTTTCATGATCGAGATGACCCTGCGGGAGATCGCGGAGATCGTCGGCGGCACGCTGCACGATGTGCCCGACCCCGCGGCGACGGTGACCGGTGCGGTCGAATTCGATTCGCGTCGCGTCGGTTCCGGTGACCTGTTCCTGGCGCTCCCCGGCGAGCGGGTGGACGGGCACGACTATGCGGCCACCGCGGTGGCTGCGGGCGCGGTCGCGGTGCTGGCGGCCCGGCCGGTGGGTGTCCCGGCGATCGTGGTGTCGCCCCGGTCGCCCGGTGACGCACCGGCGCAGGGCGAGCACGGCCGGGCGATGGTGCTCGCGCACGACCACGACGGATCGGGTGCGGCCGTACTCGCCGCGCTGGCGGACCTGGCCCGGGCGAGCGTGCGGCGCCTGGTCGCCGGCGGCCTGACCGTCGTCGGGGTCACCGGATCGTCCGGTAAGACCTCGACCAAGGATCTGCTGGCGGCCGTGCTGGCACCGCTCGGCCCGGTGGTGGCTCCGCCGGAGTCGTTCAACAACGAACTCGGACATCCCTGGACCGCGCTGCGCGCCGACGCCGGCACCCGCTTCCTGGTGCTGGAGTTCTCCGCGCGCGGACCCGGACATATCAAGGCGCTCACCGAAATCGCCCCGCCGAGCATCTCGGTGGTGCTCAACGTCGGCACCGCGCATCTGGGCGAGTTCGGCAGCCGCGAGGCCATCGCGCAGGCCAAAGGTGAACTCGTGGAAGCGCTTTCGAGCACCGGTGTGGCTGTGCTCAACGCCGACGACCCCAGGGTGGCGGCCATGGCCGCACGGACGAGCGGTCGCGTGGTCACAGTCGGGCAGTCCGAGAACGCGGATGCCCGCGCGGTGGACGTACAGCTGGACGAGACCGCGCGTCCCCGATTCACCTTGCATGCCAACGGTTCTCAGATCCCCGTACAGTTGGCCGTGCACGGCGAGCATCAGGTCGGCAACGCCCTGTCCGCCGCCGCGGTGGCCCTGGAGTGCGGCGCGGATCTCGCGACGGTGGCCGCGGCGCTGTCGGGCGCGTCGGCCGCCTCCAAACATCGGATGGACGTGCGCACCCGCGCCGACGGCGTCACCGTCGTCAACGACTCGTACAACGCCAACCCCGATTCGGTGCGCGCGGCGCTCAAGGCGCTGGTGACCATGTCCCGCGCGAGCGATCAGCCGCGACGCAGTTGGGCGGTGCTGGGCGAAATGGGCGAGCTGGGCGAGGATTCGGTGGTCGAGCACGACCGCATCGGACGCTTGGCGGTGCGCTTGGACGTGGACCGGCTGATCGTCGTCGGCGCCGGACGGCCCACGCGCGCACTGCATCAGGGCGCGGTCCAGGAGGGTTCGTGGGGCGAGGAGTCGATCCTGGTCCCGGATATCGCCGCGGCGATCGAGATCCTGGACGACGAGCTGGCGGCCGGTGACATCGTGCTGGTGAAGGCGTCGAACTCCGTCGGTTTGTGGACGGTGGCAGAGCATTTGGCAGGGGCAGGCGCATGAGGCAGATACTTTTCGCGGCGGCCATCGCATTGGCGGTGTCGATCCTGCTGACTCCGCTGCTGGTTCGCCTGTTCGCCAAGCGCGGTTTCGGCCAGGAGATCCGTGTCGACGGACCGGCCAGCCATCAGCGCAAGCGCGGCACCCCGACGATGGGCGGCGTGGCGATCCTGGCCGGACTGTGGGCCGGATACTGGGGTTCGCATCTGATCGGCATCGGCTATCACGCCGACGGCCCCTCGGTGTCGGGCCTGCTGGTGCTGGCGCTGACCACCGCGCTGGGCCTGGTCGGGTTCATCGATGACTTCATCAAACTGCGCAAGGGCCGCAACCTGGGGCTGACCGCCGCGGGCAAGTACCTCGGCCAGTTGTCGGCGGCGGTGGTTTTCGGCGTGCTGGTCCTGCAGTGGCCCGGCATGAACAAGCAGACTCCCGGCAGCAGGCACCTGTCGTATGTGCGTGACATGACCACGGTCTCGATGGGCGTGATCATCTTCCTGGTCTTCGTCTGCATCGTCGTGATCGCCTGGTCCAACGCGGTGAATCTGACCGACGGCCTGGACGGTCTGGCCGCGGGGTCGATGAGCCTGGTGCTGGGCGCCTACGTGATCATCACCTTCTGGCAATACCGCAACGCCTGCTCGGTGCACGCCGAGGCGGGCTGTTACAACGTGCGCGACCCGCTGGATCTGGCACTGGTGTGCGCGGCGGGCGCCGCGGCCTGCGTCGGATTCCTGTGGTGGAACGCCGCGCCCGCGAAGATCTTCATGGGCGACACCGGTTCGCTGGCCCTGGGCGGCCTGATCGCGGGCATCTCCATCACCACCCGCACCGAACTGCTGATGGTCGTGATCGGCGCGCTGTTCGTCGCCGAGGCCGCCTCGGTCGTGCTACAGGTGGTGGTGTTCCGTACGACCCGCAACCGCCTGTTCAAGATGGCGCCGTTCCATCACCACTTCGAACTCAGCAAATGGGCCGAAACTACGGTGATCATACGGTTCTGGTTGCTGGCGGCGATCGCCTCGGCGATCGGATTGGGCTTGTTCTACAGCGAATACCTCTCTCAGGTCGGGTAAAGCAGCAATGGTCGAACATACTCCGCGGGCCCTTCGATCGCCGGGGCCCATGCTCGAATTCCTGCGCGGCCGTGACGTTCTCGTGGCCGGGTGGGGCGTGTCGGGTCGATCGCTGATCGAACCGCTGCACGATATCGGCGCGCGCCCGGTCGTCACCGACGACGGGCCCGGCGCGATGGCCGAGGCCGCCGAATTGGGGCTGGCCACCGCCACCGGACCCAGCCTCCTGGAACCCGATGGGCTGCAACGGTTCGCGCTGGTGATCACCAGCCCGGGCTGGCGGCCGGACTCGCCGGTCCTGGCGACAGCGGTGGCCGAGGGCATACCTGTGTGGGGCGATGTGGAATTCGCCTGGTGGGTGGATCAGGCCCGGCTGTACGGCCCGGTGCGCAAGTGGTTGGTGATCACCGGAACCAACGGCAAGACCACCACGACCCAGATGACGCACGCCATCCTGCGCGCGGCCGGCATCCCCAGCGTCGCCTGCGGCAATATCGGGCTGCCCATCCTGGACGCGCTGCGACGCACCCCCGGTCCGCAGGTGCTGGCGGTGGAACTGTCCTCGTTCCAACTGCATTGGGCGCCGTCGGTTCGTCCCGAGGCCGGTGTGGTGCTGAACGTGGCGGAGGATCACCTCGATTGGCACGGCGGCCTGGACGCGTACGCCGCGGCGAAGGCGCGGGCGCTGATGGGCCGGGTGGGCATCGTCGGACTGGACGATGCCGTGGCCGCCTCCCTCGCACGCAAATCCCGTGCGCGGCGCACGGTCGGCTTCCGCATCGGCGTGCCTGCCGACGGCGAATTGGGTGTGGTCGACGGCAAACTGCTCGACCGCGCCTTCACCAAGGCCGCGATCCTGGCCGAGGTGCGCGATATCAGCATGCCGGGTCCGGCCGGAATAGCCGACGCGCTCGCCGCCGCGGCGCTGACCCGATCCATCGACGTGGCACCGCAATTCGTCAAAGAGGGTCTGCAGGAGCACAAGGTGGGCCCGCATCGCTCGACGCCGGTGCGGGAGCTGGCGGGCGTGGATTTCATCGACGACTCCAAGGCGACCAACCCGCACGCCGCGCGGGTGTCGGTGCTCGCGCACGAGCGCGTGGTGTGGATCGCAGGCGGGCTGCTCAAGGGCGCGCACGTGGAGGATCTGGTCGAGGAGATCGCCGATCGGCTCGTCGCGGTGGTGCTTTTCGGCAAGGATGCCCCGGTCATCGCCGAGGCGTTGGCGCGACACGCCTCCGATGTACCGGTCGTCGAGCTCGGTTCGGGTGACGATGCTGGTATGGGTGCGGAACTCACGTCCGAATTCGACGGAGCCGACGCGGTGATGGACCGCGCGGTGCGCATCGCCGCCGGATACGCCCGCCGTGGCGACGCTGTATTACTGGCGCCCGCCGCGGCGTCCCTGGACATGTTCACCGACTACACCCACCGAGGACGCAGTTTCGTCGCGGCGGTGCAGGCGCTCGACGAAGGAGATATCGGGAGCACAGAGTGAGTAGTCCGGCGCGCGGAATTTCGGGTACGTGGTTCGGTGCCTGGCTGGCGCGCCCGTTGGCCTCGTTCCATCTGGTCGTCACGATCGCGACGCTGCTGACCGTGCTCGGGCTGGTCATGGTGCTCTCGGCGTCGAGCGTGGAATCGTACGCCGACGACGGCTCGGCCTATTCGCTGTTCATTCAGCAGGCGGTATTCGCGACGCTGGGTGCGGTGCTGTTCTATCTGGCGCTGCGAATTCCGTTGCGCACGCTGCGGCGGCTGTCGTTTCCGATGTTCGCCATATCGCTGCTGGCGCTGGTGCTGGTGCTGATTCCGGGGATCGGTTCCGAGGTGCAGGGTTCGCGGCGGTGGTTCAGTTTCGGGTTCCTGCACGTGCAGCCCTCGGAAATCGTCAAGGTGACCCTGATCATCTGGGGCGCTCACCTTTTGGCCACGCGTCAGGTGGAACGGGCCGGATATAAAGAGATTCTGATGCCGCTGGTCCCGGCGGGCCTGCTGTGCTGTCTGCTGATCGTTCTGGAACCGAACCTTTCCACCACGATCGCGGTGGGCATCATTCTCGTGGCGCTGCTGTGGTTCGGCGGGCTCCCGGTGCGGCTGTTCGTGACGATCGGGGTGTCCGGCATGATCGCCGCGGTGGTGCTGGCGCTGACCGCCGGATATCGCTCGGATCGCATGCGCGCGTTCTTCAATCCCGGCGACGATCCGCAGGGCATGGGATATCAGGCGCGTCAGGCCATGTTCTCCCTGGCCGACGGCGGGATCTGGGGTCGCGGGCTGGGGCAGAGCCGGGCCAAGTGGAGCTATCTGCCCAACGCGCACAACGACTTCATCTTCGCGATCATCGGCGAGGAACTCGGATTCCTGGGATGCGCGCTGGTGGTGGGTCTGTTCGCGCTGCTGGTCTACACCGGTCTGCGCGTCGCCACCCGATCGGTGGACCCGTTCCTGCGGCTGGTGGTCGCCACCGCGACGACATGGATCACCGGTCAGGCGCTGATCAACATCGGCTATGTCGTCGGGCTGCTGCCGGTGACCGGTCTGCAGCTGCCGCTGGTGTCCGCGGGCGGTTCCTCCCTGGCGATCACGCTGCTGATGTTCGGCGTCATAGCCAGCGCCGCACGTCACGAACCCGAGGCCGTCGCGGCGCTGCACGCCGGACAGGACGGCCGGTTCAGCCGGTTGCTGCGGCTGCCGAAACCGGAGCTGTACCACCCCGTGCGGCCACAGGCGGCCGGTGCGCGCGGCGGATTGCGGGCCGCGCCGCCCCGACGTGAGCTGCCCCCGTCGCGAAGGCGGGTAGATTCGGATTCCGCCAGACGTGACAGACCAGGCACGGCCTCGTGGCGTACCACGCGGGCCTGGGAGCCGGCCTATCCGACCAAACACGCGAGAGAACGGGGTAAGTCCAGGTGACAACATCCGCGGAGCGGCCCGGTGCGAATGACGCCGGGGGACGGACGCTCTCGGTGATCGTCGCGGGCGGTGGTACCGCCGGACATATCGAACCCGCCATGGCGGTGGCGGACGCGCTGCGCCGGTTGGATCCGGGGATCCAGGTGACGGCGCTGGGCACCCAGCGCGGTCTGGAGACCACGCTGGTGCCCGAGCGCGGATATCCGCTGGAGCTGATTCCGCCGGTCCCGCTGCCGCGCAAGCCGACCGCCGATCTGCTGCGCCTGCCCGCACGGGTGCGCAGTGCGGTGGTGCAGACCCGGGCGGTGATCGACGCGGTGCACGCCGACGTGATCATCGGATTCGGTGGATATGTGGCGCTGCCCGCGTATCTGGCCGCGCGACGGGGTCGTCGGCCGGTGCCGGTGGTGGTGCACGAGGCGAATGTGAAGGCGGGCATCGCGAACAAGGTCGGCGCGCTGCGCGCCGCGCGAGTCCTGGCCGCGGTGCCGAAATCGGGTGTGCGGATGCGCGGTGACGCCGAGATCGTGGGGATTCCGGTGCGCCAGGCGATCGCGACGCTGGATCGGGCGGGGCTGCGAGCCCGGGCGCGGGAGCATTTCGGGCTGCCCGCCGAGGGGCCGGTGCTGCTGGTGTTCGGCGGATCGCAGGGCGCGCGCACGTTGAACGAGGCGGTATCCGCGGCCGCGCCGCAGTTGCTGGCGGCGGGGATCTCGGTGCTGCACGCGCACGGTCCGCGCAACGTCGTCGACGTCCCTGAGCCCGGCGCGGATGATGTCGCGAAATATATTGCGGTGCCGTATGTATCGCGCATGGATCTGGCCTATGCGGCGGCCGACGCGGCGGTGTGCCGCTCGGGCGCGATGACAGTCGCGGAGGTGTCGGCGGTGGGCCTGCCCGCGTTCTACGTCCCGTTGCCGCACGGCAACGGGGAACAGGAGCTCAACGCGCGTCCGGTCGTGGCGCGCGGCGGCGGCACGATCGTGCCCGATGCGGAGCTGACCGGAAAATATGTGATCGACAAGGTGATTCCGCTGCTCACCGATCCGGCGCGGCTGTCGACGATGTCCACGGCCGCCGCCGGCGCCGGGCATCGGGACGCCGCCGACGCGGTGGCGCGGATCGTAGTGGAGGTAGCGCGGCGGTGACGGCTGAGAAGAAGACCGTTGTGGAGACGGAACTACCAGAGCTGCTGCGCCGGGTGCATATGGTCGGTATCGGCGGGGCCGGGATGTCCGGGATCGCCCGGATCCTGCTCGCGCGCGGGGGCGCGGTGTCCGGATCGGACGCGAAGGAGAGCCGCGGCGTGCTGGCCCTGCGTGCCCGGGGCGCACAGGTCCGCATCGGCCACGACGCGAGCGCGCTGGATCTGCTGCCGGACGGTCCGACCGCGGTGGTCACCACCTACGCCGCCATCCCGAAGACCAATCCCGAACTGGTGGAGGCCGCGCGGCGCGGGGTTCCGGTGCTGCTTCGCCCCACGGTGCTGGCGGAGCTGATGCAGGGGCATCACACGCTGCTGGTCTCCGGGACGCACGGTAAGACCTCGACCACCTCGATGCTCGTGGTGTCGTTGCAGCACTGCGGGTTCGATCCGTCCTTCGCCGTCGGCGGCGAGCTGAACGAGGCGGGCACCAACGCGCACCACGGCACCGGCGGCTTCTTCGTCGCCGAGGCGGACGAATCCGATGGCTCACTGCTGCAATACGATCCCGACGTCGCGGTGGTCACCAACATCGAATCCGATCACCTGGACTTCTTCGGCACCGACGAGGCATATGTGCAGGTCTTCGACGACTTCGTCGAGCGCCTGAAGCCCGGCGGACTGCTGGTGGTGTGCCTGGACGACGCGGGCTCGCGCGCCCTGGCCGAGCGGGTCGCGAGCCGGGATCTCGATATCCGCGTACTCGGTTACGGATCGGGCGAGCTGCCCGATGCCCCGGTTCCGGTCGGGGTGCGCCTGCTGGACTGGGAGCCTCGGGATGTGGGCGGTATGGCCACCTTCCACCTCTCCGACGAGCCCGCCCCGCGCACGCTGCGCCTGGCGGTGCCCGGGCGGCATATGGCGCTCAACGCGCTGGCCGCGCTGCTGGCCGCGCGCGACGCCGGCGCCGAGGTGGGCGAGGTGCTGCAGGGCCTCGAGGGTTTCGGCGGCGTGCACCGGCGCTTCCAGTTCGTCGGGCGGGAAAACGGCGTGCGCGTGTTCGACGACTACGCACACCATCCGACCGAGGTGCGCGTGGTGCTGGGCGCGGCGGCCGAACTGGTCCGCCAGGAGGCCGCCGACGGCGCGCGCTCGCGGCAGGGCCGGGTGATCGTGGTTTTCCAGCCCCATTTATACAGCCGTACAGCGACATTCGCGGCCGACTTCGGCGCGGCCCTGGACGTCGCGGACGAGGTCGTGGTGCTGGACGTGTACGGCGCGCGGGAGGAGCCGCTGCCCGGGGTGAACGGCGCGCTGGTCGCGCAGTCGGTCACCAAACCCGTGCATTATCAACCGGATATGTCGCGGGTGGGGCGGCAGGCCGCGGGGCTGGCCCGGCCCGGCGACGTCGTGATCACGATGGGGGCGGGCGACGTGACGATGCTCGGCGGGCAGATCCTGGACGGACTGCGGGTGCGTCCGTCCGCCGGGCGGTAAGCGATGACCAGTCTGTCCGCGCGCCGGATACTGCTGGGAGTCGCGGCGGTCGTCGTGGTCCTGCTGGTAGCGGCCGCGGTGGCCCTGTTCACCCCGGTGCTGGCGGTGCGCACCGTGAGCATCGAGGGTCTGGTGGCGGTGCCGCAGTCGCAGGTGCGCGACGTGCTGAAGGTGCCCGACGGCGTGTCTATGCTGCGGCTGAACACGGACGCCATCGCCGAGCGGGTGGCCGCGATACCCAGGGTGCGCTCGGCGCGGGTGCAGCGGGTGTTTCCGTCCACCGTGCGCGTCAGCGTGGTGGAGCGCACCCCGGTGTTGTACTTCGACAGTCCGCAGGGTGCGCACCTGCTGGACGCGGACGGCGTCGAATTCGCCATCCAGCCACCGCCTCCCGGGGTGCCCAAGCTCACAACGAAGCATCCGGGCGGTAGCGACCCGGTCACTCGGGCCGCGGTGGCGGTGGCGACCACACTGCCGCCGGGGTTGCGGGTGCAGGTGGGTGAGGTTGTGGCGCGGTCGGTTTCGGACATCGCGCTGAATCTGCGGGACGGGCGCACCGTGTTGTGGGGTGGCTCGGACGATTCCGCGCGCAAGGCCGCGGTGGTGGGCCCGGTGCTCACCAGGCCCGGTCAGGTGTACGACGTTTCGAGTCCCGACCTTGTCACTGTAAGGTGAATGATACCCGTTGTGCCGTTGGAGATTTCGGTGTGTGTCGTGATGATGTCGTCCGTTTCGGCGGGCGCATGGCGCGATTCGGCATGCCGTAGGCGGCCGATCGCGATACGATGCGGGGCGGGCTCGAACGAGACGGATCAGGCAAGATTCTGGATCTCGCGTCGGCGCGCCTGCGCGCGGATCGCGGCGGGTACGAATAGCGTTCCGCAACAGTCGGATACTTGACATAATGCTAGCCCTATGGTTGAGGTTTAGGGTTTGCCCGGGATGAGGCTCGGGCATGCCGTACCTAAACCGACCGGTCGGCCCTCTGCCGAGAATCCGAAAACGACAGGCTTAGATCGAAGGAAGGCGAGAGCCCATGACGCCCCCGCACAACTACCTTGCAGTGATCAAGGTCGTCGGCATCGGCGGCGGCGGCGTCAACGCCGTCAACCGAATGATCGAACAGGGACTCAAGGGAGTCGAGTTCATCGCCGTCAACACCGACGCGCAGGCGCTGCTGATGAGTGATGCGGACGTCAAGCTCGACGTCGGGCGGGAACTCACCCGCGGCCTGGGCGCCGGCGCCGATCCGGAGGTGGGCCGCAAGGCCGCCGAGGATCACAAGGACGAGATCGAAGAGGTGCTCAAGGGCGCCGACATGGTCTTCGTCACCGCGGGGGAGGGCGGCGGCACGGGTACCGGCGGCGCGCCCGTCGTGGCCAGCATCGCCCGCAAGCTCGGCGCGCTGACCATCGGTGTGGTGACGCGGCCGTTCTCCTTCGAGGGCAAGCGCCGCAGCAACCAGGCCGAGGCCGGTATCCAGGGGCTGCGCGAGTCCTGTGACACGCTGATCGTCATCCCGAACGACCGGCTGCTGCAGCTCGGCGACGCGCAGGTCAGCCTGATGGACGCCTTCCGTTCGGCGGATGAGGTGCTGCTCAACGGTGTTCAGGGCATCACCGATCTGATCACCACCCCCGGCCTGATCAACGTCGACTTCGCCGATGTGAAGAGCGTGATGAGCGGCGCGGGCTCCGCGTTGATGGGTATCGGCTCCTCACGCGGCGAGGGCCGCTCGGTGAAGGCGGCCGAGGCGGCGATCAATTCACCGCTGCTCGAGGCTTCGATGGACGGTGCGCACGGCGTGCTGCTGTCGATCGCCGGCGGATCGGATCTGGGCCTGTTCGAGATCAACGAGGCCGCCTCGCTGGTGCAGGAGGCCGCGCACATCGAGGCCAACATCATTTTCGGTACGGTGATCGACGATTCGCTCGGCGACGAGGTGCGCGTCACGGTGATCGCGGCGGGCTTCGACAGCGGCGCACCCACCCGCCGGATCGAGGCGCCGATCAGCCGCTCCACGATCAGTGCGAGCCGGGCCGGTGAGATCGGCCAGGGCCAGTCCCGCAGCGCCGATTTCCCCGCGCACACCGCGGAACCGGCCGCGCCCACCCCGGCGGTGTCCCGTGGTCCGGCCCCGTCCTACGAACCGCGTCCGGCGGTGGAGCCCACGGTCGCGCACAACCCGCGCACCCACATCCAGCCGCCGGACGAGGACTCCGACGACGACGTCGATGTGCCCTCGTTCATGCGTCGGTGAAGCGGGGCCGGGGCGGCCCGTCCCCGGCAGGTTATCCGCTTCCCGGAAATCGGTTGTTCCGTCCGAGGCTCGGCAGCAACAAGTCGCTGTCGAGCCTCAGTGATGTGCGGAGGGTGCGTTCAGGGGTTCGCGGGGACGATCGGTCGGTGTGGACCACTAATCTCTGGGTATGACAGCGGCTGTGACGGTCAAGACTCGGCGGGTTACCACGACGCGGGCGGGCGGGTTCTCCCATGCTCCCTACGGGTCGTTCAATTTGGGGGATCACGTCGGTGACGATCCGGAGACCGTGCGGCGCAACCGGGTGCGGCTGGCCGAGGGGATCGGGCTCGCGCCGGATCGGCTGGTCTGGATGGAACAGGTGCACAGCCGGACCGTGGCGATCGTGGACGGGCCGCGCGCCGAACCGGTTCCGGTGACCGACGCGCTGGTCACCACCGTGCCCGGGCTGGCGCTGGTGGTGCTGACAGCCGACTGCGTGCCGATTCTGCTGTCCGACGACGAGGCCGGGGTCATCGCGGCCGTGCACGCGGGGCGGGTG
>NZ_JAGPOX010000062.1 GCF_019038435.1 Nocardia alni
GTGGGAGAACGCGCTTCGCGTATTCGACCGGATCGGCGCCGGGGCGCGGGTGCGGGGGATCGGGCACGAGATCGACACGTGGTTCTTCGATGCGGCGGGCCGTCCGGTGCGGGCGGCGGGATACGGGGACTACGAACACCGATTCCTGCTCGTGCCGCGACCGGAACTCAACACCATCCTCGCGAATACCATTGGGCAGCAGAATATTCGACTCGGATCGCGGGTGATCGGATATGAGGAGTCCGACAGCGGGGTGAGTGTGCGGCTGGAGTCGGGCCGCGCGATCGAGGCCGATCTGCTGATCGGTGCGGACGGGGTGTACTCGAAGGTGCGGGCACAACTGCTGCCCGGCAGCGATGCCGCTGTGCACGCCGGGCATTACGCCTGGCGGGCGGTGGTTCCCGCCGGTGACGAACGCACCGAGGGCACGGTGCTGACCATCGGCCGAGACCGCACGCGCGGCGGATACTCTCGGCTGTCGGGGGATCGGACGATGTGGATGATCAACCAGTTCGATGCGGGCGAGCTCACCGGGACTCCTCGCGAGCGGGCCTGGCAGCGGGCGCACAAACTGGCCGAGGCGGGCTGGCACGACGAGCTGCTGACGATGATCGAGGCCACCCCGCAGGAGGCCATCCTGGAGAACGCGATCATGATCGTCCCGGCCCTGCCGCGCTGGACGAGCGAGCGCGTGGCACTGATCGGCGATGCGGCGCACGGACTTTCACCGCACATCGCGGCCGGTGGCACGCTCGGCATCGAGGACGTCGGCGTGCTGTGCGACAACCTCGAGCGGACGGGCGAGCTGTCCGGGGCGCTGACCGGCTACCAGCGCCCGCGCATGGAGCGCTTCGATGAGGTGCGCGAGCTGTCCCGGAAGGTCGAGAATGCCGCCGACGCAGACGAATTCGCCGAGCAGTACGCCGCATTCAGCCACTGGATGCTGACCACCGCGCCGGGGCGCGACTGAACCAGCCCTCAGCTGTCGGGCATGCGGCCGCTGGGTGATCTCACGAAGACGGGGCCCGGGCCGGATTCGGCCGGAAGTTCATCGGCCAGTTGGTCGAATCGGGCGCGGACGTCGTCGTCGAGAACCATTGTCAGTGCGCCGCAGTCGCGGCAGGCGCGGCCGAATTCGACCTTGAAATCCGAGCGGTTGCGGCGACCGCTCCGGAGAGAGAAACGCAGCCACAGATCGCCCTCACTGAACAGCAGCCTGCCCCGCGGCCCGAGCCGCTCGGAGCCGCACATCCCGCATCGCATGCGGTGATCGTACTGCGGCTCGGGCCGCGGGGAATGCCGAAACGGGCGCGGGGCAACGGTATCCGCCCCCCGGCCCGGTCGTATCGGTCAGGAGACCGGCTGTGCCTGCCGGGCGGCGATATTCGCCTGCACCTGCTTGTTCCAGGCTTCCAGCGGACGGGTGGTGTCGATCTCGAATTCGAAGCGGTCCACCATCTCCGGCCGCACGTCGGCCGCGTCCACATAGAACTGCTGATACCAGCGGCGCAGCTGATATACCGGTCCGTCCTCCTCGCATAGCAGCGGATTGTCGATGCGCGCCTTGCGTTTCCAGATCGCGACATCCTGTTCGAAGCCGACCTTGACCCAGTCGCCGAGCGCGATCGCGGTGGCCATCGCGACATCGCCGGGCAGCTTCTCGGATTTCTGCACCATGATCCCGTACATCAGCACGAAGGAATTCGCGTCGATCGGGTAGTGGCAGTTGATCAGTATCGTCTTGTAGTCACTGCCGTCCTCGTAGTGGTACGTCAGATCGTCGATCATGAACGAGGGGCCGTAGTACGAGGCGATCGAGGTGCTGCCGGTCATCTTCGCACTGCCCTCGGGCTCGGGCATGTCCGCGCGCGAGCCGCCGTCGAAGTACTGGGTGGCGACGTGGCCCTCGAAGACGTTCTTGAAGTAGGTCGGCAGCGACCCGTGGATGTAGAAGAAGTGCGCCATATCCACGACGTTGTCGATGATTTCGCGGCAGTTGGTGTCGACCACGGTGGTGTACCAGTGCCAGTCGGTCCACTGCTCGGTGCCCGCGCCCTCGATGCGGGGGACGGTGATGTCCTGCGGCGGCTGCTTGCCCTCGGGATCGTTCCAGATGAACAGCATCCCGTCCTGTTCGAGGGTGGTCCACGCCCGGGTGCGGGCCAGCGGCGGCACGCGGCGGCCGTACGGGATCTGCTTGCACCGTCCGTCGCCGCCCCAGCGCCAGTCGTGGAACGGGCACGCGATCTCGTTGCCCTTGAGCTCGCCGTCGGACAGGTCTCCGCCCATGTGGCGGCAGAACGCGTCCAGGACGTTGAGCGAGCCGTCGGCGCCGCGGAACACCACGAGCTTGGTGCCGAACGCCTGGATCGAATGCGGTTCGCCGTCGGAGTAGTCCCGGACCAACCCGAGGCAGTGCCATCCGCGCGCGAACCTGGTTGGCGCCGCTTCGGCCTCGATCTGGCGAACCTCGTCGTGCACGGCTGTCATATCCACCCTCCTCGGAGCGAGCATGCGGAAGTACGCTTATCGCGGCCCGTGAGCTGGGCCTGATCCGCATCAAATCGGTTATAACACCGGGAAATACGGGTCCGAGTGGGCAAGCTCACTCAGCGGACAGGCCGCGTCGGTGACCGAAACTTCGAGCACCGCAGCGCTGAGCAGACGCTCGGTTCGCTTGGGCGCGCTCAGTCCCGGCTGGGCTCGAGATCGGGTGCGGGAGTGGCGCTCAACTGACGGGGCAGCAGCAGGGACGTGCCGAGGACGGCGACCCCGGCCACCGCAAGTACGGCGCGGGGACCGATGAAGTCGGCGAGTACGCCGCACAGCAGAGTCAGGGTGGCGATGCCGAGGCTGGTGGACACCGACCACGACGACAGCATCCGCGCCACGCGTTCGGTGGGTGTCTGCTCCAGCCGGAACGTGGACAGTACCGGCCCGTAGATGCCGCAGCAGGTGACCAGGCCGAACTGGGCGACCAGGACGATCGCCAGGCCCGCCACGCCCGGCCGCACGAACGCCAGTCCCAGGATCCAGAACGTGCGCACCACGCCCGAGACCAGCAGCACCCGGTCGCGCCCGAACCGTTCGACCAGCCGCGGGGCCGAGCGCGCTCCGATCAGCCCGCCGACGCAGGGCAGACCGAAGGCCAGGCCGTACTGCCACGGCCGGAATCCCAGATGCCCGAGCATGAGGATGGCGATCAGCGGTTCACCGGCCATGATCAGACCGTTGACCAGGATCGAGTTGGACAGCAGCCGCCGTAGCGCCGGATGCGCCAGGATGTGCCGCCAGCCGTCGAGCAGATCCGTCGCGCGCAGTCCCGGTCGCGCGCTCGCCGGACGGGTTTCGGGCGTGCGGATCGCGAACAGGTTCAGCGCCGACAGCAGATAGCTCATCCCATCGGCGGTCACCGTCGTGACCGGGCCGAGGATGCCGATCGCCGCACCGCCCAGCGGCGGGCCGACCACCACCGAGGTCCACATGGTCGCCTCGAACTTGCCGTTCGCGATGAGCAGATCCTCTTGCCGCACAATCGTTTTCAGAAATGCCCCGCTGGCCGCGTTGAACGCGATCTTGGCCGCGGCGGTCAGAATAGCCACCACCAACAGTTGGGCAAATGTCAGTAAACCCAGCGCATAGGCGATCGGAATGGTCAGCAGCGCGCCGAACCGCACGATATCCATCGACATCATCACCGGACGTTTGCGACGGCCGTCGATCCACGGCCCCAGCGGCACCGCCAGCACCGCACCCACCGCCGCACCCGCCGAGGACAACGCCGCCACCGCGGTCGGCCCAGCGTGCAGAATAATGACCGCTATCAGCGGAAATGCCCCCAGCCCGAAACCTGATCCGTACGCGCTCACCATGTAGGCCCGCCAGAGCCAATCGAATTCCCGGCCCAATGATCGCCGCGACGCCATACCCGTGCATCCCCTCGCCCGTCCTCGCACACCGGGGTGGTGTGCGGTGCGATCCAATCCGACCCCGGGCGGTGAAGCAAACAGCCGACCGATGCGGATTCACAACTCACAGTTGTGTTCCAGGTGGTCGTGCGCCCGGATGGTCGGGTGTACGTCGAGGGATACGGCCGGCATGGTTGTGCGCGGGGGATGTCGGACCCACTCGTTAGGCTTCGCATCGTCACGGGATCGAGCGGAGGTGAAGTGTCGGATCTGGACCTGGCGGCCGTGCGGGCGTTCATGGCCGCGGTGGAAGAGGGGCAGTTCGGTCATGCCGCGGATGTGCTGGGCATCACCCAGCAGGGGGTGTCCAAGCGAATCGCGAAGCTGGAGAGTCAACTCGGGGTGCGCCTGTTCGACCGTGTGCCCACGGGTATCGCGGTGACAGCAGCGGGGATGCGAGTGCTTCCGCGCGCTCGCTCACTGCTGTCGGCGGCCGACGACATGGTGGCCGCCGCGCGCCCGGAACCGCGACCGCTGCGTGTGGCGATCATGGGCGAACGGCATGCCACCTGGCAATCCATGCGCTACTATCTCGACCGGCACCCGGAGGCCGATATCGACATCGTGCCGACCACGGCGTTCCGCAGTTGTCGCGACGCCATAATAGACGCGCGCGCCGATGCCGCCTTCGCGCGACCGACCGGCGGTCCGCGCGCCCTGTCGTCGGAGATCGCCCGTACCCCAGCCTATGTGGAACCGCTGCACCTGCTGGTCGGTAAGGACCATCCCCTGGCCGCTCGGCAGGCGGTCACGCCGGAGCAGATCGTGCCGTATCCCATGTGGGTGCCGGGCGCGTCGGTGCCATCGGAGTGGGCCGATTTCTACCGGGAGTGGAGCGAGTTCAGTGGCATCACGGTCCTCACCGGCCGTACCCCCGGCGGCCTGCCCGAACGTGAGGACGACCGCATCACCCACCGCCGCCCCTACGGGCTCGAGGCCGCGTTCGACCGTGTCGTCGCGTCCGACACCCTGGTCACATGCTGCGGAGACGGCATCCGCGCGCCCTGGCACCCGCACATTCGCAGGCTTCCGATAGTCGACCCGACGCCGGCCTATCCGCACGCCCTGCTGTGGGCGACCGCGAACATCCACCCGGCCCTGCCCCACCTGATCGCCTATACGCAGGAGAACTACAACAGCGATATCGCCCGGGACTGCTGGCTCCCGGACGCGGACCGCTCGATGTTCGTCGCGATGCCAGGGACTTGACCTCACCGTCCGCTGGAGCGAATTTCTGTCGCTTCGTAGACCGAGAAGGCGATCGGAGCGAGTAATCAGGAGGGACAGCTCGATTGGAACGGGAAGCACGGTGTGGTGAGGGGAGGTGGGGACGGCTTCGCTGTGAGGATCGGGTATGCGGGTGGGGAGGTGGGCGGGGCGTCGTGTTGGTGCAGGACCAGGCCGACGACCACCACGAGGAAGATCACGGCTACGAAACCCGCTGCCATCAGCAGTGGGCCGAATCCCAGCCCGGGGAGCGGAATGTTCGTCGCGTAGAGGCGTGGAGCTTTCGGGCGGCGAAAGGAAGCGTATGGCGCTGTGCCGTAGGGGCGCATGACGCGCTGTGGCAGGGTTGCTCGGCGGCCGAGCCGCGAGCCGCTCCCGCTGGGAGCGCGTCTCCCGTACGACCAGACGGGCGAGGTGCCGCGTCCGGGATATCCCCTCACTCCAGGCATGGGCACAAGTGTGACATCGGGTGGGTCAGGGGTCGACGGTCTCGGCTTGAATGGGTTGTGAACTGTCCGTCGCCGCGTGGGTGGCCAGGAAGTCGTCCACGATCTTTTCGCAGTCGGTCCGGGTGAGAGTGCGTGATCCGATCAGCCGCAGGATCATGACGGGGCCGAGCAACTGCGCGCCGGCGAATATCCGGTCCGGGACGTGGAGTTGGGCACTGGCCTCGGGGCTGTCGAAGAATTGGTCGAAGGGCTCGCGATAGCGCTCGACGGCACGGGCGCGCAGCGACTGTACGGCCGGCGGGACGACATCGGAATACGCGTCCGGCGGGGCCGTGGGGTTCAGGCCCAGCCACGCGAATATCGCCCACTGCATCGGCGCCTGCTCGATGACCGCGGCCTGCCGAATCACCAACGCGATCAGCCGCTCTCGCAGCGATCCGGTCTGCGGCGCCGGCTCGACGGGCGGAATCATCCGCTCGAACGCCGCGGAGAGCAACTCCGTACTACTGCCGAAATTGCGGTAGAGGGTCGTGCGCGCGACACCCGAACGCCGCGTCACCGCCTCGACGGTGACCGCTTCGACCCCGCCGGTGGCCAGCAGTTCGGTGACGGCGTCCAGCAACCGGTCGCGCGAGCGCGCACGCCGTGGGTCGAGCGTTTCCGGATCCGTGGGTCGCGGGTGAGCCATACCACTCATCTTGCCGACCCGGACTTCTCGCGGATAATTCCGCCTCCGTTACGCTACCGGGAGTAGCGTAACGATACCAACGGTAGCGAAAGTAGGAGATACGGTGGTCGACATCGGAATCCGAACCACATCCGCGTCGCTGCCCGCCACCCGGCAGCGCTGGACGCTGGTGGTCTCGTGTCTGGCGGTGGCGCTGGTGGTCGCATCGATGGCGGCCCTGTATACGGCACTGCCGCAGCTCGCCACGTCCATCGGCGCCACGCAGCAGCAACTGACCTGGGTGGTCAACGGCTATACGCTCGCGCTGGCCGCGCTGGTGCTGGCCGGGGGCGCGCTCGGCGACCGTTACGGGCGGCGCAAGGCGTTGATCGTGGGCCTGGTCATCTTCTGCCTGGGGACCGCGGTTCCGCTGATCGTGCACGATCCGGCCTGGCTGATCGCGGGGCGGGTGGTGTCCGGAATCGGTGCGGCGCTGGTGATGCCCTCGACGTTGTCGCTGTTGACGCCGGTCTTTCCGGTCGAGCGCTGGGGTTTCGCGGTCGGTATCTGGGCGGGGGTCGCCGGTTCCGGGGCCGTGGTCGGGCTGCTCGGGTCCGGCCTGATACTGCGAGTGTGGTCGTGGTCGGCGATCTTCGCCGGTATGACGGCTGCCGGCGTCGTCCTGGTAGTTGTGGCGCTGCTGGTGCCGGAGTCACGCGAATCCGATCGTCCGCGTGTGGACATCCCGGGCGCGATCGGTTCGGCGCTGACCGTGAGTCTGCTGGTCGTCGGTGTCACCGAGGCGCCCCAGCGCGGCTGGTCGTCACCGCTGACACTGATCCTGGTGCTCGGCGCGTTGCTCGCCGGAGCGGGTTTCATCCTCATCGAGTCGCGCAGCGCCCATCCACTGCTGCCCATCCGGCTCTTCGCGAGCCGGGAGTTCTCGTGCGGCGCGGTCTCGGTCGGGCTCCAGTTCCTGGTCAACTTCGGAGTATTCCTGTTGCTGGTGCAGTATCTGCAGCTCATTCTCGGTTATTCGCCGCTGCGTTCCTCGGTGGCCATGGCGCCGATGGCGATACCGCTGGTACTCCTGTCGGTGGTCTCCTCGGCGCTGACGCAGCGACTGGGGCTGCGCGTGATGACGGTGACGGGCCTGGCGGCCGTATCGTGTGGGCTGTTCCTGCTGACCAGAATCGGTGTGCACACCAGCTACCTCGGTGTGTTGGGGCCGCTCATGGTCGCCAGCATCGGTCTCGGCCTGTGCATGGCCCCGGCCACCTCGGCCATCATCTCCAGCACTCCCGCCGAAAAGCACGGCGTCGCATCGGCGGTCAACGACGCCGCCCGGGAGGTCGGTGCGGCGATCGGCATCGCCATCGCCGGAAGCCTGCTGGCCGCCGGATACCGCGATCGCGTCCAGCCCGTCCTGTCGCGGTTGCCCGAACCGGCTCGTCAACCGGTGCACGACTCGCTGGCCGCGGCCTTGGCAGTGACCGATCGCGCCGGTCCGGCCGCACGCCCGGTCGCCGAATTCGCCCGCGTCGCTTTCGTTCACGGCATTCACGAGGCTGCGCTGATTCTCGGAGTGATCATGGCCTGTAGCGCGGTGCTGGCCCTGGCCGCCCCGGGTCCGAGGCGCCCGAACCGTCTCCTCGCGCGAATCGGTCGGCGAGGTCGCTCCCGGGTTACCGAGACGGTCGACTAGACCTGCGATGTTACTCCCGTCATTCGGGCACGCTTTCGGCCGGAATCCACATATATCGGCGCAGTTGGATCCGGCCAAAAGCCTGCGTCCCGCTGCGCGAGCCTGTTGACGGCTGGAAATGTCTCACCCGCACCACCCGTCCAGGTGGCACCTATTTCCGGATCAGCATGCCAGGATGACGAAAGATGGCGAGGGCGTTGCGGTACCGGGGCACATCGGCAGGGCGGCTTTCAAAGCCACAGCGGTGGGCTGGTCTGCGGGCCGTCGATGTGAATGTCGCCTGCCCCGCGACCGGCCGCCCAGCGTACGACGGTCGCCAGCGGGCCGGAAACGGTTGTGGTGACAGCAGTTTCGGGCTGAACCGGGATCGCCGCACGCCCATCGGCGGCCAGCAGTACGCCCGCGCCGTCACCGCGTCGATGCCACACGTCGGTGATATCGGTGAGCAGCGAATCCAGCACGGTGTCGGGAAAGTCCTCGAAGCGAGCGCCGTCGGCGAGATCCACCGCATGGATCCACACCTCGCGCGAACGCATCCACAGGACTTCGTCGGCCCGCACGAGCCTGCCCTGGGCGGTGCGCACCTGCGCACTCCATACGGATTCCGTTGCAGCGCTCAATCGCTCGTCGAATATGCGCGCTGTACGCCGGAACTCATGGCGTAGCGTCTCGGGCTCCAGCGTCGCACCCTCGGCGATTTCGGTCGCCCGCCCCTCGGCGGAAGAGTACATCGGCGTCTCGACACCGGTTTCGGCCCAGTCCAGCAGTCGGCCCAGCGCGGTGGCGTTGTAGCCGAGATGGGCGATGAGATGTGCGCGGGTCCAGTCCGGTAGCGCGCTGGGCTCGCGAAAGTCGTCGTCGGCGATGCCGTCGAGCCGCTGCGCAAGGTAGGCGGTTCCGCTCCGAACGATCGATAGGCGTTGTGCGAGCGGAAGTTCAGCGAATCGAGTCATGACGCGGCGATCAGGGTCTTGTTGCGCACGGTCCCCAGCCCGTCGATGCTGACCTCCACGGTCTGGCCGTCACCGATGTAGCGCGGTGGCTTGCGCGCGTGCCCGACGCCGCCGGTGGTGCCGGTGATGATGACGTCACCGGGGTGCAGCGTGAGGATGTGCGAGATGTAGCCGACGAGTGCGGCCGGGGTGAACACCAGGTCGTCGGTGGTAGCCGATTGCATCAGCTCATTATCCAGTCGCGCTTCGATGCGGGAACCGAGGGTGTACCCGGTGGTCAGGAACGGGCCGAAGCCGCTGGTCTTCTCGAAGTTCTTGCCCTGGTCCCACTGCATCGTGCGGTATTGGTAGTCGCGCATGGTGTAGTCGTTGATCACCGAATATCCGGCGATATAGCCTGCTGCGTCGGCCTCGGTGACCTGATACGCCGCGGCGCCGATCACCACGGCGAGTTCGGCCTCCCAGTCCAATTGCGCGGCGGCGTAGGCGGGTACGGTCACATCGTCGTAGGGGCCGGTGAGCGCATCGGCGAATTTCGTGAACAGTGTCGGGTATTCGGGCAGATCGCGGCCCATCTCCTTGATGTGGCTCGCGTAATTGAGGCCGACGCAGACGATTTTTCCGGGACGCGGCACGACCGGCGCGTAATCGGCGCTCGCCAGGTCCACTGCCCGGCCGGCGGCGTGCTCGGCGACAGTTTGCCAGTCCGGCGAGGCCAGCAGCGAGGACAAGTCGGCGTAGCCGTCGATGACGGTCGCGGTGCTGTCGGTGTCGATACGGACGGCGGCGGTGCCGCCGTCCAGACGCAGCGTGGCAAGGCGCATGCGGTCAGGCTCCTTCGTGGGTGCGGTCGAGGTGCAGGCGCTCCATGATCGGCGCGTCGGAGAACGCGAAAAGATCTACGCCCGAATCGGTTTCGACCGACCACGGCACCCACGAAGGCGCCACGATCAGATCGCCGGTCTCGACGGTGTGCGATCGGTCGCCGAGGTGGTAGGTCGCCGCGCCGTCGAAGACCTGGAAGACGCTCGAACCGACGTCCCGCCGTGTCGCGGTGCGCGTGCCGGGGCGCAGCCGGTGGAACTCCGCGCGGATGGTCGGCATGACATCGCCGCCGGTGGTGGGATTGGTGTAGCGGATCGCCGCGTGCCCGGGTTCGGTTGTGGCGGAATATCCTTCGTCCTCCAGCGCGAGTTGCTCGCGCAGCGCCGCATCGGTGTGCGCCCAGCGGTAGCACGCGATCGGCGAACTGATCGTGGCGGACGCGCCGACGAGCGGGCGCAGGCCGGGATGGGCCCAGAGTCGTTCGGAGCGTGAGACATCCGGCATCGAGTCGTCGGTGACGCCGTCGGCGCCGAACTCGAAGAAACCCGTGTCGGCGTAGTGCGCGAACGGGATGTCCAGACCGTCGATCCAGGCCATCGGATGGTCGGTCTCGTTGTGATGGCCGTGGAAGTGCCATCCCGGGGTGAGCAGGAAATCGCCGCGTCGCATCGCCACCGGGTCGCCGTTCACCACCGTCCACACGCCCTCGCCCTCGACGACGAAACGAAAGGCGTTCTGCGAGTGGCGATGTTCGGGCGCCGTCTCACGCGGGCCCAGGTATTGGATGGCCGCCCACAGGGTGGGGGAAGCGTACGGTACGCCGCCGAGACCCGGATTGGCCAGGGCGATCGCGCGGCGCTCGCCGCCGCGGCCGACCGGCACCAGTTCGCCCGCACGCTGGGCCAGCGGGTACAGCGTCGACCACTTCCAGACGAACGGCACGGCCTTGGGGCTGGGTGTCATCGGCATGAGGTCGCCGCGCTGGGTCCACAGCGGGTTCAGATGTTCGGCCGCGAAGTCGCGGTACAGCAGCTTCAGGGCGGGGTCCGTGTCGGTGGACGTCATGATGCTCGCGTCTCCTCGGTCGGTGCTGACAGCGGCGGGTCGAGGTGCTCGCCACCTGATTCGACGCTAGGAGTGCCGGCCCGCGGTCGTGCAGAGTTTTCTTGTATATGGAAATCGGCTCAGGGCTCGATCGCCGCGGCGTCCACCTCGATGCCGCGGACGGCGTCGCGCAGGTGGGTCAGCAGCGGGCCGCGCAGATGCTGTCGATAACGGGTGGCCGGCACGGCGACCGTGACCGCGGCGATGGCAACGCCGTGACCATTGCGGATCGCCATGCCGAAGGCGGCGACGCCCGCCTCGGTCTGCTCCAGGTTCACCCCGAATCCGGCGGATCGCACGCCCTCGAGTTCGTGTGCGAACCGATCGAAGTCCGCTGCGGCCATCCGCCGGTCGAACGGGGCCGGTTCGGCCGCGTCCTGTTCGGCGGGGCGCAGGTAGAGCTGTTCGAGGACGCGGCGGGGCAGTTCGGCCAGCAGTACCCGACCGCCGGCGGTGGATTCGGCGGGCAGTACCTGGCCCTGCCGATCGCCCACCCGCAGCATGTTCGACGCCTCGGCCGACAGCAGGAATCTGCACTGGGCGCCGACGCGGATCACCAGATTGGTCGTCTCGCCGGTGAGCGCGGTCAGGGCCTCCAGGTGCGGGCGACAGCGTTCGCCCAGTTCACGCGTCCAGCCGCGCTGTGCGGGCCCGGCGCCCAGCGCGGGCCCCGGGTGATAACGGCGGTTCTCGTCGTGCATCGCGAAGCCGCGATACACGAGCATGGCCAGCAGCCGGTGCGCGGTCGACGGTGCGGTGCCCAGCGCGGCCGCGGCGTCGGTCAGGCGCAGTTCACCCTCGTCGCGCAGCAGTTGGAGCAGCCGCAATGCGTTGTCGACCGATTCCAGGGCGTACGCGGGGCGCTCGATCGTCTTCTGAGATTTTTTCCGCATGACAGAACTCGATTGTTCCATGTGCCCGATCGGAACCACGCTGGTGGTATGTCCGAACTCAGCACACATGTGGTCATCGCGGGCGGCGGCATCGGCGGTGCGGCCACCGCCCTGGCCCTCGCCCGCGCCGGAGCGAGGGTCACGCTGTTCGAGCGCGCCCCCGAATTCGGCGAGGTGGGCGCGGGATTGCAGATCGGCCCGCACGGCTCGCGCATCCTCGAGTCCTGGGGCCTGCTCGACGAGGTGCTGGCCAGCGGCGTGCAGCCGGACAATCTCGTATTCCGCGACGCGATCACCGCCGAGACACTGACCACCGTCGACCTCGGTCCGCGCTTCCGCGAGCATTACGGCGGCCCGTACTTCGTCACCCACCGCAGCGACCTGCACGCCGCACTCGTCGGCGCGGCTCGGCAGGCGGGCGTCGAATTGTTCACCGGCCGTACCGTTGTCGACATCGTCACCGACGGTCCGCGGGCGATCGTCACCACCGACGACGGCGCCACCTGCGAGGCCGATGTGGCGGTGGCCATGGACGGGCTCAAGTCGCGACTGCGCGCGAAGGTGAGCCCCGACGACCCGGTCGCCTCCGGATACGTCGCCTACCGGGGCGCCTTCCCCCGTGACGAGGTCGGCCTCGACGTCGACCTGCACGATGTGGTCGGATATATCGGGCCGCGTTGTCATTTCATCCAGTATCCGTTGCGCGGCGGCACGATGCTGAATCAGGTGGCGGTCTTCGAGTCGCCGGGTTATCGTGCCGGAGAGCAGGATTGGGGTCACCCGGAGGAGCTGGACGCGGCGTTCGCGCACTGTCACGAGCGGGTGCGCGAGGGCGTGCGGCACCTGTGGCGCGACCGGTGGTGGCCGATGTACGACCGCGAACCCGTCGAGAACTGGATCGACGGCCGGATGATCCTGCTGGGCGACGCCGCGCACCCGCCGCTGCAATATCTCGCCTCCGGCGCCGTGATGGCGTTGGAGGACGCCACCTGCCTGGCCGGCTACGCGCGGGCCGGTGCGTCCGGCGGCATACCGGACTGGTCGCAGATCTTGAAGCAGGTCAACGCCGAACGCGCCCCCCGCTGCAACCGCGTGATCACCACCGGCCGAATGTGGGGCGAACTGTGGCATCTCGACGGCACCGCCCGCCTGGCCCGCAACGAACTGTTCCGCGTCCGCGACACCGAAAGCTGGAAGTACACCGACTGGCTCTGGGGCTACTCCTGCGCCGGATCCTGACGGCTAATTTGTGTAATACGCGATCGGTTGCCGGGTCGGCAGGGAAGAACATCTCGATCGTCAATTCGACGAGGGTGACGTCGAGCGGGGGCCGAGCATGCCCATGACGGTGAACAGCACCAGATCGGGATCCGTTCTCCCGACCGATCGGTTCGGGGGTGGTGCCGCGCGCTCCGGGGCGTGAGAACCGGCCTCCCGCTGCATTCTTCGGCTGTGATCGTCGGAAACCGGAGTTTCGCGGCAGGAAAATGCAGCGGGAGGCCGGTTCTCCGGTGCCGGTCATGGCACTTCCTGAATCCCGTTATGCCAGAACAGGATCAGATGCTCTCGGTCGCGCTGCGGTGACGCCTGCTCTGTTCGCGGCACGATCGAGGGCCAGGTTCCGACCTCGTCGGCGAGCCGGACCACGGGACCGTCGACCAGAGCAACCCGTCGAGGTGACCGGTCGCCTGCGGATCCGATTCCGCAGGCGACCTCGGTCGTTGACGAAGGCGCGGGTCACGGCATCTACCGCGACGAGGCAGCGGGACACGCTGAGCGGATCGCAGCGTTCGCTCGCACTGCGCCGCGATCCGCCCGAGCGTCCGCGGCGGTCCGGTGATCTTTCGGTGCTACGCGTTCTCGACCGCGGTACGCGTCGTGAACGGGAGAACGAGCCGGGAGGGGTGGGTGGCGTCGCGGTAGATCTTGTGGGTGACCGGGCGGCCTACCGGGAGGTGGAAGGCGTCCGGTGGGAGCAGGGCGTTGTGGTCGTCGGCCAGCGGCTCGTCGTTCGACAGTTCCGCCATCAGGCGGTGGCCGGGCTGGAAGGTCGCGGCGAACGGGTACAGGCGCAGCACGTACTCCTCGATCTTGCCCGGCTCCACGGGCACGGACCGGGTGTGCGGATGGTAGGGGTTGCCCTCGGTGGTGCGGTCGTCGAGTTCGGATGGTCGCCCCCGGACCCGGGGAGTGTCACGTCGGATCCGTGGCTGTCCGCGCCGGGCGAAATAGCCGTTCCGGTGTGCTGACGGGAGCTGCCCGACGCGGTGTTCCGCCGCAGGTCGTCCAGATTCCTCTATGCCGCGCCTCACATATGGATTGTCATACAAGATTGAGTTTCGCGATGAATTCCTGAGACTGTTCTGTGAACATGATGCGGAACTACCAGGTGGACGTTGTGGTCACACCCGGGGCCGTGCTAGCTTCTAGCCATCGATTGTTAGACAATCTGCGAGGGTAGTCGAGGGCATCGGATGAGTCGGCCCGAGAGGTAAGTGAGGTGTGCAGCGGTGATAACCATCAGCGAAGAGATTCCCGTACCAAGTCCCCCCGAGCGCGTGTGGGAGGTGATCTCCGACCCCGAACAGGTCGTATCCTGCATCCATGGCGCCGAGCTCGGGCAGGCTCATGAGGACGGATCCTTCGACGGGTTCGTGGGCGTCAAGTTCGGCGCCATACGGGTGAAGTTCGCCGCGAAGGTGACGCTGGAGCTGGCCGAAGCCGAACAGGAGGGCCACCTCACCGCACGCGGGCGCGACGGGCAGGGAGCCACGCGCTTCAGCGCCGACGCCACTTTCCGCGTAGTCGAGGACGCACCGGCCGGCGGTTCGCGGGTGATCGTGAAGGCCGAGGTGAACCTCTCCGGCAAACTCGCCTCGTTGATCGAATCCGGTGCGGGCGTTGTGATTTCGAAGATGACGCAGGATTTCGCGGCGCAACTGGTCCAGCGCTGCACCGGCGACGCGGAGATCGCCGTGGCGGTGATTTCGGCGCGACCGAGCCTGATGGACCGCGTGCGGTCCTGGTGGCTGCGGATCCTGCGCAAAGAACAGAAGAACCCAGCGCACAAGGAGGTCGCAGGTGTCAGCCGCACGACTCAATAGAGTGATCGGGGCGCTCGAGGCGGGGCAGCACGTCTTCGCCTCCTTCGTCACGGCCGATCCCGCGACGGCCCTCGAATTCAGCACCGCCGGCTACGACGGACTGATATTCGAGATGGAGCACAAGCCGTGGGATATCGCGGCGCTGCGGGACAGCCTGCAATATCTGTTGAACCGGCGGCAGATCTTCGAGGCGGACACCCTGGCGCCCGCGATCACCCCGCTGGTCCGGATCCCGGCCAACGGCGGCGAGAAATCGCAGTGGCATGCCAAGCAGGCTCTGGATCTGGGCGCCTTCGGAGTCGTGTGGCCGCATATCGTCCGGGTCGAGGAGGCGCGTAACGCGGTGGCGGCCTGCCGCTACCCCCGGCTGCCCGAGCGCGACCGATTCGAGCCCGCCGGCGTGCGCGGCGACAGCCCCGCCGCGGCCGCTCGCTACTGGGGCGTCTCGGCCGCGGATTACTACGCCAAGGCCGACGTCTGGCCGCTGGACCCGGACGGGGAAATCCTCGTCGCCATCATGATCGAGAGTCAGCTCGCGATACAGAACCTGCCGGACATTCTCGACCAGGTGCCCGGAATCGGTCTCGTCATCGTCGGCGAGGGCGATATGAGCCAGGAACTGGGCGTGCCTCGCCAATTCGAGCATCCGAAAATGGTCGAGAGCAAACGCCGGGTCATCGAAATCTGCACGGCGCGCGGGGTACCCGTCGGACATCCCCATGTCACGGCCGCCAATGTCGAGCAGGTGCTCGCCGACGGCTATCGGTTCCTGATGACCGCACCCGTGCGGACCTTTCCGGGCCTGGAGAAAGGCCGCGGGCTCACCGGCCGGGCCTGATTCCTCCCTCATACGAATTTCGGAGATCATTCATGCTGATCGACTGTCATGGACATTTCACGACGGCCCCGCCCGCACTGGGGAAATGGCGGGAACAACAGATTCGGGCGTTCGAGGAATCGGGTGCGCGACACTCACCCGACGAACTCCGGATCAGCGACGACGAGATCAGGTCCGCGATCGAGAACGGGCAGCTGAAGCTGCAGCAGGAACGTGGTGTCGATCTGGCGCTGTTCTCTCCGGGCGCGGGCAAAATGGCCCACCACTACGGTGACGAGCAGACCAGCCTGACCTGGTCGCAGGTCAGCAACGACCTGATCAGCCGGGTGAGCGGCCTGTTCCCGGACCGGTTCGTGGGCGTATGCCAGCTCCCGCAGTCCCCGGGGGACGCGCTGGCGGCCTCGGTGCGCAACTCGGTAGCCGAATTGGAGCGGTGCGTCACGGAATTGGATTTCGTGGGCTGCCTGCTCAACCCGGACCCGTCGGACGGATACTGGCAGGCCCCGCCGATCACCGACCGGGTCTACTACCCGCTGTACGAGAAAATGGTGGAACTCGACGTCCCCGCGATGGTTCACGTCGCGATGTCGAGAAACCCCGCGCTCCAAGGCACCTGCGCCCATTACCTGAACGGTGACACGGCGGCGTTCATGCAGTTGTGCATGTCGGATCTGTTCATCGATTTCCCGACGCTGAAACTGATTCTGCCGCACGGCGGCGGCGCGGTGCCGTTCCACTGGGGACGTTACCGGGGAGCGATGCAGGACCAGGGCAAGCCGCCGCTGGAGGAGTTGGTGCTGCGCAACGTCTTCTTCGACACCTGTGTGTACCACCAGCGCGGCATGCAATTGCTGACGGACATCCTTCCCGCGCAGAACATCCTGTTCGCCTCGGAGATGATCGGCGCCGTGCGCGGTGTGGACCCGGAGACCGGGCACCGATTCGACGATACGAAATATCTCCTCGATTCCGTCCCGACGATCGATGAGCAGGACCGGCGGGCCATCTACGGCGGGAACGCATTACGGGTGTTCGCGCGACTGGACGGGGTGTTGAAGTCCAGAAATATCCCGGTCGCGTGAGCCCGTCTCGAAAAGAGGAGTCAGACAAGTGAAGGTCTATGAAGCACTCGCCGCGGCATTCGTCGAGGAGGGGACGACCGACGTATTCGGCATGATGGGCGATGCCAATATGTTCTGGATGAACGCGCTGGCCCAGCGCGGTGTGCGCCAGTACGAGGTGCGGCACGAGGGTTCCGGTCTGGGCATGGCGGACGGATGGGCGCGTGCGGCCGGACGTCCCGGCGTCGTCACCACGACCAGCGGCCCCGGCGTTTCGCAGCTGGCCACCTCGATGCTCGTCGCGAGCCGGGCGCGCACCCCGCTGGTCGCCTTCTGCGGGGAGACGGCCTGGGGCGACCAGACAGCCGCGCAGTATCTCGACCAGGGGCGCTTCGCCGCGGCGATCGAATGCGGCTTCGTCCACCTCTCGCGCGGCGACCTCGCGGAAGAGGTTGTGCAGAAGGCGTTCTACCTCGCGCGGACCGAATCCCGCCCGATCATGCTCAGCGCACCGATGGATATCCAGCAGCACGAGTACGAGGACAACGGGCCGTACGTCCCCTCGACCCAGCTGATCGATCGCCCACGGCTGCTGCCGGATCCGTCGCGGATCGAGCGGGCGCGCGACATCGTCGCGGCGAGTAAGCATGTCGTCATCATCGCCGGCCGTGGTGCGCGCGGTTCCGATGCGGGAGAACAGATCCTGCGCCTGCAGAAGCGGACCGGCGCCATGCTGGCCACCACGCTGCAGGCGAAGAACTGGCTGTACGGCGACACCGATTATCACGTGGGAATCTCGGGCTTGTTCGGCAGCAGGGTGGCGATGGAGCTGCTGCAGGAGGCCGACTGCGTGATCGCGGTGGGTGCGAGCCTGAACAGCTACACCACCGAGCACGGCTATCTGTTCCCGGAGGCGAAGTACATCCAGATCGACACCGCGCCCAACCTGGTCATGGGCAACGGCGCGGTGGCCGACTGCTACATCCAGGCCGACGCGAATACCGGGCTCGCGGAACTGACCGCGTCGCTGGAGCGCGAGTCCGTCACGATCGAGGGCTTCCACACCCAGGAGGTCCGGCGCCGGCTCACCGCCCCGCTGATCGATCCGAGCGAATTCCGCAGTCAGCCGGATCTTCTCGACCCGCGCGAGGCGATCGTCGTGCTGGACGCCGAACTCCCGCCGGAGCTGGATCTCGTGCTCGGCAGCGGTCACCAGACCGACTTCGGCACAATGCTTTTCCAGCGTTCGCGGGAGATCACGTCGAACTACGGGATGTTCGGCGCGATCGGCCAGGCGCCGCTGATCACCATCGGATCCATCGTGGCCAGCGGCCGGCCCGCGTTCGTGGTGGAGGGTGACGCCAGTTTCCTGATGCACCTGTCCGAATTCGAAACCGCCGTCCGGTACGGGATTCCGATCCTGGTCGTGGTGATGAACGATCAGGCGCTGGGCGCCGAGTACCACAAGTCGCGGGCCAAGGGCCTGGACGTGGATCTCGCGGTGATACCGACGCCGGAACTGGGCCGTGTCGCGCAGTCGCTGGGCGGCGACGGGGCGACCGTACGCACCACCGACGAGCTGCGCGCAGCACTGGCGGAGTACGTGCGTCAACCCCGGCCCACCGTGATCGACGTGCGAATCACCCGGGACGTGCTGAGCGTCCCGTACCGGCGCCTGTGGTTCGGCGAGGACGTGTGAGTCCGCACCGGATCCCGATGCTCACGAACGTAAAGGAACGAAAATGAAGATCGTAGTGGGTCGTGACGACCTCGCGGCGGCGGCGGAGGCGGCGGCCGGTGAGTCGGGAACGCCGCTGGAGCGGCTCGATATCAGCCCGGTGCACAAGGCCTCGCGCGGTTTCCTGAACGACCGGCAGCCGGACGTCTGCGAAATCGCCGTGGTGACGTTGCTGCAGGCGGCCGCCTACGGGAAACCGGTTGTGCTGCTGCCGATCACCACGCTGGCCCGGTTCCAGCACCAGACGCTGGTGACGTGCGCGGACCTCTCGGTCGGCGACGTCGAGGGCCGCAGCGTGGGCGTGCGGTCCTGGAGTCAGACCACCGGCGTCTGGATGCGGGGATTCCTCACCGAGCAGTACGGGGTCGACCTGCGCAAGGTGAACTGGATCGTGTACGAGGGCGGGCACGTCGACGAGTACACCGATCCGGAGTGGGTCAGCCGCGCGCCGGAGGGGGAGAAGCTGCAGAAGGACTTCCTCGGCGGCAAGCTCGATTACGGGATCATGGGCAACGAACTGCCCTCCGACGACCGGATCCGCACCGCCGTCCCGAACGCGTACGACGTCGCCGCGCAGTGGTCGGCAGACAAGGGCTTCGTCCCGATCAACCACATCGTCGCCGTGAGTACCGCTGCCGCACAGGAGCATTCCGCGGCGATCTGCGCCATGTACGACGCGATGAAACAGGTCACCGAGTCCGCGGGCGCGGCATCCAGTGTCGGAGAGCTGAAGTCGGTCGGCTTCGCGGGTCTGCGCGGTCCGGTCTCCCAGGCCGCCACCTACGCGCTCGAACAGCAGGTGCTGCCCCGCGCCGTCGATTTCGACGATCTGGTGGCGCAGTCCTGTGACGCCCTGGGCGTGCCGCCGTCGCGTCTCGGTGGCTGAGGGGCAACGGGGACAACGGAATTCGATCGAAAGGCAGTACATTCATGAGTAAGCTCTCCGTGGTCCTCGGCGACTATCGACACGGGCAGTCGCTGCTGGACGGCAGCGTCCAGGTGGCGGGTTACGAGGTCGAGCCCGTCAAGGTCGAGCCGGTCATCGGCGCGTACCGGCGGATGATCCGGGACCTCGAATTCGACGTGTGCGAGCTGGCGCCGACGTCGTATCTGATGGCCCGTCAGACCGGCGTGGCCCTGACCGCCATTCCGGTCTTTCTCAATCGGCGTTTCCATCACGGTGACGTCCAGTGCGGGACCGCGTCGGGGATCCGGTTCCCGAAGGATCTCGAGGGGCGGCGGGTCGGGGTCCGCGCCTACACGGTGACGACCGGCGTGTGGATGCGCGGCATCCTGCGTGAGGAGTACGGCGTCGACATCGACGCGGTGAAGTGGGTCGTCGATGACGACGACCACATCGAGGGGCGCACTCCGGACACCGTCGAGCGGGTCACGGACGGTCGTTCGCTCGGCGAACTGCTGCGCTCCGGGGACCTGGACGCCGCGTTCACCGGCAACGCCGGCACCGGCCGGGCGGGTGCGCCGCGGGCCGGTTGGGCGGCCACGCAGTCACCGGAGCAAACCGGTGACGAAGGCCCGTATCCGCTGTTCCCGGACGCCGAAGTGCTCTCCGCCGACTGGTACCTGCGCACCGGGATCTACCCGCTGCATTCGGTGATCGCGGTGCGCTCGGAGCTCGTGGACAAGGATCCGAACCTGGCGACGGCGCTGTACGCGGCGTTCGCCGAAAGCAAGCGTCGCCAGCTCGCCGCGGATCCGGAATGGTCCGCGGTGCCGCGCTTCGCCCGGCAGGCTCAGCAGATCGGCGGCGATCCGATTCCCTACGGCCTGCGGGCCAACGACGCGAGTCTGCGTGCGCTGGTGCGCTTTTCCCAGGATCAGGGCCTGCTCGACGCGGATTTCCCCGCAGACCCGAAGGACCTTTTCGCCGCCGGCGACTACCCCGACGCCTGAGTTCATACTCCTTCCAGCGCAAGGAATTCGACGCGATGGACATCATCGATACGCACTGCCACATCATCTCCCAGGACGAGAACAAATACCCGCGGGCGCCGATCGGCGGCAAGCAATCCGGTTGGGCCACAACCAGACCGGTCACCGCCGAGGGCATGGCCACCGCCATGGACGCCGCGGGCATCACCCGCTCGGTCCTGGTCCAGGCCACCACGGCCTACGGCTACGACAACTCGTACGTGCTGGACAGCTTCCGGCGTGAGCCGGACCGCTTCCTCGCGGTCGGCACATTCGACCCGTTGCAGCCGCAGGCACCCGCCCGCCTGACCGACGCCGTGGACAGCGGTTTGTCCGGAGTGCGCCTGTTCACCAGCGGCAGCACCGTACCGACCCAGGGCGAATGGTTCGCCGCCCCGGAAACGTACGAATTCTGGGAGCACGCGGGCGAACTGGGCGTCACCGTCTGCCTGCAGATGCGTCTGGGACCGGCGACGGCGCAGCTGGTGTCGCTGCTGGACCGGTTCCCCGGCGTCCGGGTGCTGCTGGACCACATCGGCTACCCCGACATCGCCGCCTCACCGGAAACGGCGGGGCAGGAGGTCGCGAAGCTGTCGCGGCATCCCGGCCTGCATCTCAAGCTCACGCACCGCAATCTGGAACCGCTGCACGCGGCCGGAGGGCGGGCGATCGAGTTCCTGCGGCCGGTGATCGACGCGTTCGGCGCCGAGCGGATCGCCTGGGGTTCGAACTGCCCGGCCGCCGAGCAGACGCTGCCCGAACTGGTCGAACTCGCGCAGACCGTCCTGGCGGTGGTGCCCGAGAAGGAGCGGGAGGAGATTTTCGCCGGGACCGCGAGGCGGCTGTACCCGGGCCTCGACGTGGCGCAATAAGCGGGCCCAGGGACCACGGTGGTCGACAGAGGCGTGGCGACCCGCCACAGCGAGATGTACGGCGAGTTGCGTGCGCAGTTGCTGGCGGGGAACTTCGAACCCGGCACGCGGCTGACCGAAGTCGACCTCACCAGGAGATTCAACGTCTCGCGGGCCACGGTGCGTTCGGTGCTGGTGCATCTGACACAGGACGGCTTCGTCACCAGCGAGGTCAATCGCGGGGTGCGGACGAGAAGTTTCTCGGTCGAGGAGGCGGCGGATATCCTCGAGGCCCGCGAGACGTTGGAATCGGCCCTGGCAGGGAAGGCCGCCGAGCGGGCGACCGACGAGGAGATTCGCGAACTGCGCGCGACGCTCGAGGCGATGAGGGACGCGCAGTCCCGCGGTGATCAGGGTGTGTACTCCAGGGGCAACCGGCGATTCCATCAGCAGATCAAGCATGCCGCCCACCAGCACACCCTGGCCCGCGCGTACGACACGCTGCTGTATCCGCTGGTCATGCGCCAGTACCGCAATATCTCCGTGCCGCACCCGCGGACCGGCTCGTTCGAGGAGCATCAGGCCATCTTCCTGGCCATTCTCACGCGCAATTCCGAGGCGGCCGCCGCCGGCATGCGTCATCACGTCGGTTCCGCCCGGCGGGCTCTGCTGCTCGGGCACGCCCTACCCGACCCTAAGATTGTTAGACAATCTGAAGGAAATACCCTTGATGCTGTGGAAGATCATGGGTAGATTGGGCTAAATCGTCAGACATTACTCTTTACCGTCATCCTGGAATGGGTGACCGGATCAGCTGCACATCGAATCCCGAGGCAACAGAGGAGTTGCTATGCCCAGAACGTTGTCCATCGCGGCGAAGTCGTATCCGCACACGGAATTCCTCGCCGAGCCGGGCCTCACGATCGAGGGTCACCCCTTCGAGTACGCGGCGGTGAATCCGATCTACAAGGCGTTCGCCCCCATGGTGCGCGAGCTCGCCTACGACGTCAGCGAAATGGCCATCGCCACGTACCTGCAGGCCCGGGAGGCCGGGGTCGCCCTGTCGCTGCTGCCCATCGTGCTCAGCGGCGACTTCCACCACCACTCGCTGACCCGCTGGCCCGGCTCGGCCGAGATCGGCCCGCGCGATCTGGTGGGCAAGCGTGTGGGTGTGCGGGCCTACAGCCAGACGACCGGCCTGTGGGTCCGCGGCATCCTGCACGAGGAGTTCGACGTCGACGCCAAGGACGTTACCTGGGTGACCGTCGAGGAGCCGCACGTCGGTGCGTATGTGGAGCCGCCGAACGTCGAGCGGACGACGGGCAAGGTGCTCGAGGTGCTCGAGCGGGGCGACGTCGTGGCGGCCGTGCTCGGTCCGCCCGCGCTGGACGGCGCGCAGGGGCCGCTGGTGCCGATCATCTCGAACTGGCGCGAGGCCGAGGAGGCGTGGGGCGAGCGGCATGGGACCGTTCCGATCAACCATATGCTGACCGTCCGGCGGGACGTCCTGGAGGCCGAGCCGCGCGCGATCGCCGCGCTCTACCGGGAACTCGGCGACCGGATCGAGGACCGCAAGGCCTCCGAGGCGCAGCCGGGGCCGCGGGTGCGCGCGCTGCGGTTCGGGGTGACCGGCGAACTGGTCGCGGGGTTGCAGGTCGCGATCTATTACGCGTTGCAGCAGAACGTTATTCGCACACCGGTGACCGTGGACGAACTGCTCGGGGACTTCACTCGCCATCTCGGCGAGCACGTCTGAGTCCTGTCGCCACTTTCACGAGGAGCCCGAATGTTCACCGTCGACACCCACACCCACATCATCTCGCCCGATACCGACACCTATCCGGCGGCCCCGCTCGGCGGTCACCGCTCCGAATGGTCCCAGGAGCGGCCGACCGACATCGACGGCCTGCTGCGCGCGGCCGACGCCGCCGAGATCGACCATCTCGTGGTCGTCCAGGCCTCCACGGTGTACGGATTCGACAACACCTACGTCGCCGACCAGCTCACCCGGTACCGTGACCGCCTCAGCGGGGTGTGCTCGGTGGACTTCCTGTCCCCGAAGGCCCTCGACGACCTGTCGCACTGGATCGACGAGCGGGGCTTCTCGGGGGTGCGCATCCGCGCCGCCGACGGCACGACGGCCGTCCCGACACCGGGCCGCGGCCTCGACGACGAACGCATGACGCCGGTCTGGCAGTTCTTGTCCGCCCGCCGGGTGCCGGTCTGCATCCAGATGCACGCCAAGCACGCGCCCATCCTCGCCGGTCTGTTGCAGCAGTACCCGGGCCTGACCGTCATCCTGGACCACGCGGGCAGGCCGGAGCTGGCGCCGGACGCCGCGCCGTACCCGAGCGCCGCCGGAGCTCCCGACCTCGAGCAGACCGGCCGGGTGTTCATCAAACTCACACCGCCGGCCCTGCTGCGCGCGCAGCGCGAGGCCGGATCGGCCGAGCCGCTGTTCGCGAAGCTGATCGAGAAGTTCGGCGCGGACCACGTGCTGTGGGGCTCGAACTTTCCGGCGTCGGCCGGGTCGCTGGCCGAGCTGGCCGAACTCGTCCGGGCGCAGCTGCCCTCGACCCTGGACGACACCGAGCGGGAGCTGATCGCCGGCGGCACCGCGCGCAAGCTCTATGGGAAAAGCTGACTGCCATGAAGCGAATCCGGCGCCGGGGCCTGCTGGCCGTCACGCTCATGGTGGTTACCGTCATCCTGGCCGCGTGCGGTGGCCCTCCGCCGGTGCCGAAGGCCGCCAACCTGGCTCAGCTGTACCAGGCGGCCAAGGCCGAAGGTGAGGTCGTCTGGTACGCGCCCAAGCCCGAGGCGCAGATGAAACCGGCCATCACTGCCTTCGAGAAGAAGTATCCCGGGATCAAGGTCGTCTACACCGACAAGAAGGCCCCCGACCTGCTCACCCAGCTCAACGTCGAACAGGCCGCGAATCGCGTCACCTTCGACGTCTCCAACGCGGGCGGGCTGACCGTCGTGCCGTCGCTGCCCATGGCCGCGAAGGTGAACTGGTCGGAGTACAAAGTGCCGGCCGATCAGATCTTCGCGGACAATCTCGTCTACGTCTGGGCCGTGCCGAAGGTGTGGGCGTACAACACCGCCGTCGCCAGCACCCCACCCACCAGCTGGAACAGCCTGCTGGATCCGCGATGGCACGGCGGAAAGCTCGGCGTCGAATCGCGCGGCTCGTTCATGACGGTGTGGGAGCTGGACCGCGCGCTGGGCGAGAAGGCCGGTTTACGCTTCAGCTCCCAACTGACGCGCCAGCAACCGCATTACACCGACAATACGACCGAGGCCCACGCTCTCATCGTGTCCGGCCAGACGCCGGTCGGCACGGATCTGATCAACCTCGTGCTGGAGGATCAGGCGAAGGGCGCGCCGGTCGCGGTGGCGCCGGTGGGCCCGACGAACGCCAACGAGTCCTATCTGTTCGTGGCCCAGGGCGCACCGCATCCGGCGGCCGGTCGGCTGCTCACCGCCTTCCTCGCCTCGGCGCAGGGGCAGGCCGCGCTCGCCCCGAGCTACAACTCGATCATCCCCACCAACACCGACTGCACGAAGGCCGCCACGAACCGGGTCGTCGGCGCATTGTGCAAGGCCGGCGTCCAATGGGTCAGCGAGACCGATATCAATCAGTACAAAGAGTTCTCGAAGTTCTTCCCGAAGGTCGAACACGCCTTGGGCACCACGGTCAATTGACGGCCGTGACCGTTGCACCGCGTATTGCTGCGGCCGGCCGATATTCATTCACCCTTGGAGACCTGAGCGATGCAGACGGACACGATGCGGATCGACACAGTGCAACCCCCCGCGCCGACTCCAGACATACCCCCGCACCGCCGTGACCGCCTCCTGGTCGCGGTGAACATCGCCATCGGCGCGATCATCGCCTATCTGGTGATCGTCCCCCTGGCCATGCTGTTGTTCAGCAGCTTCAAGAACAGCAAGATGAAGCTGCCGTTCCAGGTTCCCGGCTTCACGCTGGACAATTTCGCCAAGATCTTCACCTCGCAGCGGTTCGGCGAGGTGACGGTCAACTCGCTGATATTCGTGGTCGGCGCCGTCGTGCTGGCGCTGATCATCAGCGTCAGCCTGGCCTATCTGTTCGAGCGGACCGACCTTCCGGGGCGTCGCGTTCTGGCCCCCAGCGCGCTGGCTCCCATGGCGGTTCCCGCCACCGTCATGGCGGTCGCGTGGATGCTCGCCGCCAACCCCACCAATGGCCCGATCGCCATTCTGATCCAGAAGATCTTCGGCGTCACCGTCGATATCTATTCGCTGCCGGGAATGATTCTGGTGGCGGGCATCTTCGGTGTGCCGAGTATGTATCTGATGCTGGCGCCGACCTTCGCCCGGCTGAATCTGGAATTCGAGGAGGCCGCGGCCAGTTCGGGCGCGGGATGGCTGACCCGGACCCGCAAGATCGTCCTGCCGCTCACCATGCCCGGCATCACGGCCGCGAGCATGCTGCTCATTGTCATTGCGCTGGAAGAGTTCTCGATTCCGGCCATCCTGGGGATGCCGCATCAGATCTTCGTGTTCAGCAGTCTGGTCCAGGACGCCCTGCAGCCACCGTCGGGCATTCCCGACTACGGCCGGGCCAGCGCCTACGGCATCCTGCTGGTCCTGGTGTCGCTGGTGATGATCTCGGTCTACCGTCGGCAGACCCGGGAATCGCACCGGTTCCGCGTGGTCGGCGGCAAAGGGTATCGCTCCACGCCGATACGGTTGGGGCGCTGGCGGTTTCCGTTGTGCGCCATGGTGTCGCTGTACGTCCTCGTGGCGATCGTGCTGCCGATCCTGGCATTGGTGTGGACGAGCCTGACCCCGTTCCTGCAACCGATCAGCCTGCACAACTTCCGCTCGCTGACGTGGTCGAATTACACCGCGATTTTCACCAATTCCAGTTCGAGCCAGGCGGTCGTCAACACCCTGGCGGTCAGCCTGATCACCGCGACGGCGACCGCCGCGCTTGCCCTCTGGCTGGCGATAGCCTCGACCCGGGGTAATCGCTTCGGCCGGTGGCTGTTCGATCTGTCGTTCCTGGTCTTCGGAATTCCCGGTGTCGTGCTGGGTATGGCGGTGCTGTTCCTGTACGTCTATGTACCCATCCGGGTGTACGGGACGATCTGGATCATCATCATCGCGCTGACGACCCGGTACATTCCGCGCGGCTCGCGGATGATTCAAACGGCACTGCTACAGCTCGATCCGGGACTCGAGGAAGTGGGCCGCGTCAGCGGTGCGTCCAATGCCGTGGTGCTGCGGCGGGTGGTATTCCCGCTCGTGGCTCCCGCGGTGTCGCGTGCCTGGCTGTCGGTGTTCACCAACGCCCTCGGCGAACTGCCCATCGCGCTGCTGCTGTCCAGCGACGGCAATCGCACGATCGCCGTACAGCTCTGGGACCTGATCGGTGAGAACGCGAATTATCCCGAGGCCAGCGCCCTCTCGGTCCTTCTCCTCGTGGTTTCCGCCGTGGCCATCGGGTGGATCAACCGTCGTGGCGGCCAACAACACATCTGAGGTGTATTCGAAGTGCAGCACAATGTAGGAAGCCATTCGGTCGAGGTCATCGACCTGAAAAAGCAATTCACCAACAAGCAGACCGGTGCGGTCAATCGGGTCATCGACAATGTCAGCTTCACCGTCTCCGAGAACAGCTTTTTCACGCTGCTGGGACCGAGTGGATGCGGGAAGACGACCACGTTGCGGTGCCTGGCGGGACTGGAGACCGCCGACGGCGGGGAGATCCGGATGAACGGCCGGAGCGTCTTCTCGGGCGAGCCGCGTCGCGACATTCCGCCCGAGGCCCGGCCGATCGCGATGGTGCCGCAGTCCTACGGGATCTGGCCGCATATGAAGGTGTTCGACAACGCCGCGTTCCCGCTGCGCCACGGCCGCAAGACCTACCCCCGCGACGAGCGCCGCCGTCGCGTCCTGGCGATGCTGGAGCAGGTGGGGCTCGCGGATTACGCGGATCGATGGTCCTCGCAGCTCAGCGGCGGCCAGCAGCAGCGGCTCGCGCTGGCTCGCGCCCTGCTGTGCGAGCCGGAGGTGCTGCTGCTGGACGAACCGCTGTCGAACCTGGACGCGAAGCTGCGGACCCAGCTGCGCGCGGAGTTGCGCTCGTTCCAGCAGGACGCCGGGGTCACCGCCGTCTACGTCACGCACGACCAGGCCGAGGCCCTGGCCATGTCCGACACGATCGTCGTGCTCAACCGCGGCCGCATCGAACAGATCGGGCCGCCCGGCACGATCTACGATTCGCCGGCGTCGCGGTTCGTGGCCGACTTCGTCGGAAGCGCCAATCTCGTTGCCGGAGTGGTCGATGCGCGTGCCGGCCTCGGTGATCGGGTGGTCGAGGTCAAGACCGCGGTCGGAGTGCTGCGGTGTGCGCGTTTCGCGACGCCGCCCGCACCGCCGAGCGCGGGCCAAGAGGTGTCGGTGTGCATCCGGCCGGAGAACCTGCGCATCTTCACCTCCGACGACCCTGCCGCGGGCCACAACCGGTTCCCGGCGCGGGTGACGAGCGTCGAATACCTGGGCGATCGCAAGGAAGTGCACGTCGCGGCGGGTGATCTCACACTTCGCGCACAGGCCGACGCGCACCTGGACGCACGCCCGGGTGATGAGGTCACCGTCGCCTCGGACCCGGCGTGGACGGTCGCCCTGTGGTCGTGACGACGACCGCCTAGCAGGACAGAGGCCCCGAGGGCGCGTCGTCGGGGGCGGTGATGTTCAGTTGCAGCGCCCGTCTCACCGCCGACAGGTGATGCCGCATCGCCGCTCCGGCGGCCTCGGGGTTGTGGGTGACGATCGCGGCGAGGATCGCCTCGTGCTCCTGCACCGACTCGGGGCGCGGCGCGACACTGGCCTCGTCCCGGTACTGCCGGAAAACGAGGGGGTAGAGCAGGCTGTCGACGAACCGGGTCAGCGTGGCCTGGCGAGCGGACCGTTTGACCTGTTCGTGGAATGTGCGATTGAGATTCCAGTACTCCTCGCGCCCACCGGGAACCTGCCAGTCCCACATGCGCTCACACGTTTGTTTCATCTCGGCGATTTCCGCGTCGGTTGCCCGTTCGGCGGCCTTGGCCGCGAGCGCCGATTCCAGCACGGCCCGGCTCTCCAGAATCTCCACCGCCTCGTCCACCGAGAACGAGCGGGTTCGTACGCCGCGATTCGCCTCCGCGGTCACGTAGCCCTCTTGTGTCAGGCGTGCGAGCACCGAACGAATGGTGGGGCGCGAGACCTGCAGCTGCGTGGTCAACTCCGACTCGGTCAGACGTGAATCCGGCTCGTAATGGCCGGACAGAATCAGCCCGCGCAGTTCCTGATACGCCTGCGAGGTTCTGTTGCCGCCTGAACCGGTCGTATCGCCTCGACCATTCTCCACGCCTGACAGCATGTCTTGTCACCTAGCCGGGATCTCGTAGAATTCGATGGGCGCCGCATCAGCTGCAGGCAGACGGCAATAATAACATCGAGGGCCGTCGTGGAGCCCAAGCCATCCCGGGCCAGCGGGGCGTATTCGTAGTTGCTCAATGATAGCCATGGGTGGCGCTCCGGAAGGCGTCACCGGAGATGGCATAGGTGCCGGAAGATGTCGAACCGGTCCCTGTCGGGTTTCTGCGCGGATTGGGATCAGTATGAGATTAATTCGGATGCAAAGGGTTTTCGGCCGGTTATGCATGGGTTTCCGTCATTCGGCGGGCGATCTGGTTGTCCCTCAATGAATGCTGTGTCCACTCGGAGGTGGGCGCGGGCCGACTCTTCCGGATCTCTGTTGTGCTGCTGAATGTTTCGAGTCTGTCGAGGAGTCCGGCGCGTCGCGGATAGGGGCTGCTGTGAGAAGAGTCACGTCCGCCTTCCACGGTTCCGAGGGGGCCTGGGGCCGGGCGTACGGTGAGATAGCGGAACTTGTTGTTGTCCGCAACTAAAGGTTTTGTCGCACTGTCCGCTCGTTGTGGTTGGAGGTTGTGATGGATGAACGAAAAGCAGGACGAATCGCCGATCTGGTGGCCCGGGATACCCAATTCGCCGCGGCTCGATCCGATCCGGCGATCACCGCTCGTGTCGAAGACCCGGATCTACCGCTGCCGGGTGTGCTCAGCCTCCTGCTGACCGAGTACGCGTCCCGGCCGGCGCTGGGGGCGCGGGCCGTCGAGATCGTGTCCGACCCGGAGTCCGGGCGCGCCGTGCCGCGGCTGCTACCGAGGTTCGAGACGATCACCTACGGGGAGCTGGGGGAGTGGGTCACCGCGGTGACCCGGGGGCTGGAACCGTTCGTGTCACAGGATGACCGGGTCGCCGTATTGGGTTTCACCAGTGTGGAATACACGGTCGTCGATCTCGCCCTGATGTATCTCGGGGCGATGGCGGTGCCCCTGCAGTCCAGCGCCGCCTCGGCGCAACTGGAGCCGATCGTGTCCGAGACCCGCCCGGGTGTCATCGCGTCGAGCATCGACAATCTTTCCGACGCTGTGGATCTCGCGCTGGCAGGGCACGGCGTCACCCGTGTGGTGGTGTTCGACTACCTGCCCGAGGCCGACGCCCACCGCGAGGCATTCGACGCGGCCGCGGAGCGTCTGGCTCGTGCGGGCGGTTCGATAATCCTGGAAACCCTTGCGGCCGTGCGGGAGCGGGGAGCCGCGGGGGCCGTCGCCAAGCGCGGGAGCGACGGCGAGCGCGTGGCATTGCTGGTCTACACCTCCGGCAGTACGGGCGCCCCGAAGGGCGCGATGTACACCGAGCGTCTGGTCGCCGGCCTGTGGCGAGGTGGCTTCGGCTTCGACGACGAGGATCACTCGCCTGGTCCCTGGATCACCCTGAACTTCATGCCGATGAGCCATCTCATGGGCCGGGTGACGCTCTATGGAACCCTGCGGCACGGCGGAATCGCGTATTTCGGCGCCAGCAGCGATATGTCGACCTTGCTGGAGGACCTGGCGCTGGTCCGCCCGACCCAACTGCACTTCGTGCCGCGGGTGTGGGAGCTGCTCTACCAGGAGTACCAGCGCGTGCTGGACCGATCGGACACGTCCGAGACGGCGTTGTCGGAGATACGGCAGAACGTGGTGGGTGGTCGCGCGATCTCGGGATTGACCGGTTCCGCGCCGATCTCGGACGACGTGCGCGGCTTCGTCGAGCAGATGCTGGATATGGAGCTGACCGAGGGGTACGGGTCGACGGAGATCGGTGGCGTCATCATCGACGGCCGGATCAACCGGCCGCCGGTGCTGGACTACAAACTGGCCGACGTTCCCGAACTCGGATATTTCAGTACGGATCGGCCCTATCCACGCGGTGAACTGCTGCTCAAATCGGCGGGCGTATTCGCCGGGTACTACGAGCGGCCCGAGACGACCGCCTCGGTATTCGATTCGGACGGCTTCTACCGTACCGGGGACATCTTCGCCGAGGTCGGCCACGAGGAACTGCGGTATCTCGATCGCCGTAACAACGTGCTGAAGCTGTCGCAGGGCGAGTTCGTGACGGTCTCGAAGCTGGAGGCCGCGTTCTCCGCCAGCCCGGCGATCGATCAGATCTACGTGTACGGCAACAGCACTCGCGCCTATCTGCTCGCGGTGGTCGTGCCCGCCGCCGAGACGCTGACTGCCGCCGGCGGCGACACCGCGGCGGTGAAATCGTCGGTGACCGAGGCGTTTCGGGCGGTGGCGGCCGAAGCCGGGCTGCAATCGTTCGAAGTGCCGCGTGAATTCCTCATCGAGACAACGCCCTTCACGCTGGAGAACGGCCTGCTGACCGGTATTCGCAAACTCGCGCGGCCGAAGTTGAAGCAGCGCTACGCCGATCGGCTCGAACAGCTGTACAGGGAGCAGGACGAGGGACAGGCCGCCGAACTGCGGGCGCTGAAGCAGGATGCCGCCGGACGACCGACGCTGGAAACGGTCACGCGGGTGGCCGCGGCGCTGCTCGGGATCGCCGCCGCCGATGTCGCGCCGGATGCGCACTTCACCGATCTCGGCGGGGATTCACTGTCCGGCTTGACATTCGGCAGCACCCTGGGCGAGATATTCGGCGTCGAGGTGCCGGTCGGGGTGATCGTCGGTCCCGCCGCGGATCTGCGCTTCCTGGCCGGTTACATCGAGCAGGAAGCCGCGGGCGGTGGCACCCGGCCTACTTTCACCCGCGTGCACGGTTCGGGCGCGACCGAGATCCAGGCCGCGGAGCTGACGCTGGACAAGTTCATCGACCGATCCCTGCTCGACGCGGCGCCGGCGCTGCCCCGCGCGACAGGACCGGTGAAGACGGTCCTGCTGACCGGTTCGACCGGCTTCCTCGGACGTTTCCTCGCGCTGGAGTGGCTCGAACGCGTATCCGCCGTCGACGGAACCCTCGTCTGCGTGGTCCGCGCGTCGGACGACAAGGCGGCGCAGGAACGCCTGGATTCGGTGTTCGACACCGGCGATCCCGAGTTGTGGGTACGCTACCGGCAGTTGGCGGACAAGCATCTGCGGGTCGTCGCCGGTGACAAGGGCGAGACGAACCTCGGCCTGTCGCAGGAGACCTGGCAGCGACTCGCGGACACCGTCGATCTGATCGTCGACCCCGCGGCGCTGGTCAACCACGTACTGCCCTACAGCGAGCTGTTCGGGCCCAATGTCGTCGGTACCGCCGAGCTGATCCGGCTGGCGTTGACCAGCAAGATCAAGACGTTCGACTATGTGTCGACGCTCGGCGTCGGCGGCCAAGTGGATCCGTCGGCATTCGTCGAGGACGCCGACATCCGGAAGATCAGCGGCACTCGCGTGCTCGACGACAGTTACGCCAACGGCTACTCCAACAGTAAATGGGCCGGGGAGGTGCTGCTGCGGGAGGCGCACGAGCTGTACGACCTGCCGGTGAGCGTGTTCCGGTGCGACATGATCCTGGTCGACGGCTCCTACGTCGGCCAGCTCAACGTCCCGGACATGTTCACCCGGTTGATGCTCAGCCTGGTGGCCACGGGAATAGCGCCTGGGTCGTTCTACGAACTCGACGCCTCCGGTGGCCGGCAGCGGGCCCACTACGACGGCCTGCCGGTCGATTTCATCGCCACGGCGGTCGCCGAGTTGGGTGTGCGAGAAGGGTTCTCGACCTATCATGTGATGAACCCGCACGACGACGGAATCGGCCTGGACGAATACATCGACTGGCTCGTCGAGGCCGGGTACTCGATTCAGCGGATCGACGACTATGCCGAATGGGTCCGGCAATTCGAGACCAAACTGCGCGCGCTGCCCGAGCGGCAGCGCAAGCACTCGTTGCTGCCGCTGCTGCACAACTACCAGAAGCCCGAGCGGCCGGGGAACGGTGGCATGGCCGCCACCGCCGATCGGTTCCGTTCGGCGGTCCAGGAGGCCGAGATCGGCGCGGACAAGGACATACCGCACGTCGGCCGGGCGACGATCGTCAAATACATCACCAACCTGGAGCATCTGAAGCTGCTCTGAGGCGCCCCCCGTCCCGGCAGGCCGAGGTCGCTCCCACTGACCGGGAGCGACCTCGGCCGATGTGATTGACAGCACATCGCGGGCGTGTCACCGTGGCGAGGCTCGGATCGTGGGTGGATGGGAGTCGCGTCATGGGGTTTCTCGAGCCGGAATTGCCGGTGGTGGATATGGGGGAGTGGAGCAAGGGCACGCGGGGGCAGAAGATCGCGCCGATGGCCCGGCACTGGGCGGATGTCGGGTTCGGGACGCCGATGGTGCTGCATCTGTTCTATGTCGTGAAGATCCTGGCGTACATTGTGGTCGGCTGGCTGATCATGCTGTCCACCAAGGGAATCGGGTTCCTGGATGTCGGCCGGTGGTGGTCGGAGCCGATCGTTTTCCAGAAGGTGGTGCTGTACACGCTGCTGTTCGAGGTGATCGGGCTCGGCTGCGGATTCGGGCCGCTCAACAACCGGTACCTCCCGCCCATGGGGTCGATCCTGTACTGGTTGCGGCCCAAGACCATTCGGCTGCCACCGTGGCCGCGGTGGGTGCCGCTGACCGCCGGGACCGCGCGCACGCCGGTCGATGTCGTGCTGTACGCCGCGCTGTTGCTGGCCACGGTGGTGGCGCTGGGCTCCGACGGGACCGGGCCGATGCCCGCGCTGCACACCACCATCGGACTGTTGCCGACGTGGAAGGTCGTGCTGATCCTGGTGCTGCTCGCGCTGATCGGGTTGCGCGACAAGACGGTCTTCCTGGCCGCGCGCGGTGAGGTGTACGCCCCGATGACCCTCGCCTTCCTGTTCGGCGCGGACTGTCTGGTCGCGGCGAAGCTGGTGTTCATGGTGATCTGGATGGGCGCGGCGGTCTCCAAGCTGAACGTGCACTTCCCGTTCGTCATCTCGACCATGATGTCCAATAATCCGCTGATCCGGCGAAAAGCGTTGAAGCGCATGTTCTTCGAGAAATTCCCGGAGGATCTGCGGCCGGGCCGCGCGTCCCGGATCGTCGCGCACGTGGCCACCGCGGTGGAGCTGTGCGTGCCGCTCGTGCTGTTCTTCACGCACGGCGGCGTGCCTACGGCGATCGCGGCCACGGTGATGGTGCTCTTCCACCTGGGCATCCTGACCGCGATTCCGATGGGCGTGCCGCTGGAGTGGAACGTCTTCATGATCTTCGGGGTGCTGAGCCTGTTCGTGGCGCATGCCGAGCGCGGGCTGTCCGGGCTCGCGCATCCGGTGCCGGTGGCGTTGCTGTTCGTGGTGGTCGCGGGTGTCGTCGTCGCGGGAAACCTTTTCCCCCGGGCGATTTCGTTCCTGCCGGGTATGCGGTATTACGCGGGGAACTGGGATACCACGCTGTGGTGTGTGAAACCCTCGGCGGCGGCGAAGATCGACGCGAACGTCGTCGCGATCGCGAGCATGCCCCAGGCGCAGATCGAGCGAATCTACGGCGCGGACCGCGTGCCGCTGCTGATATACCTCGGCTACGCCTTCCGCGCCATGAACACGCACGGTCGCGCCCTGTTCACCCTCGCGCACCGCGCGATGGCAGATGGCAACGAGGAGGACTATACGATCACCGACGGCGAGCGCATCTGCAGCACCGCGATCGGCTGGAACTTCGGCGACGGCCACATGCACAACGAGCAACTGATCGCCGCCCTGCAGGAGCGCTGCGGCTTCGAGCCGGGCGAGGTGCGTGTGGTGCTCCTGGACGCCCAGCCCATCCAGCATCAGACCCAGCGCTATCGCCTGGTCGACGCCGCGACCGGTGAATTCGAGAGCGGCTACCTCCGCGTCGCCGATATGGCGACCAGTCAGCCCTGGGCCGACGATCTACCGGTGCACGTAACGCCTGCCTGAGAGGCGTCATCACGGCCTCGGCACACCCTGGGTTACACCGATGTGAGGAGTGCGTTGCGGGTTTCGTCATTTCCTTGCGGGGTTTGACGATTCGGGCAATCATCCAAGACCTACCCGGTGCTTCCTGCCGGGGGTCGTTCAGGAGGCCGTGATGGCACTGCATGAGGATGCTTCCTCGCTCACCTCCGATCTCGTTGCGCTCCGGCATGATCTGCATCGGAGACCCGAGGTCGGCCTGACCCTCCCGCACACCCAGGAGCGGGTGCTGACCGAACTGGATTCGCTGCCGCTGGAGGTCGGTACGGGCACGGCGCTCAGTTCGGTGATCGCGGTGCTGCGCGGCCGTCCGGGTGGCCCGGCGGTGCTGCTGCGCGGCGATATGGACGGGCTGCCGGTCAGCGAGCGCACGGGACTCGACTACGCGTCCCGGACCGGCGACACCATGCATGCCTGCGGTCACGATATGCACGTCACGATGCTGGTCGGCGCCGCTCGACTGCTCTGCGGGCAGCGCGAAAAGCTTTCCGGGGACGTCGTTTTCATGTTTCAGCCGGGCGAGGAGGGTTACGACGGCGCGGGCAAGATGATCGCCGAGGGCGTCCTGGACGCCGCCGGGCAGCGCGTCGTGGGAGCCTACGGACTGCACGTGTCGTCGTCGAATGTGCCCCATGGCGTGTTCACCTCCCGGCCCGGTCCGATGCTGGCCGCCTCGGACCGGCTGATCGTCACCGTGCGCGGTGCGGGCGGGCACGGTTCCGCGCCGTTTCGCGCCAAGGATCCGGTCCCGGCCATGGCCGAGATGATCACCGCCCTGCAGACCACGATCACCCGCACCTTCAACGTCTTCGATCCGGTGGTGCTGACCGTCGGCGTGGTGCACGCGGGCACCCGGCACAACATCATTCCCGACGACGCGCATTTCGAGGGGACCATCCGCACCTTCTCCGAGGCGAACCGGGAAAAGGCCGAGGAGGTGGTGGTGCGGTTGATCCGGAATGTGGCCCTCGCGCACGGGCTGGAGGTGGACGTGGAGTATGAACGGGAATATCCGGTAACCGAAACCGACGCCGCCGAAACCGAATTCCTGGCCGCGACCGTCGCCGACGTCTTCGGTGGCGAACGTTTCGAGCCGATGATCAACCCGATCACCGGGGCCGAGGACTTCTCCCGCGTATTGGCCGCGGTGCCGGGCAGTTTCGCCATGCTCGGCGCGGTACCGCCCGGCCTCGACCCGGCCACCGCCGCGTACAACCATTCCCCGAACGCGCAATTCGACGACGCCGTGCTGCCCTCGGGAGCCGAGCTGCTGGCCGAACTCGCCATCCGCCGGTTGGAACGCGAGGTCGCGCATGTCTAGGCATGGCCTGCGTCCGTATGCACTCGCGATCTCCTGTGCGGCATTTGTTGTCCATCGGCGCTGCGCTGCTGCCCACCTGCGCTCTGGGGCGGTTGCGTGTGTCCGGGCGTGATCAATTTCCGCTGGCGTGGTCCAGCGGCGCCGTGGTGTGGTCGGACCGTGTGTCGGCCGGGAGGCGTTCGAGCTGGGAGGTCGTTACGCGTGTCCAAGCGTGATCTGTTTCTTGTTGCCCCTGTGATTCCTTGTGTGGCACTGGTTCTCACGCCGTGGCTGCCGTTCGTGAATGGTCCGCATTTGTGGTTGGGGCTGCCCTCGATGCTGGTGTGGCCGATGGTGTGGTTGCTGCTGCTCACGCCCGCGCTGGCCGCTATCGAATGGGGGCGCACCCGGTACGTGGTGGACGATCGTGAGCTGGAAGGTGGTGAGGCACAATGAGTGTCACACTTGTCGTTGCGATCGTCGGCATGATCGCGATCGCGGTGGTCGGCTTCCTCGGCCGCCGTCGCCCGGCTGCCAATCTGGCCGAATGGTCGGTCGCCGGAAGGAATTTCGGTGCTTACACCATGTGGTTCCTGCAAGCGGGTGAGATCTTCACCACCTTCACCTTTCTCGGCATGGCGGGATTGGCGTTCAGTGGTGGTGCGGCCGCGAGCTATTCGCTGCCCTACATTCCGATCGCCTGCGTGGCCATGTACTTCATCGGGCCCCGGCTGTGGAAGCTGGGTCGCGAGCACGGATACCTGACTCAGGCCGATTACTACGAACAGCGATACGACAGTAAGAGTTTGGGCGCGGTCATCGCCGTGTTCGCCGTGGTGTTCATGCTGCCGTACCTGCAACTGCAGATCGCCGGGCTGGGTTTGATCATCAAGCTCGTCACCCACGACACCACCTCGAGTATCTGGGGCGAGGTACTGGGCACGGTGCTGACCGCGGCGTTCGTGCTGTGGGCCGGGATTCGCGGGACGGCGGCCACCTCGTATCTGAAGGATGTGCTGATGCTGGCGGCCGTCGCGGTGGTCGTGGTCGCGGTGCCGATTCACTACACCGGCGGGCTCGGCCACGCGATGCACACCGTGCAGACCCTGCATCCGAGCATGCTGACCGTGCACGCGGGCCCGAACGACAAGGTGTGGTGGACCACCAGCATGCTGGCGAGCATGCTCGGCGCGGGATTCTTCACCTTCCCGCACACCTGGCCGGCCGTGCTGTCCGCGCGCAGCGCCCGTGCCCTGCGCCGCAACTGGGTGATGCTGCCGCTCTATCAGATCACCCTGCTGCTGCCGATCATCGTCGGCTTCGTCGGCATCGTGGCGCTGCCGAAGAAGACCTCGGCGAACGGGGTGCTGCTCACCCTGACCAACGGCGCGCTGCCCGGCTGGCTGGTCGGAATCATCGCGGTCGGCGGCGCGGCCGCGGCCATGGTCCCGGCATCGGTGATGGTGCTGGGCATGTCGACGATGATCGCGCGCAACGTGGTGCGCCACGCTCGCCCGCGTATCCAGTTCTACATCAATCACGGTGCGGTGCTGGTTATTCTGGGCCTGGCCCTGGTGCTGGATCTGACCCGTCCGAACGCGCTGGCGAACCTGCTGCTGCTCACCTACAGCGGCCTGGTGCAGTTCATCCCTGGACTGGTGGCCGGGCTGGGCAAGCGCCCGTTCGTTGGCACGGCGGCGGTCACCGCCGGGATCATCTCGGGCGAGGCGTTCGTCATCTGGGTGACGTTCTGGAAGATCGGACTGGCGAACGTGAACGCGGGCATCCCGGCGCTCGGTGTGAACCTGGTCGTGCTCGCGCTGGTGGAGTTGGTGATGCGGATGCGTACACCGACCACGTCGGGCGGCCCCGAGACGGGGGTGCGGGAGCCTGTCCCCGCACCCCGATGAGCCCGGTGATCGTATGAGGTCGGCGGTCGTCGCACGCCGGCCGCCTTTTGGTGAGATAGATCACAATTGGGTAGCGGCGCGCTGCGACTCGCCGCAACAACTTTTCAATCTCTTTGCTAATTCTTTACGATTGTAGACGGCTCCCCTCTGAGGGGCCCATCGCGCGGCCGTTCGACGACACACCGAAGTGTCAGGGTTACCCAAAGGTCTCTCCGCTCTGCCCTCGATGCCAGCACATGTTCCACCGATGAACCGCTCCGGCTACCCCGGAGCGGCGAAGGAGAAATATGTCCGACACCGACCCGGCCCGCGCCACCGCGCCCCCGCGAATCAGCGCGCCGCCACCCCCGATCGCGACAGCACCTCCGGACACAGCATCTGGCCGAGATGCCTTGCGGGGGCGGGATTTCGACTCGGCTCGGGGTATCTCGTCGCTCCAGGATGTTTCGTCGGCTTCGGATACCGCCTCGCTGCTGGGCGGCGGTTCGGTCGGGGACGCCGCGCTGACGCGGGACGATTCATCAGGGCGCGGCGATGGACTCGGCTCGCGAGTGCGGGCCTTCGGCCTCTCGAGCGGTGCTGCGTCGACCAGAGGTGGCGGTGGGCTGCGGATCGCTGACATCATTCGTCACGATCTGCCCGCCTCGATCGTGGTGTTCCTGGTCGCGCTGCCACTGTCCATCGGTGTCGCCGTCGCGACCGGCGCGCCCGTGGCGGCGGGGCTGATCGCCGCTGTGATCGGTGGTCTGGTTGCCGGGCTGGCGGGCGGATCGGCGCTTCAGGTGAGCGGTCCTACGGCGAGCCTGACCGTGGTCATGGCGCAGAGTATTCATCAATTCGGCTGGGCTGGAACATGTTGCATCACGGCGGGAGCCGGTGTACTGCAGGTCCTGTTCGGGCTCGGGCGGATCGCCCGGGGAGCGCTGGCCATCGCGCCGGTCGTGGTGCACGCCCTGCTCGCCGGGATCGGCGTAGTGATCGCGCTACAGCAGCTGCACGTGCTGCTGGGCGGGCAGTCGCTGAGTTCGTCTTGGGACAGCGTCGTGCAACTGCCGCATCAGCTGCGTTCGGTGCACGGCGGGGACGCGTTCGTCGGCGTGCTGGTGATCGTCATTCTGCTGGGTTGGCGCTATCTGCCGCAGGTAATCAGGCGGGTGCCCGCGCCGCTGGTCGCTGTGGTCGCGGCAAGCCTCGTGGCGCAGATGGTGCCGACCAGTGTGGCGCGAATCGCTTTGCGGGGGCCGCTGTTCGACGATTTTTCGCTACCGCGTATGCCCGGCGGGAGCTGGGGGTCTGTGGCGTTGACGATGGTCACTATCGCGTTGATCGCCAGCGTCGAGACGCTGCTGTCGGCCGTGGCGGTGGAGCGGTTGCGGCCGGGGCGGCGCTGCGATCTGGATCGGGAACTCGTCGGGCAGGGCTTGGCGAACGTGACCTCGGGGCTGCTGGGCGGGCTGCCGGTCGCGGCGGTCATCGTGCGCAGCATCACGAATGTGAAAGCGGGTGCGCGCAGCCGGGCCTCGACCATGCTGAGCGGTCTGTGGGTGCTGGTCTTCGCGGTGGCTCTGGTCGATGTGGTGCAACGGATTCCGAAGGCAGCTCTGGCCGGGCTGCTGATCGTCATCGGCATCGGGTTGGTCAAACTGGCCCACATCCGCCTGGCCAGGCGCACGGGCGACCTGCTGGTCTATGCGGTGACGATCCTGGTTGTGGTGTTCGGAAACCTGTTGCTGGGCATGGTGACCGGGCTCGTGCTGGCCTTCGCGCTGCTGCTGTGGCGGGTGGTGCGGGCGTCCGTCACGGCCGAACCGGTCGCCGGGACCGAACGCTGGCTGGTCACCATCGAGGGCGCCTGCACCTTCCTGGCGCTGCCGCGCCTGACCGCCGCGCTGGCCACGGTGCCCGCGGGCGTCGCGGTATGGGTGGAGATGACGGTGGACTTCCTGGACCACGCCGCTGCCGATGCCCTGCGCGAATGGGCCGAAGTGCACGAAAGTACCGGCGGTAGCGTCGAATTCGTCGAGGTGGGCGCCGCCCGCATCGCCGACCTCGCCACCGGACCGCCCGCGCGCGGACAGGCCCGCCGCATGTTGAACGAGACGCTGGGCCCGTGGCGGCGTAGCGCGCTGGAGAATCCGATCCACGCGGGCATCGCCGCTTACCATCGCGGCGCGGCGCATCTCATGCGCCCGCACATGGGCGCGCTGCGTGACGGCCAGAACCCGGATTCACTCTTCCTGACCTGTGCGGATTCACGGCTGGTGCCGAACGTGTTCACCTCGAGCGGCCCCGGCGACCTGTTCACCATGCGCAATATCGGCAACCTGGTCCCCGCCGACGGCCGCGACAGTTCGGTGGAGGCCGCGATCGTCTACGCCCTGGATCGACTGCGCATCCGGTCGGTGGTGGTGTGCGGGCATTCGGGCTGCGGTGCGATGGACGCGCTGTACAACGAGCTGGTCACCGGGTCGGGCCTGGACGACTGGCTGGCACACGGGCGACCGAGCCTGGAGGAGTTCCGCCTCGGCCACCCGGTCGCCGCGGCAGCCGCGGCCGCGGGCTTCGGCGAGATCGACCAACTGGGCATGGTGAATGTCGCGGTCCAGCTGGACACGCTCGCGCGGCATCCGCTGGTCGCACGCGCCATGGCTGAACGGGGCCTGGTCCTGTGCGGCCTGTTCTTCGACATCCCGACCGCCCGAGTCATCGAGATCTCCGCAGACGGAATCGCCGAATTCGACGATCCCACACTGAATTCCGAGCCAGTCACGGCACTGCCGGTCTGAGGGGACACTCCGGCCGTGGGCGACGGCCGGGGGTCGGCAGGTCGGGCGACGCCCCGGGGTGAGCGCCCGGGGCGTCGCTATATTTCTTCGCGCCTCCGGGATGGGATTCCGGCGCACAGCTCTTTGTCGCCCTTGTCCAGGCCGTAGGCCAGGGCCGCGGCGGTGGGCTCGTTGACGATGGTGTCAGCACACACTGGGTGTGGGCGCGGCACGATTACTCTGATCGGCGGATACTTCGCAGCGGCCGCACAGCTGGCACATGAGTACGGCCGATAAGTTACCGAACGTGCTGAATGTGACGATTCTGGCCGCGTCCGCACCCCCGCGGCCCGCGGCGGCGATGGTGCTTGTCAGTAGTGTGCTCTATTACCTCGGGTTGTCCTTCGCAGCGGGGACCGGACTTGTCCTGGCGGTGTTGTCGCCCGTGCGACGCGGCGGTGCGGTTGCTGTGACGGTGCGGCGGATGGCTGTGCCGGTGGCCGGATTGGCCGCGGTCACCGGGGTGCTGAAGTTCGTGGCGCAGGCCGCGAAGGCGGCGAAGGTCGGGGTTGGCGACGGGTTCAGCGGGCGGGTGCTGAGCGAATTCGTCCATGCGGCGCCCGGGCACGGGGAAGTGCTCGGTGCGGGTGCGATCTCGTTGATCCGGCTCGGCGGGTATGTGCTGCTGGTGGCGGCGCTGGTCGGGCTCGCGGTATGGGGCGCGCGGACGGCGGCGTGGTTGGTGCTGGTGTTGAGTGTGGTGACGGCGTCGATCGATAATCTGCCGTTCGGGTCGGTCGGTCTGGCCGCTGGGGCGGAGGATGTGCTGACGATGGTGCACGTGCTCGGTGCGCTGCTGTGGGTCGGCGGGCTGGTTGTGCTCGCCACCGCGGGCCTGATTTCCCGGGCCTCGAGCGGCTCGGAGGTCTCCGGCGACGGGGCTCGCACGGCCTCCTGGCATCTGGCCTGGGCCCGGTTCAGCGTCGTGGCGATGTGTGCGGTGGGCATGCTGGTGGTGACAGGTTCCTGGCTGGCCTGGTCGCACGTCGGCACCCCGGCGCAGCTGCTGACCACCCCGTACGGCAGGTACCTCGGCATCAAGCTGCTCTTGGTCCTGGGGATGCTCGCCGGCGGCGTGTACAACGTGCGGGTGCTGCTGCCGGCGATCGCGGCCGCGCGAGCGCGCGAGGACAGCACCACGGCCATGCGTCTGGCGATCCGGCACTTCCCCGTCACGGTCGCGGTCGAGGCGCTGCTGGCCGTGGGCGTGCTGGCGGTTGTCCCATTCCTGGCCGGTTCGGCTCGCTCGGAGGCCGGATGGCCCGCCGCGCGCTCCTTCGACCTCACCGTCTTCGGCACCGGCGTCCTGCTGACCGCCCTGGTCGCCGTCGCATTGTGGCTGGGCAGCCGGACAACCCCGAAATCGATCGCCGCCGAACCAGAACCTGCCTCGGCGGGGTAGTCGTGCCGCACTGAGCAGGGTTTCAACAACCGCTCGCCCGCCGCGCGCGTCGCTCGGCCCGCGTTTGATTCCGGCCAGCGCCTTCACCCGCAGCTCGGCGACGGTGTGGTAGACCATCCGGCGCGAACCCCCGACGAGCACCCGACCCGGGATGGAGATCGCACTGGCATGCCTGCCTGGGCGAGCGCGCCGCGAAGCCCTAGGCTGGGCGCGGTCGTTGCGGACCCGCCCTTGCCGCGGGTATCCGGTGCCGGTCGGATAACTGGTCGACCCGGGCGCCCCGGCCGTGCCAGTCTGGTAGCAGGAGCATTCGGACGGAGTCGGATGGATATGGTCGCGGTATCGGCGGGCACTCAGGTCTCGGGCGTGGCGTTGACGCGCACGGAATGGCTGGCCGAGCGAATCGCCGATATGGGGATCTCGTGGGGCACCGGCAATTCCCGGGTGTCGGGCACCCTGTGGTGGTGCATGGCCGCGTCCTCGCTGATCGATCCGATCGTCACCGCGTACGCCCAGGGGCGGCCCGCGCCGGATCCGGCGTTGGAGCAGGTGCTGTGCGAGATCCGCCCGGACGGCGGCGTGGAGCGGGTGCTGCCCGCCGCCGGTTCGCACGACGAGCCGAAATCCGCGTCGGTCCTTCGCACGAGCCTCGAACGGATCATCCCGCAGGTCGCAGAGGTGTCCGGCGCGGGCGAACCGTCGCTGTGGGCGATCGTCGCCGATGCCATCGGCAATCGCGCCATCGATGCCGGCGCCGCCGATGCCGGTGAGCGCCTGGCCCGCGAGGTCGCCGGCCGCCTGCCGGTTCCGCGCTTCACCGACCTCGCCGGGCGAACGTTCGTCCGGCGCATTTCGTGCTGCCTGGTCTACGAGGCGCCCGGCTGCCAGATGTGCACGAGCTGCCCGAAACGCCCCGCCGCCGAGCGTGACGAGGCCCTGACGCGGTTGGCGGCCGGTAGCTGACCCACCCCCTCGGCCGTAACCCGAACGCCCATCCCGATCACGATCGGGACGAGTAGGCCGGTCCATCGGCACGTGAGCGCCGGGCTCCCGATAGCATGGTCGCGCCGGACCCCATCGCGACCGGCCAGAACCACCACGCGGAAATTCCGCACCCGATAAAGCGGGCACCCCGCCCGAAGACACTGCCAAGGAGAGCGCAGCCGTGACCACCTCAGCCCGCATAACCCCAGCCGCCCTAATTCGGGTCGCGGCCGGGACGACGGCGGGCGCCGCGGTGCGCGAGGCGGGCCTGCCGACCAAGGGCTCCGACGCTGTCGTCGTCGTGCGCGACGCCGAGGGCACCCTGCGGGATCTGTCCTGGACCCCGGACGAGGACGTCGAGGTCACCCCGGTCGCCGCCGATACCGAAGCCGGCCGCAGTGTGATCCGGCATTCGGCCGCGCACGTGCTGGCCCAGGCCGTCCAGCAGGAGTTCCCGGAAGCCAAGCTCGGCATCGGCCCGCCGATCAAGGACGGCTTCTACTACGACTTCCAGGTCGATCGCCCCTTCACCCCCGAGGATCTGGCCAAGCTGGAATCCCGGATGAAGAAGATCGTCAAAGGCGCGCAGCGGTTTTCGCGCCGGGTGGTCGAGGTCGAGGACGCCCGCGTCGAACTGGCCAAGGAGCCGTTCAAGCTGGAGTTGATCTCCGACAAGTCGGGCATCGACGATCCGGAGGTCATGGAGGTCGGCGGCAAAGAGCTGACCATCTACGACAACCTCGATCCGCGCACCGGCGAGAAGGTGTGGGGCGACCTGTGCCGGGGCCCGCACATCCCGACCACCAAGTTCATTCCGGCCTTCAAACTGACCCGCAGCTCCGCGGCGTACTGGCGAGGCGACCAGAGCCGGGAAGATCTGCAGCGTGTCTACGGCACCGCGTGGGAATCGCAGGAGGCCCTGGACGCGCACCTGGCCCTGCTCGCCGAGGCGGAGAAGCGCGATCACCGCAAGCTCGGCCTGGAACTGGACCTGTTCTCCTTCCCGGACGAGCTGGGTTCGGGCCTGCCGGTGTTCCACCCCAAGGGTGGCATCATCCGCAAGGAGCTCGAGGAGTACTCGCGCCAGCGGCACATCGACGCGGGCTACGAGTTCGTCAACACCCCGCACGTCACCAAGGGCCAGCTGTACGAGATCTCCGGCCACCTGGACTGGTACCGGGACGGCATGTTCCCGCCCATGCACCTGGACGCGGAGTACAACGACGACGGCAGCATCCGCAAGCCCGGCCAGGACTACTACGTCAAGCCGATGAACTGCCCGATGCACAACCTGATCTTCCGGGCGCGCGGCCGGTCCTACCGTGAACTGCCGCTGCGGCTGTTCGAATTCGGTTCGGTGTACCGGTACGAGAAGTCCGGCGTCATCCATGGCCTGACCCGGGTGCGCGGTATGACCCAGGACGACGCGCACATCTACTGCACCAAGGAGCAGATGCACGCGGAGCTGACCAGCACGCTGAAATTCGTGCTGTCGCTGCTCAAGGACTACGGCCTCGACGACTTCTACCTCGAGCTGTCGACCAAGGATCCGGTCAAGTTCGTCGGCTCCGACGAGATCTGGGAGGAGGCCACCGAGACCCTCGAAAAGGTCGCGGGGGCCTCGGGTCTGGAGCTGGTGCCGGATCCGGGCGGCGCGGCGTTCTACGGTCCGAAGATCTCCGTGCAGGCCAAGGACGCGCTGGGCCGCACCTGGCAGATGTCGACCATCCAGCTCGACTTCAACCTGCCCGAGCGGTTCGAACTGGAATACACCGGTCCGGACGGTAGTAAGCACCGCCCGGTGATGATCCACCGCGCGCTGTTCGGTTCGATCGAACGGTTCTTCGGCGTGCTCACCGAGCATTACGCGGGAGCGTTCCCGGCCTGGTTGTCGCCGGTGCAGGCCGTGGGCATCCCGGTAGCGGAAACCTTTGTCCCGCACCTGGATCGGGTGATCGAGCTGCTGCACGACGCGGGAGTCCGCGCCGAGGTCGACCGCAGCGACGACCGCATGCAGAAGAAGATCTTCAACCACACCGCGCAGAAGGTCCCGTTCATGCTGCTCGCGGGCGCGAAGGATGTGGAGGCGGACGCGGTGAGCTTCCGGTTCCGCGACGGCACCCAGGTCAACGGCGTGCCCATCGCCGCCGCGGTCGCCACCGTCGTGGACTGGATTCATCGGCGCGAGAACGCATCTCCCACCGCCGAGGGCTTTACCATCGTGAACGGCGGAGTATGACCGTGGTGCAGGAGGATTCGGTGCCGGGCGAGATCCGTGACGTGGGTGCGGGGGTGCCGGATCGGCTCCAGCGATTGTGGACGCCGTACCGCATGTCGTACATCGTCGGCGCGGTGGACGAGCGCAGCGAGGGTGACGAGCCGAAGGCCGCCGGACATCCGTTCATCGAGATCCCCAAGATGAGCGATGAGGACGGCCTGGTCATCGCGCGCGGCGAATGGGTGTACGCGGTGCTGAACCTGTACCCCTACAACCCCGGTCACATGATGGTCGTGCCGTATCGGCGCGTGGCCAACCTCGAGGATCTGACGGTGCAGGAGAGCACCGAACTGATGGCGTTCACCCAGCAGGCGATTCGGGTGATGAAGCGGGTGTCTCGACCTGAAGGTTTCAACGTCGGGTTGAATCTCGGTGGCGTGGCGGGCGGTTCGCTCGCCGACCACCTGCACCAGCACATCGTGCCGCGCTGGGGTGGGGACGCGAACTTCATCACCGTGGTGGGCGGGGTGAAGGTGATGCCGCAGCTGTTGCGGGACACTCGGGCTCTGCTCGCGGGCGCATGGAAGGAAGACACGTAGCGTGCTCAGCTTCTTCGGACGTGAGACATTCGCCAAAGCGACTGCGCCCCTGGGCAAAGCGCTGGTGAGTACCGGGCTCACGCCCGATGCGATGACGCTGATCGGCACCGCGGCCAGCATCCTGGCCGCGGTGACGCTGTTTCCGTCCGATCACCTGTTCTGGGGAACGATGGTGATCTGGCTGTTCGTCATGTTCGACATGCTCGACGGCGCGATGGCCCGCGCGCGCGGCGGGGGCACGAAATACGGTGCCGTGCTGGACGCGTCGTGCGACCGCGTGGCCGACGGCGCGATCTTCGGCGCGCTCGCGTGGTGGGCGGTATACAACCAGCACAGCAGTCACCTGTTCGCAGCGACGCTGGTGGTACTGGTGACCTCGCAGGTGATCTCGTACGTGAAGGCGCGAGCCGAGGCCAGCGGCCTGAGCGCCGACGGCGGCCTGATCGAGCGTCCGGACAGGCTCATCATCGTGCTGGTCGGTGCGGGATTCACCGGTATCGGCCAGTATTGGGGTATCGGCTGGCTGGTCTACGCGGTCTACGTCGCCATGTACATCCTGGCGGTGCTGAGCATCATCACCGTCCTGCAGCGCGTCCTGGCCGTCCGCAACTCACCGGGTGCCCGGGATCTTTTGCCCCCCAAGGGAACAGATACCGAGACGTCGGAGAACACCCCCAACTCCGGCTCGGCGTCGTAGGCGCGGGCGTGATGTGCTCACCGACGCCGTCATCCCCCCGCGCATCACAGAGCCCGCCACTGTCGTACGCGCCGTACGCCCGGCCGATCCAGGAGTGCCGAACGACTGTCAGACCCAACTCCGGCCTATCGCTGCATTCTTCGGGCTCGAAACTCTGGTTCCAGACAAATCTATCGGGAAAATGCAGCGGGAGGCCGGTTCTCGGAAACCGGAGCGAGGTTTGCGCAACGTGCGCGCACATCCGGCCCTTCCCAGGCACCTCGGTACGTAATCGGCGGGGCGTAGTTCCCCGACAGCACCCACGGCAGTTCGGCGTTGTTTCGGCCGGAATCTCGTTGCGCTGCATGCACGGTGTGCTGAGCGGCGTCATGGACTACAGCGTGACGGATGTGGGATCCGCTCTCACCGACAAGATATATGCGCAGGAGTGGCCGGCGCTGCCCAGGCGTACCGTGCGCCGACCCCTCGACGCGGGTGAGGATCGGGCGGACCACGGGAAGAATCGGACTGCGACGGCCGGGGTGAGCGCTGTGCCAGGGGCGGGGGTTCCAAGCGTGACGGATGTGGGGTTCGCGCTCACTGACAAGGTGTCTGTCGATAGGGTGGCGGGCGTTGCCCGAGCGGATCGCGCGCAGGGCGTTGGGACCTGTGGCCATTGGGGTGTTCGATGCCGTTGGCGATTGGGCTGCCCGGCGAATGAATCGGGTAGGGAGCACAGCGTGACGGATGTGAGATCTGCGCTTACCGACAATGCGTGTGCGGCGAAGTGCCGAGTGGTGTCCGAGCGCATCGTGCGCAGGCTGTTCGGTGTGGGCGAGGATCGGGCTGCCCTGCGGTTGAATCGGGCCGCGCCGGTCGGGGCGAGTGGTGTCGTAGGAGTAGGGGGCACAGCGTGACCGACGTGAAATCCGCGTTTACCGACAGGGCGTATGCGGCGGGGTGGCGGGTGGTGCGGGCGTTGCCCGAGCGGACCGCGCGCAGGCTGTTCGACGCGGGTGGGGATTGGGCGGCCCGGCGGATGAATCGGGCAGCGCGGCGTACGGGGGAGCCGAACCAGCTGCGCCGCAACCTGGCTCGGGTGTTGGGCGTCCCGCCGATGGCGGTGCCCGACGAGGTGATCCGGGCGAGTGTGCGCTCGTACGCGCGGTATTGGCGCGAGGCGTTCCGGCTGCCGACGATGGACCATGTGGCGCTGGGGAGTTCGCCGCTGCTTCCGGTGGGCGGGCTCGAACATCTCGACGCCGGGCTGGCCGCGGGTCGTGGCGTGCTGCTGGTTCTGCCGCATTCGGGGAACTGGGATATGGCCGGGGTGTGGCTGGTACAGAACTACTCTCGGTTCGCCACCGTCGCCGAGCGGTTGAAGCCGGAGTCACTGTTCGAGCGCTTCGTCGCCTACCGCGAGAGCCTGGGCTTCGAGGTGTTCCCGCTCACCGGCGGCGAGGAACCGCCGTTCCCCCAACTGGCCGACCGCCTGCGGCACAATGGAATCGTGTGCCTGATGGGGGAACGCGACCTGACCGGTAAAGGCGTCCCCGTAACTTTCTTCGACGAACGCACCTGGATGCCCGCCGGCGCCGCGAAACTCGCGGTCGAGACCGGTGCGGCCCTGCTCCCGGTACACGGCTGGTACACCGTCACCGAGACGGGCGAGGAAGCATGGGGCCTGAAAGTCGATCCGCCGATCGACGTTTCGGGCGGCATAGCCCCCGCCACCCAGGCCCTGGCCGACCAGTTCGCCGCCAATATCGCCGAACACCCCGCGGACTGGCATATGCTGCAACCCCTCTGGGAGGGCGACCTGTCGCCGGAACGTCTGGCCCGAATCGCCGCGGCCCAGCAGACCCGCCGAGTGCCCGACGCTGCATCGGGTGGTGACGCCGCATCGGACAGTAATGCCGTGTCGAGGGACGACACCGCGCAGGGCGGCACCATTTCCGGCCGCTCTGCCCCGGGTACTGAGCCTGTCGTGTCGGACAGTGACGCCGTGCCGAGGGATCACACTGCACAGAGCGCGGCCATTTCCGGGAGCACTGCATCGGGTGGCGGCGCTACGCCGGACGGCACCGAGTCGCAGGACAATGGTGCCCCTTCGCGTGGTGGTGCTGTCTCGGGGACCAGCAGTGCGCTGGGTGGGCCAGGTGAAGACGGCCCTATGCCGGGCGATGTTGTTGTGCCTGGGAGCGATACCGCGCGGGGCGGCCATGCTGTGTCTGGCGGCAGTGTTCTGAACGGTAGCAGTGAGTCGGGTCGCTCTTCTGTTTCGGGCAGTGCTGCTGTGAGCGGCGATGTCACGTCGAATGACAACACTGGGCTGGGTGGTTTTGCAGCGCCTGGCGATGGCCCGGCGCGGGGTAGCAATGCTGTGTCTGGCGGCTCCAGTCTGGATGGCGGTGCCTTGTCGGGCGGTGCTGCTGGGGTGGGTGGCGATGTCACGTCGAATGACGACACTGGGCTGGGTGGTTTTGCAGCGCCTGGCGATGGCCCGGCGCGGGGTGGCGATGCTGTGTCTGGCGGCTCCAGTCTGGATGGCGGTGCCTTGTCGGGTCGCCGTGCTGTGTCGGACGGTGTTGCTGGGGTGAGCGCCGATGTCACGTCGAATGACGACACTGCGCCGGACAGTGTCGCGGCGCTTGGCGATGGCCCGGCATTGGGCGGTGGCGCCGTGTCGGGCGAAAGCGCCGTTTCGCGGGAGGTTGGTCGTTCCGTGTCGGAGAACGACAGTGCACCGGGCGGTGAGGTTCTGGGGGGAGGTATCGCGCGGGGTGCTGGCACGGTGCTGGGTGAGAGTCTCGCCCAGGGTGATGCCACCGAGTTGGGTGATGCTGTACCGGGCGGTGATGCCGCGCGAGGGGATGCCATCGTGCAGGGCGGCGGTGCGGCGCTGGGTGATGCCGCGCTCGGTCGCGGCACAGCGGGTAGTACTTATCCGACTCGAGGCATCACGTCGCGGGATGGTGCCGCATGAGGGGTGGGGCATGAGAATTGGCATGGTGTGCCCGTACTCGTTCGATGTGCCGGGTGGGGTGCAGGCGCATGTCGTGGAATTGGCGCAGGTGATGATCGAGCGGGGGCATCGGGTCAGCGTGCTGGCGCCGGCGTCCGAGGAGACTCGGCTGCCGGATTTCGTGGTATCGGCGGGGAAGGCGGTGGCGATCCCGTACAACGGGTCCGTGGCGCGACTGTCGTTCGGGCCGACCGCGTATTCCCGGCTGCGGCGGTGGATCGCCGAGGGCAATTTCGATGTGCTGCACATTCACGAGCCGAACGCGCCGAGTCTGTCCATGCTGGCGCTGAAGGTCGCCGAGGGGCCGATCGTGGCCACCTTTCACACCTCGACCACGAAATCGTTGGTGCTCAGTACTTTTCAGGGTGTGCTGCGGCCGTTTCACGAGAAGATCAGCGGCCGGATCGCGGTCTCGGAGCTGGCGCGCCGCTGGCAGGTCGAGGCGCTGGGCGGGGACGCGGTGGAGATTCCGAACGGGGTCGACGTGCCCGCGTTCGCGCACGCGCCACTGCTCGAAGGATACCCGCGTGCCGGCGGTACGGTGCTGTTCCTCGGGCGCTACGACGAACCACGCAAGGGGATGGCGGTGCTGCTGGGCGCACTTCCGGAACTGGTGCGCACGCATCCGGACGTGCAGATCCTGATCGTCGGCGGTGGGGAACAGGAACGGCTACGGCGCAGTGCCGGTGTGCACGCCCGGCATCTGCGATTCCTCGGTCAGGTCTCCGACGCCGACAAGGCATCGGCGATGCGCAGCGCGGACGTGTACTGCGCGCCCAATATCGGCGGCGAGAGTTTCGGCATCGTGCTGGTGGAGGCGATGGCCGCCGGAACCCCGGTGGTGGCCAGCGAATTGGATGCTTTCCGCCGGGTACTACGCGACGGCGCGGCGGGACGTCTGGTGCCGGTGGACGATTCGGCGGCGCTGGCCGTGGCCCTGTCCGAGCTGCTCAGCACTCCGGCCCTGCGTGATGAACTGGTTCGGGCGGCGAATCAGGTGGTGGGCGAATATGATTGGCCGGTCGTGGCCGAACAGATTCTGCGGGTGTACGAGACGGTCACGGTCGGAGACGCCCGAGTGAGGACCGTCGGATGATCACCTTCTCCGCGACCACGATCCTGATTCTGGCGTTCATCGTGGCGCTGATCGTCGCCGCGGGCGTCTGGGCGTACTCCACGGCGAACCGCCTGGACCGCCTGCACGTGCGCGGCGATCAGGCCCGTCACGCCCTGGAGGCGGCGCTGGCTCGGCGTGCGGTGGTGGCCCGCACGGTGGCGATCTCCATGTCCGGACCGACCGCCGCTCCCGCCTCACTCGAACAGGCCAAACAGCTTATCGCCCTGGCGGACCGCGCCGAACGCGCCGAGTGGTCGACCAAGGAGACCACGGAGAACCAGCTCGCCGCGGCGCTGTCCGCCCTGGACATCACCCAGCTGCGCCCGCAGCTGGTCGCCGAACTCGCCGACGCCGAGGCACGGGTGCTGATCGCCCGCCGCTTCCACAACGACGCCGTGCGCGACACCCTCGCTCTGCGCACACGCCGCCCGGTCCAACTGCTGCACCTGGGCGGAACCGCCCCGCTGCCAACATATTTCGAGATCGCCGAACGCGTCACCCCCGCCGCCACCACCGGCCTCGAGGTCGACACCGTCCGCACCTCGGCTCGCGTGGTCCTACTCGACGAGCAGGACCGAATCCTGCTGCTGCGCGGTCATGACCCGAAAACCCCCGAATCCCCCTTCTGGTTCACCGTCGGCGGCGGCGTCGAACCCGGTGAAACCCTGCGCACCGCCGCGGTCCGCGAACTCTGGGAGGAAACCGGCTTCGCCCTGGACTCCTCTCACCTGCGCGGCCCCCTCTGGCGTCGCGTCGCCGTCTTCCCCTTCAACGGCGAACTCATCCGCTCCGAGGAACTCTTCTTCGTAGCCCGCACAAAGACTTTCACCCCCACCGCAGCCAAACCCACCGCCTGGGAAAGCCACTGCGTCACCGCCAACAAGTGGTGCACCCCGACCGACATCGCCACCCTCGACGCCCAAGGTGAACAGGTCTATCCCTACCACCTGGACCAACTCCTATCCGAGGCGGTTACCGCCGCATCAGCGTCGACCGACCCCGAGGTCCGCTCCATCCGCTGACCGGCCGCGCTCCTCCGCGCCGTTTCAGCCTGTCTCCGGCGCACGTCCGAGTCGGAATGGCTCACGCGAATTTGGAGAACCGGCCTCCCGCTACATTTTGCCGATGGATTTGTCGGAAACCGGAGTTTTGAGCCCGCAAAATGTAGCAGGAGGCCGGATCGGATCCGCTGCCCGTTCTCTGGGCGCCCCGGACCGCCGTTCCAGGGCGTCACACGCTACGTCTATCGACGGTGATGACAGGTGTCGCGGTGGGACCTCATCGATGGTGGCGGCGTCGGCGGATTACGGCGACGGCCTCGTCCGCACAGGCGTCGAGATATTCGAGAATGTCGGCGGCGGCGTAGCGCAGCACCAGCCAGCCGTCCAGTACGAGGCGATTCTGCCTGCGACGGTCGTTGCGGAATACCTTTGCCTCACTGTGAAATTCGCGGCCGTCGATCTCGATGATCGTTTTGGAGCGCTCGTCGACGAAATCGCAGAAGTACGGTCCGATCGAGTAATTGGCGGACAGTGGCAGGTTGCGCTGCGCCAAGGCCCGGGCGAACAGACGTTCCGGCTCCGAAAGCGCGCGGGTGGAGGCGAACCGTGCCTGGCGTCGCAGTGCGGCGGTGCCGGACCGATGGGATCGGCACAACTCCTGTATCTCTGCCCGCTCGACGGTCTTGCCGAGTGAATCGTCGACCATGCGTCCGACCTCCCGTTCGGGGAGTACCCGGGTGCACCCGAGCAGGGTGATGGCGGGAGTCGTGACTGGCAGCCCTTGGACCTCGCAGACCACCTCGGGCGGTAAGTCGGACCGGTAGAGGGCGAGCCAGTCGGGTGTCCTGCGGTTCACGGATCGAGGCACGGTTGCCTCGAAAAGCGTAGGAGCGTTGGGAGTCATGCCCTGAAGCCACGCTGCGGTGCGATGACTCAGCACCGCCGACGGGCACCAGGCGGCGATGGCTCGACATCGGTCCATATCGTCAGGCACGCCGGTGCTGACGACGCCGGGCAGGAGTCGCGTGTAATCGCCTCGACGGCAGCGATCATCGATGGTGCTCGCACCGATGCCCTGCGCTCGGAGTTCGTCGCGAGTTCGAATCATGCTGACACTGTGCCGGATCCGCGCCGACGCTCCGATTGTCTGACCTGCGGTGATATAAATTCTGTGGACAACCCCGGGACTGTGGAAAACTTACCTTCGCGCGCTTGCCGCCCGAGTGCCGTCTGGTAGTGCTCGGCCTCCGCCCGGCCTATCGCTACATTCTGGGTGATCGTCTGCCGGTTTCCGGAGTCTTCGACCGCCAGAATGTAGCGCTAGGCCGGGCGACGACTCACAGCCCGGGTCCATCGACGTGTTGTTGTCGTGGCTCAGCAGGAATCCGGCGATGGTCTGACCGGAGTTGATCCGGTTGCCGGTGACCGAATGGTTGGCTGTGTCGACGTCGATGTCAGTGCAGCCGCTGAGGGCGGCCAACGGCAGTCCGACTGGGTGAAGGCGGTGTCGCCGGAGCCGAAGACGATCTCGCCGCCGACGTTGGTGGCGCGCGCCTGGTCAGAAGGTGAATTGGTCTCCGTAGGCGGTGGTCTGGACCATGCCGTGCGGGGTGGACACCGTGGTGGTGACGAACGGGACCGCGCCCACCGGCGAGGCGCATTGGGCGATGTTGAGCGCGGCGTTGCCGACGGTCAGCTGAAACGGGTACTGGGTCTTGTCGGTGAGCGCTGCCACGGCGGTCGTCGCGGTAGTGACCTGACCGGGTTCCAGTGTGGTGGCCAGGGATTCGGACGTACCCAGTGAGCCGCCGACACTCGGCGACACGCTCACCCCCGGCGGCGTGTTGAGGGTGACGGTCGGTGATACCCCGGCGTTGAGCTCCTGGTTCGGGTTGATGCCTGCCGTGACGCCACCGGCCACGCTGACGCCGCAGCCCAGCAGAAATCCGGCAACGGCCTGACCGGAGCTGATCGGGCCGCCGGTAACGGTGACCGAATAGTCCCCGGACACCTGGGCCGCATGCAAGAACGTCATCAGAGAACTTGGAGCCCGGTTTCCGGCCGGCCTGACGCCCACATGGTCGACCGAAGCCGCCACCGTAATCCCAGATCCGGAGACAACGCTGGCCGCACGGTCGGAACCTAGTCGGGCCGCGGCGACTTGTGCAGTGCCCAGCCGACCGGCACCCGGCTGTACAGGAGGGCGTTGGACCGTGATCGACCCACCGGAGCTCAGCTGCGCGGGCTCGGGTTGTCTCCTGCTCGCTCGACTGAGTCGGGGGGTAGCCGGGCCGGGCTGTTGCGTGATCGGCTTACGGGCACCCCGATGTATGGGGTCGGGTTGTGCCTTGGCCGGTCGAGCGGGATTGGAATGCAGAGGACCGGGTTGCGTCGTGATCGGCCGAACGGCAGTGGGTTGTGCTGGGCCGGGTTGCGCCCTGCCTGGTCGGGCAAAACCGGGGTGAGCAGGGGCGGGGTGAGTCGTGATCGGTTGAGCGGCGCCGGGTTGGGTTGTGGTGGGGTGAGTGGTGATCGGTTGAGCGGGGCCGGGGCGCACAGGGATGGGTTGTGCTGTGGCTGGCCGAGCTGAACCGGGTTGGTCAGGACCGGGTCGTGCAGGGCTGGGC
>NZ_JAGPOX010000063.1 GCF_019038435.1 Nocardia alni
GAGAGGTTCAGGCCGGACAGGTCCGGCCGGGGGTCCAGGCCGTGGGCGCCGACGTAGGTGGAGGGGGTGAAGCCCGCGGCGGCGAGAGTGTCGCGCAGGGTGGTGGCCAGGCGAACCGACGGGCCGGATTGGCCGGCGTTCAGGGGTGGCCAGGAGTAGGCGACGTGGAAGCCGCGGGCGGACGCGCCGGGAGCGCCGTCGGCGTGGATCGCGACCACGGCCGCGGCGTCGGCGCGGTTGCCGATCGCGGCGCGTTCGTCCACGCACGGACCAACGCCGGAATCGTCGGGACGAGTCAGGATTACCTGGACTCCCTTGGCAGACAGGATATCTCGCACCCGATTCGCAATATCCCAGTTGAATGCGTGCTCGGGGTAACCGTCGACGGCAGCGGTGCCGGTGGTGTTGCATGCCTTCATCGCGCCACGGCCGTCGGGCACCCGGCGGTTGATCTCGGCCGGGTGCGCGGCGTTGCCGCCGTTGTGACCTGGATCCAGCACGACCACACGGCCGCGTGCGCCCCGGGCGGCCCCCGCCGGATCGGATGTGGGGGCCGGCGACGGATGCGTGACCGGCGGAGTACTGCTCGCGGCCCCGGAGCTCGGCCTACCGCTCGATCCGCATGCGGCCGTCAGGAGGGAGGCGAGTAGTACGGTCGCGGCAAACCAGAGGCTGCGGGGCATACCCCACCGTGCCATACGCCGCGCGCCCCGGGCCGGCCCCCGCGTCACCCGTCTCATACACGCCACCCGGCGACACGCACCGCTAGCTGCGATCCAGGACCCCGTCCAACTGCTCGCGCACGGCCCGGGCGACGTCGCCCACGCGGTCCGCCAGATAGAAATGATCCCCGGCGAAGACGCGCGCGTCGAACTCACCGGTCGTGTGGTCACGCCAGACGCGCACATCGGAGAGGGTGACGCGCGGGTCGCGGTCGCCGACGAATCCGATGATCGGACAGCGGACCCGCGCGCCGGGCTCGCAGCGGTAGGTCTCGACGGCCGTGTAATCGCTGCGGATGACCGCCAGCAGCATCCGGGCGACCTCCGGATCGGCCAGCAGACGCGGATCGGTACCGCGCAATGCCCGCAGTTCCGCCAGGAGTCCGGCGTCCGAACGCCGATGCACCGCATCGGCCCGCACCGTGGACGGCGCGCGTCGAGAGGATACGAACAGCGTCGTGACCGGCACGTCGTCACGTTCGAGCCGACGCGCCACCTCGAACGCCTGCACCGCGCCCAGGCTGTGCCCGAACAGCGCGGTCGGCCGGTCCATCGCCGCGAACACCTCGGCCAGCGCGCCGTCGGCGAGTTCGGCGATGGATTCGAGCCGCGGCTCGGCATAGCGCTCGGCCCGCCCCGGATTCTGCACCGCGAGCACCTCGATCCCCGGCCCCAGTTCCCTGGCCAGCGACAGGTAGAAGTTCGCCGAACCACCGGCGTGCGCGAAGCAGATCAGCCGAGTCGCGGCATCCTCGCTGGGCGCCAGCCGTCGCAACCAGCGGCTCATCACCCGGCCTCCGTGAACGCCGCCGCGCCGACCGCGGAGTCCAGCGCGACCGCGAGATCGGCGCGTCGCGTCACCGCGAGCTTGCGATAGACCCGGGTCAGATGCTGCTCGACCGTGCTGGTGGTGATGTGCAATTCTCCGGCTATCTCGCGGTTGCGATGCCCGGCGGCCGCCAACCGGGCCACGCGCAGCTCCGACTGACTCAATGTGACTCCTTCCCTGCGGGAATGCTCGTCCGACGTGGCCAGTTTCAGCACGCTCTCGCGCGCGCCGGTCAGCCGGACCCGCAGCGGTTCGGCGCCGCACTGCTCGGCCAGTCGCAGCGCCCGGCGTGCGGCTGTACGCGCCCTGTCGCGCTCGCCGACCTCTCGGTACGCATCGGCCATATCGCTGAGCACCGTGGCCAATTCGAGCGTGTCGACGCCACTGCTCGCGATGTCCACCGCCCGGCGCAACAGCCCGACGCGCTGCTGCGGCGACGCGGCAGCGGCCATCACACGCAGCGACACCGCGCCGCTGGAATGCCTTGCCGCGTCCCGTAAATGCCCGATGTGCGCGGACGCCCACGCTCGCATGCCGCCCGGATCGCCCATGGCCAAGTGGAGTTCGGCCATGTCGTTGCGCCACGGCACGACACCGGGAATATCCATCTGCCAGGCCATCATTCGCCGGCCAACGGCCAGGAAGTCCGCCTCCGCGGCGCCGAACTCGCCCACGGCCATCAGATAACGCCCACGCGCGCGCCGGAAGTGCAGCCCGATACGGGATTGCAGCACCGACTCGGGCAGGTTGGTCTCCAGATAGGAGGCCGCCTCGCGGTAGCGCCCCGCGGCCGTCGACGCCTCCACCAGACTCGCGACGGCCAAACCCGCATAGGTGCCCAAGCTTTCGCCGCGCACACGGCCCAGTGCGCGACCGGCGCTGTCGATCGCGGCGTCCAGTTCGCCCGTCCGGACGTACAGCGTGGAACGCCAGATCCCGAAGATCGCCTGCCAGGCCGGTGCCCGGCGCGCCGCCGCCTCCAGCATCAGCGACTCGCACCAGGAGGCCGCCGAATCCAGCCGGCCGCCGTATGTCATCGCGTCCAGCACCATCAACAGTGCCCCGAATGTGGTGTCGTCGAGCCGGTGCGCGCGCACCAACCGGCGGGCCCGCACGATCGCGTGCGAACACTCTCCGTGCATGAACACATCGGCCAGCAGGCGGCCCGCATCGGCATCGGCAACCCGCCATCCGCTGTGCAAAAACGTCGCGACACGGTCGGATTCGCTGGTGAAGCTGATCTTTCCCCCGATTTCACCCAGCAGGCCGGGATAGTGGCAGGCCAGCCACTCGCGCAGGGTGGTGCGGCCCGCGATGGCGGCCGGCACGCCCAGGGTAGCGGCGGTGTCCAGCTGTTCCAGGGCGACCACCGCATCGCCGAAACGCCCGTGCCACAGCAGGCACCTCACCGCAAGGGGCAGACATTGCACCGGCATACTCCCGGCTCGCATTATCGCGACCAACCGGCCGAAGCTGCGATTCGATGTCGAGGGGTTGAGCCGCCAGCGAATCATGGCCAGCATCAACAGCATCGCGGCCCGCTCGGCGTCATCGGCGGTGAGCCGCGACGCCAATTCGAGATACTCTATGGCCGAAGAGATTTCGTCGTCGGAGATCGCATCCTCGGCGGCGCCCCGCAGCGCCGACGCCGCCCACGGCAGGTGAATCTCCCCCGCCCCCAACAGATGCTGGGCCACCCGCGTGGGTGGTGCGGCGCACTCGTGCAGCACCTCCGCCAGGCGGCGATGCAGCCGCTGGCGCACCGCCAGCGGGAGTTCGATCAGGACCGCGTCGCGAATCTCGGTGTTCCGGAACTGACAGTAGGCGACGATTTTCGTGCGCGTCAGCGTGGCGATGATCGAACGCACGACGGCCGGGTCCGCATCCAGCACCCGTGCCGTGATCCACAGGGCGATCGGCTCGTCCACCAGCGCGAGCAGCTGCGCGACGCGCAGTCTCGCCGTACCGCCCTGGCGCAGGTACTCCTGTGCCGAACGCACCGACCACTGCCGGCCCGGACCCGCTGGGCGTGCACCCTGGTCCGGAATATTGTCCGGGATTTTCGTTGGGTGTCCAATAATTGTCATGGGAAGTACCCCCGCCCTGACTAGCAGATCATTCCCCGGGAAAATCCGGAGCATTCAAAGCGATATACCTCGAGGGGCAGACCTCGACGTCCACCGCCCGACATAGTAATCTCGCTTCTTCGGGCGTGCTTGTTAACAATTAGCCGCCCCTGCGGCCGCGACACCGCTCCATCAAAAAACTGCAACAGGTTCTATTTCCGAAGATGAAAGCATCACTGCCGCAACATTTTTGATATGACATGCCAGTCAGTCGGTTTTCCGGAAATAATTCATAGGATGACACTCCGGGCATCGACACCACACACGCCATAAACCGGGCGTATCCCATTACTCGATACGCCCGGCCCGGCGCCGGAAAATATTCTGTTGAGAAGGCCTGGGTATTCGATCTCCCCAAGCTACAAGTCGGTCCGAATTATCCTGATCCGTTATGTGAAATTCGTTCCGTGAGTTCGATCACAAGCTGTCCGGCACAGCGTGTTCGGGCCTGGGTATCGACGGATCGGCGATCACCTCCGGCGGGGCTGCCTGCGACGGACCTGTCATCGGCAGCGCCGCCACCACCACCGGGACCATCATGGCCGCGGCGAACCAGAAGACCGCGTGCAGACCGTTGAGCCAGCCGGTGGTCACCGACGTCGTCACCGCGGCGAAGGCCGCAATGCCCAGGCCGCCGCCCATTTGACGGGCGGTCATGCTCATCCCGTATCCGGAGGCGAACTTGTCCTGCGGCAGCGAGACCGCCGCGGCCGAGGACACCGCCGTCATCAGCAGGCCGATGGCCAGGCCGCTGAGCAGACCGACCGGCAGCCACACCGCCAGGAACCGGGGCTGCGCGTGCAGCAGCGCCGCGAACAGCACCCCCGAGACGCCGAACAGCACCGCACCGGCGATGGTCGCCAGGCGCTGGATGTCCGGATGCTTCGAGCGACCGACGATACCGGCGCCGATGGCCGCGGTGAACGCGCCCGGCGAATTGGCAAGGCCCGCTTCCCATACCGAGTACTTCCAGACCACCATCGTCCAGATCGGGCAGGCCAGCAACCATGCGAACATGGCGATGCCGAACAGGAACTGCACCGCGCTCGCGGAGGCGAATTTGCGGTTGGCCCAGAGCTTCACCTCGAACACCGGCACCTCTTGGCGCAGTGAACGCAGGATGCCCAGCACCACCAGCACCGCGCCACCGATCACGGTGCACAGGAAAGCCGCACTGCCCCAACCCCAATCGCTGCCCTGGGTGAGTCCGATAACGAACGCGCCGACGCCGATCGCGATGGCCGCCGCGCCCAGCGGATCGGGCCGGTTGCGAATCTGGGCCTTGATCTCCGGCACCCACGGCCAGCCGAGCGCGAATGCGATCAGCCCGACCGGAACGTTGATCAGGAACACCGCCCGCCAGTCCCAGGCCCAGACCAGCAGACCGCCGAGGGAGGGGCCGAAGGCGGCGGCCGCCGAGGACACAGCCGCCCAGACCGCGACCGCCTGAACACGACGCTCGAGCGGATACGCCCCCAGCACCAGGCCGAGCGCGGCGGGGATCATCGCACCGGCGGCGACGCCCTGCAAAGCCCTTGCGGCGATGAGAAATCCGATACTCGGCGCGATCGTGCACAGGGCCGAGGCGACGGTGAAGCCCAGGAGCGCCCAGAGGAACACCGCCTTGCGACCGAAGACGTCCGCGTAACGGCCGACCGGGGTCAGTACGGCGGCGAAGAAGACCGCGTAGATCGAGACCACCCACGACAACGTGGACAGGCTCGAATGGGGGAAACTTTGGTACATATTCGTGAACGCGACGTTCACGACGGACATGTCGAGGAAGGCCACGAAGGTGGCCACCGAGGTGATCAGCAGTACGCGCCGCGGCTCGGTCGCCGGTCGCGTGCCGTCCAGAACCTTGTCACTCATTCATCCACCTACCGGATGTAGTCGCGGGAGCAATCATCGAGAAGAACCATCCGAGGTACACAGCGCCGTCGGACTCACAGCGTCGGAGGGCGCACCAGGGAATCCGTGAACTCTTGGACCGAACGTTCGTGCTCTCAATTAACGCACGACCGTGCGCTCTCGTCAAGACGGTTCTTACACTCTCGGCGGATTCCGCGCGGCGGGCGTCAGTAAATCTCACCGCACCCATTGCGGCGAAGCGAACGATCGTTCGGCTACCATGGAAGTAGAAGACAGCTCGGAAGGAGAGTGCGGCCGATGACTGGGGCACGCCAAGCGCGCGGACAGGACACGCGCAGCGCGATACTGCGCGAAGCGGTCCACGTCGGCGCCGTCGAGGGCCTGGACCGCCTGACGATCGGGCGCCTGGCCACCGCGCTCGGCGCCAGTAAGAGCGGTGTGTTCGGCCTGTTCGGATCCAAGGAAGAATTGCAGCTGGCCGCCATCGAGGAGGCCAAGGCCGAGTTCATCACTGCGGTGATCGGGCCGGCGCTGCGGCAACCGTCGGGCATCGGCCGCCTGCGCACCCTGTGCGAGGCCTGGATCGAGCACGCCAGCAACGACACCCACTCCAACGGTGCGTGCTTCTTCCTGTCGGTCGGCGCTGAATACGGTTCCCGGCCCGGCCGGGTGCGTGATGCGATCGTGTCGGTGTGGCAGCAGTGGCACGACTTCCATCGCCAGACCATCCTCGAGGCCCAGCAGCTCGGCGAGATCTCCGCCGACACCGATCCCACCCAGCTCGCCTTCGAACTCGCCGCCCTCGAACGGGGCGCGGCGGCCGACGCCATCCTGCTCGACGAGACCGCCGCCTTCGACCGCGCCCGCACGGCCATGCTGCGATTGTTACGGGAGCACGCCGCCGAGCGCCGGTAGGGGCTCAATCGACGGTTTGCGGTTCGAGATACGCGCCCTGGCGCAGGAGTTCGCGCTGTACATCGGAAACCTGCGGCAGCGCGGCATGATTCGCGAACAGCGCGGCCCCGATGCCCGCGGCCTGGCCGGTGGCGAACGCCGTGCCCATCACCCGCAGCGAGGCGCCCGCGCCGCGGTCGGCGTCGACCGTGCGGCCCGCGGCGAACAGGTTGGCCGTGTCGACACTGCACAGCACCCCGAAGGGGATGTCGTAGTGGCGGTCGTCCGCGATGAACTGCCACTGCGGCGGGATGCCCGGGCCGGGGTGGTATTCGATCGGCCAGGCGCCCAGGGCGATGGCGTCGTCGTGGCGGGCGGCGGTGAGAACCTCGTCCTCGGTGAGGCGGTAGCGGCCCAGGATGTGCCGGGACTCGCGGGTGCCGATCTCCGGTCCGGTGGTGACGATGTAGGCGTCCGCGCAGCCCGGGATCGTGCGCAGCGCCCCGAGGTAGGCCTGGGCCTGTGCGCGCGCGTGCGTCTGGGCGCGGGTCAGCTCGCGGGCGTCGCGGGCGTCGTATCCCTCGTCCACGATGTAGGCGACGATATCTCCCGAGATGGGCAGGCGGGCAACGAGACCGCGCTCGGCCAGCAGCGGCGCGCCCCGGCGCTTGGACGCGGCGACGGCCGTCGCGAGAATGTCGCGAGTGACCTCGGCCTGCGGTGCGATACCGCCGAAACGCACGCCCAGCGTGCCATTCTGGATCCGGCCGTCGTTGCCGTAGCGGACCGCCGCACCGGCGAAGGCTGCCAGATCGGCTTCCCCCGTCGCATCGACGAACGCACCCGCCGAAATATGGTGTATCCCTTGATGGTCGGCGACCTCCACGGCGTCGATCAAGCCGCCGGAGCGGTGCGCCGCGATCATCCGACTGTCCAGCCGCACCTCGACGCCGGCTCGCTCGCACACCTCGTCCAGGACGACCTTCACCGATTCGGGATCGAAAACGACCGTGACCGAGGTGAATCGGGTCGGCGGGCTCACGGCGCCCCGCGCGCGCAGGCCGCTGAGCACCTCCTCGGCGACCCCGAACACCACCTGGCGTGGCGTCTGCTCGCGCGTGTAGATCCCGCAGTAGGTCAGCACATTTCGCAGTGTCGCCGCACCGCCGAGACAGGGGCCGCGCTCCACCAGCAGCGTTTTTGCTCCGGCGCGGGTGGCGGCGACCGCGGCGCCCACTCCCGCGGAGCCGCCGCCGGCCACCACCACGTCGTAGTCCATCGTCCCGGTGTATCTCATGCGGGCATCCCGTCGGTGCGTCGGTCGATGAGGTCGAATATCTCGTCATCGTCCGCGATTTCGATCAGATCCGCGGCGGTATCGGCATGCTCGTGCAGTGCCACGGTGAGCTTGTGCACCAGGCGCCGCAATCGGTCCTGGGGGATTCCGTCGGCGATCAGGCGGTCCAGGCGGTGCTCCAGCTCGAGGGCGGGATCCACGTCCGGCGTCTGCCGGTCGAGCGTCGCGCGCAGATGTTCGGCCAGCGCCGCGGGCGTCGGGTAGTCGAAGACGGCTGTGGGAGTGAGGGTTACGCCCGTGACCTTGCGCAGTCGGTTGCGCAGCTCGACCGTGGTCAGCGAGTCGAAGCCCAGATCGGCGAAGCTCTGCTCCGGATCGAAGGCGCGTTCGGCGGCATGGTCCAGGACGGCGGCGACGTGTTCGGACAGCATCTCCAGCAGTGCCCTGCGCTGGTCGGCCGCGCTGCGCCCCGACAGCCGGGCGGCGAAGTCGACCGGCTGTGCGGCAGCCGCCACCGCCACGCGGTGTGGGCGAACCAGCGTGTGCAACAGGGGCGGCGGGTCGACGATCGCGGAGACGTCCAGGCCGATCGGGACCACCGCCGGGGTTCCGTCGCGCAGCGCCTCGTCCAGCATCGCCAGCGCCTGATCGCTGCGCAGAGCACGGAAGCCCGCGCGGCGCATGCGGGCGATATCCCGGTCGACCAGGTGGGCGCTGACCCCGCTGGGCTGTTCCCACAGGCCCCAGGCCAGGGCCGTCGCGGGGACGCCCGATCGCCGCAGCCGGACGGCCAGCGCGTCCAGGAACGCGTTGGCCGCCGCGTAATTGGCCTGGCCCGGCGTGCCGAGAACCCCTGCCGCCGAGGAGAATACGACGAATCCGGCCAGGTCCTCGCGGGCGGTGAGACGATGCAGGTGCCAGGCCGCGTCGACTTTGGGTGGGAGTACCCGTGCGAAGTGGTCGTCGGTCAATGCCGGGAACAGCGCGTCATCTACTGCGCCCGCGGCGTGGACGACCATGGTCACGGGGGCGCGCACCGTCTCCAGGAGTGCTGCCAGGGCACCGGAATCGGCGACATCGCAGGCGGCGACACGCACGCGAGCACCCAGCTCGGTGAGCTCGTCCACCAATTCCTTCGCCCCCGGCGCGGATTCACCCGCTCGACTGGTGAGTAGCAGCTCACGAGCCCCATAGGCGGTGACGAGATGACGGGCAAGGGTCGCGCCGATCATGCCCGTCCCGCCGGTGATCAACACCGTGCCCTCGGGGTTCAGTGACGCGGGCCAGGTGAGGACCACTTTTCCGATATGGCGGCCCTGCCCCACATACCGCAGCGCGGCCTGGGCCTGTCGCACATCCCATCCCGTGATCGGCGGGACGGTGAGCACGCCGTCGGCGAACAAGGTGAGCAGTTGGCCCAGCATATGCCGGATTCGGTCCGGGTCGACCCGGTTGATCAGGAACGAGTGGTAGTCGACATCCGGGAATTTCGCCGCGATCGCGCCGGGATCGCGCACATCGGTGACGCCCAGCTCCACGAAATGGCCGCCCCGCGGCAGCAGTCGCAGCGAGGCGTCGACGAAGTCGCCTGCCAGCGCGTTCACCACGATATCGACGCCGCGACCATCGGTGGCGGACATGATCTTCGATTCGAAGTCGAGGCTGCGCGAGTCGGCCATGTGCACCTCGTCGATGTCGCGCTGACGTAGCACCGGCCATTTGGGCCGGCTGGCCGTCGCGAACACCTCCGCACCCCGGTGCCGCGCCAACTGCACCGCCGCGGTCCCGACACCGCCGGTAGCGGCGTGGATCAGGACGGTATCGCCCGCCTGGATCCGGGCCAGTTCGACCAGAGCGTAGTAGGCCGTCAGGAAGACCACCGGCACCGAGGCAGCCTCGGCGAACGACCATTCGGGCGGAATGCGCACCACCAGACGATGATCGGTGGTCACGATCGACCCGATGCCGTCGAACAGTCCGAAAACCCGCTCACCCGGCGCGACATCGGTGACCGCGTCGCCGACGGCCAGTACCACGCCGGCCCCCTCGCCACCCAGTGCCGTCTCCGGGTCGGGATACAGGCCGAGCCCGATCAGCACGTCGCGGAAGTTGACACCGGCCGCGCGCATCGCGATCCGAATCTGGTTGGGCCCCAAGGGGGCCGACACCGGCTCGGCGTGGCGCACGCCGATCGTGTCGAGTGTGCCGCGTTCGGTCGCGGTCAGGCGCCAGTGCTCCGCGCGCAGCAGATCCGGGCCGGACTGGACGCGGATACGTTGCAGGCGTGGGGCATAGAGATCACCGCCACGCACCGCGAGCTGTGGTTCGCCGGTTGCCAGCGCGCGGGCGACGAGTGATCCCAAGCTGTCCGGAGATTCTGTTGGCGTGTTCGCCGGGTCCAGATCCAGGAGAAGTATTCGCTCCGGATATTCGGACTGTGCGCTTCGCACCATTCCCCAGACGGCCGCGGCGATCGGATCTGGGCTCTGGGCGAGCGATTCGGTGGCGACCGCGCCGCGCGTAGTGAGGACGACGACCGCTGCGGAGTCGGTTACGAGCAGGTGCCGCAGGCGGTGCAGTACGTCGGTGAGTTCGTCGTGGACCATCGCGGGCGACACCGATTCGGCCGCTGTCGATTCGACGGAATCGGGTTCGGACGCCACGGGCAGGACCACAACGTCCTGGGCGACGCCGGGAGCGTCCCCGTTGCGTCCGATGATTTCGCCGTTGGGTGGATGACGCGGTGCGTCATGGAACCGTAAATGGACCGGACTCAGCCCAGCGGACTTGTCACGCAACGGGATCCAATTCACCGTATAGACCGGCTCGGCCCGCCGGGTGGTCGGTGCGCTGCCGGGTTGGGCCGCACGCAGTTCCAGCGTCTCGACCGTCGCGACGGTGCTGCCGGAAGGGTCGGTCAGACGCACGCCGAGCCGCCCGTTCGCGTCGGCCGACACACGTACTCGCACATCGGTCGCGCCGATCGCGGCGAGTTCGACACCGCGCCAGATGAAAGGAACTCGCGGGGTGTCCATCCCACCGGCGTCCGCCGTCAGTTCGGCCGCCAGAACGTGCAGGGCCGCATCGAGCAGCGCGGGGTGGATCAGATATCCGGAGGTATCGGTCTCCTCCGGAATATTCACGTGCGCGACGAGATCCGCACCATCCCGCCACGCTTCGCGCAGTCCCCGGAAAGCGGGGCCGTACCGCAGGCCGGAGTCCTCTAGTCGGTCGTACAGCGCCTCGGCATCGATCAGTGCCGCGCCCCGAGATGACCACGGGTGATCTTGGGCGGCAGGGATTTCGAAGGCCGGTGCGAGCGTGCCCTCGGCGTGGGTGGTCCACGGACCGTCGCCGATCCGGGAGTGGATCGTCACGGTGTGGTGGCCCGCGGAGTCGCGGCGCCCCACTCGAACCTGGAGTTGCGCGGGTTCGTCGGTGGGCCGCAGCGGCGCCGTGATCACCAGCTCCGCGATACGAGCGCAGCCCACCTCCTGCGCTGCCCGCAACGCCAGCTCGACGAATACCGTTCCGGGAACCAGAATCCGGTCACCGACCCGATGGTCGGACAGCCACGGCAGATTCCGCAGCGACAATCGACCGGTGAATACCGTGTCGGCATCTCCGGGACCCTGGACCACCGCGCCGAGCAGCGGATGATCGACATCCGTCAGACCCGCGGCGGCCACGTCGGCCCGGGTCTCGGGATCCAGCCAGAAACGCTGGTGCGCGAACGCGTAGGTGGGTAGGTCGATCGGCCGGGCGCCCGGTGTGAGTGCCGCCCAGTCGATCCGGGCGCCGGCCGTGTACGCCTGCGCCACCGCCTCGGCCACCGTATCCGGCTCTGCTCGGTTCGGCCGCAGCAGCGCGGACAGCGTTGCCGCGCCGGCCGATTCGGTGGCCAGCGCGGTCAGAGCCGCACCGGGCCCGACCTCGAGGAACAGCGTGACGCGGCCCTGGTCCCGTAGCCATCGCACACCGTCGGCGAAGCGCACGGATTCGGCGAGGTGGCGCACCCAGTATCGAGGGGTGCGCAGGTCGTCGGGATCGGCCGGGTGGCCGGTGAGATCGGAGATGATCGTGCGGTTGGGCTTGCGAAAGGTCAGCCCGGCACACTCCGCGGCGAACTCGTCGAGGATGGGACGCATGCGCGGAGAGTGGAAAGCATGGCTCACCCGCAGCCGCCGGGTGCGTATGCCGCGCTCGGTGGCGCGCTCGGCGACCGCGACCACCGCCTGTTCGTCACCGGAGACGACGACGGCCGCCGGGGCGTTTACCGCGGCGATGGCCAGACGTCCGCGATGCGCGGCCATCAAATTCGCCACCGTCGGCTCGTCGGCCGCGACGGCGAGCATGGCCCCGCCCGGCGGCAGGCTCTGCATCAACCGGCCGCGCGCGGCCACCAGCGTGGCAGCGTCGGCCAGCGACCACACCCCGGCCAGATAGGCCGCGCTCACCTCCCCGATGGAGTGGCCGAGGAAGTAATCGGCCGTCAGACCCCAGGATTCGAGCAGGCGCGCCAGTGCGACCTCGATCGTGAACAGCGCCGCCTGGGTGCGGTCGGTGCGATCCAGCTCTGCCGCATCGGGTGAATCCTGTGCCGCCCACATGATCTCGCGGATCGGTCGGTCCAGTTTCGGATCCAGGGCGGCGCACACCTCATCGAATGCCGCCGCGAACACCGGATATCGGCGATGCATCTCCCTGCCCATGCCGAGCGCCTGCGAACCCTGTCCGGGAAACAGGAAGGCGGTCTTGACCTTCGGGGCGGCGATACCGCGCACGACACCCGGAACAGCGGTATCCGTGGCCAATGCGTCCAGTCGATCGAGCAGTTCCTCGCGCCCACTGCCGACCACGACCGCGCGGTGCGACAACGCGGTCCGCGTGGTCGCCAGGGACACCGCGACATCGCCCGTGGTCGCCTCCGGGTGCGCACGCAGATGATCGGCCAGCCGCCTGGCCTGTGCCTCGACCGAGCGCTCGTCCAGACCGGACACCGCCCAGAGCACGGGGACGGCATCCGGTCGCGCGGCCGGTGCCGGTTCCGGCTCGTCCGGGGCCTGCTCCAGGATCACGTGTGCGTTGGTGCCACTGATCCCGAACGACGACACCGCCGCCCGCCGCGGCCGATCCGTCCGCGGCCACGGCTGCGCCGCGGTGACCAGGCGCACCGGGCCGGCGGACCAATCCACATGCGACGAGGGCCGATTCACGTGCAGGGTGGGTGGGATCAGTCCGTTCCGCATGGCCAGTACGGTCTTGATCACACCGGCCACCCCGGCGGCGGCCTGGGTATGACCGAGATTCGATTTCACCGACCCGAGCCACAGCGGCCGAGTGCGACCGGCCCCGTAGGTGTCCAACAGGGCCTGGATCTCCACCGGATCGCCGAGCCTGGTCCCGGTGCCGTGCCCCTCGACGACGTCGATATCCCCGGGCTCCAGCCGCGCGGCCGCCAGGGCCTGCTGGATCACCCGCTGCTGGGCGGGGCCGTTGGGCGCGGTCAGCCCGTTGGAGGCCCCGTCGGAGTTGACCGCCGACCCGCGCAGCACCGCCAGCACGCGGTGTCCGTTGCGCTGTGCGTCGGAAAGCCGTTCCAGCACCAGCATTCCCACACCCTCGGACCATCCGGTTCCGTCGGCGGCGTCGGAGAACGCCTTGCAGCGACCGTCCGGGGCCAGGCCGCCCTGACGGGCGAATTCGGCGAACACCTTGGGCGTCGCCATCACGGTCACCCCGCCGGCCAGCGCCAGCGTGCACTCCTGGCCGCGCAGCGCGTGTGCGGCCAGATGCATCGTCACCAGCGAGGAGGAGCAGGCGGTGTCGATGGTCACGGCCGGACCGTGCAGCCCGAGCGCGTAGGCGATGCGGCCCGAGACGACGCTGGCCAGGCTGCCGGTGCGCAGATGGCCCTCCACGCGTTCGGGCACCGAGGGCAGCCGGTCGGCGTAGTCGTGGTACATCACCCCGGCGAAGACGGCTGTCTGCGAGCCGCGCAGCGCCGAGGGTGCGATCCGCGCGGATTCCACTGCCTCCCACGATGCCTCCAGCAGCAGCCGCTGCTGCGGATCCATCGCCAGCGCCTCGCGGGGGGAGATACCGAACAGCTCGGGATCGAAATCCAGTGCGCCCTCCAGGAATCCGCCCACGTGTGGGAAGTCCCCGCGCTCGGCCCGGGAGTCGTGATCCCAGCCGCGGTCGTCGGGGAAGTCGGTGATGGCGTCGTTTCCGGCCGTCAGATGCTGCCACCACTGTTCCGGATTCCGCGCCCCGCCGGGAAACCGGCAGCTCATGCCGACGATCGCGATCGGCTCGCTGAGCCGGGCCGAGAGCTGGGAGTTGATGCGCCGCAGGCGATCACGTTCAACCAGCGTGGTGCGCAGCGCCTCGACCAGCTCGCCTTGTTCGTCTCGAGTCACGGCTCCGCCTCGCCCGCGCTCGGCTCCCCCGTGCCCCGAGGAGCCGGTACCTACGGTTCCCTCGCTCCGCTCGGTCACTGCGCGTCCTGTCCGCCGAAGACGTCGTGTCCGTCGGTCCAGAAGTCGTCGAGATCGTAATCCGCCGGGCCGTCCAGGGATTCGGCGCCGCTGTGCGCCAGGCGAATGAGCGCCGCGGCGTCCATCGCGTGAATCTCGCCGTCCGCGTCCTCGAGTCGATCCCCGTCGACCACATGGCCGTTCGCCGGATCGGCGGCGTCGTCCGCCAGCAGGCGGGCGTGCAGGTGGGCGGCCAGGGCGTCCGGCGTCGGATGGTCGAACACCAGCGTCGCGGGCAGGCGCAGCCCGGTGGCGGCCGCCAGCCGGGTGCGCAGTTCCATACCGGTCAGCGAATCGAAGCCCAGTTCGGCGAATGTGCGGTTGACGGTGGCCATCTCGTCGGTATGCCCGAGCACGGCCGCGGCCAGTTCATGCACCAGATCGTGGATGAGGTCGCGGCGCCCGGCGGCGTCGAGCGCGGCGAAGCGGGCAGGCAGGGACAGTACCGCGGGCTCGTGCCTGATGTGCGGCACGGGGATCCGCCGCGGCCGGGCCAGGGCGCGCAGCGGGGGCGGCGCGGCGTCGGGATCTATCGCGGTGCGATCCAGTGCGATCAGTACCGGTGCCGGATCTGCTGCCGCGCAGGCGATATCGAGCAGTTCCAGACCGTCGGCATCGGTCAGCGCGAGCAGGCCGCCGCGGGTCAGGCGCGAGTAGTCGGCCTCGGTCAGATGTGCGGAGACACCGGAGCGCCGCGCCCACAGCCCCCAGGCCGTCGCGGTCGCGGGCAGCCCCTGCGTATTCCGGATTCGGGCCAGCGCGTCCAGATAGGCGTTCGCCGCCGCGTAATTGGCCTGACCGGCCGCACCCAGAATCCCCGCCACCGAGGAGAACAGTACGAACGCCGACAACGGAAGATCACGGGTGAGTTCGTGCAGATTCCACGCGCCGTCCACCTTCGGGCGCAGCACGCGCTCGAACTGTTCCGGGGTGAGGTTTTCCAGCAGCCCGTCGTCCGCGATACCGGCGGCGTGCACCACCGCGGTGAGCGGATGCGCGGCCGGGATGGAATCCAGCGCCCGGGACAGCGAATCACGATCTGCCACATCGCATTGCACGATGGACACATCGGCGTCGAGGCCGTCGGCATCGATCGGCCCGCGACCGAGCAGCAGCAGCCGCCGCACACCGTGTCGCGCCACGAGATGCCGCGCGACCAGCCCGCCGAGTGCGCCGCCCGCACCGGTGATCAGCACGGTGCCCTCGGTGGGCCATGGCGCTCCGGTCGGTTGCGCCGCCGTCCCGGTCAACCGGGGCACCCGCAATTCGCCCGCGCGCGCGGCGATCTGGGGCTCGTCGGCGGGGAGCGGGCCGATCGGGCTGTCGTCGGTGTCCAGCAGGAGGAACCGTTCCGGATGCTCCGTCTGGGCCGAACGCACCAGACCCCAGACCGCGGCGCCCGCCGGATCGGTGACGCTCTGGCCGTCCACCGCGACCGCGCCCCGGGTACGGATGCCCAGCACGCCGGAGTCCTCGTCGGCCAGCCAGGCCCGCATCCGCCGCAGCGTCACCTCGATCGCGGCGCGTACTCCCGCCGGCGTCGGATCGTGCTCGCCGACATCGAACCACCGCGGCGTCGGGTGGTGCAGACTCGTCCCGCGCGAGCCCGGCAGCACCCAGTCCAGCCGGTAGCGGTCGTCCCCCGAGCCGGAGGCGAAGGCCGCGGTATCGATCGGTCGCAGGACCAGCTCGTCGACCGACAGCACGGGACGGCCCGCCGCATCGACTATTTCGAGGGTCGCCGCGTCGATACCGGTGAGCGACAGGCGGACCCGCAGTTCTCCGCCTGCGGGTCCGTGCGCGGTGATGCCGCGCCAGGAGAACGGAAGCCGGGTCGGTCCGGTGGTCGAGGCGAGCGGATGCAACGCGGCGTCCAGGACGGCCGGATGGATCCGATATCCGCCCGGATCGATCCCGCCGGGTGTGCTCACGACGCTGAAGATCTCCTCGTCGCGCAGGTAGATCCGGCGGGCGCCGCGGAATGCCGGGCCGTATCGGTAACCGGCGGCGGCCAATTCGCGGTAGCGGTGCTCGAGGTCGACCTCGGTCGCGTTGTCGGGCGGCCAGTTGTGCACCGGGACGAGCGGGGACGCGCCGCGCCGCGACGACAGGGATGCCTGCGCGTGCAGGGTCCATTCGCCGTGCGGTGCGACGCGGGCGTGGATGGTCACGATGCGCATGCCCTCGTCGTCCGCCGCACCGAGCGCGGTCTGGATCTCGACCCGGGCGCTCTCGGGCAGGGGTAGCGGGGCGAGCAGGGTGAGCTCGTCGATGTGGTTCGAACCCACGCGTTCGGCTGCCAGCAGGGTCATCTCCAGGAACGCGGTCGCCGGGACCAGAGCGGTGTCGTGAATGGCGTGATCGGTCAGCCACCCGTGCGTATCCCGGGACAGCTTGCCGGAGAACAGGATTCCACCGTCGGCCAGGGGGAGCGCCCGGTCCAGCAGCGGATGCTCCACGAGTTCCCGGTCGGTGTCGACCTCCCGGCCCGCGTCGAGCCAGTAGCGGCGGCGCTGGAACGCGTAGGTCGGCAACTCGGCCTGCTCGGCGACCGGACGGACATCGGGATGCCACCGGATCGGCGTCCCGGCGATATCCGCCGCGGCCAGACCCGAGAGCACCGCGACGGATTCGGCCTGACGCCCGGGCAGCAGGGGTGTGACCGCGACCTGGTCGGCGCCGAATGCCTCCCGTGCCAGGGCGGTGAGTGTACTGCCCGGTCCGCATTCGACGAAGACGCCCACCCCGTGCTCCGCGCGCAGCGCGCGCAGTCCGTCGAAGAAACGGACCGGGTTGCGCACCTGCTCGACCCAGTAGCGCGGATCGCGCAGCCGCGCCGGATCGGCAAGGGCCCCGGTGAGGTTGGAGACGATCGGCACGGTGGGCTCGTGGTATTCGACGCTGTCGCAGACCCGGGCGAATTCCTCCAGCATCGGATCCATCAGCGGGGAATGGAACGCGTGCGCCACGCGGAGCCGAGAAGTGCGCCGCCCCAGCGTTTCCAGCGTCGCCGCGATCTCGCCGACGGCCGTGTCGGTACCGGAGAGCACGACCGCGGCGTCCCCGTTGATCGCGGCCACCGACACCATGTGTTCGCGTCCGACCAGCAGCGGAGCCACCTTGTGCTCACCGGCGGCGACCGCGACCATCGCGCCGCGGCCGGGCAGCCTGTCCATCAGGCGGCCGCGCGCGGCGACCACCGTCACCGCGTCCTCGAGGATCCACACCCCCGCCAGATAGGCGGCGGCGAGCTCACCGATGGAGTGCCCGATCAGGAAATCCGGTCGCAGCCCGAAGGATTCGGCCACCCGGTAGAGCGCGACCTCCACCGCGAACAGCGCGGCCTGGGTGAAACTGGTGCGCGCGAGGTGATCCGCATGCGCGGTGCCGGGCTCGGCGAACACCACCTCGGCCAGCGGAACCTCCAGCCGGGTGGCGAAGGCGGCGCAGATCTGGTCGAACGCCTCGGCGTAAACCCGGTGTGTGGCATACAGTTCGCGGCCCATCGCCAGCCGCTGTGCCCCCTGGCCGGGGAACATCATCGCGGTGGCCGCGCCGACGGGTGTCCCGGTGACGATCGCCGACGACCGGCCGCCCGCGGCGAGAGAGTCCAACGCCGCCAGCAGTTCACCGCGATCGTGTCCGAAAACGACGGCGCGGTGGGCGAATCGGGTTCGGGTCGCGACCAGCGCCCGGCTGATCGATGCCGGCGGCAGATCCGGGTTCGCCCGCACATGCGCGGCCAGAACCGACGCCTGCCCGGCGAGCCCGGACTCGGTGCGAGCCGACAGCGCCCACGTGGTGAACGGTGACAACGCCTGTGGCGCCGAAGAATCGGGGGACGGCTCGGATTCGGGCGCCTGCTCCACGATCAGATGGGCGTTGGTGCCGCTCACACCGAACGAGGACACCCCCGCGCGGCGCGGCCGCCCGGTGTCGGGCCAGGGCCGGGCGGCGGTGACCGGCCGCACCGCGCCCGCCGACCAGTCCACATGTGGTGTCGGGCGGTCGAGATGAAGGCTCGGCGGCACCACCCCGGCGCGCATCGCCATGATCATCTTGATCACGCCCGCGACCCCGGCGGCCGCCTGGGTATGCCCCAGATTGGATTTCACCGAACCCAGCCACAGCGGCTCACCGTCCCGGTCGCCGAACACCTCGAGCAGGGCCCGTGCCTCGATCGGATCGCCGAGGGTGGTGCCGGTGCCGTGGCCCTCGACCACGTCGATCTCCCCGGGCCGCAGACCGGCCGCGGCCAGCGCCTGGCCGATCACCCGCTGCTGAGCCGCCGCGTTGGGCACGGTCAGGCTGGTGGACGCGCCGTCGGAATTCACCGCCGCGCCGCGCAGCACCGCCCAGATTCGATGTCCCTGCCGCTGTGCGTCCGAAAGTCGTTCCAGAGCGAGGATTCCCACGCCCTCGCCGAATCCGGTGCCGTCGGCCGCGGCCGCGTACGCCTTGCAGCGGCCGTCCCGGGCCAGACCACGCTGACGGCTGAATTCGATGAAGCTCGCCGGTGTCGCCATGACCGTGACCCCGCCGGCCACCGCCATCGAGCACTCGCCGCCCCGCAGCGCGCCGATCGCCTGGTGCAGCGCCACGAGCGAGGACGAGCAGGCGGTATCGACCGTCACGGTGGGCCCGGTGAAACCGAAGGTATAGGACAGCCTGCCCGAGATGACCCCGGCCGCGCCGCCGGTGCCCAGCTGGGCCTCCAATTCGCCCGGCACGTCACGCAGACGGGTGGCGTAGTCGTGATACATCGCGCCGACGAAAACGCCGCAGTCGCTGCCGCGCAGGGAATTCGGATCGATCCCGGCCCGCTCCAGCGCCTCCCAGGTCACCTCGAGCAGTAACCGCTGCTGCGGATCGGTCGCGAGGGCCTCACGTGGTGAGATGCCGAAGAAATCGGCGTCGAAATCGAAGGGTGCGTCCAGGAATCCGCCCGCCTCGGCATAGGTGGAACCCGGTCGGTCCGGATCTCCGCCGAGCAGCCGATCCAGCGCCCAGCCGCGATCGGCCGGAAACGGCGTCACCGCCTCGCGGCCGTGTTCCACCAGGTCCCACAGGCCCTGCGGGTCGGTGACGCCGCCCGGATAGCGACAGCCGATGCCGACCACCGCGATCGGCTCGTGCAGTGATCTCTCCAGGTGGTTCAGCTGCGCCCGGGTCTCGAGCAGGGCAGTGGTGGCGCGCTCGAGGTAGCGGCGCAGCGTGGCCTCATCGGTCATGGTCTTGTCCCTTTCCGAGCTCGGTGTCGAGCAGGGCGAACAATGCGGAGTCGGTCGCGGTGGCGAGGTCGGTGGCGCGCGGGGCATCCGCCGCGGCCGTGGTCAAGCGGTGCAGTGAGGTGCGCAGCCGGGTCCGCAACTCCGCCCGGACCGACGGATCGACCGTCGGCGAGTTCGCCAGCTCCTGCTCGAATTCGGCCAGGCGCTCGAGCACCGTCGGACGGGCGGTGCGGCTGACCATCCGCTCGCGCAGATCGTCGGCCAGTTCGCCGACCGTCTGGTGGTCGAACAGCGCCGTACTGGGCAGGTCGAGGGTGAAGGTGGCATTGAGACGGCGGGCCAGTTCCACCGCCGCCAGCGAGCTCAGGCCGATGTCCTGCAGCCGATCGCCCGGGTCGATGGTGCGAGGCGCGGCGCGGATGGTCCACCCCACCGCCTCGCTGACCGCATCGAAGACGATCCGGAACTGTTCGTCCGGGGACAGCGACCCCAGTGTGCGCAGCCAGATCGGCGTGGACGAGGCCGGCGGTGCGGTGGAATCGACCGCGGCGGCCGGGGATTCGGCTTCGGTCCGGGCGAAGACGCTGTCGTCCCCCGCGATCAGCGCCGCCCGGATGGCGACCTTGTCGATCTTGCCCATGGCATTGCGCGGAATCTGCTCGGCGTGCACTACCCGGGTCGGGAGCTTGTAGCGGGCCAGATCACCCTCGGCGAACCGGCGCAGCTGCCCGAGCGACGGTCCCGGCCCCTCCCGGCCACGCACGACCGCGACGACGCATTCGCCCTCGTGCGGATCCGGCGCGCCGACCACGGCGACGTCCGTCATGCCGGGATAGCGGGCCAGCACCTGTTCGACCTCGGCGGAATACACGTTGTCCCCGCCGACGATGATCATGTCCTTGAGCCGGTCGACGAGGTACAGATAGCCGCGCCGATCCAGATATCCGATATCGCCGGTGCGGAACCAACCGTCGATGAACGCCGCCGCGGTCGCCTCGGGATTTTCGCGGTATCCGGGGCTCGTCGTCGGCGCCCGGACCCACACTTCACCCCGCTCCCCGTGTTCGACCTGGGTACCGCCGATGGGGTCCACGATTCGAATGTCGCTGTAGGGCAGGGCGAGTCCCGCGCTGCTGGTGTCGGCGTCGGGATGCTCGACCGGCAAGCAGCTGACGAACAGGGTTTCGGTGAGTCCGTACGCCTGCTGCAAGGCGATGCCGCGAAGCAGGTATTCGTCGATCAGCGGCGCCGGGGCGGGTGCGCCGGCGGTGACCGCGGTGCGCAGCGCCGTCAGGTCCGCGTCGGGGAACCCGGCCTCGGCGGCGACCGCGGCGAACATGGCCGGGACCGCGAATACCGTGCTCACCCGGTAGGTGACCAGGTCGGCCAGCATGCGTGCCGCCTCGAACTCACGGCGCAGCACGACCGTGCCCGCGCGCATCAGGGTGCGCAGTGTGAAGCAGCCGAACGGCGCGGTGTGGAACAGGGGCGCGACCACGAGGGTGATGTCGCCCGGCAGCACCGGCGCGACCGGGTCCATATTGGCGCCGTTCCACCAGAGGTTGCCGTGGGTGAGTTCGACGCCCTTGGGTCGTCCGGTCGTGCCCGAGGTGTAGGCCAGCATGGCCGGGGTGTCCTGGTCGCACGGAAGTGGTTCCGGGCCGATGCTGTCCAGCGAATCGGAGAGCAATTCCCAGGGAGCGGGCGGTATCTCGGCCACGTGCACGCCGGGGTCGCCGGGTACCAGCAGCATTCGCGCATCCCGGGATCCGGCGGCGGCCTCGGCGATCCCGCGGTGGCCCGGTTCCACGACCAGCGTATGCGGTGCGCAGTCGTCCAGGATGGTACCGATCTCGGGTGCGGTCAGCCGCGAATTGACCGGCACGAAAACGGCTTTCAGCCAGACTGCGGCGAGGAAGGTGGTCAGGAATGTGACACTGTTGCCGCCCAGGTACAACACCCGATCTCCGGGACGTACACCGCCTTCGGCCAGGACCGCCGCCAGGCGCCGGGCGTATCCGGCCAGGACCGGATAGCTGTAGGTGCCGCCCTCGTAGATCACCGCCACCCGTCGCCCGAGATATCGGGCGAGTGTGTCGACGCGCGTGGCGGGACTCAGATCGACCGGAAGTACCATCGCTGTCTCCCCATATTTTTATAGCCAATCCTGCTGTGCCGCAGGAATTGTCACCTCGTACCCGGTGCGCGCGGCGAATTCGGCGATGCCCGCTCGCTGCCGCGGTCCGAGCCGGAAGTCCAGCGCCTCGGTGTAGTATCGGCGCAGCGTCGGGGCGTCGAACGCCTCCCAGCGGGCGGTGCGCTCGCACAGCTCGTCCATCTCGACGAAGGCCAGATCGCGCGCGGCCAGCAGGTCGGCGTGCACCCGGCGCACCGTATCCGGTTCCCGCGCGAGGAATTCGCGCCGCGCCGCCAAGACCGCGAAGACGAACGGCAGCCCGGTCCACTCCCGCCACATCTGGCCCAGATCGTGGACGACCAGACCGCGGACGGGAGCCTCGAACAGCGCGGTGCGCAGCGCCGCGTCGCCGATGAGCACGGCGGCGGGCGCGCGGGAGAACATCGCGACCGGGTCCGGCGGGCTGTCGAAGAACCGCGGCCGCACGCCGATGTATTCGCTCAGCAGGAGTTGGGCCAACCGGACGGAGGTGCGGCTCTGGGAACTCAGCGCCACCGGCACCCCGTCGAGTCTGTCCAGCGGCAGCTTGCTGACGATCAGGCAGGACATCACCGGACCGTCGCAGCCGATCGCCAGATCCGGCAGCATCACCAGATCGTCGGCATGGCTGAGGAATTCGACGAGGCTGATCGGCCCCATGTCGAGCGTGCCGGCGGCCAGGGCGTCGTTGAGACGATCGGGGGTGTCGCGGACCAGGTCCACTTCTATCAGACCGCCGGTGCGCGCCAAGCCCCACAGAATGGGCAGCCAATTGAGAAAGTCTATGTGGCCCAGGCGCGGTCGCCGCCGCGCGAGTCCGTGTCTACGGGTCTCGGGAGCCGGTGCGGAACGCATGATTCCACTGTCGTCTCACCCGAACGGGGCGGAAACCCCTAACGCCCCCTACCCCCGCGGTCCAACCCCGAAGCCGTGAAGTACGGTGCAGCGCACAGGATTTCATATACCCGTCGGCCCGCCCCGCTGGAGATATCCGGCGCCCTATCAGAGAACTCGAAGAACGCCGGCCCCCTGTGCACAGGGGGCCGGCGTGGCGGCCTGGCCGGCCTACTCCATTACGGGTTCGGTTGCGGGAACCACAGTTTCACCGGTCGCACTGAATACCAGCCCGTTCTTCCAGGCATTTCGTTCGAATATCCGGAAGATCGGGGTGGCCATCAGGGTGGTCACCATCGTCATGAGCACCAGGATCGTGTACAACTCGGGCGTTATCAGGTTGGCGGTGAGCCCGATGTTGACCAGCACCAACTCCATGAGCCCGCGCGCATTGGCCAGCGCGCCCATCGAGCCCGATTCCCGCCAGGTCATCCCCTGCCAGCGTGCGGCGAGCGTCACCGCGCCGAACTTCCCCGCGAACGACACCGCCAGCACGATCGCCCCGCCGATCAGCACCGCCGGATGCATGATCACGCTCAGCTTCGTATTCAATCCGGAGTAGACGAAATACGCCGGGAGCAGCAGATACGACACGATCGGCTCGATCCGTTCGCAGACGGTGTCCAGCATCCGGCCGCGCGGCATGACCATTCCGGCGACGAACGCGCCCACCACCGACAGCACACCGACGAAGTCGGTGAACCACGAGCACAGCAGCACGACCATCAGAATGACGGTCAGGGGACCGACCGGCAGCTTGTCCGCGCCGTCGGCCCGCTGCTCGCGCTCGGCCCAGCCGTCCAGCAGCCGCAGCAGCGGCCGGCCGATCAGCAGCATGAACGCCATGAACCCCGCGCCGCCGACAACCGCCACCACCAGGCCGGTCACGCTGCCCTTCGTACTGGCGACCACGGCGACCAGCAAGATTCCGGACAGCGCGTCGTCGAACGCCGCCAGGGACAATGCCATCGTCCCCAGGCGGGTGTTGTCCAGTCCGGAATCGTGAATGATCCACGCCAGCACCGGAAATGCCGTGATCGACACCGCCGCCGCCAGGAACAGCCCGGCCTGCCAGGCGCTCATCTCACTGGTGAAATAGTGGCCCTGCGTGGCCAGCACCGCGCCGGTCGCGCCGCCCAGAATCAGCGGTACGGCGACGCCCGACACCGAGGTCGCTCCCGCCGCCCGCAGATGCTCGGTGAGTATCTCGGTGCGGAAGGAGGCGCCGACCAGGAACATGTACAACACCAGGCCCAGCTGGCCCACGACGTAGATCACCGTGAGCGAGGGGTGCGGGATGCTGTGACCGCCGATCATCAGCGTCGTCGGGAACAGCCACCGCTGTGCCTGCGGCCAGAGGGCGCCCAGCACCGAGGGGCCGAGCAGGAATCCGGCCGCCATGATCGCGACCACCTGTACCTGCGCGAGGCGTGCGAACAACAACCACAGCAGTCGGTAGACGGCCAGAATCACGGCCATCTGCAACCAGAAATGGACGGTGAGATCGAGAGACGACGGCATCGGACCACTCCCCGGAGATGAATCGGACTACGCCACAGCGCCTTCCGGATACAGCGGGCACTCGGTCAGCAGCTCGAAGGGCGAGAACAACGCCCAGTCCTGCTCCTCCCGCAGCAGGTTGACCAGCGGGCTCTGCCCCGTCCAGAAGTCACCGCTGACCAGTCGCACATGCCATTTCGGATCCATATCGGCGGCCATGTCCAGAATGACCTGACCCATCACCGGCTGTCGCTCGTCGTACACAGCGCGGATCAACCGGTAGTAGGTCTCGTATCCGGTCTTGAAGAACGCGTCGTAGACGCTCGTGACCTCGGCCTCGGATAGCTCGCCGTCCAACCGATCCGCCACGAGTTCGGCCGCCTTGCGACCGGTGGCCAGCGCCAGTGTGACACCGCCGGAGAAGACCGGGTCGGTGAAGCTGCCCGCGTCGCCGATCAGGAGATAGCCCGGGCCGGACAGGGTGTCGGAGTGATATTCGAAGTTGCGCTCGCCCTTGAGCTCTCGCAGCACGGTCGCCCCGCGCAGCCGCTGTCCGATGCGCGGGATGCGGGCCAGATGCTCGTCGAACACATCCTCGGGACGCCCGGATTGCAGGATGGACATGCGCGCCACCGCGCCGATGCTGATGGCGTCGGATCGCAAGGGGATTCCCCACACCCAGCCGTCCTGATGGATGCCCAGCTGGGTGTCGCCCTCCACACCGGGATTCATGCTCTCGTCCAGGTCGCCGTAGTGCTTGAACACCGCCGCCATGCGCAATTTGTCGTCGGCGATCCGCAGGCCGAACTTCTTGGGGATGACTCCCGCCCGCCCGGACGCGTCGGCGATGTACTGCGCGGTGGCGTGGTGGGTTTCGTCCTCGTAGGTGTAGGTGACGCCGGTGACCCGGCCGTCGGTCACCTCGACCTCGGTGACGGTCGCTTCCTGCAGGACCGTCACACCGGCCGCGGCCGTCTCGTCGAGCAGCGTCTTGTCGAATTCGGCACGTTCGACCTGAATGGACCAGGTGCGCCGGCCGTCACCGATCTGCCCGAAGTCGATGCGCCGCATGTTCCCGGCGATTCCGGTGAGTTCCACGCCGGGCTTGTAGGCATACGGCTTGGCCATGACGGCGTCCAGCAGGCCCAGCTGGTCGATCAGCTCCACCGTGTAGGGCAGGAACGACTCGCCGATGTGGAAACGCGGGAAGGTCACCTTCTCCAGCAGCAGCACGCGGTAGCCGCGCCGCCGCATGGTCAGCGCGTACGCGCAGCCACCGGGACCACCGCCGATGACGATCGTGTCGTAGGTGTTTTCCGCCACGGTTATCACTCCAATTCTGGTTCAGCGAAAGGTAATTCGATCGAGCACCCGAGCCAGCTCCGCCTCGGGATCGGCCGGTGCGCCGGTGTGGCGCCAGGCGACGTACTGATCGGGTCGCACGAGTAGCACTCCCTCGTCGCCGATCCCGAGACGATGTGCCCAGCCCGCACCCGAGGTTTCGGTGGTGGGACTCGTCACGGTGAGCGGCACTCCGATTCGGTCGGCCGCTCGCCTCGCGGCGCCGGCCCACGCCGCGCCGCCGGGTCCGTGGATCACGGTGAAGCCGTGCGGTGACACGAGATCCAGCGTCGACCGGCGAGTACCATCCTGCTCGACCCACACGTGCGGCAGGCGGTGACCGGGTCGGCTCGTCGGGACGTGGATGTCCCCCATGGGTTCCGGCTCGGGGGCGCTCGTGCCGTCGGGCACGAGCGCCCCCTTCTCGTACACTCCCCCCAGTTCGATATCCAATGCCTGGCAGTCGATTCGGTGTGTACCGAACACCTCGCCCGCCCGCGCCCGCGCGGTACGGCCGCGGGCGGAGTCCGCGAAGTAGTTGCTGAAAAAAGTGGGCCGCATCCACGTCGGCACCTGCGGCGTGAGCCCGATAGCCGTCTCACTGACCAGTTCCGCGTTGGCGATGATGCCCACCGCCCAGTCCAGGTGACGCCGCCCGATCGGACGGCGCTCCAGCTCGTAGGTGTCCAGCAGATCCATTCCAGCCCAGCCGGATTCGACCGCGGCGATCTTCCAGGCCAGGTTGTGCGCGTCCTGCACGGCGGTGTTCAGGCCCAGTCCGGCGGCGGGCGGCATCTTGTGCGCGGCATCCCCGGCCAGCAGTACGCGCCCCGAGCGGTAATGCTGTGCGTTCACCGCGTCCACGGACCAGTTGCTGACCTTGTGCAACCGGATGCGCAGATCCTCGATGCCCAGGGTGTCCCGGATTCGGGCGAGGACGGCCTCGCGCTGCGTCCGAGCCGGATCGTCGGGGCCCGTGGTGAAGTGCAGACCCCATTCCTCGCTGAATCTGCCCCAGGTGGGCCCCATTTCGACGAGCGTCGATCCCGACAGCTCGGGCCGCTTGGGGTTGATGAAGTAGGTCAGCAGGGCGCCATCCCGTTGCCAGCGCGACAGATCCGCGCTGAAATGCACGGTGGTGACGTGATGGAAGCTCGGCCAGCCCTCGAGGCGTATACCGAGCTTCGGCACGACGGTGCGCCCGCCGTCGGCGGCCACGAGGTACTTGGCCGCCACGGTCGTGGTGTCGCCCTGCGCATCTCGCACCGTCGCGACGATATGGCCGGATTCCTCGACCCAGTCCAGCAGTTCGTGACCATAGCGGACGCGTCCGGGGGCACGCTGCTCGGCGATGCCGCGCAGCAACGGCTCCGACCGGATCTGCGGCAGATTCGTCGCCGATACCGGACTGGCCACCGACCAGCTCTCCCGCAGTTCACCGCCGCCGAAGGCATCCATCTCGTACAGGACCCGGCCGTCGAAGGGCCCCTTCCCGGCGAGGGTGGTCTGCCAGCACACCTTGCCGAATTTCTCCAGCGGTGCGCCGACCGCGTAGAAGTCCTCGGCGATCCCGTGCTGGCGAAAGATCTCCATGGTGCGGTGATTGAGGTAGTGCGCCTTGGGGAGTCGCGCCGGTTCGGGTCGCTGCTCGATCAGCAGGTGGTCGATGCCCAACGTGGACAGGAAGATCGACGCCGTCAGGCCGCAGCCGCCCGCGCCGACGACGAGCACCGTGGTCTCCATGTCACCTGAGCTCATCTCCCGTGGTACTCCGGCAGATTCGGGCCCATCGAGGTGGGCCCCTTCGGATACGGGAACGATTCCGGGATGCCACCGTCGATACCGGGAACCTCCTGCGCGGTGTCCAGTGCGCCGGTGATCGGAGTGTTACCACCGGGCACCAGCCAGATGTGCAGATCCCAGGCGCGCGGATGCACTATCCCGAGCGGATTCGGGATCGCGACCGGAATGCTGCCCCGGCTCTGGCCCAGCCACTGTTCGGCGGGCGGCTGCATCACCATGTCGAAGTTCGGGAAGGCGTGCACGCCCTTCTCGTGGAATCCCCAGTCGGTGGGATACATGCACAGCCCATTGGTGACCGGGGTGATCCCCGGGGTGTACACCCCGCTGTAGAACCATCCGACCAGCTTGTACGGGAAGGCCGTACTGTACGGATCCCCGTGATTCGCGTTCGGATTCAGCGACTCGTAGAACAGGCCCGTCGGGCTGCCGCTGGTGACCGTGTCCTGCTCGACGCTGCCCGCGGTGAGCCCGGTGAGGTTCTGGGCGATGATCCGCGTCGAACTGTTCAGGTCGAGCAGGCCGACACCGACCTGGTGGTACTGCACCCAGCCGTGCGAGTCGGGCCCCCACGCGCCCAGGGCGGCCAGTTGCACCGCATCCTGCATATTGTTCAGCATCCGCAGATGCCCCAGCCTGGTGAGCACCCGCTGTTGGTCGGCGGCCAGATCGGTCGCCCGCTCGTGCGCCGAGCACGGACGATCGGTAGCCGGTGCGACGGCGGGGGTCATGGTGTCCGCGTCACCGGCGGCCACCGGCGCGAGTGCGGTTACCGCCAGCGCGGCGGCGGCGAGGACACCGCTGAGTAGTGAAAGTCTGAGAGCCACTGCTGATCTCCCTCTCAACGCGTCGGTGGGGTCGGCTGGTCGATGAACTCGAACAGTTCGTCGTCGTCGGCGGTGTCGAGGCTGTCGAGCATCTCCGCCAGCTCACCGCCGCGCAGCTGCCGCAGCAGCTCGTCGAGCCGATCCGCGATATCCGCCACCGCATTCGAGTCCAGTTGCGCGGTACCGCAGGTGTCGGCGAGGGTCTGGATCTGGCCCCGGATCACCGTCGACGGGTCCTCGGTGGGCACGATCTCGTCCCGGATGTGCCGGGCCAGTGCCATCGGGGTCGGGTAGTCGAATACCACGGTCGTGGTCAGTTTCAGGCCGGTGGCCGTCTTGAGCCGGTTGCGGAATTCGACCGCGCCCAGGGAGTCGAAGCCCAGATCGGTGAACGCCTGGTCCGGGCCGATCGCGTCGGGCGACTCGTGGCCGAGCACCGCGGCCGCGTTCGCGCGAATCGTGTTGAGAACCAGTGTTTCCTGATCCGCACGACTCCGGCCGGCCAGTGCCGCGGCCAATTTGGCCGATGTGCCCCCGGAGTCGGCCTCCGCGGTGCGCCGGGTTGCCCGCAGCAGGCCACGCAGCGCCGGCGGCAACACCTGCGGATCCTGCGCTCCCGCCGCGCGAATGGCCGCGGTGTCCAGCCGGACCGCCACGGTCAGCGCCTGGCCCAGACTCAGTGCGGTGTCGAACATGGCCAGGCCGTCGGCGGTGGCGATGGGCAGCAGTCCGTCGCGGCGCATGCGGGCGAAGTCCTGCTCGCCCAGATGGCCGGTGATGCCGCTGGGCTGCTCCCAGATACCCCACGCGACCGACGTCGCGGGCAGGCCCAGGCGCTGCCGGTGGGCAGCGAGGGCGTCCAGGAATACGTTGGCCGCCGCGTAGTTCGCCTGTCCGGGGCCGCCGAGCACGCCGGCGACCGAGGAGTACAGCACGAATGCCGCCAGCTCGCGATTCGCGGTGGCCCGGTGCAGGTTCCACGCCGAGCGTGCCTTGGCGGCGAAGACGCCGTCGAGTTGCTCGGAGGTGAGCTCGGTGAACAGGGCGTCGTCGATGCGACCGGCCGCGTGTACGACCGCGGTCAGCGGATGCTCGGCCGGGATGGTCTCGAGCAGCGCGTCGAGGGCCTTCTCGTCGGCGCTGTCGCAGGCGGCGATCTCCACCTGCGCGCCCAGCGCGGTGAGCCTGGACTCCAGTTCGCCCGCTCCGGCGGCATCGCGCCCACTGCGGCTGAGCAGCAGGAGATTTCGCACGCCGTGCCCGGTGATCAGATGTTCGGCCACCGCCGCGCCCAGTGCGCCGGTACCACCAGTGATCAGAACCGTCCCGGCCGGATCGAGCCCGGTGGGCACGGTGAGCACATTCTTGCCGATATGCCGCGCCTGACTGAGATACCGGAACGCCTCCGGGGTCCGGCGCAGATCCCACGGTGTCACCGGGAGTGGTCGCAACACCTCCGATTCGAACAGATCGGACAGGATGACGAGTATCTCGTTCAACCGCTGCGGCCCGGCCTCCATCAGCACGAAGCCGCGATACCGCACACCCGGGTATTCGGCGGCGATCGCGTCGGTCTCCCGGACGTCGGTCTGGCCCATCTCGATGAATCGGCCGCCGCGCGGCAGCAGTCGCAGTGAGGCGTCGACGAATTCGCCGGCGAGGGAGTCCAGCACGATATCCATGCCGCGCCCCTCGGTGGCCTCCAGGAACTGCTGCTCGAAATCGAGAGTGCGCGAGTTGGCGATGTGATCGTCGTCGAATCCCATCGCGCGCAGCGTATTCCACTTCGGCAGGCTCGCCGTGGCGTAAACCTCCAGACCCAGATGCCGGGCGAGCTGCACGGCCGCCATGCCGACACCTCCGGTGGCGGCGTGCACGAGCAGCGTCTCGCCCTCGGTGACCCCGGCCAGATCCACCAGTGCGTAGTACGCGGTGGCGAAGACCGCCGGGACGGCCGCGGCCTGCGCGAAGGTCCAGCCCCGTGGCATCGGCACCACCATGGACCGATCCGAGACGACGGTGTCGCCGATGCCCTCGAACAGGCCCATCACCCGGTCGCCGGGCGCGAAATCAGTGACGTCCGAGGCTGTTTCCACGATCACGCCCGCGCCCTCGCCGCCGATCGGCGCGTTCGGGTCGGGGTACATGCCCAGCACGATCAGCACGTCACGGAAGTTCATACCGGTGGCGCGCAGGCGGACTCGCACCTGCCCGGGACGCAGCGGCTCCGCGGCGGCGTCGTCCGGCCGGAGCACGATATTGTCGCCGTCCAGCGTGCCCTTGCCGAGCGACCCGAGCCGCCAGGGCCGTGTCCCGAGCAGATCCACCCCGCCCACGGTGTCGGCTCCGGCGCGGGTGAATCGGGGGACATGCGCGGCGCCGCGGCGCAGCACCACCTGCGGTTCGCCGTCCAATGCCGCCGCCGTGGCGATCGCGCTGCGGTAGTCCTCGGGAGCGTCGGTGTCGACCAGAACGAGCCGTTCCGGGTTCTCCGCTTGGGCACTGCGCAACAGACCCCAGATCGGCGCCGTGACCAGATCGGCGACGTCCTCGCCGCCGTCGATCGCCAGGGCGCCGCTGGTCAGGACCGCGATGGTCGCCGCGGCGAATCGCCGATCCGTCACGAGGGCACGGATCGCCGCGTGCACGCGCCCGACGGTGGCGGCCGCCTGTGCGGCGATGTCGGCGGATTCGCCACCCGCGCACCGCAACACGATTACCTCGCCACCCTCGTGGGTGTACTTCTCCGCCGGGAGCCCCTCTACCGCACCGGTTTCCAGGTCTTCCCAGGTCCCGCCGCCCGGCTGCGGCGGCGTCACCGCGACCCAGCCGAGCGCGTACAGGTCCTCGGCGCCGGGTCCGCCCCCGGTCAGCTGGTCCGCGCTGATCTCCCGGACCGAGAGGGCGTCCACCGCGGCGACCACACCGCCCGACGGATCGGTCACGGTGATGGCGATGCGGTCGTTCCCATTGGGCGACAGCCGGACCCGCAGCGCGGTCGCACCGACCGCGTACAGCGACACGCCCTCCCACGCGAACGGCAGTTTCACCGTCTCGGCGCCGTCGCTCATCGCCGCCGCGGCCATGGCGTGCAGGGCGGCATCCAGCAGCGCCGGATGGAGGCCGAATTCCGCTGCCGCGCCGCGAATCTGTTCGGGCAGCTCGACCTCGGCGAACAGGTCGTCGCCGCGTCGCCACATCGTGGTCAGCCCGCGGAAGGCCGGGCCGTAGCCGTAACCACCCTCGGCCAGGGACGGATAGACGTCGGCTACGTCCACGGCAATCGCACCGGCGGGCGGCCATGCCTGTGACTCGGCGAACGGGACCGCCGGGGAGGGTGAGCTCAGCGTGCCCGTCGCATGGCAGGTCCACCCGGCCGCGTCCACGCCGTGCGGCCGCGAGTACACCGCCAGGCCGCGTTCGTCCTGTCCGGCGGTGACGACCACCTGCAGATCCACCGCATCCGAGGCCGTCAACGCCAGCGGCGCCTGCAACACCAGCTCGGCGATGCGCGGCAGCCCCACCAGATCACCCGCGTGCAGCGCGATTTCGACGAAGGCCGTACCCGGCACCAGTACCCGGCCCGCCACCACGTGATCGGCCAGCCAGGGCTGCGCGGACACCGACAGGCGCCCGGTCAGGATCGTCGCCGCACCGTCGGCCAGCGGCACCGAGGCCGCCACCAGCGGATGTCCGGTCGCACCGAGCCCGACCGCGCCCAGATCACCGGACCCGGCGGGCTTGTTCAGCCAGAACCTGCGGTGCTGGAAGGCGTAGGTGGGCAGGTCGACGCGCGATGTGCGTCCGCCCAGGACCGCGGTCCAGTCGACAGCGGCCCCGGCGACGAAAGCCCGCGCCAGCGCGGAATGCAGGGCCAGTAGCTCGTCCCGTTTGGGATCCAGGATCGCTACCGCGGTGACCGCGTCCAGGTCGTCGTCGAGACCCTGGTTGGTCAGCGCCGTCAGCGTCGAGCCGGGCCCCGCCTCGATGAAAACTGTTGCACCGTAACGTCGCGCGGCCTGCACGCCGGAGAAGTAACGAACCGCCTCACGCACGTGCCGCACCCAGTAGTCCGGATCGCACAGCTGCTCCGGCTCGACCGGTTCACCGGTCACATTGGACACGATCGGCACCGTCGGCGGCCGATAGGTGAGGCTCGCGCATACACCGGCGAAATCGGCCAGGATCGGTTCCATACGCGGGGAATGGAAAGCGTGGCTGACCTCGAGCCGCCGGGTGCGATGCCCGCGTTCCCCGAACGTCCGCGCCACCTCGTCCACCGCGTCCTCGTCACCCGAGACAACCACCGCGGCAGGGCCGTTCACGGCCGCGATCGCGATCCGGCCCGACCCGTTCAGCAGCGGCTTCACCTCGTCCTCGCTCAGCGGCACCGACAGCATCGCCCCGCCCTCCGGCAGGGCCTGCATCAGCAGCCCTCGTGCGGCAACGAGTTTCACCGCGTCCGACAGCGACCACACGCCTGCCAGGTAGGCGGCGGTGAGCTCGCCGATGGAATGGCCCATCAGCAGATCCGCGCGCACGCCGTAGGTTTCGAGCAGCCGATACAGGGCCACCTCGACGCAGAACAGCGCGGCCTGGGTATACGAGGTCTGGGTGAGCAGCTGGGCGGTTTTGGTGTCGGGTTCGGCGAAGATCACCGACCGCAGCGGCGGATCGAACGACGTGCCGAATTCGGCGCACACCTCGTCGAACGCCTTCGCGTACACCGGATAGCGCTCGTACAGCGCACGTCCCATGCCGACCCGCTGCGAACCCTGACCGGGGAATTGCACGACGGTCATGGCACCGGGAACGGACTGTCCCACAGCCACGTTCGCCGACGCTCTACCCGCAACGAGAGCGTCGAGCGCGCCGTGCAGTTCGTCCCGATCCGCGCCCAGCGCCACCGCCCGGTAGGGCAGCCGCGCCCGGCCCGCGGCCAGCGTCACTCCGACATCGACGGCATCGGCGTCGGGGGTGGCGGCCAGGTATTGTTCCAGCCGCTGCGCCTGCGCTGTCCGCGCGTCCTCGCTGGCCCCCGAGATGACCCACGGAATATAGGGCGGCGCAACCGATTCCGTCGGTTCCGGCTCGGCCGATTCGGGCGTTTCGAATTCCTCGACCTGCTCCAGCACGACGTGGGCGTTGGTACCGCTGATCCCGAACGCGGAGACACCGGCCCGCCGAGGATGCCCGTTGACCGGCCAGGGCTGCGGGCTCGTCACCAGGGTCACCGCCCCGGCCTCCCAATCCACATGCGGAGACGGCTCGTCCGCGTGCAGGGTCGGCGGCACGGTGCCGTTGCGCATGGCCATCACCATCTTGATGACCCCGGCCACGCCGGCCGCCGCGCTGGAGTGACCCATATTCGACTTCACCGACCCCAGCCACAGCGGGGTCTGCCGCCCCTGACCGTAGGTCGCCAGCAGCGCCTGCGCCTCGATCGGATCACCCAGCGAGGTTCCGGTGCCGTGCGCCTCGACCACGTCCACATCGGTGGGCGCCAGGCGTGCCGAGGCCAGCGCCGCCTCGATGACCCGCCGCTGAGAGGGGCCGTTCGGCGCGGTCAGCCCGTTGGAGGCGCCATCGGAGTTCACCGCCGACCCGCGCAGCACCGCCAGCACGCGATGCCCGTTGCGCCGGGCGTCCGAGAGCCGCTCCAGCACGAGCATCCCCACGCCCTCCGACCAGACGGTGCCGTTGGCCGCGGCGGAGAACGCCCTGGCGCGCGCGTCCGGGGAGATCACGCGCTGGCGGGAGAAGGCGATGAACGCCTCGGGCGTCGGCATCACCGTCACCCCGCCGGCCAGTGCCAGCCCGCACTCCCCCAACCGCAGCGACCGGGCCGCGTCGTGCATGGCCACCAGCGACGACGAGCAGGCGGTATCGATCGAGACCACCGGGCCCTCCAGCCCGAGCACATACGCCACCCGCCCCGACGCCACACTGGTGGTGCGCCCGGTCATCAGCAGCCCGGCCAAGCCACTGCGGTCCTCGGCGATGGTGGGGCCGTACTGCACCTCGATGATGCCCGCGAAGACGCCGGTCTGGCTCCCGCGCAGGGTCGACGGGTCGATGCCGGCCCGCTCCAACGCTTCCCACGACACCTCGAGCAGATGGCGCTGCTGCGGCTCCATCGCCAGCGCCTCCTTCGGGCTGATACCGAAGAAGGAGGCATCGAACTCCGCTGCGCCACTGATGAATCCGCCCTCGCGGACGTAGGAGGTGCCCTCGTGATCCGGGTCGGGATGGTGCAGCGTCGCGGTGTCCCAGCCGCGGTCGGAGGGGAATTCGGAGATGACGTCACGACCGTCGGCCACCATCCGCCACAGATCCTCCGGCGAGGCGACATCGCCGGGATACCGGCAGGCCATGCCGATGATCGCGATCGGTTCCCCCGCCCTCGCCTCCACCTCCTGCAGGCGCTGCCGCGTCCTTTGCAGGTCGATGGCAGCCCGCTTGAGGTAGGTGCGAAGTTTTTCTTCAGTCGCCATGCCCGTCTCCCACTTACGGCAAACACACGCCAGCCGGCGAGTACGAAATACGCTCGCCACGAATGAGTTCCATCGTTGCCCCGGCCCCGATGCGCGGAAACCCCTAGCCTGCCCCTAACCCCGGCGCAGGGGCTCCAACCTCGCAAATTACCTGCTTATACTGCCGCACAACGTCATTCGCGCGCGGCAGTATTCTTCCTACCGCACCGACAGTTAGGCCAACACATGAAACGCACGGCGGACCCGCGTGCCGGTCGACCGAATCTCACCACTCGCGCGGGCATCTCACTCGCCACACTGATCTGCGCGCTGGCCACGGCCACCGGAACCGGCGTCGCCGATCCCGCCGCGACGGGGTGCGCGCAACCCCATTGGGTCGGCAGCTGGGCGATGGGCCCCTCGGACGCCTCGCCGGTGTCGGATATGAGCCTCACCCCGATAACGTCGCTGTTCGACCAGACCTACCGGATCGTCGTCACCCCGCATCTGAGCGGCCGGACCGTGCGCGTGCACCTGACCAACAAACAGAGCCCGCTGCCGGTGACCTTCGGCGCGGTCACGATCGCCAGACAGGCGCAGGGTGCGGCGATCCAGCCGGGCACCCTGCGCGTCGTCACCTTCGGCGGCGGTCGCTCGACCACCGTCGCGCCGGGGGCGGATGTGATCAGCGATCCGATCCAGTTGTCCGTCAACGGTTTCGAGCCGCTGGCGATCAGCATCTATGTGCCCGGACAGTCAGCGGCGGCGACCGAGAACATCATTTCCCTGTCCACCAGCTACTACGGTCCGCCCGGATCCGGCGACCGGACAGCGGACCCGGACGGTTCGGCGTTGAGCATGCACACCACCGCCGCACTGTGGGCCGGCGAGGTGGACGTGCTTGCGCCACCGCGGTATTCGAGTCTGGTCGCGATGGGCGACTCCATCGGCACCGGATACGAGGGTGCGACGTACTACGAAGGGCCGCAGGATCCCGCCGTGGTAGATCGCAATCTGCGGTATACCGACTTCCTGCAGCACCGCCTCGATGCCGCCGGAATTCCCGTATCGGTGTTGAATTCGAGCATCTGGGGCAATCGCGTGCTGCAGGGTGAGACCGCGCCGCAAACCGGCCCGAGCGCGCTGTCCCGATTGCGGCACGACGCCATCGACGTCGCGGGAATACGCGATGTCATCTTCGAGATGGGCACCAACGATCTGGCCTTCCCGCCGACCTCGACTCCCGACCAATTGATCGCCGGCTATATCGATGTCATCGATCGGCTGCACGCGGCGGGTATCCGCGTGCACCTGACGACCATTCCACCCTCGGTGCACTCGTGGATCGCCGGTGGCCTCGCACCGAGGTCCGATCCGCTACGCCAGCAGGTCAACCAGTGGATTCGCACCCAACGCCTGTCGGACAGCGTGATCGACTTCGACGCGGTGCTGCGCGATCCGGCAGATCCGTCGGCCGACCGGCCGGATATCGTATCCCCGACCCTCGTGCACCCGAATCCCAAGGGACACAAGATGATGGCCGACGTCATCGATATCGGCAAGTTCCAGGGATCGCAGTGCCGTTGATCCGAATCGACGACGCGGCGGTGGCCTCATCACCACCGCCGCGAGTCGCTGTGCCCTACAACCGGTCCCGCATCTCGGCCTGCTTACGGAACACCGGTGACATCCGCCGGGCCATGCTGTCGCCGAACCCGGGCGACAGCTGCGTGGTGGCGAACATCGACCGCACCGGCATTCCCATGTCGAGCACCTCGGGCCGATCGTGCTGTACCGCGCCGACGATCTTCCCGGCGATCCGGTCGACCGTGGTGGAGCCGAGCATCCGGCTGGCGGTGACGCCCTGGTCGATCCACGCCTGATACATGCCGTCGCCCTTCACGAACCCGGGCAGCACCACCGAGAAGCCCACCGGCGACCGGTGATATTCCGCGCGCAGCGACTGCGCCAGCGACACCAGACCGGACTTCGTCGCGGCATAGGGCGCCTGATAGGCCGGCGCCACCTTGGCCGCACCGGTCGAGACGAACACGACGTGCCCGCGGCCGCGTTCCAGCATGCCCGGCAGGACCCGTCTGGTCAGCAGCATGGGCGCCGTCAGATTGACCGTGACGATCCATTCCAGCTCGGTACGTTGATATTTCGGAAACGACGCCGCCAATTCGACTCCGGCGTTGTTGATCAGGACATCGATCGGGCCCAGCGCCCGTTCGGCCCGATCCACCAGATCGTCGAGCGAGTCGAGATCGGCGAGATCACCGATGACCGGTTCCGCCTTCACACCGCTGCCGCGCAGTTCCTCCGCCAGCTGCCCCAGCACCTCCGTCTGTCGCCCGGCCAGCGCCACACGGGCCCCCGAGGCGGCGAGCCGACGCGCGACTCGCTTTCCTATACCACCGGACGCACCCGTCAGCAGTACGGTCCGTTCCTTAAGATCCATGACTGCTCCTCCAAGAGACCGCACGATCGTTCGCATACGATATCAGCTTTGCCGCAAACACCACCACAGCTGAACCCCTAAACGCCCCTATCCACCGGGATACATGCGGCAATACGCGCAGGCGAGACTGTGATTATGCACATTGACCTGTATCGTCGGCCTGGGTACCGTGGAGCGCACGCACGTTCGTTCACCGCATCGGAAGGAGCAGATTCATGACGGAGACAGCCGGATCGACCGCCCAGACCACCGAACCGGTCTACACCGAGGAGACCGATCCGTACTGCATCGCGGACGACGCCGCCGTCGAGATGCTGCACGGCGCCCCCTGGCATCGGATCGCGCTGATCGGCGACAGCACCGCGTTCGGTGCGGGCGACCCCAGCCCGGGATATCGCGAGATGTACTGGGCGCCACGGGTCGTCCAGGTCCTCGAGCGCGCGGTCGGTGAGGTCGAGTTTCTCAATGTGGGCCGGATGAACGCCACCACCGCGCAGGTGATCGACGAACAACTCGACGCCGCACTGGAATTCGGCCCCGATCTGCTGTACGTGGCCGCCGGCGGCAACGACCTGTGGGCCGACGAACCCGATTACGCCGCCTCCGAACGCAACCTGGACAGGATCTTCGCGGCGGGCCGCAACGACGGTGCGCGACTGGCCACGATGACGATCGCCGACGCGGTCCCCGAGCACATCCCGGCGCTGCGTCCCTTCCGCGCCCGAATCGACGAACTCAACAAGGTGATCCGCCGCGTCGCGGATCGTTACGACGCCATCCTCACCGATCTGTGGTGGCATCCGGTCGGGCACCGCCCCACGGTGATGTCCGTCGACAACATCCATTTCAACATCTCCGGCCACGCGGTGGTGGCCGCCGAGGTCGTCAAGTCGCTGGCGACCGCGGCCCGTACCTACTGAATCACCGTCCACCCAGGCCGGATTGAGCGATGCCGCGCACGAACGCCTTCTGCGCGAAGGCATAGACGACCAGCAGCGGGGCGAGCACGATCATCGCGGCGGCCATCAACAGGGGCCAGTCCGTGCGGTATTGCCCCTGGAGGCGGACCAGACCCAGCGTCACCGTGGCGATCTCGTCTCGCTGGATCATCACCAGCGGCCACAGGAAGTCGTTCCAGACGGTGATCCACGTGAGCACCGCCAGCACCATCACCGCGGGGCGGGCATGCGGCAGCAGCACTCGCCAGTAGACCTGCCAGGTGGTGCAGCCGTCCAGGATGGCCGCCTCCTCCAGTTCGTCTGGCAGGGTGCGGAAGAACTGGCGCATCAGATAGGTGCCGAACGCGGAGCCGAACAGGCCGGGCACGATCATCGCCCACGGCGAGTCGACCCAGCCGAGTGCGCGCATCAGGATGAACTGCGGGATCACGGTGACCGTCAGCGGCACCATCAGGGTCGCCAGATACGCCAGGAACAGCGTTTGCCGTCCGGGAAAACGCAAGCGCGCGAACGCATAACCTGCCAGCGAGCAGAAGAACACCTGCCCGGCGGTGACGCATCCGGCGTAGATCGCGGTATTGATCAGCATGCGCCCCAGCGGCAGCTGCTCGAAAACCCTTCCGTAGGTGGACCATTGCGGCGCGGCCGGGACGGGGTTCGGATCGCTGATCGCACCCTCGGTTTTCAGCGAGGCGCCCAGCGCCCACAGTATCGGCCCCAGCGCGCACCAGGCGATCGCCAGCAACGCCGCGTACAGCACCAGCCCGCGCAGCGTCCGCCGGGCGATCGCTCGCCGCGCCCTCACGACTGATCCGCCTCACGGCGCGACAACCACAGCTGGATCACCGTGAGCACCAGCAGCAGCGCGAACATCACCCAGGCCAGGGCCGCCGCGTAGCCGACCTCGTAGAACCGGAAGGCGTTCTGGAACAGCATGATTCCCAGCACATAGGTCCCGGTCTCGGGACCGCCGTTACCGTCGGTGAGCGCATATGCCTGATCGAATGCCTGCACCGAGTTGATCACGGTGATCACGAAGACGAACGACAGCGCCCCGCGCACCAGCGGCACCGTGATGCACCGGAAGCGCCGCCACGGGCCCGCACCGTCGATCTCGGCGGCCTCGTACAGATTCTCCGGAATCCCCTGCATCGCGGCCAGCAGGATCACGGTCGCGAACGGCACGCTCTTCCACACCGTCACCACGCTCAGCGAGATCAGCGCCCAGTGTGGTTCGCTCAGCCACGGCACGGCCGGGATGCCGAACCACCGCAGGACCAGATTGATCATCCCGTCGTCGGTGGTGAACAGGAACCGCCACACCACCGCCATCGCCACCGTCGAGGCGACCAGCGGCACGAACGCCGCGGTACGGAACAGCCCTATCCCCTTCAGTTTCCAATTCAACGCCGCGGCCACCGCCACACTGATCACCACCGTGGGCACGAGTGTCAGCACCGTGAACACCGCCGTATTGCGCAGTGCGATCGCGAACAGCGGATCGTCGAGCAGACGCCGGTAATTGGCCAGCCCCACGAACCGCATGGGCCGGAACAGATCCCACGAATGGAAGCTCAGATACAGCGAAAACCCGAGCGGGAACAGCAGAAACAGCCCTACCGCGGCGAGATTCGGTGCGATGAACGCCATCCCGGCGCGTGCTCGCCGCCGGTCCAGCGCCGAGCGGCGCCGTCGCGTCCGGGGGCGTGCCGTTCGCACATCGAATCGTTCCTCTGCCTCCATCATTCCAGGCCGCACCGATTCCGGGGCGTGAACGGTCGCCGTACGCATACGCCTCCGATCTGCGGTTCGGAGCTCGCCAAGGGCCTCGTCTCGCGGCTCGACCCTCACGTGCCCGCCCGCAGCAGTGCATCGATATCCCCTGACATAGCGCCGAGTGAATCCGCCTGCGCCGCGCCCCGCAGGACCCGGTTGCACCCCCGGGACAGCAGTGAGTCGACCTTCCCCCACGCCGGGGTGATCACCAAGGGACGCGACACATCGGGTCCGCCGGTGAAAACCTCGAGGTTGCCGATATTCGCATGCGCCCTGGCGAATCCGGGCGACCGCATGGCGGATCGCAGTACCGGCACGAAGAGCCCGGATTCGGCGATGATGGCCTGCCCGACCGGCCCGGTCGCGAATTTCACGAATTCCCAGGCCTGTTCGCGGCGCGGGCTGTCCGCGGCGATCGCCAGCCCCGTGCATCCGACGTCGGTGATCGCGCCCGGGCCGCCGTGCGGGCCGACGGGCAGTACCGTCACATCGAAGTCCAGATCCGCATGCCCGCCAAGTCTCGAGAATTCCGAATAGAGCCAATGCCCGCCGAGCAGCATGGCCGCACGGCCGCTGGAGAACAGGTCGGGTGCGGATACCGACAGTTGGTCGGCGACATTTGGCGCGACCCGGTGCCGCACCGCGAGATCGGCGTAGAATTGAATGCCCGCGGCGAACCGCGGGTCGCCGATGTTGGTGCGGGTGGGCGCCTTCGGCGGGCTGAACCATTGTGCGCCGTTGTTCATTCCGAAGCAGGCCGCGGAGTAGTACGGCACCCAGGCGTCGGCGAAACCCCACTGCCGCACGCGCCCATCCGGGCCGCGATGGGTCAGCGTCTCTGCGGCGGCTAGGAATTCGTCGAATGTCCATGCCTGCGACCAGCTGCCGGGTGGGCGAATCCCGGCCTGTTCGAACAGCTTCCGGTTGTAGTACAAGAAGACACCGGACCACTGTTCGGGCAGCGCGTACTGCCCGGCGCCGTAGTCGAACGTCTCGTACAAGGGGCGGTAACTGTCCGCGCTCAGGGTCGCGGCATAGGCCGGATCGCGGTCCAGCAGCGTGCGCAGGTCCAGCAGTACTCCACGTTCGGCCAGGCCCGCGTAGAGCATCTCCCAGGACATCAGCACGTCCGGGCATTTGCCCCCGGCGCAGTAGGTCAGCATCTGCTGCAACGGATCCGGGCCCGACATGATGGTGCGGATCCGGATATCCGGATGTCGCCGGGTGAACTCGTCGATGATGCGCAGGCGTGTGCGGGCCTCCTGCGGCCGGGCCTGGAAGAAGAAGGTCACCGCGTCGTCGCCGGCGCCGCCGCACCCGGCCAGGATCGGCGCGGCCAACATCGAGCCGAGCAGCGTACGGCGGCGCACCGGGTTCACCGACCTCCTCGAATCATTGAAGCAATATTCCAGCAATCATTGAATGGGCACGCGCAGCTTACGATCGAGCACGAAACGGATCGTGGAGCACACGCACGGGAAACCACTATTGGGCGCGCTCGAACCCCCACGAGCGAAAACCCGGACGGCACAGACATGTCGGAGTCCGGCGATACAGTCGTCGTCGGAAGGCCCGGCTACACCCCGCCCGGCGCCGCACCCACGACCGCCTGCGCACCCGAGCAGTCGCGTCCCCTCGACGGTCAGGCAACCCCTGCCCGACAGCCGGTGACGTGGTCTTTTTCCCGAGTTACCCCCGCACGAGCGCTAGTTCGGCTACGTTATGTCCGTTTTCACACGATCTGCACAGAACAACGGGAGAGTTGCTCATATGGCGACAATCGAATACCTGCGGACAGATCCCGACCTCCCTCCCGTAGGCGTCGTGAACCGCTCCCCCATCTCCCCGGCGAAGAAGGGCATCTTCCTCGTCATCGCCATCCTGGGCGCCGTCGGCTGGGCCGTGCTGGGGATCAGCCGCGGCGAGAACGTCAACGCGGTGTGGATCGTGGTCGCCGCGGTGTGCACCTACATCATCGCCTATCAGTTCTACGCGCGGTTCATCTCGAACCGGATCGTCCAGCCGCGCGACGATGTCGCCACCCCCGCTGAGGAATTGGAGAACGGCACCGATTACATGCCGATGGACAGGCGTGTGCTGTTCGGCCACCACTTCGCCGCCATCGCCGGCGCCGGCCCTCTGGTCGGGCCCGTGCTGGCCGCGCAGATGGGCTATCTGCCCGGCACGCTGTGGATCGTCGTCGGCGTGGTGCTCGCCGGTGCGGTGCAGGACTATCTGGTGCTCTGGGCCTCGGTCAAGCGGCGCGGGCGCAGCCTCGGGCAGATGGCGCGCGACGAACTCGGCGTGATCGGCGGCGCGGCCGCGCTGATCGCGGTGCTGGTCATCATGATCATCCTGCTCGCGGTGCTGGGCATCGTCGTGGTCAACGCCCTGGCCGCCACCAAGAGCGCCAACGGGCAGCTCGTGGGCGGCAGCCCGTGGGGCGTGTTCTCGATCTCGATGACCATCCCGATCGCCGTGCTGATGGGCCTGTACCTGCGCTACGTGCGGCCGGGCAAGGTCGGTGAGATCTCGATCGTCGGCTTCGTGCTGGTGATCTTCGTCATCGTGGCCGGTAAATGGGTGGGCGACTCGGGTTGGGGCCGTTCGGCGTTCACGCTGGACGGCACCACGATCTCCTGGATGCTGATCATCTACGGCTTCATCGCCTCGGTGCTGCCGGTCTGGCTGCTGCTGGCCCCGCGCGACTATCTGTCCACGTTCATGAAGGTCGGCACGATCGTGCTGCTGGCCATCGGCGTGGTGATCACCATGCCGGTGCTGAAGGCCCCGGCGATCTCCCAGTTCGCGGGCAACAGCAAGGGTCCGGCCTTCGCGGGCTCGTTGTTCCCGTTCCTGTTCATCACGATCGCGTGCGGCGCGCTGTCCGGATTCCATGCCCTGGTCTCCTCCGGCACCACACCGAAGCTGCTGGAAAAGCAGTCGCAAGCGCGGATGATCGGCTACGGCGGCATGCTGATGGAGTCGTTCGTGGCGATCATGGCGATCATCGCGGCCAGCGTGCTGGACCAGCACCTGTACTTCGCGATCAACACCGCCGGCCTGACCGCCGCGCCGACCGGCCTGCCACACGGGGCCTCGGCGGCGCAGATCGCGCAGGCCACCGCCGATGCCGCGGCGCGCAAGATGAACGGCATGGGCCTGGGCGGGCCGCCCATCACCGGCGCCGATCTGGTCAACGAGGCGCACAGCGTCGGGGAGAGTACGTTGCTGTCCCGCACCGGTGGCGCGCCGACGCTGGCCGTCGGCATGTCCCACGTGCTGCAGGGGTTCCTGGGCGGATCGGCGCTCAAGGCGTTCTGGTACCACTTCGCGATCATGTTCGAGGCGCTGTTCATCCTCACCACGATCGACGCCGGGACCCGCGTCGCGCGCTTCATGCTGTCGGACACCCTGGGCAACCTCGGCGGTCCGCTGCGCAAGTTCTCCGAGCCGTCGTGGCGGCCCGGCGCCTGGTTCTGCTCGGCGATCATCGTCGCGGCGTGGGGTTCGGTGCTGCTGATGGGCGTGACCGATCCGCTGGGCGGCATCTACACGCTGTATCCGCTGTTCGGCATCGCCAATCAGCTGCTGGCCGCGGTCGCGCTGACCGTGGTGCTGGTCATCGTGGTCAAGAAGGGCCTGGTCAAATGGGCCTGGATACCAGCCCTGCCACTGATCTGGGACCTGATCGTGACGATGACGGCCTCGTGGCAGAAGATCTTCTCCGGCGACAAGAACCTGGGCTACTTCAAGCAGGAGAGCGTCTACAGCACCGCCAAGCACGCCGGAAAGGTGCTGGCCCCGGCGAAGAATATGCACGATATGGACAAGATCATCCACAACAGCTTCATCCAGGGCACGCTATCGATCATCTTCGCGGTGCTGGTGCTGATCGTCGCGCTGGTCGGCCTGGTGGTCTGTATTCAGGCGTTGCGGCGCGGCGGGAGCGAAACCACCGAGACGCCGGAGCTTCCGTCGAAGATCTTCGGGCCCACGGGATTCCTGGCCACCAAGGAGGAGAAGAAGGTGCAGGAAGAGTGGGACGAGCTGGTGAAGGCGGGCCGGGTGAAGGTTCCCGGAGCGGCGCGGGTGGGGGCGGAGTGACGGCGGCGGTGCTCAGGCCCGTAGTGGCGGTCGCCGGGTATATCAACGCGATACTCGGCGGCCGGGACTATGCCCGCTACGTCGACCATCTCCGGCGCAACCACCCCGAGAGCGCGGTCCCGACCGAGCGTGAGTACTGGCGCGACCGCTATGCCGCGGCCGACCGCACCCCCGCCAACCGCTGCTGCTGAGCCCCCTCGCATCGCCCTGGCGCGCTTGTTAGGGGTTCGGAGGTTGCATTGATCGGGACCAATCGGGCGCTTATGGGGTATGCGGGGGATAGATGGCTCATTTCCGCTAGCGCGGAGCCCGTCGGGCTGCCAGGGTGGAGTTCGTGAGTGCTAACGGTCTGGAGTTCGAGCGCTGCTACCGCGCGGTCGCCACCCGCGATGTCCGGTTCGACGGGCAGTTCGTCACCGCGGTGCGCACGACCGGAATCTACTGCCGCCCATCGTGTCCTGCCATCACTCCGAAACGTTCGAACGTCACCTTCCTACCGACCTCGGCCGCGGCACAGCAGAACGGGTTCCGGGCCTGCCGTCGCTGCCTACCCGACGCCGCGCCCGGCTCGCCGCTGTGGAACACCCGCGCGGACCTGGCCGCCCGCGCCATGCGGCTGATCGCCGACGGCGTGATCGAGCGCGCCGGCGTGCCCGGGCTGGCCGACTCGCTGGGTTACTCCCAGCGGCAGCTGACCCGGGTGCTCACCGGCGAACTCGGCGCGGGGCCGCTGGCCTTGGCCCGAGCACACCGCGCGCACACCGCACGGCTGCTGATCCAGACCACGCGGATGCCGATGTCCGATATCGCGTTCGCGGCCGGATTCTCCAGCATTCGCCAGTTCAACGACACCGTGCGCGAGGTGTTCGCGGTCAGCCCGACGTCGCTGCGCGAGGAGGCGCGACGGCTGCGCGGAGACACTCTCCCGACCGACTCCGCCGTTCACGGCACCCTCACCCTGCGGCTTCCCTATCGCGAGCCGCTCGATGTGCCCTGGCTCGAATGGTTTCTGTCCTCGCATGCCGCGCCGGGCCTCGAGCTCTGGGAGGACGGGGTCTACACCCGCGCCCTGCGCACCCCGCACGGGCACGCAACGGTGCGCCTGAGCGTGCAGCCCGGGCATGTGCGCGCGGGGCTGTCGCTGCACGATATGCGCGATCTGGCGCCGACAGTGGCCCGGCTACGGCATCTGCTGGACCTGGACGCCGATCCGGTGGGCATCGACGAGGCGCTCGACGCCGGCCTGCGCGTCGGCGGAAACGGGCTCGACGGGCACGGCGCCGGGCTGCGCGGCGACAGTGATGGGTCACGCACATTCAGCCGGGGCATCCGTGTGCCCGGCTGCGTCAACCCGCAGGAGTTGTTGCTGCGCACCATGATCGGCCAGCAGATCTCGGTGTCCGCGGCCGTCACCCATACCGCCCGCCTGGTCGAGGCGCTGGGTGAGCCGGTCAACGGCCCTGTGCCGCGACTGTTTCCGACCGCGGCGGCGATCGCCGAGCACGGCGCGGAGGTGCTGACGGGTCCGGCGCGACGCATCGCGTCCATCGTGGCCGCCGCCCGAGCCCTGGCGTCGGGTGATCTGACCTTGCACGCCGGGCGCACCGCCACCGATGTGCGCCGCGATCTGCTCGCCCTGGACGGGGTCGGCCCGTGGACCGCCGATTACGTGACGATGCGCCTGCTGGCCGATCCGGACATCCTGATGCACACCGACCTGGTGGTGCGCCACGGCGCGGCGCTGCTGGGCGTCGACTTGACCGACACCGGGCGATGGGCGCCGTGGCGGTCGTATCTGTCGATGCACCTGTGGAAACGGGCGCTGTCCGAACGTCCCGTGTCCGCCGCCGTCGGCAGAGCAGAGGTCGGTGCGGGGCGGTAATCGCCGGCACGACCGCGTCAACCATCCGCCGACACGGCGAAGCACGGTGTCACACCGCGCTCTCGCCGGACTATGCAACGAAAGTAGGTGTAGGACAATGGGTACCGCCGACTTCGCGACAATCGAGACGCCGATCGGGCCGTTCACAACGCTGATCGATGCCGACGGCGCGGTCCTGGCATCGGGCTGGACCGCCGATGCCGAGGGGCTTCGCCTGCTGGTGTCTCCCCGACTACGACCCACCGAACTGCGGCGCCACGATTCGCTCGGTGAGGTGACACGCGCGGTCGAAAAGTACCACGCGGGCGACCTTTTCGTGATCGACGAAATCCCCGTGCGGCAGATGTCCGGACCGTTCCTGACGCACGCATGGGAGGTCCTGCGCAAGATCCCGGCCGGAAATCCGCTGACCTACACCGCCTTCGCCCGCCTGTCCGGCCGCCCGGAGGCCGTACGCGCGGCGGCCAACGCCTGCGCCCGCAACGCCGCGGCGCTGTTCGTCCCATGCCATCGCATCCTGCGAACCGACGGCACCCTGGGCGGCTTCCGCTGGGGCCTACCGGTCAAATCCTGGCTGATCGAACACGAGCAAACCTCGTAAGTAGTGGAGCGGCAATCGGTTTCGCCCAGGGACCCGGCACACGGCACACCCGGCGCGATCGCGGCCTTCCTTTACGTGATGCCCCGATCCGCCGCTGCACACGACCACGACGTCGTTGGTGGTATGCGATCAGCGAAACCCGAGGTCCGAGCTTCGGCCGACCGCGCCGAGGCGACAACCCGCTCGAGCCACTCAGGACGCTCGGCACACTCGAGGCGCTGAGGACACTCGAACTACTGAGCCGCTTGCGACAATCAGACGCTCAGCACGCTCAGCACGCTCAGCACGCTCAGCACGCTCAGCACGCTCAGCACGCTCAGCACGCTCAGCACGCTCAGCACGCTCAGCACGCTCAGCACGCTCAGCACGTCGACGTTCCGCGTCCGTAAGGCGGGTGTCAAGCGACAGTGGTTTCCAGGCGGGAGCCGTCGGGATTGCGGATGACGTGCAGGCGGCTCGGAATGCGCTGACGCATCTCGTCCACATGGCTGACGATGCCGACGACCCGCCCGCCGGAACGCAATTCGTCCAGTACGCCCATGACCGCGTCGAGGGTGTCGGCGTCGAGGCTGCCGAAGCCCTCGTCGATGAACAGCGTGTCCAGCACCAGTCCGCCGGATTCGGCGGCCACCACATCGGCCAGGCCCAGCGCCAAGGACAGTGAAGCCATGAAGGTCTCACCACCGGACAGCGTCTTCGCCGGGCGCACGGCTCCGGTGTAGTCGTCGCGGATGTCCAGGCCGAGGCCGCCGCGCCGACCGCGGCTGCCCGCGGCGTCGGAGTGCACGAATTCGTAACGGCCACCGGACATTCTGCGCAGCCGCACCGAACCGGCCAGGGCCACCTCCTCCAGGCGTGCGGCCAGCACATAGGAGCGCAACGACATACGGCGGTTGTTCTCCCCGCGCCCCGCCACCACCTCGGCGAGACCCGCCAGCTCGTCGTGGGCCTGCTGCATCGGCGTGATGCGGTCCACCGCCGACCACAGCTGACCGCTCAACTCCTCGAGCTGAACCACCCGGCGGGCGGCCTCGGCATGCGCCGCCACCGCCGCGTCCAACCGGGTGCGTGCCTGCACCACAAGGCTTTCCAGCTCCTGGAGATCCCCTGGCGCGGTGTCGGCCACCGCGCGGATCTCCGGCTCGGCCAGTACGGCCTCGGCGTGAGCGCGCATGCGGTCGGCGGCGACCAGCTCGGTATCGAGCGCCTCCTGCTGCTGCGGGGTGCGGGTTGCGGCGTCCACGACCTTCGCGTACGCGGCCAGGACCGCGTAGTCGGGCTCCGAACCGTCCTCGGGCACAACGACATCGGCGAGCGTTACCAACTCGGCCGCGCGGGCCAGCTGTTCCACCCGGCGCGCCAGAGCGGTGACCTGTTCGCGGGCGACGGTCGCGTCGGCACGGGCGGCGCGCAGTTGCTCCGCGTCACGCACCAACGCCTCCAGGCGGGCCCGGCGACGGTCCACGGTGCCGTCGGCCCCCGCGGCGGCGCGCAGGCGCTCGGTGAGTTCGGCCAGGCGACGGTCGGCGGCGATGACCCGTTCGAGCACCGCGCTGCCCCGCCCCTCGAGTTCGCGCAGCTCCTCCTGCAGGCGCGTCTCGTCGGTGCGCAGGCGGTTCAGTTCGGCGGTCAACTCCTCGGTGCGGGCGGCGGCGCGGCGAGCGGATTTGTAGCGCTCGGTGGCGACATTGAGCGCGGCGGCCAGTTCGGCGCGATCGCCGTCGCCGCCGCGTTCGATCAGCACCGCGATGCTGCCCTCGAGATCGGTCAAGCGGGCCTGTGCGCGCTCACGCACCGACTCGGCGGACCGTTCGGCGACCACCGCACGCTGCTCGTCGTCCTTGGACGCGGCCGCCGAGGCCGGGCGCGCCGGCGCCGGATGATCGGCCGAACCACAGACACCGCACGGTTGCCCGTCGACCAGCGCACCCGCCAATTCGGCCGCCATCCCGGCCAATCGGCGCTCCCGGACCTCGAGTGTGCGTTCGCGCGCGTCCACATGCGCCACCCGGGCCTTGTCGAATTCCTCGGTGGCGCCGGTCAGTTCGGCGCGTCGCGCGGCCAGATCCGTCGCGGCGGTCGCCGCGGTACGCAGCCGCTCGCAGTCGCTCTGCAACCCGGCCAACCCCGCCGCGGCCTGTTCGGCCTCGCGCACCCGCACGTCCACCGCGGCAATGGCCTGCGGTAACGCCGCCCGCTTACCGGACACCTTCTCGACGCTCGCGTTCAGCGTCGCGCTCTCCCGGCGCAGGCCCGCCAACTCGACAGTCAACCGCTGGGCGGCCTGCGCATCGGCCCGCACCTCGTCCAGCGCGCCGACCTGAGCCGTCCATCCACGAATCGCGCCCTCGATCCCGGTCGGCGCCGCGTGCGCGGGCTCGGACCGATCCTGGTCCAGCGGGGCCGGAGCGTCTCCGGCCGCCGCCTCGACCCGCCCTGCCCCATCGGCATCGGCATCGGCATCGGCATCGGCATCGGCATCGGCATCGGCATCGGCATCGAGGACCATTGAGCCTGAATCGGATTCAGAATCGGCGGTGAGATTGCGGTCGGGCCCCGCCGACACGGCGAACAGTCCCGGCTCATCGGCCTCGCCGGACCCGTCGAATTCGGCCGCGCGCAGCGGACGGTCGGTCGCGACCGTGCGCGCCCCACGACGAGATCCAGCGCTTCGCTTGACTACCGTATTGCTCTCGGCCGCACCGGATCCTCGTCGACGCGTGGATCGTGGCGTGGTGGCACTCGCCTCCACGGCGGCCGACTTGGCGTCGTCCGACGGCTCCGCCTCGACCGTCGTATCGATCGAGAACAGCTCGAGCTCGATGTATTCGGGCGACTCGGCACCGGAAGGCAGCGTCTCGATGGAATCCTGCGCGGCCGGACTGTCCGTATCCGGTCCCACTTCGTCGTCGACGGTGAATTCGTCTGCCGGGTAGTCCGACTCGGACGCACGGTCGAGATCCGGTGCCTCTATACGAACGGGAATGGACGCGAGTTCGGCGGCCAGATCGGTGTCCGCAAGCTCGGCGGCGGCCAGATCTGCTGCGGCCCAGGCAGTTCCGGAAAGTTCGGCACTGGGTGGTTCGAGCAGCCGGGCGGCGAGGCGTTCGGCCAGTTCCCGGGACTCGTCGGTGCGGCGGCGCAGCGTGAGCGCCGCAGCCCGGGCCTCGACCAGGGCGGCGGCAACCGGTTCGGCACGGCGGGACTGATCCAGTTCGACGCGACGGCGCTCGCGCAGTTCCGCGGTGGCGGCGTACTGGTCCAATTGCGCTCGCGCGCCGGATATCCGCCGATGCAGCTCATGCAGGCGGCGCTGCTGTTCAGCCGAAGCCTGAACCCTGGTCGAATCCTGTTGATGCTGAGCGAGTTCCGTGGTCGTCCGGGCGCCGTCCGCCCGCGCCTCGGCGAGCAGGCGCTGCGACCAGTCGACCGCCTCGAACGGTCCGACCGTCTCGGCGGCGCTCATCCCCGCCGCGATACCGACCTGGGCGATGAGCCGGTCGATGCTGTTGCGCTGCTCGACCAGTTCGGCCTCGCCCTCGCGCCGCCGCTTGATGAGCCACTGCTCGGCGGTGCCGAATCGCTCGGTGTCGAAGAGCTTTTCGAGCAGCCTCTCGCGATCCTCGTTGTCCGAGCGCAGGAACCGCGCGAAATCGCCCTGCGGCAGCAGCACCACCTGGAAGAACTGATCGGCGCTCATGCCGAGCAGCCGGATCACCTCATCACCGATATCCTGAAATCCCGACAAGTTCTGGCCGCTGCGGTCCAGCCATTCCAATGTCGCCTTGGCCTTTACAGTCGTCCAGCCAGGATCTCCGCGCTTCTTGGGGCGCTCGAACTCCGGTGAACGGGTCAACCGCAGCCGCCGACCGCCCATCGTTGCCTCGAGCACCACCCGAGGAGGCATTTGCGGATCCGCGTGATCGGAATGCAGCCGCTTGCTCTCCCCACGCGCGCCGGGCACCCGGCCATACAACGCGAATGCGATCGCGTCGAGCACCGTCGTCTTGCCCGCACCCGTCTGCCCGTGCAACAGGAACAGCCCGTCGCCACCCAACTTGTCGAAATCCACCGTGACGGCATCGGCGAACGGACCGAACGCGCACAGCTCCAACCGATGCAGCCTCATGCGATCGCCCCACGTGCGCGGGCCATCGCAACTCCTGGACCGCCGTACACGCGCCCGACCGGTTCGGCGACACCGTATCGCCCTGTGCCCAGTGATCGCTCGGTGCGCACTTTCATGCCGAGAGCTCCGCTGACTCGTCCCGGTCGATGCTCACGGTCTCCCGATCGGCGGTTGCCGCCGCGAGTGCGCGCTCCAGCCAGGTCATTTCGCCCGCAGTCGGCTCGCCGCGCACATCGGCAAGGAAGGTATGCGCTACATCGGTATCGCGGCGGCCGTGCACCCGCTCACGGTAACGTAGTTCCGGATTACCTTCGGGGCGAGCCCATTCCACATGCACGGCATGCGGAAAGCGCTCCCGCAGCCGACGCATCGCATCCACCGGGCGGGCATGGTCGGTAAGAATGGCCGAGACGTAGTGGTCCTGGGCGGAGGTGTGTCCGGGGTCGGCCAGCAGTTCCTCCAGTGTGCCGGTGAGCTGGGTGAGCGCGCGCACCTGGGGAAGGTCGCATCGCTGGACATCGGCGAGCCCGTCGCGGCCCAACTCCACGATCCAGACCGCCTTGCGGTGCGACCGTTCGGCGAACGAATACGGCAGCGGTGAACCGGAATACCGAACCGAATCCGCGAGTGTCTGCGGTGAATGCAGATGTCCGAGTGCCACGTAGTCGACACCGTCGAAGGCCCCCATCGACACAGTCTCCACACCGCCGACCGAGATAGATCGCTCCGATCCGGTCGCCTCCGCACCCACCACGAAGGCGTGCGCGAGCACCACCGACCGCGCGATCCCCCGCTCGTCCAAATCGGCTCGGACCCGGCCCATCGCCACGTCCAGAATCTGCGCGTGCGAACGCGCCTGCGGCACACCGAGCTCCACCCTGGTGATCTCCGGCTCCAGATACGGTATGCCGTAGCAGGCGATCTCACCGTGCTCGTCGCTGAGCACCACCGGGCGTTGCAGATCCGCCACCGACGTGCGCAGATGCAGTCCACCGGCCGCGGCGAAACTGCCCAGCGCCCCGAGCCGGGTGGGCGAATCGTGATTGCCGGAGGTCGCCACGATCACCGCCCCCGCCGCGCGAATTCGCTCGAATCCGCGATTGCACACCGCGATCGCGTCGGCGCTGGGTATCGACCTGTCGTACACATCCCCCGGCAGCAGCACGACATCGACTCGCTGCTGCGCCACGATCTCGGCGATGGACGCCAGCGTCTGCGCCTGATCGGCCAACAGGTCGACGCCGTGAAACGTGCGCCCGATATGCCAGTCAGACGTGTGCAACATCCGCATGCCGCGAAACCGTAGGCGATCACCCCGACAGAAAACGACCCGCCACCCCGAACCTGTCCCAAGAACGCTAGTTTTTTCGAGTTGTCCCGCCGCACAGATCTTTCACCCCGCGAGGCTGCCCGAAGATTGCTGGGAATCGGAACTTGTCGGTGGGATAGGGCACTATCTGCTGCATGACCGCACCGATGCTGTTTGCTCTGCTGTTGGCGTTCTGCGCTGGGTTGGGGCTCGGGTGGCTGGGGCATGCCGCCCGGGCCGGGCAGCGTGCCGCCACCGCGGAGGCTCGGGTGTCCGCGATGCGCGAAGGTGAGCGGCTGCTGCGCCAGTCGCTGGGCGCGGCGAGCGAGGATGCCGCGCGGCGCAATTCGCAGGCGATCGGATCGCTGGTGGAGCCGCTGCGCGAGGCGGTCGGCGCACTGAACCAGCACATCACGCAGGTCGAGCACAATCGCATCAACGCCTATTCCGGCCTGCGCGAGCAGGTCGCCGGCATGCAGCGGGTGTCGCATCAGCTGTCCACCCAGACCGGCCGGCTGGTGTCGGCGCTGCGCGCCCCGCAGGTGCGCGGGCGCTGGGGCGAGGTGCAGCTGGAGCGGGTGGTGGAACTGGCCGGGATGTCCCGGCACTGCGATTTCGACACCCAGGTCACCGGTGCCGGCCGCGACGGCGGGGTCCGGCCCGACCTGGTGGTGCGCCTGGCCGGGGGCAGGCAGATCGTGGTGGACGCCAAGGTGCCGCTGACGGCCTATCTGGACGCCACCGGCCAGGACGACCCGCGGCTGCAGGCCGAGCACCTGACTCGCCATGCCAAGCACTTGCGCGCGCACGTCGACCAACTGGCCGACAAGGCGTACTGGGCGGCGTTCGATCCCTCGCCGGAGTTCGTGGTCCTGTTCGTCCCTGGCGATCCCTTCCTCGACGCCGCGCTGACCACCGACACCGGCCTCCTGGAGTACGCCTTCGGCCGGAACGTGATCCTGGCAACTCCCACAACACTCATCGCATTACTGCGTACAGTTGCCTACAGCTGGCGGCAGGAGTCGTTGTCCCAGGATATGGCAACTATTCAGCAATTAGGCCGGGAGCTGTACGGTCGTCTGAGTACCACCGGCGCGCACCTGGATCGACTGGGCGCTCAACTGGGCAAGGCCGTAGAGGCTTTCAACCAGACAGTAGGCTCGATAGAGTCGAGGGTGATGGTAACCGCACGGCGGTTGCACGAGCTTGACATCGGCGAGCAGGAGGCGCCAGCAATCCGGCATGTGGAGTCGTGGCCACGGGCGGCCGCGTTCTCAGACATCATTCAGTAACCGGTTCATCCGCCCGGCCTCGACACACGTTCCGGTTGTGCCAGATAGTGTGCTGTACGTGGCAGCAGCAATCCAACGTGAGCGACCCGAGGTCCCGGCGCCTCACCGCTCGGTCATCCCGTCGATGCCCGGCGTCCCCGCGGGCGCGGCGGTGCTGATCGCGGTGGCGTGTACCTCGATCGGCTTCTTCATCGATGCCAGTGGCGGGGGCAAGGATCTGACCCACGTATTTGCTGCCTTTTATATCGTGGGCTGCGCCCTGGCGGCGCTCGTAGTGCGATACCGCGGCCTGTTCACCACCATGGTGACCCCGCCGCTGCTGCTGTTCCTGGCCGTTCCGGTGGCCTATCAGCAACTGCTCGGCCACAGCTCGACCTCGATGCGGGATATCGTGCTGAACCTGGCCGTCCCGCTGGTGAACAGATTCCCGACCATGGCGATCGCCACCGTCGTGGTCCTGGCCATCGGACTCGCCCGGATGCTGATGCAACGCCGCCTGGCCGAGGCCACCCCGGGAACGCGCACAAGCGGGCCACGCAAGGGTGACTCCTGGGGTACGCGCGCAGGCAGCGGCGGCCGTCGCCGCGCCGGCACATCCGACGCGCTGCCCAAACGCGGTCGCAGCGGGCCGTCGGCCGCCGACGACACGGCCGCGAAGCCCACCCGCACAGGACGCAAGACCACCGGCGCCAGCGGACGCGTCGCCGAGCGCCCCCCACGGGTCGGCTCCCGATCCTCCGAGCGCACCGCGGTCGCCACTCCCGCGGCGGCCCGCGGACGCGGCGACACCGACACTCCGTCACGCCACCGTGCCCCCGCC
>NZ_JAGPOX010000064.1 GCF_019038435.1 Nocardia alni
TGTCGGGGTCGGCGGGTATGTGGGGCAGGGGGGTGATGCCGTGGTCGGGGTTGCCGTCTTGGTCGCCGTCGCGGTGGCCTCTGCGGCACAGTTCGAATGGGCCGTCGACGGCCATCAATCTGCTCATGTGGGGGTCTGCGTGGTGCAGCCACCAGGTCGACAGGCCGGTTCCGGTGTCGTCGCGGCGCAGTGCCTCGTATGCGCGCCACAGCGCGTACAGGCGCAGGACGGCTTCGTCGTGTTTCCACCATTGGGGGCACCAGCGGCGGTTCGCGGTATCGGGCACGCGCCGATACACGTACACCAGCCGGTTCTCCACGAAGTCCACCACGTCCGCGAACACCGCCTCCGGCGGCTGCACCACCGAATCTATTGCGCCGGGCCGGAACTCGCTGTCGGCGTCGAAGATCGAATCGTCGTCTTCTGTCACCGCGGAATCACGTCTTCTCGGCTGGGCTCGTTCTTCGCGGGCTGGGTGGTGGGGCCGTAGGTGTGGCGGGAGGCGGTGATCTGGTCGGCGTAGGGGCGGCGCATCCAGGGGATGGTTTCGATGACCACGGGTGGTATTCCGGCCGACCAGATTACCGCTCGCCCGGCGGGCATGGCGGTCAGGTCGGCGGCGGTCAGGATGGTTTTGTCGACCAGTGCCAGGGAGCGGCTCGTTGATCCGGTGCTGTGGGTGAGGGTGCCGCGTAATTGTTCTCGGGTGCCGATGCTCTCGGAGCGGTCTTTCAGGAACGAGATATCGTCCACGCCGGAGCCGAGCATGCGGACTCCGGCCGCCGACCACAGGGCATCCATTCCGTCGGCGCCCCAGCATCGGACGCCCTGGGCGTGGGATTGCAGGATGGTCAGCACGATGATCCCGCGAGATCCGAAGTGGCTGTAGCGTTTCGGGAGGTCGCGCCAGCGGACCACGTTCGCTGCCTCGTCCAGGACACAGGTCAGCGGTACCGGCAGGCGGCCCATCGGTGACTGCGTGCCGATGTGTGTGGCGGCTTCCAGGACGGACGCGGTCAGAGCGTTGACCAACGGCCCGCACGAGCCCGCGCCCTCCAAGGACAGCAGATACAGGGTGTCACTCGAGATCGCCAGCGCGGCCGGATCCAGTTGCGGGCGTGTGTCGTTCGCGCCAGTGCTGGTCACCCAGGGGCGGATGGATTCCATGCGCAGGCTGGCGGCCATCTTGCGGCCGGTGGCGAACACTCCGGAGCGGGTGCGGCGGTCCAGCTCGTACTGGGCGCGCAGGCCGGTCGCGATCAACGGCCACGGGGATTCCAGGATTCTCACCGGTTCCAGGTCGTCGGGGTCGGATATCCATTCGTACACGCGGGTGATCGGCGCGTTCGCGACCGCAGCGGCCAAAAACAATGCCGCCAAAAGGGATTCGCCCTCGGGTTCGAAGAACGAGTCTTTCTTCGCGTATTGGCCGTCGTCGCCGTCGGCGAAGTGCGAGGCCAGTTGGGCGGCGTCGACCTCGGTGCGTACCGAGGCGAGGGGGTTCCACCACCAGCGGGGTTCGGTGGTGCCTGCGACGGCTTGCGGGTCGAAAATCCAGCAGTGCCCGCGCTTGTCCCGCACACCGCGGGTGTCGTCCACGACATCGCGTTTGTTCGAGGTCACCAGCGCCGCGCCGGGGGCTTCGCAGATCGCGGGTACTGCCCGTGAGGTGCTTTTGCCCTGGCGCGGACCCCAGATGTCGACGTGCAGGGTCTCGTAATCGGCGTAGAGGTGCTGGCGGTCGGCGACCGCGATCCCCAGCGACAACCCCGGCACCACGTCGTCGGGGACCTGCACATTGAGCATGGCGGCTTTGGCCCGCACCGCGGATTCGGTCAACCGCGCCAGCTGGGGGCCGGTGGCCAGGAATTTCGCCTTGCGGTCGATCCACGGCCGCGCGGGTGTGCGCGATGTCCACCACCGCACAGCCCCCATCCCGATCAGGGCCAGGAGCACGATTTCGCCGATCAGGACCGCCCACACCGTCCACGGCCATCCGTGCGTCAGCACGGTCAGTACTAGTGCGAGGGGATTGATCGGCAGCCGGGTGGTGGAGCGGCCTGCCAGGTGGTAGCCCAGATGGGCGGCGAGGGTGACCAGCACCCCGCCGCCCGCCACGACACTGCCGATGATCAGCAGGCCGAGGGTTTCGCGCTGGCTGAGCGCGGGGTCTTTATCGCCTGTCATGCTGGGGGCCTTTCTGTTCGCGCCGATGCTCGGCGTGGTGGTGGGTGAGGGTTTCGGTGGCGCGCAGGAGTTCGGAGAGCACTTCCAGGGCGGCGGCGGCCTGCCAGGGCATGCCGTGGGTGATCTCGACGGCGAGCATCACGGGCAGAGGCATGCGTGGTCCGAACCAGCGGGTCAGCTGCCACCACACCCGCACCCGCGCCCCGGCGGCGTCGGCCGGCGCGGGGTCGGTGTTCAAGACCTCGGTGACCGCGAGGTGGTCGATCGCGAGGGCGGCGGCCAGGTCCGCCTGCCGCAGACGGGTGCTGTAGTTGTTGTGGTGCCGGTTGGTGTGGTGGTGGTTCATGGGTGGGTCTCCTCGCCGTGGGGCGGCTGGCCGCCGGGTGGTGGTGCCGTGAGTGGCGAGGACCGGACGGGCCGCGGAGATCGGGCGATCGGCCAATCCGGTTGCGGCGGGGCCGGAAAAGTTCCCGGCGAGTCTGGGAGCGTCTTCGGGAAGTTTTCCGGCGTCGGCGCCGAACCCGATAGTGGTGAGTCCGGATTTGCCGAGGACACGGCCCGTGGCCATGCTGGGCCTGCCACTCGCGCCCCGCCACCGGTAGTCGGCCGCACCGGCGAGCAGACCGTCCCCATGAATCACTGCCGCAACCGGTTCCGTGCTCACGATGCGGTTCATCGCGGCGCGATCAGGCTCACCCGCCACCCCGCCGGGGTGTCGCTCGCGGTCACGTACACCGTCACATGGCGATCCGGTTCGGTGGCGGTGGCTGCTGGTGTGGTGATGTGCTGGGTGACCGCGACCACGCGCTGCCGGGTGTCCGGGGTGTCGGTGGGGTGATCGTCCGGGGTGATCACTGCTGTCGCGGTGACGGTCGCGTCCTCGGTGACCCACTGTGCCCACGTCGCGGCGGTCACCTCCGCCAGCCCCGAGCCACTCGCCCCGACCTCCCGCATATAGGTCGGGTCCACAAGGTCAGTGGCACGGGCGAATCCCGCGCCAGCGTCCGGATCTGTGCCCGGCTGCCAGCTGTAGACCCTGGCGAGGGCGGTGGTGATGACCGGGTCCGCTTCGCGGGTGTCGATTCCGTCGACCACCTCCGGGCCACTGCCGGTTCGAACCGGGGCGTGCGCGCCCGGGTGCGCGCACCCGCTCAACACCGCGCCGAGGCAGGCCGCCAGAACGACGCTGCCGAGCCCGACGTTGATCTTTTGCGAATGTCTGAACCGGTGATGTGTGTCGTGCGGAAGATGGTGGGCTGCTTTGCGCTTCGGGGAATGTGTGGTCATCGTAGGGGCCACCAGCTGCCCGCGAAGGGCTCGCCGAACATGGCTGTCATCTCGGCTTCGGCGGCCGGTGACAGGCCACCGGCGGGTTCGTCGATGGCCTCGATGTACACCGCCGCGCGGCCAGGCACCCAGTGCCGCGCCACCGCGGCGTCGGCGGGAGCCAGGACCGCGTAGGTCACCACGTGGCGGGCGTGGTCGCGCAGGATCGCCCACGCCCGCTCCAGGTCCGCGCGTCCGGGCTCGAGCAGTGCCGTGCTGGCGCTGACGTTCAAGAACGCGGGCCAGTCCAGGTGTGAGCGGACCGTGAGCACGAACCCATCCCGCGAATGGGTCTCCGGGACAAAGGCATCGCATTCCAGGGATGTCCCCAGTGCCGTGGTCAAGTCCAGCGGCAACAGCTGGCGCGCGCGCCGCGCGAGATCGGACTGTGTTGTGGGGTAGATGGATTCGAACATTGATTGATGTCCTCTCATTCGGTGTGGGAGTTGTTGATGTGTGATTGCCGTGACGGTCGTGGCAAAGGGGGGCGGGCGTGAATAGCGTTGATGCGGTGAGCTTGTCCCGCCCTGCTATCGCATCGGCAGGGACGTCGGAGGCGCCGGACCGAGCGGGTGTCTCGGGAGCCCATCACGTTCGATGGTCCGTATCCTGTTGTTGGACACCGAATCTGCGGGCCTGCGCGTGGTCTGACGCGAAATCCGACATCGGTTGCACGCGCACTGGTATGCCGCTGTCGGGTGCGTTGAGGATCAGTGGGTGGCCGGTGCTGTCGGTTCCGGCGTACAGGCCGACGTGATGGGAGTCGGTGTCGCCGGGGGAGGTGAAGTAGACCGCGTCCCCGGGTTGCAGCTGATCCAGCGGTACGGGTATCCCGCGCGGGTCGCGTTGCTGGCTTCCGGTGTAGTGGTCCAGCACGATCCGCCCGCCCGAGGCTTGCGCGACGCCATACAGGACCAGGCCGGAGCAGTCGAATCCACCGCCGGTGGGTCCGCTCGCGTTCCCGCCGCCCCACACATACGGCAAGCCACGTTCGGCCATGGCCGCCGCGAGCACGCGAGCACCGAAACCTGAACCCGTGCCACCGGTTTCGGGTTCGCTCGCGCAGGATGTGCCGTCGTCGGCAGCGGGCGCGGTGCCCGCGCCCGCTCCACGGAACGCGCGATACAACGCCTCGGCGACGTCCCGTTTTCCCGCGTAGGCGTCCGGGTACGCCGAGCGTTCCACGGCTTGGGCCAGTGCAGCTGGAGCGCGGGTCTGCCAGCTCGGCACGGTGTCGAGCTGATCGTAGAACCAGCCGATCTGCCGGGCCGGGGTCATCAATCCGGCCATGCCGCCGAGCCGCTCGGACCACACCGAGGCCCGCAGCTGGAACGGCCCCACCGAGTCGTGATCGGTGCCGGTCGCGTCGTGCGGGTACGACAGCGATTCCGGCACACCGGAATTGGCGTAGTTCCGTAGCTCGGATTCAGTGGTAGCGGCCATCAACGCCGCGGTGATCCCGGACTCCGGGATGCCGCGCCGCTCGCCCACGGCCACGATCTCGCGCGCCAGATCCAGCTGGGCCGTGTCGTATCCGGCCAGACTGACCGGCGTCGAACTACCCGGTGTTCCGGTCATTCCTTGCCCCATCGGGGCCGCGACCGCGCACCCGGCGATAGGGTCGCCGGAGATCATGATCACGATCAGCAGCACGACCGTCAGCAGCAGCCCGCCAACCGCGCTCAGGGCCTTCACGACCCCCGCACTCATCGCTGCCCCCGCGAGACGCGATCGATCAGCAGCGCTGTCAGCGCTCGGTTCATCCCGAGCACGGCGCGAACCGTTATCAGCGCGGCGGCCGGTTGTGGGCCCGCGACCGCATGCGCGTGCATCAGGCGGTATCGGCGAGTCATGCGGCCCGCCCTTGCGGTGTGCTCTGGCCGAATTGCCGGAAACGCTCACTTGTGGCGTGAATCCCGAAGGACTGCTCGGCCTGCGTCAGCAGGAGCTGGAATCCGAGTCCAGGTGTGCGGTCTTCGGAGACTTTCAACAGGAACTTGCCGACTCCGGCGGCGGTGGGTCGGGGCATGCCCGCGCGTAGGGGTTCGCCGGTGAGGGCTTGGGGCGCCGACCAGCTGGTTACCATGTCGGTTTCGGCGTCGGTGAGTTTGACGATGCCGTCCAGCAGTGCGATTTCCTCGGCGGGTAGCGCGCCGAGGATTTTCGCGCGGGAGCGTTCGAGGAAGCCGAGGGCGCGGGCTCCGGCGGTGCCGCCGATGTTGTGCAGGTCGCGTACCGAGTGGCTGATCATGATCAGTGCCACGCCGAGGGAGCGTTGCAGGCGGGTCAGCTCGTCGACCCGGGTGACCATGAACTCCCCGAGCCCCAGGACTTGCCACAGCTCGTCCATCACGACCTGGAACACCCTTTGGTGTTCCAGGCCCGCTTCGGCCAGCATGTTCAACGCCTCGACCGATCCGAAGCCGATCGCCCAGCAAGCCAGCATGACCGCCGCCTTGAGCTTCGTGTCACCGCTGGGGATGTGCGAGACATCCACGCAGATCGCCGGTGCATCCAAATCTAATCCGACCGTCGTGGGGCCGTTGAACACCTGCCCGAACGGCCCTCGTGTCAACGCGCGTAGCGAACGCCGCAGGGGGACAACGGCTTCGGCGTACCGTTCGGGTGTCGCGGCGGCGGCATCGAGCATCAGTTCCTCACTGCCGCAGGTGATCACCTCCAGAAGGTCGTCCAGGATCGGCGGAGCATCGGGAGTGAAGCCGCGCCCGCCGCTGGCAGCCGGGGCATACAGCAGACGCAGTGCCGTGGAGATGAGGGTGTCTTCGAAATCGGCGATGCGTTCACCGCGGATCAACTCGACCAGCCCGGCCAGCAGGTTGGTTTGGCGCGCACGCAATTCCGCGTCCACACTGGCGGCGGCCTCGTCCAGTCCGGCTGCCTGGAGCCGGTGCATGGCGTGGCCGAGCAAGCCGGGGTCCAGGGGGTTGAGTTGCCCGTGGCCGTAGCCGACGTCGACGACCTGGCCGCCGCAGGCGGTCACGGTGGCGCGGTAGTCGGGTTTGACGTCGGCCAACACCAGCGGTGTCACGCCTTGGGCGATGCCGCCCAGGACGATCCGGCGTACCAGGGAGGATTTACCGAATCCGTTGAGTCCCAGCACGAACAGGCTCGGCGCGGTCAGGTAGTTGCCTCGCGAGAACCAGTTGAGAGGGTCGAAACACACCGGCGCGCCGGTCGACAGGTGCGAGCCCAGCGGCGTGCCCAGCAACGGCGCCCCCGCCCCGACACACCACGGCCACAAACCGGCGAGTTGCGCGGTGGTACCGCGCCACTCGGGCGGGCGCGCGATGCTGCGCCACCGTCCGCCACCAGCTCCGGCCACCCCCGATCCGGTGACCCGCACACCGTTCGCTCCACCGCTTGGGTGTTCGGTGTGGTTGGCGCGGCGATTGGCGTCGGCCTGTAGCCGCATCCGCGCCCACGACGCGGACGCCAATCCGCCGGTCGCGGCACGCCGTTCGAGCCGTTCGCGCTCGGCGGCCCCGAGCAGGCGAGGCCCCCGCGCGTTCGCGCCGGATGTGCTGCGGCGTTGCTGTCGTGTGCCGGTCATGCGGCCATCACCCTCGGCAGGGTCGCCATCCCCGGGAGCAGCACGCCGATGCCCAGGGAGGCGGCGAAGGCGGCGGCCTGGTAGTAGTACGACCGCCGGATGCGCAGCCGGGCCTGTCGTGACAGGTCCTTGGTCAGCGCGTCGATACGCGGCAGGTCGGTTCCGGCCGCCGTGGTGACCGTGACCAGCACCCCGAACCGCGAGACTCCGTGCCCGCGGGCTTGTTCCTCGCGGGCCTGCTCGGTCGCGCCCACGCGCAGCATCGCGTGCGCGGACACGACACCTTTCCCGGATTGCCCTGCGACCAGGGCGTTCTTGTAGTCGTCGTCCACGATGTGCGCGGCATCGGCCGCCGCGTGGGGCCGCAACACCAGCGCCACGCGTTTACGCGGCACGTCCGGGGTGGGTTGCAGAAGGCGTTCGAGCACGCGTTCACCGACCGTGCCCGACGGCGGGTCGTCCATTTCCCAGGACGTCGAGACCACGCCGTCGTGGTCGAGGCGGCCGGTGTGCTCGAGGTAGGAGATCGGACCGGCATCGTCCCAGCCCAGGCCATGGCTTTCGCCGTTGGTGGCGAGGGTCTCCAGGTCGGCTTCGGCGGCGGGATCGTAACTGCGACGCACGGTCGCGGTGACCTCATCGCTGGTCATCGGACGCGTGCGTACCCCGGTCTCGGCGAGCGCGGCCATGATCCCGGGCAGTCGCCGCCCGACCTCCACGGCCTGCTCGGCGGGATGGCGCCGCCGCTCGGGCGTGGTGGCCCGGAAGGTGATGCCGCACCACGCATCTAACTGCACGGTGTGCGAGGGCAGCGTGGCCGCCAGCTCGGCCATCATCGCCCGCGCCAATTCCGGTGCGTCCGGGCGGGTCAGCTCGGCGACCTCCCCGGCGAGGCGGTGTCCGGTCTCGGGCACGGTACTCAGGACCGGGGTGATCGCGACGATGTCCTCCGCGCCGCCGAGGGAGGCGACGAATCCGCCCCACGCGGCCACCCATTGATCGACGGTGTGCTGATCGACGTTCTCCGAGCCGGCAGGCCACACCCGCAACAACACCGTGTACAGGTGCTGTTTGGGCATGTGCACCAAACCGAATCGGTAACCGCCCGAGTCGATCCCCTCGTACAGCTGCGAAACTGCCAGCAAGCCGGGAAGTTTCGCGGTCCCCAACTTCGAGAACACCCCGGACCGGTACAGGTTCTCTTTGCGTTTCCAGGTGCGCAACCACTGCGCCATGACCATGGCCCTCTCATATCCGGTGCGCCCGTTGACCCGAAAAGCCAACGGAGCCCACATAATCGCCTCACCCGCCGCGACCACGACGGCGGCGGTGAAGCTCACGACAACCGCGGTGATCATCGCGATCACCACGAACACGAACCCGAGAACTGTTGCTTCCCAGGCCAATCCGTACATTCCTTCCGACCGAGGCCGGGACCACCCGCCATAGGTGCGACGCTGCTGCTGCGGGGCGCTCATCGGCGCCCCCGATCACTGGAGGTGGCTCGACCCGCCAGGGCGGCCCGCAGCCAGCGCTCCAGCGCGATGGCCCAGCACGCCGAGGCGGCTCCTTGCTCGATCCACACCGAGGACGCGACCGCGTCGAAATGCGCCAGCTTGGCCCGCTCCCCGGCCCCGTCGCCGGTCGCTCGCGCGTGCCACACACTGGTCGCGGCATCGGCCATATCGGCCAGCACCTCATCGACCGTGCGTAGCCGGTCGCGTTCGGCGTGCGCGGCGGCCAGCTCACGCCCCTGCCGGATTCCGGTGCTCATCGCGGAACCTCCGTCCCGGACGGCCCCGTGTACGGACGCGTCGGCGGGGGCGCGGACCCGGCCGCGGACTGCTCGACGGTGCTGTTGACCGTCTGAATCCCCTTGGCCGCCAACCCCACACCCGCCGCAGCAGCGGCACCGACCGGACCACCCGCCTTCCCGGCCATAGCTACCGCGCCATTCGCGCCGCCGCTCCCCCCGGATGCAGCACGCGGCGCAGCCGAGACCGGGCCGGGGGAGCTGCCGCCGCTGTGGCCGGTGGCCGTGGTCGCGATGCTGCCCGCTCCGGCTTTCGCGCTGGAAGCGCCGCTGCCGCGCACCGAACCGGACATCGAGACTCCGGCGGCCACCGCGGTCGCGGCTCCGGCCGCTGCCGCAGCGCCGGACCCGCCGCCCAGTCCGGCGATCGGGGACACCAGCCGCATCAACGCGGGCAAGGTCAGCCCGGCCGAGCACACCAGCACCAGGCCGACCAGCGCCCGCTGCGCGGACTCCGCATCGACCTTCGCGCCACTACTGGCGCTCAAGGCGGTCTGTCCGATGGTGGTGAACGCGATCAGATACACCAGCGCGGCAAGGGGTTTGTAGAGCAGGAAGGCGACCGACCAGCCGATCAGCCGGTCGTACAGGCTGCGTCCGGAGGTGGTGGCCGAGCTGGCGGCGGCCAGCGGCAGCACCCCGGCCACGACCACCAGCAGGCCCTGGCGCACCACCGCGAGCACGACCTGCGCGAGTGCGCCCAGGATGCCCACGCAGGCCAGCAGCAGCACCAGGCCGGGGGAGAACACCGACAGCCCGGCGGTTTCGGCCAGGGCTTTGGCGGCGGTCTTCGGGTCACCGCCGGTGGCGTCGTCGAGTATCCAGTTCGCCAGCGCGTCCGAGGCGTGGGTGCCCGCGACCAGGACCGCGGTCCACATGGTGGAGGCGAAGATCGTGCGCGCGAGCACCTTGAATGTGTCGTGCGCGGCCTCGGCCATGGCGTGACGGCGTGCTTGGGCCAGCCGGACCCCGCACACGAGCACGCTGGCGGCCAGCAGGTACCACTGCAACTGATAGGTGTACTCGGCGATCTTGGTGAACAGGTCCGGGCTGTCGGTGATCGCTGTGGGCAATCTGGCCCAGAACGACAGCGACAACACGATCGCCTGTGACAACCCGGAGACCAGCGATTGCACCGCCTTGCCAAACGCGGTGCCCCAGGCCGCATCCGCCACCGACGAGGCCGCCTTGCCCGGATGGGTGGCCACGTTCGCGCCCTTACACGCCCCGGCCACCACATTGCCCAAATTCAACGGCGTCCCGGAGATCCCGACACCCGAGAGCGCATCGTGCGCGGAGTTACACATCCGATCGAACCCGTACGAACCCCCGGACGACGGGGCAGTGCTGGCAGGGTCCGCCGCAGCCGGCCCGGCAGCCGCCACACCGACCAGCGCCGCGCACACCGCCACAACCACGGCATGGATAATGTTCCTGTACAGCGGATTTCGTGCCATTCGCCGTGGTAGTGCGGTGATGGCTACCATGCGGTCCACCCCCCGGTCAGGGAGGACTCCACATGCTGGGGTGGTGTCGCGCCGGGTGGGGGTTGCAGCCGCCAGTCCCCGCCGTCCCACACCATCACAATCTGTGTGGCCGTCCACGCCGGTGTCCCGTCCTCGTCTGCGGTGCGGGTGGCGATCTCCAGGACGGCCATATCGTCGGCGTAGCTGTCGACCCGGAACGCGTCCGGTGCCACGAGATACCGAGTGACGTTCTGCGGCAACAGGGTCGGAATCCGTCCCGCTGCCTTGTCGGCGTCGAACGCCGACAGCGCGCCGGGGGCGTTCTCGAGCAGGCGGGTGTGCACGGCGCGGTCGCCGGGGCGGGCGTTGAGCTGATAGGCGGCGTAGACGCCCGCGAGCGCGGCTCCCTGCGGGGTGTGCGACCACCCGGCCGCTACTCCGTCGGTGAGGCGGGTCGGGCCATCGGAGATCGAGAACGGCACCGAGGCTCCCGCCACCTGCTGCCAGCCACCCTGCTGCGGCAGTACCGGCGCGGCCGTCAGCCATCCCGGATCAGCCGGGCTGTGCTGTGGCGCGGTCTGCGGCAACGGCTGCCCGGCCGGGTTGCGGGGCACGTTCACCCGCCGACCGAACACATCGGTGACCGGCACAGCGAAACCCGTTGCCGTGGAATCCCTCCCACCCGCATCGGGGGTCGTACCCGCCACGCCCGATGCGGCTCGGTGCGGGCTGGCGTGCCGTACCGCGACGGCGGCTACGGCACCCACGGCGATCAGCGCGACCACGATCAGCGCGGCGATCAACCCGGCCTGCCCGCCGCGCCGCTTGCTGCCTGCCGTGTCCTGTTCGCTGCCGGTGGGCTCGGTGTCCGCGGCGCTCATCGCGCGCCCTCCAGCCGGACCAGGCCCGTGGTCGGCACGCCGCGGATCGCGGTGACCGTGGGCGTGGTGCTGGCGGGGTCCGGCAGGGACAGCCGCCAGTCCCCGCCGGACCAGATCACTCCGATCGCGGTCGCGGCCAGGCTCTTGTCCGGATACACGCTGTACGCGGTGACCGACGCCTTGTCGGGCTGGTAGCTGGTGATCCGGTACCCGATGATCCGGGGTGCGAGGGCGGGGTTCGCCGGTCCGCTGATTCTCAGCCGTGCCCGCGCGAGCTTCCAGGCATCCGCGCCCGGACTCGAGGCGACCTCGGCCGCCGCGATCGGTCCCCAACTGCTGTTGTCCGCGGTCGAGATCCGCACCGTGTGGTCGAGCGCGGCCAACGCGGCACCCTGCGGGGTCTGGGCGTAGCCGGTGTCGGTCACACCGGTGGACGCCGGGCCGTCGTCACCGGCCGGGATCGCGATCCCGGCGAAGGTGTCCCAGTGCAATCCCGCCGGGACACGCGTCAGATCCGCACCGACGCTCGGATGTGCGCTGTGCGTCCCGCATCCGGCCAGCGCGCCCGCTACCGCGATCCCGGCGGCCAAGGCCAGGGCAGCCCGTGTCCGGGCATGCGAAAGTAAACCCATGGAGGGCCTCCTGTGAAAAATGTTGTGGCGCAGGGATAAATGTGCGCCGGGAGAAGGGTGCTAGAAGGGTGTCAGGATCGCGGTCGCGACGGCGGCGGCGCTGCTGCACACGATGGCGCCGAACAGGCTCGCCACGATGCTGTGCGAGGCGTCGGACCAGACCGGCTCGCCGTGGCGGTGTGCGGCCCATAGACGTCCGGCCGCCGCGATCAGCCAAGCCAGGCAGATCGTCAGCGCGAACCAGGCCGCCCACCCGCACAGCTGGTCCAACGGCCCGGTCACCGACGCGGGCAGGTGCTGGTATCCACCGCCGGTCAGCGCATCCTGGACCAGCGCGGGCAGTGTCAGCGCGGTGAGGATCGGGGTAGCGATGATCGTGATGTTCATGAGGTCAGCACGACAGCGTTCATGATGGACGAGGCGCTGGTGGCGATGATCCCGCCGATCGCGGCGGCGGCCACGATCTTCGGGGACTCGAGGGTCGAGCCGTTCCACTTCTCCCACCCGAACTTCCCGCCCGCGTACACCATGGCCGCGACCCCGGCCAGCATGACGAACCACATCAGGTACCGGACCAGCCGCAAGACTTGCGATGATCCCGGCGGGGCCTCGGGCTGGATGGAATCGACCGCCAAGACCGCGGTATGGCAGAGCGTGTGGATGATCATGCTGCTTCTCCAGAGTGTTGATCGAGGAAAGATCCGGTCACGGCGGCGGCGACCGCGCCGAGTACCTGGTGCCCCAGCTCCCGCACGGCGGCCAGCGGGTCGCTGCCTCGGGTCGGATGAGGGCTTGCCGGTGTCCACACCGGCAGATCCGCGCGTGGGGTCAGCGGCCAGGCCGATTGCCACCGCATGCGCCAGCGCCCCTCGGGGGGGACGAGTTCATCGATCACCCGCCGGTAGCGGCGGATCTCGGGCGGTACCCGGCCGGGACGGTCCGCGCAGGTGATCAACCCCAGCACCTGGCAGCGGCCCGCCTGCCCGCCGTGGTGCTGGCGCAGCAGTTCGTGTGCCCGGCCCAGCCCGTCCACCGTTTCCCGGGCCACCACCGCTACGAAGGGGGATTCGTTGTCGAACGCGCCGGGCCAGCGGCCCTGTGCGTCGGCGGCCAGCGCCAGGACCTGTTCCAGGGTGCTCACGCCCGCACCGCCGTGCGCGCCCAGCAACCACACCAACGGAGCCCGCCCGCCGGTGTGAGGGACCGGGCGGTCCCACACCGGCAACCAGCGCCCGGACTGCGGCGCGGCGATACTGCCATTCATCACGCGGCATCCTGTCTGGGCACACTGTGCAGGCGCGGGCGAGAGGATCCCCGCTGTTGTTCGCCGATGACGCTCGCCCACGCGCCGACCCGGCGCGCCGCGCTCACGAAATCCTCGACCTCGCCAGGAGGCAGGTTGTAGATCAGGTGCGCGCCGCCGGGATACCAGACGTGCACGGATATCGTTGTCGTAGAGGACATTACGGATACTCCAAGAGATGAATTGGGCACAGCTCCGCCACGAGAGGGGTATGCCCGGGTGTCAGGGGGTTCAGGAATCGGCGGCGTGGATACCGGTGATCCGCACGCCGCTGCCGTCTTGGGCGGTGGTGGTGATCAGCTGGGTGAAGCTGTGCACCGCACCGCCCGCCGCGTTCTCGCTGATCGTTACCAGGTAGCGGCCGGGGGTCTGCGGCATGATCACCACGCACGCCGTCGTGCCCGGCGTAATCGTGCTGATTCCGGCGTCGATCGTGTCCGCGGACGGCACGTCCGCGTCCGTGGTCGTCACCGCCCGCGCGGCCGTGCCCGACCGCGCCGTGTAATACGCGTGCTCGAACGCCAAGATCGCATCCGGGCCATCAGCCAGTGACCCGGTACCGTTGCCGCGGACCAGATTCGGGCTGCGAACCGGATCACAGCCCAGCCCACCACCCAACGTGACATCACGCTGGACAGGGGACACGGTGGTGCTGCGTGGCGAGGCCGCCGGGCCGGTGACCGCCGGATGGCTCCACCCCGGCCACCACCAGGCGCACCCGCCGACCGCCGCCGCCAGGGCCAGACTCGCCCCGGCCAGTGCCGCGTGCCGCCGCACCGCCGCCGACAACGACGGCGCGCGCCCGCCACGTCCGATCCGGCCGATACCAGTTGCCGCCGAACCGATCTCCGCGCGCGCAGACCTCTCCTCGGCCTGGTCGTCCGATCCGCTGACAGAGGGCGGCAGCGGCGGGAGCCAATCGCGCCAATGCTCGTTCTCGCCGCTGTTGCGTGTGGACAATATTCTCACCTCCTTCGATAACTGTTCTCGCAGTCGGGATTCCGGGGTGGTGGCGCGCACCGCGCTCTCACACGGGTGCGCCACCACCCCACCGGAGATACCGGTGTCAGGAGCCGGCGCCGACGGCTCCGCCGATCGCTGCGCCGACCAGGCCGCCGACGGCGGCCCCGGCTGCGCCGGTGACCGCGCCACCGGCCAGGGCTCCCAGGCCCGCTCCGGCCACACCGCCGATGATCGCGCCCGCGCCGATCGCGGTACCGACCGTTCCTCCGGCAACAATCGGGATCGCCGCCACCGCGGGAATCGCGGCCACACCACCGGTCGCCAGCGCAGCGCCGACCCCGGCCGCGCCGCCGGTGATCAGCGCGCCACCAACACCGACCGCCGCGCCCGCGACCGCACCGACTCCCGCCCCGACCACGGCTCCGGCCGCGCCACCGGCCACCGCGCCCGGCACCGCCGCCGCGACACCACCGATCGCGGCCCCGGCGACCGCGCCCGCGACCGTCCCGGCCGCGACCCGGTCCGAGCGCCGCCGGGGCACCCCGACCGCGTTCCACCCATCAGCGATATGCGCTTCGGTCACGGCCGCATCGGAATTGATGCGATCAGCGATCGGGTGGGGCAACCAGTGCGGCCGGGGCGCGGCGAGGCTGCCCACCCGCACCGTGTCCGGTGCAGGACGGATCGGCAGCACCGGAGCCACCCGCCGCGGAGCGTGCAACTGCGACGGGGCGACCACCGGGGCGGGAGTGTCCGGATCGGGGTCCGCACGCGTCTCGTACGGCTGCGCCTGCGTCGGGCCTTCCACCCCCGCATCCCCGTCATCACCGTTCATCACCGGAGCCGCAGGGGCGGGCGGTGCCGGGGCCGGGGACGTCACCCCGGCCTGCCCGCCACCGGACTGTCCGGCTGTGACTCCGGCCTGCCCGCCCGTGGCGGCCGTCGCCGGGGCGAGGGAACCACACACGATCGCCGCGCTGACCGGTACTGCGGCTATCGCGAGCAGCCAGGGACGGCTGCGCCTGCCAGGGGTGTGTATTACTGCTGATCTCAACGCTTTTCGTGTCCTCTCGTACTGAACAAATGGGGAGTCCTGGCACACAGCCGTTCAGCTCCCGGCTCACGACCGGGCCTGGTCTCCGTTCCGGGGGCGTATGGGGGTGGGGTTACGCCCCCAGGGCGCCGACTTCCGCGCCCACAGCGGCACCGGACACCGCGCCCGCGCCCGCGCCGATCGCGGACCAGGCCGCCGCCCCGACGCCCGCGCCGATCACGCCGCCGATGATCGCTCCGGGCACCGTGCCCGCACCGAGCGTGGTCACCGCGCCGACCGCGCCACCGATCGCAGCGCCGATCGCCGCGCCCGCGACACCGCCACCCACCGCTCCGCCCACACCGCCCGCGATCGCGCCCGCCGCACCGGCCAGAGCCCCGCCGCCCACCGCGCCGAGCACCATCCGATCAACCCCCCGCGGTACCCCTGCCACATCGAACGCATTCCGGAACGGGCTCGTCGCCGCGTCCGTGAACTCGTTGACCTGCACAGCCGTGGCCCGAGGCATCCATTCCGGTCGCGGACCGCGCAGCAGCCCGCCTACCCCGACCGTGTCCGTTCCCCGGCGCGACACGTCGAACGGCACCGTGCGCGCCACCGGGCGCACCGCGTCTGTACGATCCGGCACCTCAACGATCCGGGCGTCCGACCCAGCGGTGATCGCGGCCGTGTGCATGCCCGCGAGATCCCCGCTGGGCGCTGCGGCCATCGCCGGTGCGGCCACCAGCCACCCCTGACTGGTCCGGGTTTTGTTCGTGTTAACCATCTTTCGACATTTCCTCTCGATTTTTCAACGCCCACATCAGGGCCGTTTCGGTGTGAATACCGCCTCGATCACCAGGGACAGGCGGATGCGTGATGCTGCCGACACGTCGGTCAGGGAGCAGGCGTTCCGGCCGAGGTTGTCGGCGCTGTGGTTGGCCCCGGGACCGGTAAGTTCTCCAGTCCGCTGGTCCCTGCGTCCCACGGGTATTGCGGACTGCCCGACGGGGCCGCGCCACCGCTCGGCGCTGCCGTCGAGGTGCCCGGCCCGGTGCTGCCGCCGCCGGTCGCGGAAGCGCTCGGGCTGGGCTCCGCCGTCGTGGTGGTGGTGCTGGCTGCTGGCAGTGCCGGTGTTGCTGCTGCGTCACGGGCGGCAGCGGCGAACCAGTCCGCCGCGTATCGCGTGCCCGAATGCCCGTTCGCGGTGATCGGGGTCTGCCCGTACGAGTCGTGTTTGGTGATCGCGTCGGAGTACTTCGCCCACACCGCCGTGTTCACCAAATCCCGGTTGTCGCTGATATTGCCGACGACCACCTGAAACGCGCTTTTCACCAAACCGATCGCGGTCTCCGGCGGCATCAGCTGCGGCAACGCCCCGAGCAGCTTCTCCCCGAAAACAGCCAATCCCGCCACAGGATTCGTCAATCCCGCTGTGGCGACCTGCGCGATCGTGTCCGGGGTCAGCAGCGACTCTGCCACTGCCGCAACAGAATTGAACCCGATCGTGGCGACCCTGAGCGCCGCTTGCACCACGTCGCCCGGGTCCAGTGCAGTCCGCGGATCGGAGGCATCCGCCACCCGTTGCGACAGACTCTCACCCGGAGTGATCGACAGATCCGACAGCGAATCACCCTGCACGTCCTGATTGATCGTGGCCGTCGCGGTCTTGATCGTGGTGAACGCCAGCGCCTGCGTGACGCTCCACAACGCCCGCAACGGATCACCGCCGCTGTCGGCCTGACCCGCGATATTCGCGACCGCCTTCAGGATCGGCGCGTGATCCGGGGCAGCGCACGCCAGGTCACCCGACGCACACTCGATGAACACCCGTCCGTTCAGTGCGCCGAAATCATCGACCTGATCACGATCAGGCCCGATCCCTTCACCGCTCGTCGATGCCGGAAGCAGTTGCTCCAACCCGTGTACCGCCGAGCCCGACGTCCCCGGAACCGCGTCCGGCCTGTTCTGCCCGGGACGGCCGGGAAACGGCGGCGAGTCCGGCGCCCGCACCGGGTCACCGAACAACGCGACCCCCGCCACCTGCGCCGCGGGCACCGAACCGGACCCCGTCCCGACCTGCTTGGCCCACATACTCACCACATGCGCGCCCTGGCTGTACCCGGCCACCGCGATCCGCGTCGCCGGACACGCCGCCATGATCCGGCCGACCATCGTGTTCAGCGTGTCCAGCCCGCCCTGCACCGACTGCGCATACGACTGCGAATCCGGATTCGACGGCCCATCCAACCCGCCGAACGACGCCTCATACGGCACGTACGCGCGGGCAACCTTCACATGCGCCGCATCAGCCTCGGCCTGCAAAGGGCCGAAAACCTCCGAGAGCATCCCGGTATCGGTCGACACCGGCGCGTTCGGGGACGACTGGCCGGTGCCCTGCACCCCCAGCGCGTACAGGACCGGACACCCGTCCTTCGTCAAATCCCCCACTGGATCAGCCGCCGCCGTCCCGATACAACCCAGCACCAGCACCGCCGTCACGACCACCGCTCCACCCAAAGGCAAGTAGCGGGCAACCGGTCTACGCCGTGTCCTCATCCGTACTCCTCACAGCCGATCCATGAACCCGTCGCCAGGCTCGCACTGACCGTAAGGCGCTCGAAGAAAACACACAAAGTGCAGATCAGATGCTATATCCAACTAACGGCAAGTATTTGGCACGATTGACTACGACCAAGTAGGACGGAGCCGGATTAACTAGGATTGAGTGATTTACGTCACCTCATCTGGTGTGAATGCTTGGATATGACGCGCGATGCACGGTCATCCAGCGGCTGTACGGCAAACTGATCTCGGCCGTGAATGCTGCCGAGTTTCGTTGCGTGGCAACGATTGGCATATCGCGGCAAGGCGCATAGGTTTCGCTTCCGCCCGTAGAGGCTGTACGTTACCGCTTCCGCCAATACGGGCGCATTTGCCAGGAGATGCAGAATCTATTGAGACACATCGGATCTCGCCGCAGAGTTCCAGCGGGACATCGCGGGATCTTCAAGTCAACCCATGCCGATTCCGCCGTCCACATTGAGTTACCAATGTGCACGCCAAATGATAGCCGCAGGTCACGGGGTGACAGTGCCGTGTGACCTGCGGCTATTTGCCATCTATTTGTCAAGATTCCGACTGACGTGCATCAGGAGGTGTACCGCGCTGGTGGTGGCCTTACCTTCGGGCCGAGTGGACGTGTATCAGTCGCCGTCGCAGTCTTCAGGATGCGCGATTCGTAATCGCTTGTCCCAGGCAAACCCGAGTGCTCCGCTGGCAGCCCCGCCGAATAGCGCGATCAACCCAACAACCCATACCGTTGGCCCGGCCAACGTCGGGCTCACGAAGAGAGTGATCCCAATGATGACAATCCATTGCGGGATAGAGATGACCGCCAACATCTTCACTCGGCGGTACTTCCCCGAGACGATTCGGGCCTGCCAGGACAGCGACGGCCTGCCTGCTCGCACCGTTTGGCCGATGCGGCCCAGCAAACTAGTCGAGTAGCGTAGACCTTTGCACAACCGTGTGATTGGACGTGCCTGCTCGCACTCCTGGATGTGGTAAAGCTCCGGTACCCACTCCTCATCGTGGATGGGCACACGCATATCTTCGGGAAGTTGACGCCGCGCGAGCCGTAGCACCGCAAACGGTACTTGGTCCAACCAACCTTCAACTTCCTTGCCGACCAGGCTCGACACCACCTTGGTCAGCGCCAGGGCGATGAATGCGCCGATCACCCCTAGGATCCCGAGAGCAGCATTCACGCAACGCCCCCTGCGAGCCCGCGCCGGTAGATGGCATGACGCGTGGGTGGGCGCAGTCGAGCGCTGAGCTTCTCGAGCTCGCGGCTCGCCGACACCGCGCCTTCGGGTGTCAGCTTGTAGTACTTCCGTGCGGGTCGGCCCTCCTTGCTCGGGTCAATCTCTTCGTGCTGTCCGACGATCCAGCCGGCGCGCTCGAGGCGGATCAGGATTGGATACAGCGATCCGCTAGAGATCTTGCAGCGTTCCATCAGCTCGAACCCGTACTGGCGCTCGCTGGGGTCTTCTAGGAACTCACGTAGGACGCTAGCGACGGTAGTCGTCATGCGGAACTCAGTCATGACGAAATTCTACATAGCCCTCAGGCGCTATACTACATAGGGTTTGAACTGCATAAATGACTACCCAGTACGTCTGGACGGTACCCGTATCGATCATGGAGACGTCTGACCGATAACGGACCGACAGAGCCGTAGATGATTGATTGCGCTGTTCGTCGGTAGGGCTACGACATCGGCATTGGCGCGGATAGGGCCTTGCGCACGCGCGGGTCGGGATCCGCCGCGAGTGTGGCGCGAATCGGTTCGGGAAGCAGATTTTGTCGGCTGGCCAGACGAGCCCGGACGTTCGGTGCGTCGTCCGCGGCGAGGGCGGCGGCTATCTCGGGTGTGAGGTCGGCGATGGTGGTCGCGGCGGCCCGTATGTGGGCGTCCCGGTCGCACAGCAGGGCATACAGTGCACCGGTCGGTGCTTCCTTGATTTTGGCCAGATCCAGTAGCGCGATGGCCGCCGAGCTGCGTCTGTCGGTGTCGGATCCGGCTAGCCACTTCATTGCGGTGGCGGCGATCTCGGCAATGAGCGTAGCGTCGGGTTCGATTAGATCGGTATCGCTTCGTGCCGCGCAGTACGCCTTTGTGGTGGCGGTAAGAGCGCGGGAAGTGAGATTTTTCTCCTCGAGGCTCATCCGCATCGAACTCAGAGGGCGATCGGAACGCATGATTGTGCGATCAACGGCCGAATGGCGAGGATCGGCCCGGATCGCGTTCAGCCGGTGCGCGATGTCAGCGAGTTGCCCAGGTGCGAGGTGCGGGTAAAGTCGTTGCAGCGCTTGCACTGTGCGTCCGCGGGCGTTTCCTCCTTCGTGGCGATCCTCGGCGATGGTCAGGAGCTTTTCGGCGATGGCGGCGGCCAAGCGACGGGGTTCGGCGCTGGCGTCTGCCAGGACTTGTTCTTCGTCTGGCACTTCGAACTCTGCTGTACCAGCCGCTTCGCCGGATCCGGGGTCATCGGACCGCGCACCGGGACCTGCGATGTAGGCCGCGAAAATGACGCCTCCGGCTGGCCGCGCTACGGCAGGCTCCAGATATCGGGTCGGTATCTCTACCAGGTCCCCTGTTTCGTGGTTCAGCAGCGCAAGCAGCAGCGACACCGTCTCGCCCTCGGTCGTGCGTGTCACCGCGCGGCCCGGCTCGGCCGGGGGCTGCCGCAGCAGTGCAGCGCACGCCTGCCGGGCGACGAGTTGGATAAGCGGGGAAGGTACGGCCCAGGCAACAAGAACGGCCACAGCGCTGCGGCGGCCTCTGTCCGCCTGAGATTTCACCAGTGGTAGCAGCTCAGCGCGGCTGTCGGCCGGAATGACCTCGATACCGTCCCACAACTCGTCCGGTGGCGTGTCGAGGTTCATCATTCTGCCAAGAGCGGCGGCGATGTCCGACCGCCGTGGTACCACCGCATACAGCAGCTCAATGAGCAAGGCTGCCACGTCGGCATTGCCATCACGGTTGTTGTCGAGCCCGGGTTCAGCGATCGCGAGAATAGGATCGACGGCAGACTCCGGAAGACGGAAACCGAAGCGGGCCAGTGCCTTCAATGCCTCCCATTCAGGGCAGGCACCGACGCGGGAGAAGTTCTCCCGAAACGACGATGCCGTCTTGAGCAGTGCTTGCACGAGTCCAGGAACCGAATCATCGGGGCAGGAAGCGGCATGTTCACCGATCACGCAGGCCGCTGCGGCGGCCTGCCGACGGTCTGGCAATGCGAGGTACCGAAGGACATCGACGGGCCCGGTGGTCGCGGCCGTTCGTTGTGCTTCGTCGCTGGCACCCGCGGAAATGTAATGCAACAGAGCGGCTTTCGCCTGGTCTGCGGCAACCAGGATGTCGCCGAAGAGCCGCACTGCTTGGCGATGGAGCTCAAGGTGACCGGCCAGTCGGCATGCACGGATATGGATGCGTGCATCGCCGAACGCACCGGGCAGTCGTCCTTGGTGCGCGTATTCAAGCGCCGCCTGGTACGGATTGAAATTTCCAGCGCGCAGAAGCTGCTCGCGATTGGGGAGCGCCTTCAGTACCTCGGTGACCGACTGATCGATCCGGTGCCGATCGAAGTTGCAGCTTGAGATGCTCGTGATCGCCCCGCGGGCGTCACCGTAATAGCCTTCCTCGCAGGTGGTGAGGATCGAGTTCTCCCACCATTTCACGGCCTTCTCCAGCGCGCCCCGGCTCGCGTAGGCGTAGGCCGCCCGAGAGGTGACCAGTCCGCGGGCATGAAGGAGCCGTCCGGCAAGCGCGGCGTCCAGCAATTCCTGATATGCGCTGTCCACTTCGTCGATTGTCGAAGACAGCTGCAACGATGCGTCGGCGATCGCACAGCCCAGCCGCGCCCGCAGGACCCGGTCTGCCGGGGTCAGGCCACGGGCAAGGTCGACAAGTTCGTTCAACAGGGGCGTGATGGCGGCATCCGACTGGGGCGGGACGATCGTCGATTGCGGCGGGTCGAAATCGAACAGCCCGTCGATGAGTGCATTCTCGAGAGTCATACAGCACAGCTCGGCGATGTCAGGATCTGCGCCGTCGCGGAGCGCGACCAGATCCTCAACGATCGCAGGAGCCGACCCTTGTCTGCTCCAATCACACATGGCCGACAGCAGCCGAGCTTTCGCCGATCGCTGCTGGTCTCCCGTCGCCTCACTCCACACGGTCGTGCTATTGCTGGGGAAATGCGGGTTGCCGAGCCATTCAATCGTGGTGCTACCTGCCCGTAGCGCCTCCAGGGTGAGCTCGGCAAGTACCTCGAACGCCGACGAATGATCCCCGGCAGTCGACAGCGCCTTTGCCTCGAATCCGCGGATTCGGGCGGAGTGGCCCGGGAAACCGCCTCCGTCGAGTGCATCCGCAACGGCCTTGTACAAACGGGCAGCACTCGCGGGGTCCGTATGTGTTGACTCGTGAGCATCAGCCAGCATCGAGGCGACATTCAGGACTTCCGCAGGCGGTTCGACGAATCCGAAAGCGGGTGGTGTCAGCAGTTGCTCCGGAGTCGGATCGAAGCCGCACCACACCTTTGCCCACGACGGCCCGAAGATCGCATAGACGGTCCGGGGATGATCGCGTAGCAGCCGCGAGATCGTCTCCGCTCCCCAAACGTCGATCTCCAGGTCCCCGTCGTACTCACCTTGCAGCGCTGACTGTTCATCGAGATTGCTTGTGTCAGAATCGAACTCGGCCGCGACGACAAGGACGAATCTCTTCGCATCGAACTTCCGGGGCTCAGGATCGCTGCCCGGGCGCCGCGGCGCGCCAGCATATTCCTCGACTGCGTTCCGGATATCCTGCGGCCGTAGCGTCTGAAAGCGTTTCACCTGGTACAGAACGGGCCGCTCCGCCCCGTCCTGCTCCACAATATCCAGGCCATACTGTTTCTGGCCGCGTCGTCCGTAGAAATGGACCGACCGGCTCTGCCGGGTGACAAATTCCGACACGAGCCGCTCCAGTACCTCGGGATCGAGCTCCGCTAACGGCAAAGTCGCAGGATTCTGTATCGGCACCGAAAGCGCAGAGGTCTGAATCGCTCGGAACACCTCATACAGCTGAAGCTGAACGAGATCTCGTCCCTCCGTAGACACGCTACCGTCCACACTCTCGCCGCTGTTCCCCATGTGGCGCCACCGTACACGAGCGCCCGGACCCACTGGAACCGCAAGCGCGGCACCGCTGCTCACCGTGGGTGAACCACCGGCCGGGGCCCGCCAGCAGCATCATTTCGATTTCGATGAGCGATGGAGGTCTGCGGTTCGGTCCTCGCGGCAGGGGCTTGGACTGGGCGATGAACACGACGCCGCAGCACAAGATCTCCGGCAGAGTCCTCGTTCAATCCAGCACTGAGCAAGGACTTGCTGTACTCGGCAGTGCCCGACATTGCCTGACGGAATCTAAGCAATAGGCCACGCAGACTGCGCGCTCAGAACTGTTCGGCCATCGAGCTTAAGTATGGATACGCCACGTCATAGCCCGGTTCTACTGCACCCTAAACCCACCTCGTTACCCCAGTTGACTTGCTGTTATATCATTCGGATACTGTCATCATCTGAAGTTAGAAACTGGTCTTTCCTACATCACGCGTCGCGCGGTTGTGTGCAGCAGCACACGGGGAAGTGGCCGGAGTTGTAGATCAGGTAGGAAATCGGAAGGTCAGGTCGGCGTTGGACGAGATCCGCTTACAGCGCATTCTGCACAGCATTCCCCTGACGGCGCCCTGGACGGTCGCGGAGTTCACGACGTACCTGTCGGCCCGTCTCGGCAAGCGGCTCGTGCTGGACCCGTGGCGCGTGCATGTGCCGTCGGTCTCGCGCTGCGGCGCGTTGTGGGTTACCGAGCGTGAGCTGGTGGTCAAGTACGACCCGGCGCGTTCGCCGCGCGGCCAGCGCCAGGAGATCATGCACGAGATGGGGCACGTGCTGCTCGAGCACCGGGGCGATGACTCCTTCGAGGTCACCGATTCGCTCCTGGCAGAGGGCCTGGACCCACGACGGGTGCGCGAAATCATGCACCGCCGGCATTTCGACTCCACCGCGGAGCAGGAAGCCGAATGGCTTGGCACGCACTTGGCGGGCCTGAGCCGGGGCCGACCGGAGGACCTCAACGGCGCGAGCCACCGAGCAGCCTCGCTGATCGAATTGATGTGGCGATGAGCCCCAGCCCTCTGCTGGTGGCCGAAGCGACCTCGGGTCTACCAGAGCCACTGCTCGCCGCCCTGCTGACATGGATCGCGGTTGCACTGCTGCTGCGCATCACCGTGCTGGTCGAGCGCGTACGCCTCGAATGGGCAGTCGCGGTGCTGATCGGGTCGTACTGGTTCACCGCGCTGCTACGGGACCAGGCGGTCCAATCGGTCCTGACCCGGTGGACAACGCTGGCGGACGTGCGCCTGGCCACCCATGCCGCCGCGCTCGTCGGGGCGGGCGCGATCTTGTGGATCGGCCTGCTCTGGCGCGCTCGGCAACCAGTGCGAGCAGCGATGCTCGCGCTGATCTGGGCGGGTGTGGTGCTGGCCGTCGCGGCGCTGGCCTGGATCTCCGCCCCCGCACGGGCCGCTGACATCGCAGTCGAAGAACTGTCCGGCTGGCGACCCGGGGTCTACCTGACCATTTACTCGCTGCCGACCGCACTGGCGGAAATCCCGGTCCTGATCACCGCCGTGAGCCTGCTATGGCACTGGCGGCAAAGCCGCTCCCGAGCGGCGTTCGGCGCGATCGTCATCATCTGCATCGCGTTCTCCCAGGTCGACGCCTGGACCCGGCTGGTAACCGGGTGGCTGATCACCACCGGCGTGCACCGCCTGACCACCGACCGCGCACACAGCAACGATCTGCTGTTCCTGATCCCGATCGCAATGCTCATGCTGCTAGCGGTGCCCTCGATCATCACCTCACTCGCGATCAGGACCCACCGAGACCCCGCCTCCCGCAATTCCCGGATATTGCGGCCCATGTGGGAGGACATGATGCGCGCACGACCGGAGATGCGTCTCAACGCCCTCACATGGACCACACTGCCGCAGGTCACCGAGCACCGCATGCGCGTAGAGATCGAGGACACCATGATCTCGGCCGCCCCGTATCTGACCGGCCTTGGACCGGCCCCCATCCCCGCACAGGTATGCGACGCCCTCCGCGCCGCCCTGACCGGCGGCGCAGTCGAGCACGACGATCAGAACGCCGCCGCCCCGCCCTGGATCGGCGATGAGACCTTCGTCCTCGATATCGCCCAGGAATGGAACCGAACCCGCACCGACAACGGTCAACCGTCGGCTCTCGAAGAAGCTGATTCGCCCGGCCATCCCCGAAAGGCAACCCTATGACGACAACGACCACACCCGCAGTCGCGCAGAGTATTCCGCATCCGCCCAGGCGGATTCCGATCCTGGGCGACGTGCTCGGCATTGACAGCCGCCGCCCGAATCAGAAGACGCTGTGGCAGTTCACCCAGCTCGGCCCGCTGTACCGGCGCACGTTCATCGGCGGGGTACACCTGACGTTCGCGGGCTCATCGGCCTTGATGCGCGAGGTTATCGACGAGAAGACCTGGCAGCGGCACTTCGCCCGACCCTACGAGAAGCTCCGCGCTGTCGGCGGCAATGGCCTGTTCACCGCGCCCAACGACTCCGACGAATGGAAACGCGGCCACGACATCCTCATTCAGGGATTCGTGCCTGCGGCGATGGCGGACTACCACGACACCATGCTGAACGTCGTGGACCTGACGTCCCAGTGGCTCGGACAGACCCGGACCGTCACTGACACCGCAGCCATGATGGGCGACACAGCCCTCGAGGTCATCGGACAGGCTGGGTTCGGACACTCGGTCGGCGCGTTCACCGAACACGATGCGGCGCACCGGGCACCGTTCGCCGACGCACTGACGCGCGTATTCTCCTACGCCCAAGAATCGGCAATCCCTGTGGTGGGCAAGCTGATCGGCGGTAAGCGTGCTCGCCAGCACACCAAAGACATCGAACTCATGAAATCAACCGTGCTGGATGTCATCGAATCCCGACGGCGCACCGGCCAGCGATACCCGGACCTGCTGGACCGGATGATGCACCCCCAGAGCGGCACACCACTACCGGACGACAACCTTGTCGATCAAGTTCTCACGCTGTTCATCGCCGGACACGAGACCACAGGCAATCTGCTCGCCTTCACCGCGCACTTCCTGGCACGCAATCCGGAGCTGGCAGCGAGGGTCCGCGCCGAAGCCGGCGCGGTGACCACAGACGGGCGCATCGCGTACGAGGACGTCGCCACGTTGAAGGTCACCGAGGCAGTGATCTCCGAAACACTGCGCCTGTGGCCCACCGCACCCGGTTTTTTCCGGGCCGCGCGAGAAGACACCACGCTCGGCGGCTACCCCATCGCCGCGGGGGAGTGGGTGTTCGTGCTGCTCCTGGCGGTACATCGCGACCCCGCCGTCTGGGGTCGCGATGCCGAGGAGTTCCGGCCGGACCGGTGGCTCCAGGAAGGGTTCCGGGCCGCTCCCTGGATGTACCGGCCCTTCGGCACCGGCCCGCGCTCGTGTATCGGTCAGGCATTCGCCTTGCACGAGGCAAAGCTCATCATCGCCTCGCTGGTACGCGACTACGAGCTGGCCAGCACCGCAGAACTGGACGTTGAAGAGAACCTGACACTGCGACCATCCAACCTCGAAGTCACCTTCCACCGCATCCCCTGACACACCCCCCCCGGCGATCCCAACCGGGGCTGCACGGCTCTGTCTGTCAGCTTCGGTGACAGCGAACCTGAGTTGCTTCCAGAAAGACAGGCAAGATCGAAGAAAGGTCGACCATGGACGAAATCCCGAGCGCAACTGTCGGACCCGACGCCATTATCACTGTCATCTGGAAGGGGCCTCAGATCGACCAGACGCTCAGGATCCCGCGGCCGAACGGGCATCCTCCGCTTGAATTCCGGCCGTATCAAAGGGCTAGAACTCTCATCGTCGAGCCAGGTCAAGCGCCTGATCAGTACAAGCGGTTCAAGGACTACTTGGTCCGATACGAGGGGCAAGAGGTCTCGGTGATTGAGTTGATGCGCAGATTCAGGGAATACTGGGCCGTGACCGTCTGGCCCGATGATTAGAGGATGTAGCGCGTTGATCGAGGGGCTCGATCGGGGGCGATAAATTCTCGATCCAGTTCCATTCCAGCACAGTCGATTACACCTGAACAGATGCCGCAGCTGCGTTACCCGGTGCGCGTCGGCAGCGCACGCAGATCGCTGATCAGCTCTCTCATTTTGTCCCGAGTCATCGCGCGCGCGGCGACGTGCCGGATCCCTCGGTCTCGGGCCAAGGTCCACAGCTGTAGTCGCAGGTCAATGTCGACATCCTCGTCGCCGTTGGCCAGCAGGTAACCGACATCCGTTACGCCGCACAGCGCGCACAGTGCAGTTGCCAAGTCGCGGGGGATTTCGATTGTCGATCCGTCACGCAGGGCCGAGATCTCGGCGGGTGTGATGGTGCGTCTGAGCTGGGTGGTGAGTTCGGTGGCGATCTCCTCGTCAACGAGTGCAGGTTCACCCCAACGGTGCGCGAATTCGATCATGCGGCCGATCTTTTCGGCCAACGGCAATGGCATGGCTTCCCTCACTCACTCGTTCGATGCGACGCTGCGAACATGCGCTGCACCCGCACCCATCGCTGCGCGAAGCGTTCTTCCTGCTCGGAATCGGACTCGGGGAGTCGGCCCAGCAACCAGCGCAAATACATCAGCTCCTCCTGGTCTTGGACCGTCGGCGCTTCAGGGGTACGCCGCATGTAATGACCAAGCAGCATTTCGATGGTTGCCGAACTCAGCGTGCCCTCATACCTCTGGCGCTCGATGTCCGCGATAGTCCAGGCCCGCAAGATACGGTCCGCAACCGTGTCCATCTCGGTCACCAGCGTTGCCAGCCGCTCGTCTCCGGCGGCGGCCTCGGTAACCGCCTCGGCCAGCTTGACCGTCTTCTGAATCAGGTCGGGGGGAAACGGAACGTACAACACAGTGGGTACTGGCTGCGCGGAGGTAGTGGCTTTGACTGGAGGGCGGCGACTGGTGAACGCCTTCTCGGCCGAACCGTCCTCCCACTGCAACACCTTGTCCAGCCTGGTGAAGGTGCTCTTGTGGATTCGTCCGGCCAGCCCGTTTTCGATCTTGCTCACCGTTAGTGGGTTCAACCCGACGGCTGAGTGAATCGCTTGCTTGGTCAAGTCCAGCTCATCACGCCGTGCGTGTGCCACCTGGCCCAAGTACTCGGGGTGTGTAGTCATCGCCTCGACTCTGTGCAGGGGAACGCATGCGGAACGGCCGCTACGTCCACGTTCTGGCTGATAGTACCTGATACTTCTACGCATCTTCTACCAGCTCATCCGTTAGTGATCTTGCTCATGTCCAGTGTGGCAAGCCAATTCTATCTGTAGTTTCTACCTATAGTAAGCAGTGAATCTATTGAAACTAAGTGTAAAACTATGTACAGTTCCCGTCGTGGGACGTCGCGCGCGTCATACGAGGCACGACACGACTCGCGGAGTGGGTTCGACAGGCGCGACACGGGGTTCGGCCTGGGGCGCGTCCAAGGCTTTGACGCCTGACACCGGGTCGTGCTCGACCGGGCAACTCTCTACGGAGTGCGAGATGAGGAAGTGGATTATGGAACGTTCAGGGGAAGTGTGGCTGACCAGCCAGGAACTGGCGGACCGTCTCAAGATCAAAGTCTGCACACTCGACAAATGGGCCTGCAATGGGATCGGTCCCCACTTCATCAAGGCTGGCAGAGTGCGCCGCTACCCCGTCGGCGACGTCCTCGTTATCGACCCTGTCGAGGAAGCTTGGTTGACCAGCGAGGAGTTGGCGAACCGTCTCAAGATCAAAGTTGTCACGCTTAACAAATGGGCCTGCGCCGGATTCGGCCCCCGCTTCATCAAAAGCAACAGGATCCGTCGATACCCCCTCAGCGACATCGCCGAATGGGAACAGGCCCTTCTCGCCGAAGCGCTACTCCGTCGCCAAAGCCCATGGGACGACCTGTTGCCGCAGCAGCTTTCGGATCTACAGTCCGTCGCGGACCGACTGGCTGAGGCGTTGATGAATATCGCAAACCCCTCCTTGCGCGGGTCGGTGGCCTCATGATCGCCCCCAACTTCACACCGTGCGAGCGAGGTCAATAGGGGCATTGGCGATAAACGATGATTCGAGATAATGAGAGGTCTGCTGAAATGTCAAATGGGAGAGGTCTTCTCACCCGAGAACAGGCCGCCGAGTATCTACAAGTGCCCAGCAAGACGCTTGCGCGCTGGGCGACAGAAAGGGTTGGACCCCGGTACCTGAGGGTTGGCAAGCATGCCCGTTATCGATTGGTGGACCTGGACACATGGCTGGACGCGCATTATGCCGACGAAGAGGATGCCGCATAGTTCTTGGCTAAATGAGGACTTCCTCAAATCCGCCGGATTTGAGGAAGTCCTCATTTACGTAAACCCGAAAGTGATTGCCATCACCGGAATTTGCTGATCATGGACCCACTCGAACTGATATTCTCGGATCGGCCGTTCGGCCAGCCTAGATAGGACTACCTTGTCGAATCCCTCCCTGGAACCAGGAACAACTGGCCGACTCCAGATCCGGAAGTTGCCTGACGGACGCGTCGAAGCGCGCCTATGGTGCCGCAACACTTTGGGCAACTACTACAAGCCTAAACGGAAGGGCAAGAATGACCGCGAGGCCGAGCGGCTCGTGCGCAAGGCTGCCTCCGACTGGATGGGTACAAAACGGGGGAGCGATACGGTCAAGCCGACAACCCGGCTGTCCAAGCTCGCGGACATCTGGCTGGCGGAGGAGAGACTGCGCGGCAAGCTCGCGAAGAGCAGCCTCGATCTCTACGAACGGCAGCTGGATCACAGTAAAGACAAGCGAACCCGTTCTGACGCAATCAAGATCAAGCCGACCATCGGTAAACTCACTGTGCGGGAATCAGATACGGCCCGCATGAACGAATATATGGTCAAGCTGATGGAGGCGGGCCACACCTCCAAAGCCGCTCAGCACTGGGCCATCCTGTCCGGGATGTTCGATGTTGCCCGTCGGCATGGTGCCATCGACATCAACCCGATGGACGGCACGCTGAAACCCGATCGCAAGGACGAGGAACCTGAAGCGCTCGAACACGATGTGTTCGATGCGTTCATGAAACAGGTGGCCGCCTGGTGCCGCGGTGAGGCGGTTCCGGGTACTCCAGGCTGGCGCTCCGGTCCGAAACGTGACGAACGTATCTACTGGGTGGTCCAGCTGTTCCTGGAAACGGGGGTGCGCCCTGGCGAGTTGCTGGGCTTCCGGATCGCCGATGCCGAGCTTGATCACGAAGTACCGGGGATCTGGGTCCGGGGCAAGCTGGTGGATATGGGCAAAGGTAAGGGGTGGCGCTGGCAGCAGGGGACCAAGACCGGTTCGAAGGGGGTCCGGCGACTGGGCTTGGCTCCCAAGGGGGTGGAGGCTGTCCGGAAGCTTCTGGCATACAAGATCAAGAGCGATGACGATCTGATCATCCCTTCACCCCGGGGCAAAGGCTGGAACCCGAACAACTTCAACGAAGTATGGCGTGCGGTGCGGGGTGACAACTTCAAGGACATCACCCCAACGCAGATCCGGCACAGGGTCGGCACCGACGTTCGCCAGGCGCTGGGCATCAAGGAAGCGGCGGCCCAGCTCGGCAACTCCGAGGTCGTCGCAGCGAAGCACTACGCGGCCCGCAATCGTGTCGTAGACAACAGGGAGGCCCTGTCGCGTCGTAGCGCGTAGCTACCCGTCCTGACCTGTTGGTTCGCGTCCATGATGGACCCATCATGGACCTTTTTGGCCAGCAAACGAACAGTGCCTCTGACCTGGGGAACTTTAACTCCCTGGTCAGAGGCACTCTTTGAGGCTCCCCCATCTGGACTCGAACCAGAAACCTGCCGATTAACAGTCGGCTGCTCTGCCAATTGAGCTATAGGGGATTGCTCCGGCTCATCCTTCCGGGCGGGCCGTGGAGAAACTTTAGCGTATCGGTGTGTGCCTACCCAAATCGCGGCTTGACCTGGGATTTACCGATGGGGTTCGGCGGTGGGGTGGGCCGCCCAGGACGGGAGTCCGGGATATCTGTACTGGTGTTATCCACTTCACAATTGGCCGGTTCGCTATTCGGGATTCGACTTCGAAGACGCAGGTGATCGATCGTCCTCGGTTATACGGCGGCTGGCGGGTTACCGGCGAACCCATGCCTGGGCGGTATCGGCGAGATTCCACCACGCGACAGACCGGGGGTCTTCGGATTCCAGTGTCCAATCGGCCGACAGGGCGTCGAAGAACGCGTCGTCGGCGGTCTTGCCGCCCTTCGGCTCGCCGATGTAGATCAGGCGGTCGCCTTCGAATTCGGCCAGAGCGGTGGAGGCCATGGGATCTTCCCAGCCCGGTGGCCAGCACAGGAACAGGACATCGTCCGCCGAGGTGGTGTACGCGGTGTGGTCGTCGACGGGGTGCCACACGTCGCGCCGGCCGGCGGCGCTGGGAAACGAGAGGTTCGTGGTGGCGTCGGGGGGCTGGGAGTCGTACGCCTCGATCCGCACGCCGGCGCGGGCCAGCTGCGCGGCCCAGTAGCCGCGTCCCGCGCCGATCTCGACCACGCGGTGACCGGCGCAGCGGTCGGCGATCCAGGCGATGGTGTCGGGGGCCGGGACGGCATAGGCGAATGTGGTTTGCAGGATGGTCTGCGCGAAGCCGAGCCGGGCGCTGCCTCGGGACCGGCCGCCGTCTACCCGGCGGCGGCCCTGCACGGCCGAAACCGAGGGCGCGACGATATCCCAGTACGGATTGGCCGACTCGTCGCTGGTCAGGTAGTGCACGAAGCGCAGGTCGAACGCCGCGTCGGCGCGGTCGTCGCCGGTCCCGGGCAGTATCGGGGCGGCGTCCAGGTACTCGGCCACCGACGGGTACTCGGCCTTCAGACGCTGCGCGTCGTCGAGCAACGCGGCGAGTTGCTCCCGCCGCCCGGCCGTGAGAATGAGATCAACCACGCATTCGATTGTCGCGCAGCGTGATCTGTGGAATCACCGAAACGGCGAGGGTCAGCTCTGCGGTGAGTAGGGCTGTTGCCCAGGGGTGCCTGGCTGTGCCGGGTAGCCGGGGTACTGCGGCCCGTAGCCGGGCTGTTGGAAAGCGCCTGCTTGACCCGGGTAATTCTGGTTCTGCGGGTATTCCTGGTTCTGGGGGTAGCCGGGTGCGGCGGGATATCCGGGCTGGTTCTGCGGATATCCCGGGTTCATCGGCGGCGCTGCGAATGCGTTGTAGCCCTGTTGGTTCGGATAACCGGGCGCCTGCACCGGATCGTAGGGGCCGGGCTGGTAGCCCACTGAGTTGATATTGATGGTTCCGGACTGTCGCCTGGACCGCAGATAGACCCGCACTCCGATGGCCGCGGCGAGAACGACCAGCACACCGATCAGGCCGAAGGCGTAGGAGGCGGCGTGGATCAGGACCCGAATCAGCAGAAACAGGACCACGAAGCCGAGGAAGGCCCCGATGCGGACGAGGACGCTGCGGTTGTTGGATCTCATGGAATCCCCCGAGTGACGGTGTGTTTCGGTAAACGTACCCAAACCACGGCCGGAGGTAAATCGGTATTCTCACTACCGGGCGGCCTGCGCTGCGCGGCCGATCCCGTCATACTGGTAACAGTTCGGCCACCATTGGGGTTGGGTAGGGCTGAGGCGGTGCGGATCGGGAACTCTTGACCCACTCGACCAGCATTTTCACCGCGCGAGGGGGACAACAGGAGGTCCGATAATGAACAAGCTCACCTGCGGCGACTGCTGGCGCCGCGATCACTTGACCTTCACCCAACGTCTGGACCCGGCCTACAACCGCCGCAGTCCACGGTATCTGTGCTCGGACCATCGCGAGCAACGCGAGGAGATGGGCCTGTATGCCGGTGACCCTCGACAGGGGGATCGCGCGGCCTGAACCCGGCCGGTACGCGTGCGCGCCGCGCACGATTATGAGGTTGCTGAGAACACGGCAATCCCCATGGCAGCCACCGTATGTCGTGACTAGAGTCGCGAATTGCGCTGTCCGAGATGCGGACAGGGGAAGGTTGTCATGGGTCTGTTCGATCTGTTCGATCACGATGGCGCGCGGGACGCCCACGACCGGGTGTACCAGGGTGAGCCGCACGAGGCCAGTTGGACCCATGAACTGGTCGCGGGCGCCGCGGGTTTCGCGGCGATGCGGATGTTCGAGAAGCATGAGGAGCGGGAGGGAAAGGTCGAGCACCACGAGATGGCCAAGGAGTTGCTCGCCGGTTTCGCCGCGGCCGAGGGCGACAAGCTGTTCGAGACCAAGGGATTGAACTGGCTCGATCGCGAGCGCTTCGACAACCATGCACGCGAGCAGGCGTACTCGCTGTACGACCAGCGCTGACGCTGCCCCCAGCGAACGTATTCCGCAGGCCCGGGGCGCGAGTCCCGGGCCTGCGGCATGCTGTGATCCGATCATCCGGGACTGGCGCGGCGTGGCGCGCGGATGGTTCGATCGACTCATGACCGACAGCAGCGAGGCCCCAGGTACACCCCGGATCGTGAGCGCGAATCGTGAGATCGCGGCGGGCGCCGCCGAGATCTTCGAGTTGATCGCCGATCCCGCGCAGCAGCCGCGCTGGGACGGCAACGCCAACCTGGCCCAGGCCGCCGACGGCCAGCGGGTCCACAGCATCGGCGAGGCGTTCCTGATGGAGAACACCTCGGGCGGTATCCGCGAGAACCATGTGGTGGAGTTCGAAGAGGGACGGCGCATCGCCTGGCTGCCCGCACCGCAGGAGCAGAAGCCGCCGGGGCACCTGTGGCGCTGGGAACTCGAACCTGTGGCCGACGATCGCACGCGGGTGACCCACACCTACGACTGGACCGACCTGAACGACGAATCCCGCATGCAGCGGGCACGGGAGACCACCGCCGACAAACTCCGCGCCTCGCTCGACCGGCTGGCCGAACTCGCGGAAACGCGCTGAACGCCAACGTATGGCGGGTGAGTCGAGTAACAGAGGCCGAGCACTCCACAGGTGAATCCGAACTCGCGCAACGTGTCCGGATTCACACAGGGAGTGCTCGGTCCTCGAGCCCGCGTGTCAGCCTATGGCGGCATTCATGATCGTGCCCGCGCTGGTGGCTATGATTCCGCCGATCATGGCTCCCGCCACCATCTTCGGCGACTGGGACACGCCGCCACCGGCCCACTTCTCCCACGCGAAATGGCCACCGGCGTAGACGATCGCGAGGATGCCGGACAGGATCACGAACCAGGTGAAATATCGCACCAGCGTTAACAGCTTGTCCGCCACGGGCGGCGTTTGGGGTGTGGGGTTGCCGAGCTGCGCGAGGACGGCGTCGTGCGCGAGGACGGCGTCGTGCAGGGCCACGAGAATCATGGCGAACTCTTTTCGCTGTTCGTAATCTTGCTGAGCATCTGTCACGAGAATGGTAGTCGCAGAGGATGATTGACTGCTAGTTAACCGAATTACCTGACATGACAACGATGTTGCTCCTGGACCGGTTGGTTCGGTCCGTCGGTCGCCGGAATCCCTGGGCAGCGGCGTATTGCCGGGTGGTGTTTGGTTGACTGGGGGCATGGGCGAGCGGTTTGTGAAGATCTGCGGGTTGCGGACCGAGCGGGACGTGGAGACGGCCGTGGCGGCCGGGGCCGATGCCATCGGATTCGTGTTGGCGGCGAACAGCCCGCGAACGGTGGACGCGCAGACCGCCCACGGGCTCGCCGAGCTGGTGCCCGAACATGTGCTGACGGTGGGGGTCTTCCGCGGCCAGTCGGTGGCGCGAGTGCTCGAACTGACCGAGCGCAGCGGTATCCGCGCTGTTCAGCTGCACGGCGACGAGGGCCCCGATTACTACCGCGGGCTGCGGAGCCCGGGCCGCACCCTCATCCGCGCCGTCGCAGCCGGTCGGACCCCGCCCCACCTCGGTGAATACGGCGAGGACCTGCTGTTGCTGGACGCACCGGAACCGGGCTCGGGCAAACCCTGGAACTGGGCATCGCCCGATTTCGTCACCCCGCGGGGCCGCTGGCTACTCGCCGGCGGCCTGCACCCGGGCAATGTCCGCGCGGCACTCGAGGCGACCGGCGCCTGGGGCGTGGACGTGTCCAGCGGAGTCGAGAGCGAGCGGGGCGTCAAATCCCCCGACTTGATCCGCGCCTTCCTCGCCGCGGCGCGAGGCGGCAGGCCTACGGAATAGCCGGCGAGCCGCCGGGAGCGACCGGAAGTCCGGCCGCCTTCCATGCGCGGAAGCCGCCGATCAGGTCGGTGGCGTGGTGCAGGCCCAGGTCGTGGGCATCGGCGGCGGCCAGGCTCGAGGCGTAGCCCTCGTTGCAGACCAGTACCACCGGGGTGTCGGCGGTGAGGCCGGGCAGGCGGTGCTCGCCGGTCGGGTCCAAGCGCCATTCCAGCACGATGCGCTCCACGATCACCGCGCCGGGAATCTCACCCTCGGCCAGCCGGTTCGCGTGTGGACGAAGGTCGACGACAAGGGCGCCCTCGTGCTGCAGTGTTGCCGCCCGTTCGGGTTCGACCCGCTGCAATCGTGCCCTGGCCCGGGTGAGCATCTCCTCGGCGCTGATGAGTCCACGGTCCTTTCCGGTCTCGGGTGCGCGATTCGCGGGCGCGGGGTTTCCCAGGTCCGGGCGCACGGTTCGGGGCGTACTGTACTCGCGGGCCGACGCGGCCGGTTGTGGGAACCGGCCGCGTCGGGCGGCTTACGCCTAGTGGTCCACGCCCGTGAAATCGGCGAGTGTGCGGTACTCGCGCACCGGCCGCAGGGGCGGGGAGTACGCGTGTACCGAGGCCGCCGGCGCGGCGCCCATGTTGTGGAGTTGGTGGGCACGGCCGGGGCCGAATGCGACGGTGTCCCCGGCTCGCCACTGCGCCGCGCGGACCGGGCCGTCGGAGTGCCGGTACTGTTCGTTCAGCTCGCCGAGGGTCACGGTGAAGGCCCCCGACGCCCCACCGTGATCGTGCGGCTCCGTGCCCTGTCCGGGGGCCCACGACAGCAGCCACAGCTCGACGCCCATCGTCAGCGCGAGGCGGGCCCACCAGCGCTGCCCGGCCTCGAACCGCACGATATCGCTCAATCGCGTCGCTAATTCGGACGCCACCACGTCAGTGAGGTCGTGTAGCTCGGCCGGGGACCACAGCATGCGATCCTCGCGCACGGCCTGGTGTAATAACGGCACATCGACGCCCGGATGAATGTCCTTGGCGTGCTTGAGCTTCACCGGTAGCGACGTCGTCAAATCCTGCCTCCCATGGTCGTGCGGGCAACCAGGGGCGGGTCCCCGGTGCACCGGCCGAGCAGAATTATGCGCCGATAACCCTGCCATGCCATCGGCCAAGATCAGCGTGAATAAAACCAGGGCGCGTCGCCCCAGCCCTGGGAACCATCCCGCCCTCGCACGGTGATCATCATGGGGCGGCCGACTCCGTCCGGCGCGTGACCAGCGCGATGAGTGCCCCGACGAAGCACAGTGCGCAGATGATCGACCACAGCACCATGAAGGCGTGTTCGCTGGGCTGCCCGGTGTGGTGCGGCCCGGCGTGGGGGAGCAGGTAGCTGCTCAGGATCGAGGCCGCCACCGCGGAACCCAGTGCGCCGCCGATGGTTCGGAAGTTCATACACAGGCCCATCGCGATGCCCAGGCGGGCTGCGGGCGCGGCCTCGGCGACCATGATCGGGACGCCGGCCAGGGCCACGCCGCCGCCGAATCCGGCGATCAGATAGAAGATCACGAACAGCCCCAGCGCGGTATGCCACCCGAGGACCAGCAGGTAGCCCAGGCCGACCAGGACGAACCCGATGGCCGTCGCGATACGGTAGCCGCCGACCAGTGCGGCGAATCGTCCGGCCACGATCGTGCCGGCCACCGCGGCTACCACGAGCGGGATACTCAGCGCCGCGATGCCGATCGCCTGCAGGCCGAATCCGTACCCGGTGACGTGCCGGTCCGCGGACAGGAATGTGGAGCCCGCCGCCTGGTTGCCGAAGTAGAACACGCCATAGATGAACGAGCACAACAGAATCGGCAGCATGCGACGGCTCAGCACCACGCGGGGGTCGACCAGCGGATCGGCGATCCGTCGCTCCATCAGCACCCACCCGGCCAGCACCGCGAGCGCGGCGATCAGCGGAATCAGCACCCTGGCCGAGCCCCAACTATGGTGTTCCCCTTGGGATATGGCGAACAGCAACAGCGCCATCGCCAGCGCCAGGCCCGCCGCGCCGAGCCAATCGACCCGACCGGTCTCCTGCGGACGGGACTCCGGAAACAACGGGATGTACGACAGCGGTACGCACAGCACTGCCAGCGCGGCGGGGACCGCCAGCACCCAGTGCACCGATTCCAGCGGTTTTGCCAACCCGCCCACGAGGATCGCGCCCACCAGAATGCCCGCGGGCAGGGTGCCCGAGGCCCAGGCGACCACGCTGCGGGCCCGTCCGGGCGGAAGCAGATCCCAGCACAGCGCGATGATCAGCGCGACGATGGCCGGTTCCGCTCCCTGTAGCACACGCCCGAGCAGCATCAACGGCAGATTCGGCGCCACCGCGATCAGTACCGATCCGACCGCGACGAATGCGATGGCCACCCGCAGCAGGCGGCGGTGCCCGTACAGATCCCCGAGCTTCCCGAATACCGGAACGCTGATGGCGGCGGCGAGCAGTTCCACCGACACGATCCAATTCAGGTCCGCCGCACCGATATTCAGCGCGGTGCGGATATTCGGCAGCAGCGGCGTGATCTCACCCTGCATGATCCCGTTGACGAACTCGAAGACCAGCAGCAGCACGATGACGCCCGTTGCCGGGAGGACGGATGTTCGCGAGCCGTCTTCACGGGCGGGCACGACAGACATGTGACCATGGTGCCGGTCATCGGTCACTATGGCATTCGGGGGATTACGGGCGGCGGGCGATCCAGACGAGGCGTTCGTCGCGGATGGCGAGGTTTGCCAGGGCGGTGGGGTCGGTGGCCAGGAGTGCGTCGAGGGCGGTGCGGTCGGCGGGGGCCAGGCGGTCGGCCAGACCTTCGCGCATACGGCTCAGGGTGGCGACGGCGAGGCGGACGGCGGCGTCGGACAGCGGGGGATCGACCGCGATGGTGAAGCGGTGTTCGGCCCGGATCTCGAAGCCCGCCTTGGTGATCAGGGTCGCCCAATCGGAGCCGAGGTGGGGCACGTGCGCGGCGGTCTCGTCGCCCAGGGCGGTGTGCATGCGGTCCTCGACCTCGCCGAGTTCGCCGGACAGGAAGCGGGGCATGTCGGTCAGCTCCGCCAGTGCGAACAGCCCGCCGGGGCGCAGGGCGTCGTGGATATCGCGCAGCACGCGCTGCGGGTCGGCGGTGTGGTGCAGGGAGTTGGAGGCCCATACGAGGTCGAGGTTGTGCAGGTCGGGCCAGCCCTCGTCCAGGTCGGTCCGCCGGGTGTGCACGCGTTCGGCGACGCCGCGGGCCTCGGCCTTCGCCGACAGGTGTTCGAGCATGGTCGCGGACATGTCCAGGGCCGTCACCTCGGCATCGGGGAAGCGCTGCGTGAGGGCCAGGGTGCCGGTGCCGGTCCCGCTGCCCATATCCGCGATCCGGCGGATCGGGCCGTCGGCATGGAGCTGGATCAGGGCGGTGACCTGGGGAAGGTGGTCGGGCAACGCCTCGGCGTCGAGGTCGAGGAGTTCGGCCAGGGCTGATTCGTCGTCGCCGAGGGCGCCGTGGTGGTGGGCGCTGTCCTGATGGGTGCTGTGCTGATGGTGGTCGCCGTGGCTCATGGGTCCGACGCTACCCGCCCTTGCTCAGAAAGCATATAATCTTGCCTATGACGCAAGACGGAGATCTCGACGGCGTGGTCCGCAAGCGGATCAGGGGCCTGCGGTTGGCGCGCGGGTGGTCCCTGGACGATCTGGCGGCCCGCTGCTATCTGAGCCCGTCCACGCTCAGCCGCATCGAGACCGGTCACCGCCGCATCGCCCTGGACCAGCTCGCGCCCATCGCCCGCGCGCTGGGCACCACACTCGATCAGCTGGTCGAATCGGTCACCGACGAGGATGTGGTGATCCGTCCGCAGCGCGATACCTCGCGCGGGGTCACTACCTGGTTGCTCACCCGCGATTCGGGCCCGCGTGGCGTCACCGTGGCCAAGATGCGGATGACCAGACCGCCAGGCGGTGAGCAGCGGGTGCATCCGGGGAGGGACTGGTTCACGGTCTTGTCGGGCGTGGTCGAATTATGGTTGGGTGATCGACGAATTCGCGTCGAGACCGGGCAGGCTGCCGAGTTCTCGTGCATGATTCCGCACGCCTTCGGCGCCCTGGAGGCCCCGGCCGAGATGCTGTGTATATTCGATCATGAGGGTCAGCGCACGCATTTACATCCGGATCGAGTCGATGATTAGCCGCTCGACATCCGGGTAACCAAGAGTTGGCTGACCCTCGGATTTTGCGCACCGAAATCCCCGTGCGGCCCAGCCGCACCACCGGCATCGCTTATCGATTACTCGCAGCACCGTAGCTGAGGAGGTCATATCGTGAGTAGCTCGCCCTTTTCGCACGTGCGCGCCGAGGTGCGGGGATGACCGCTGCCGCGTCGCAGACATTCGCCGCGGGGCCTCCGATCGAGATGGGTGGACAGCCGACGATCACGCTGGTCGAGGCGAAGACCTTCTGCCTGTCCGATCCGCTGGGTGATATTCAGCCGGGTTCCGCGCAGGGGCTGTTCTATCGCGATGCGCGGGTGATCTCGCGGTGGGAGCTGCGGGTGGAGGGGCAGCACATGGAACGGCTCAGCGCGTCGACCCCGGAGGCATTCACGGCGCGGTTCGTGCTGCGTGTGCCGCCGCGGCAGGGCGTGGCCGACAGCACCCTGCTGGTGGTGCGCGACCGGGTGCTCGGCGAGGGGCTGAGCGAGACGATCACGGTCCACAACCTCGGCCACGAGGACACCGCGCTGGGGCTGACGTTGCACGCGGAGGCCGATTTCGCCGACCTGTTCGCGGTCAAGTCCGGGCTCGGTCATGGTGGCGGCGGCGAGGTCACCGCGAGCGGAGCGGAACTGCGCTTCACCGACCACGCCGATCCTGGTCGCGGCATAATCGTCAGTGCCACAGGCGATCCCGTGGCCCTGCGCGGCGCGCTGAGCTGGCGGATAGTGGTACCCGCGCACGATCACTGGTCCACTCAGGTGCGCGCCCAGCCGGTCGCCGGGCATCGGCGCGCGTCGGCGGTCCGCGATGATCGCGATCCCGGTGGCCGGATGACGGCGTGGCGTGCTACCGCGACCTCTCTGACCTGTACCGATCCCGGAATGACGCATATCCTGCGGAATACCGAGAACGATCTGGGCGCATTGCGCATCGATGAGGGCGATGGCAGGTCCGCGTACGTCGCCGCCGGCGCGCCCTGGTTCATGACGCTGTTCGGCCGCGACAGCCTGCTCACCTCGTGGATGGCACTGCCGCTGGATTCCACGCTGGGTCTGGGCACGCTGCGGCAATTGGCGAAACTCCAAGGCAAGACGGTGAATCCGATCACCGAGGAGGAGCCGGGACGGATCATGCACGAGATGCGCCGCGGCACCGCAGGTGAGCTCGGCGGCTGCGTGCACTATGGATCCGTCGACGCCACACCGCTTTTCGTCATGCTGCTGGCCGAATGCCGGCGCTGGGGCGCCGACGAGTCCGCGGTGCGCGCGCTCGTTCCGGCCGCCGACGCCGCGCTGGACTGGATCGACCACTTCGGCGACGGTGACAGAGACGGTTTCGTGGAGTACCGCCGCAAAACCGATCGGGGACCGCTCAATCAGGGCTGGAAGGACAGTACGGAGGCGATCACCGACGCGCTCGGGCGAGTCGCCGAGCCGCCCATCGCGCTGTGCGAGGTACAGGGCTACGTTTATGCCGCGTGGCTCGCGCGCGCAGAGCTGGCCGTGGCATGCGGCGATCTGCACACCGCCGACCGGGCGACGCGCAAGGCGCGTCAGCTGAAACAGCGCTTCGACCAAGCCTTTTGGCTGCCCGACCAGGGCCGGTACGCGCTCGCGCTGGATCACCGCAAACGCCCCGTGGACGGGTTGACGAGCAATATCGGCCACTGCCTGTGGACCGGCATCGTGCCGGACGAGCGCGCCGCACAGGTGATCGAACATCTCGCGGATCCGCAGTTGGACAGCGGATTCGGGTTGCGCACCCAGTCCTCGCGGATGGTCGGTTACAACCCGATGAGTTATCACAACGGGTCGGTCTGGCCGCACGACACCGCTCTGGCGGTGGCCGGGCTGATGCGGTATCAGCATGTGCCGGGCGCTCGTGAGTTGGCCGAACGCCTGGCCGAGGGGCTGATCGACGCGGCGCTGCATTTTCAGGGGCGACTGCCGGAGTTGTTCTGTGGCTTTCCCCGTGAGCGTTTCGGCTCGCCGGTGCCCTATCTCACCGCGTGTTCCCCGTCGGCGTGGGCCAGTGCCGCGCCGCTGATGCTGATCCGGTCGTTCCTGGACCTGTCCCCGGACGTCCCCAGCCGGATGCTGCACCTGGACCCGCACCTACCCCAGCGCTGGGGTCGATTGCGGCTGAACGACCTGCGCTTGGGGCCGATCACCGTCACCGTAGAGGCCGAGGGTGACACGATGCGGGTCGAGGGCCTGCCCGCGAACTGGACGTTGAACGGGGAGCCTTCCGATGCCGCGGAATTGGATCCCGCGCGCATGAGCATCGCCATCGATCGGCGAGAGCCGGTGGATGCGCTGAGCGTCGGGTCCGATGGCAGCCACGGTACGAAGGGTGACTGAGCAACGCGCGTGGTGATCGAGCGGCAGGGTGCGGATATGCACTCGGGGCCCGTGATCCGCGGATCACGGACCCCGCCAGTGTGGACGTCGGGGTATCAGTCGACGGCTGGGATCGGCTCCGGGATGGATACGCCGAGAGTTTCCGCGGCTGTCCGCAATTCGTTCCAGACCTTCGGCGCCACCGGGATGCCCTGAGCGGCACGGGATTCGGGGGTGACGGCGCTGGATTCGCCAGGGCGGTGGATGTCGATGTCGGGGTGATGGCCAGCACCATGCCGAGCGGCTCACGCTGGCATCCGGCGTGGGTGCCGGGCCGGGCGTCGTGCAGCAGCGTGCCGTAGCCGTCGCGGGCGATGCCACGGTAGTAATCCAGGAAGTTCGCGGCCTCGCCGCCCTCGCCTCGCGCCTCGGCCAGGGTCTTGCCGTTCTCACCGACTACCACAGGAACGATGTCCTCGGCGCGTTCACGCAGCAGCGCGGCCGGAGTTACGCCGTAATCGCCCGATACGAGTGCGCGCCGGCCGATGCCGAGATAATCCGCGCGGCGCTACTGGCCATGCGTGAGCATACCCACGAACGCTATGTGGACAAGTCGGCTTTCGAGGCGCACAAAAGCTCGGAGCATTTCGTGGAACATATTGTCGAAACGGTATTTCCGTGCCTCACCGGCCGAACGGTGATGTTCGCCGGGGAACTGTAGGTCTACACCGTCCGCACGGCCACGGTGACGCCATCGGCGGCGGCGGTGGGTAGGTAATCGTCACTGGTGCGCAGATAGTCGAGCAGTTCCGGGCTGCGATCGGAATTGTCGACGACGATGAGCGCGGTGGGCGACAGATTCGGCTCGACCAGCTTCACGATCTCGAGATACATCTCCTTGGCGCCGTCCAGGAACAGGATGTCGACCTGGTCGGGCAGGTCGCGGGCGAGTGTTTCGCGCGCGTCGCCGTCGCGGATCTCCACCAGGTCGCCCAGGCCGGCCTCGGCGAGCGATGCGCGTGCGGCGGCGGCCTTGGTCGGCTCGTATTCGCTGCCGATCACCCGGCCGCCGCCGTTGTCGCGCAGGCCCGCGGCCAGGCACAGCGTGGAGACTCCGAAGGACGTACCGAATTCGACGATCGCGCGGGCTCGGCTGGTGCGGGTGAGGATGTACAGCAGCCTGCTGGTGTCGGGGCGTACCGCCATGTACAGATCCTTTGCGGCGGCGAAGAATTCGCGGGAGTTGTTGACGTCGGGCCGCTGCTCGGGGGCCGTGGCGTCCATGCGCTCGGAGAACTCGCGGTGGCTGCGCTCGGCATTCTCGTACAGCCGTGCCAGTACGTCGGCGGCCGGGGAGCTGGTGAACGTGTTCGTCATATCGGATCCTTGTCGTCCAGGTCGGCTGGGGACACGCGTGCCACCGGCCAACGATAGGCAGTCGCGGTACCGCGCGCCAGCGGCCGACGTGCGCGCGGCGAGCGCGGTGCGGAGCCGGGTGGATTCTCGGCAGTTCGTCTATGGAATGATGAGAGAATCTCGATGACGAAAGAATCTCGATGGCAAGAGAATTTCGTCGGCTGGAATTCGGGGTAGTGAGAAGTCGTCTCTCTGACGGCGAAAAATGGCCCGCATCCGACGCGATACGTCGCAAAGGTCCGCTTTGCATATGACCTGCATCACAGAAGGGTGTTCTGAGCAGCGCCTTCAATGTAGGTAATATTGGAGGCGGATAACTCTGATGGCAGATACGTCGCGGCATATCTTTTCGGCCCGGCTTTCGGAGTGAACAATCCGAAAGGAGTCGCATGAGCGAAATCATCTGGCCGGAACGATTTACCCCCGGCAGGACCGACTACTTCGTGTCCAACGAAATCATCGCGTCGGGCCTGAGTGCGGAGCGGGTATGGCCGTACCTGGCGAATGTCGCCGCGTGGCCGACCTACTACGACCGCGTCACCGACCTTGGTTTCCCCGACGACTGCCGCCAACTGCTACCGGGTCTGCGCTTCCGCTTCGGCATGTTCGGCTGGCCGCCGATGGAGGTGCAGGTGGCCGAGTACGAGATGCCGGTCTCCGGGCTGCCCGGCCGTCTGGCCTGGCGGGCGTGGCAGGACGGATGCCCCGAGGAGGCGCTGGATGTCTACCATGCCTGGCTGTTGGAGGACCTGCCCGGCGGACGGGTGCGCATCCTCACCCAGGTCTCTCAGATCGGCATCCCCGCAGCGGGATTCGCCCGCATGCGGCCCGATCCGCTGCTCCTGGGCAACCAGGAATGGCTGGACAATCTGGTCCGTATCGCAGCCGCGGAGATGGCGTGCGCCTGAGCTGGAGTTCGTTACCCGGCACATGCGGGCGATCGTCTCGACATGGATCAGCTTGTGGCGCTGGCTGTCCGGCATGATGCCGCACCGGCCCGCGATATCGGAGAAGCCGCGGCTGGGGCTCACCGCGATGTCGTCGATATCCTTCATGCCCGCGGCGACATCCATGCGGCTCATGATCTCGTCGACGTCCTCTAGCTCCGGTACTTCGGGGTCCACCACGCCCAGTGACACATCTTGGTCGGCGGGCACCGCGCGCAGCAGGTCCCCCCTCGGCGTCGAGGTGCCCGCGCAGTAGGGCAGGACCCACCGGTCCACCGGCAGTTCGGCGAAGGCCGTTCTGCGGCGGCCTTGTCGACAATCTTGACGGCCCGATGCGTCGGATTTAGGCCGATGCGAACGTCTTTCGGCCGGGAATCCAGGCCCACCGCCCGGCCGTCGATCGCGATCGCCTGCTCCAGGGGCAGCGCATCCGCGCCCGGGCGAACAGCCGCCTCGCCGGTGAGCGGGGCGTTCGTGGTCGCGGCCGTCCCGAGCAGCGCTCGGTGTGCTGACCATCCGTGTCCGCCGCTGTGGCACGCCTGCGACCTGCGTTGATGAGACGTCTGGCGAATTGTTGGCATAATCCTTGACAATTAGTTGTCATGCCTATCGCCAGGACGGTGTCAGTGTCGGAGAGCGCAGTGTCGCAGAGCAGTGGGCTCGAACGCGGAACGCAGGGAAAAGCCATCGCGGTGGAACGGCTGCGCCAGGCCATCGCACAGGGTGAGGTCGCGCCCGGGCAGCGGCTGGTCGAGGCCGAACTGGTCGAGCAGTTCGAGGTGACGCGCGGCAGCGTACGGGCCGCGATCGACGAGCTGGTGGCCGAGGGTCTGATCGAGCGCATCCACAATCGCGGGGCACGGGTGCGCACGGTGTCGACCGAGCAGGCGGTGGAGATTCTCGAATGCCGCAAGGTGCTCGAGGGGCTGATCGCGGCCAAGGCCGCCACGCGGGTGACCCCGGCCGATATCGAGCGGCTGCACGCGCATACCGAGCAGCTCACGGCGTCGGTCCGGGACGGCGAGCCGATGAAGTATTCGACCCTCAACCACGAGCTGCACGCGATGCTGCGGGAGATCGCCGGTCAGCAGACCGCCGCCGACCTGATCGGGCGGCTCAACGCGCAGATCGTGCGGCATCAGTTCCAGCTGTCCCTGCGGCCGGGCCGCCCGCAGGTCTCCCTGGGCGAGCATCTGGCCATCGCGGAAGCGGTGATCGCGGGCGACGCGGAGGGCGCCGAGCAGGCCATGCGCGATCATCTCGACAGTGTCATCGCGGCGCTGACCGGCAGAGTGTAGACCACGCTCGAGACATTGCCCCGACTCTGATTTATAGATGCTGATCAGGGTATATTCACTTTGTCAGCAGGATTGTTGACATTTCTGTCGCCAGCGACATACCGTCGATGACGGGCGTGTCGTCGAACACGTCCGCCAAGCCGTCGGCACGGGCGGCGGAGTGACCGTGACAAGTGAGGTGAGGACGGCTATGCCTGAGAACGTGACCGGCAGACGCTCATGAGCGCGCCGCTGCGGGTGGCGGTTCTCGGATTGGGCGAGGCCGGTGCGGAATTCGCCCGTGATCTGGTCGCGGCGGGCGCGGATGTGCGCGGGTACGACCCGAAAGCGGCCGCGCCCCAGGGCGTTCAGGTGCGGGTCAGCGATGCCGACGCCGTTCGTGACGCCGAGCTGGTGTTCAGCCTGACCACCGCGCACGAGGCCGAGTCGGCGCTGCGCGACGCCCTGCCCGCGTTGATGCCCGGCACGGTGTGGGCCGAGGCCAACACCGCGACACCGGCATCGAAGGTGCGGCTGGCCGACGAGGCAGCGGCGGCGGGCGTGGAGCTGGTCGATGTGGCGATCATGGCTCCGGTGCCGGGTAGGGGAATTCGCGTGCCCATGCAGGTATCCGGTCCGCCCGCAGCACGTTTCGCCGCCATGATGCGGCGGGTCGGGATTCGGGTAGAACAGACGCCCGGGCCCGTCGGCGTCGCCAGCTCGCGCAAGCTACTGCGCAGCGTCGTGTACAAGGGCGTCGCCGCCGCGGTGGTGGAGGCCCTTGCCGGTGCGGAGGCGGCGGGATGTGCGGACTGGTTCCGCGAGCATATCGCCGGGGAATTCGTGAGTTTCGACGCGGATACGCTCGAGCGGCTGATCACCGGCACCTACGCGCACGCGGCCCGGCGCACCGAGGAGATGGACGCCGCGGCCCGGCAACTGGCCGATCTCGGAGTGACGCCGCGAATCGCCTCCGCGACACGAGACGCGTTGCGCGCCATTGCTCTGGAAACCGCATCCGGTGGGGGAACGCAGCACGTGGGGACCGAATCTCTAGGAGAGCACCGATGAAGAATGTTGTTGTCACCGACTGTCCGCGTGCGGCGCTCGAGGATGCGACCACCCTCGGCGAGTACGGCGCCGCCACGGTGCACGAGGCGCAGGGGCGCACCGGATTTCTCGGCCCGCGACTGCGGCCGGCTTGGCCGGGCGCGCGAATCGGCGGCACCGCGGTCACCGTCCTGTGCTGGCCCGGCGACAATCTGATGATCCACGTCGCGGTCGAGCAGTGCCGCGAGGGGGATGTCCTTGTGGTGGCGACCAATTCGCCGTCCAGTGACGGACTGTTCGGTGAGCTGTTCGCCACCGCACTGCAGCGCCGCGGCGTGCGCGGGGTCGTGTTGGCCTGTGGCGTAAGGGATGTCGCGGACCTGCGGGAGATGGGCTTCCCGGCTTGGTCGACCGCGGTCAGCGCGCAGGGTTCGGTGAAGGCGACCGCGGGCGCGGTCAACGTGCCGATCGTCGTCGAGGGACAGGTGATCCGTCCCGGCGATGTGATCGTGGCCGACGACGACGGTGTTGTGTGTGTTCCGCGGGTGAATGCGCCCGAGGTACGGGAACTTTCGGCGGCGCGGGTGGCCAAGGAGGAAGCGGCCCGGCAGGCGTTCCGCGAGGGCGAGCTGGGGCTGGACCGTTACGGGATGCGGCAGCGGCTCGACGAATTCGGCATCACCTACGTGACGCACGAGGACTTCGCCGCCAAGGGGGAGCAGCAGTGACAGAGCCTGATGGTGAGCGCGCGGGCGGTACGGCCGTCGATGAGGGGACGACCGTACCGTCCGGCGTGACCCGATCGCCGGAAGATTTTGTCGCGAACGGTATTCCGGGCGTGTGGATGCGCGGCGGAACGTCCAAGGGCGGGTACTTTCTGGCGCGGGACCTGCCCGCCGACCCGGCCGCGCGCGACGATCTGCTGCTGCGGATCATGGGTACGCCCGACCCGCGGCAGATCGATGGGCTCGGCGGTGCGACGTCGTTGACCAGCAAGGTCGCGGTGGTCTCGCGCTCGGCGCGGGCCGGTGTGGACGTGGACTACCTGTTCCTGCAACTGGGCGTCGATGCCCCGACCGTGTCGGACCGGCAGAACTGCGGCAATATCCTGGCCGGGGTCGGTCAGTTCGCCGTGGAGTCGGGGCTTGTCGGCGCCGAGGAGAATAGCGAAAGCTGTTCTGTGCGAATCTATATGGTCAATTCCGGCGCGATCGCGACGGCCACCTTCCCGATGCGCGACGGTCGCCCGGTCTATGACGGGAATACTCGCGTCGACGGCGTGCCGGGTACGGCCGCGCCGGTGGTGTTGACGTTCGAGGACACCGCCGGATCGGCCACGGCGGGCCTGTATCCGACCGGCCACGTCCGGGATACCGTCGACGGCATCGAGGTCACCTGCGTCGACAACGGGATGCCGGTCGTGGTCGCCGAGGCATCGAGCCTCGGCCTGTCCGGCTACGAATCGCATGCCGACCTGGCCTCCGACGCCGGGCTGCTCGAGCGCGTGGATCACCTGCGCCGCAAGGCCGCTCAGCTGATGGGCATGGGCGATGTCGCCGAGTCGTCGGTGCCCAAGACGGTTCTGCTCGCACCCGCCCGCGATGGTGGCGGGGTGTGTACTCGCTCGTTCATTCCGGTGCAGCCGCACACCGCGATCGGCGTGTTCGCCGCGATCAGTGCGGTGACCGCGATGATGACGCCGGGCGCGGTGGGCAGCGACCTGGCCGCGGACTGGCCCGAGGGCGCACAACGGGTGGACGTGGAACATCCGGGCGGGCACCTACTGGTCGATATCGACATCGACGCCGCTACCACCCCCTTGCCGCGTGTGCGCAGCGCGGGAGTGGTCCGAACCGCCCGAAAATTGTTCGCGGGCACCGTATTTCCGCGCGCTTGACGATGCTTCTTCAGGAGGAACCCTATGGCCCCCGGTCACGACATCGCTCATCTCGGGCATGTGCAACTGCTCACCCCCACACTCGACCAGAGTGTGGCCTTCTTCACCGATTTTCTCGGCCTCCGGGTCGTCGGTTCCGACGGTGACGACGTCTACCTGCACTCCTGGGACGACTACCAGCACCACACCCTCACCCTGCGCGCCCACCGGCACGGCGGCATCGCCCGCGTCCATCTGCGCGCGTCCAGCCCGGAGGCGCTGAACCGGCGTGTGACGGCGATCGAGGCGGCCGGGCGCGGCATCGGCTGGGTCGACGGTGAACCGGGATTCGGCCAGACCTACCTGTTCACCGATCCGGACGGCCATGAATTCGGGCTGTACTACGAGGCCGAATGGTACGACTGCGGCGAGGACGACCGCCCGTCGCTGAAGAATCAGGCCGGGGCCTACCCCAGCGGCGGCGTCCCGGCGCGGCGGCTGGACCACGTCAACTTCCTGGGCCAGACGCCGGTCGACAACCGAATCTTCCTCGAGGACACCCTCGGCGCTATGTGCACCGAGCAGATCGTGCTCAATGACGGTACGGTCGCCGGCACCTGGACGACATTCACCAACAAGAGCTACGACGTGGTCTACACCAAGGACAACCTGGGCCTGTCGGGGCGACTGCACCACATCGCGTTCGCCGCCGACAGCCGCGCGGACATTCTGCGCGCCTGCGATGTCGCCCTGGATCAGGGCGTGTTCATCGAGACCGGTCCGCACAAGCACGCCATCCAGCAGACGTTCTTCCTGTACGTCTACGAACCCGGCGGCAACCGGATCGAACTGTGCAACCCCGGTGCGCGCCTGATCCTCGCGCCGGACTGGAAGCGCGTGGACTGGACCGAGGCCGAGCGCGCCAAGGGGCAGGCGTGGGGTCTGAAGACCATCGAGTCGTTCCACACCCACGGCACGCCGACCGCCGAGGATTTGGCGGCTGTGGCCGAGCACTGACTCGGTATTTTCCGCGGCTGTCCCTCGAGCGGATGGGGAGCCGAATCACGCCGAGTGCCGGATGACGGCGGGCGTGTTGTTTGGAGCAGGGGCTCGGCGGGTGTGTCGCGTCGAGCCGCTGCTGCCTCTCACTTGGGCGAACGATCCGTCCGTCCATTCCGAATCTGAATGTTAACAATTTTGGCTGAAATATTGTCAACGATATTGGTTCGCATGTAGCGTCGATCGCTGTGATGCACATCTCCGGACGAAAGGGACACAGTTGTCCTCGCTCGAATTGAGTGGCGGCACCCCCGCCCCCTCCCAACGGCTGTGGCTGCGCGTCGTGGCCGTGTGCTGGTTCCTCGTCCTGCTCGACGGGCTCGACCTGTTCGTCTACGGCGCGACTCTGCCGGGTGTGTTCCAGGACAAGAGCTTCGGCCTGACGCCGGCCATGGCCGGAGATATCGGCAGTGCGAACACCTTCGGCATGCTGCTGGGCGCGCTCGGGGTCGGCCTGATCACCGATCGGATCGGCCGGCGCAAGATCGTGCTCGGCGGCGTCATCGTGTTCACCATCTCGGCCGCGGTCTGCGGCATGACGCCCAACGTCGCCGTCTTCGGCATCGCGCGGTTCACCGCGGGTGTCGGGCTGGGGGTGTTGCTGCCCACGGCGATCTCCATGGTCATGGAGTTCGCGCCGGCCTGGCGCAAGAACATCGCGGCGACCCTGGTCATGACCGCCCACCAGGCCGGTGGCGCGATCGCCGGTGCGGTAGCCCTGAACATCGTGGATTCGCTGGGCTGGCGCTCGGTGTACTGGTTCGGCGCGGCGCCCATCATCATCGCCGTGCCCGCGATCATGTTCCTGCTGCCCGAGTCGATCACCTATCTGCTGGCGTCGGGCAAGACCGAGAAGGCGCAGGCGATCGTCGACAAGTTCGATGTGCCGCTGGCGGCGTACGCGCCCGAGCCCGGTGCACAGGTTCGGCGCGGCAGGGTATCCGAATTGTTCACGCGTGCAACAGCTTCGGTGACCATTCTGTTCTGGCTCGCCTCCTTCGGCGGCCTGCTGCTGGTGTACGGGGTGAATACCTGGCTGCCGGAGATGATGAAGAATCACGGCTACTCACTCGGTTCGTCCATCAGCTTCCTGCTGGTGATCAACGTCGGCGGCATCGTCGGGCTGCTGGTCGCCGGGCGCGCGGCCGATATGTTCGGGCCCAAGCGGGTCGCGGTGATCTGGTTCCTGGCCACCACCATCGGAATCGGGCTGCTGGCGGTGCATATGCCGCTGTGGCTGACCTACGTGGACGTGTTCCTGACCGGCGCCTTCCTGTTCAGCGCGCAAGTGCTCATCTATGCGGCGCAGGGGACGTACTACGTGCCGAGTATGCGGGCGACCGCGCTGGGCTGGGTCTCGGGCATGGGGCGGTTCGGCGCGGTCTTCGGACCGTGGCTGGGCGGTGTGCTCACCGGCCACCACCTGTCGGGCTGGGGCTTCGGGGTCTTCGCGCTGGCGGCGTTGATCTCGGCGGTGCTGGTCTCGCTGGTGCGGGGCAATCCGGTGGGAGCTTCCGAGACCCGCGCCTCTGCGGTTACCGCAGCTACTGGTGTGCAACCGACATAATCGGGGTATCTATTCGATATTCGCTCGCTGATCGATCGCGGCGGACCAGGTACGGTCCGCCGCGATCGCCGTCCGTCCCGGATTGCTCGGAAAGGTAGGTCATGCAGTGTAATCGGACATTGCGTTCGCTATCGAAGACCCTTCCGGTGCTGGCGGTGCTGCTGCTCGCGGCGACCGGATGCTCGTCGCAGAACGGTAATGGCTCAGGCGGTTCCACGGCCTCGGCCACCCCGGTCGCGACATTCCCTGCGGGACAGAATCTACCGGTTACCCTGCCCAGGTTCGACTGCGCCGAGCTGTCCGGGCGTGACTTCGGAGCGATCGTCGACGCGCCAGCCAGCATCTCCTCGGCAACCCGCATCGCGGCCAGTGGTAGCAACGCGTTCGAATACTGCGACGTGAAGGGGTACGTGGGCGGGCAGATCCGATTCGAGCTGCATCTGCCGACCACCACCTATCGCGGTCGCTACCTGCAGCAGGGCTGCGGCGGATATTGCGGCATGGTCGATCTGACGATGGGTCCGCCCGCCGGTAGCGGCTGCGCGCCGGTGACCGACGGCTCGCTGGTCGTGGGCACCGACGATCAGGGACACGGTGATACCGGCGGGGCCGAGGTGTGGGCGACGGACCCGCAACTGAAGGTGGACTTCGGGTATCGGTCCGAGCACGTGTTCGCGCTGGCCGCCAAGGCGATCGTTACCGCGTATTACGGTGCGGCGCCCAAGTATTCGTACTACGACGGCTGTTCGGACGGCGGTCGTGAGGCGCTGATGGAGGCGCAGCGATACCCCGGTGACTTCGACGGGGTGCTGGCCGGTGCGCCCGCGTTCAATCAGACCGCGCTCAACGGGTTCGAAGAGGCGTACCTGTCGACCGTCGATTTCCGTCCGGACGGGTCGGTCATCCTGCCCGCCGCCAAGGTGGATGTGCTGCACACCGCGGTGCTCGAGGAGTGCGCGGATCCGGGGTTGAACGACGGGACGATCCAGGACCCGCGAGACTGCGAATTCGATCCCGCGAGCATCGGTTGTGCTGCGGGAAAGGATAATCCGGACTGTTTGACGTCCGAGCAGGTCGATGTGGTGCGCAAGATCTATACCGGAGTCGTCGCACCGGACGGCACCCACCTGTACACCGGAGGCGAGCCGATCGGTTCGGAGGGGCAGTGGGTCGGGCTGATCGTTCCGCACGACGGTAAAGGGCGGGACTCGACCTTCATGTACAAGATCGGGGCCGGATTCCTGCGCTGGGTGGGTCGATGGCAGGCCGATCCGAAGGCGACGGTCGACTCCTCGGTGTTCACCGTGGCGAATCTGCGGAAGTTTCAGGACGACGTGGGCGGACTGTACGACGCGACCGATCCGGATCTGCACTCCTTCGCCGCGCGCGGCGGAAAGCTGATCCACTGGCACGGGTGGTCCGACGGCTATATCCCGACCGTCGGCTCGATCACCTACCGGCAGGCGCTGATCGACACGATGGGACAGGCCGCGGCGGACAAGTTCTATCGGCTGTATCTGTTCCCGGGTGTGTTCCACTGCGGAAACGGGTACGGCCCCAGTACATTCGATCTGCTCACGCCGTTGATGGAGTGGACCGAGCACGGGAAGTCACCCGGTGCGGTGATCGCGTCGAAGTATGCGAACGCCGGCGGGAGCAACGCCATGACCGGGGCTACGGCCGCTGTCGGAGGGACTCCGGAGTACTCGCGGCCGGTGTATCCGTATCCCCGGCAGGTCGCGTACGCGGGCACCGGGAATCCGAATGTCGCGGGCAGTTACTCCGTTCGAGATCCGGCTCCGCGCGACGATCATTACAAGTGGGGTGGCAACGCCTTCGCGTCCGGGTATCAGCAGTGGTGCGTCGGCGACGGCCGCACGTTGAGCTGTGCCCGCCACAAGCCGTGAGGTGACTCAGCTCACTCTGGATGCTGCCGGTTCCCCCCGTACCGGGAGGCGACTCCCATATTCGGCACAGGTTCGCTGCTTAGTGGTCCCGCCCGCAAGTTCTTCGGGGGTCAGTGCCCGAGGTAGAGGTTGCAGGCGCAGTCGAGGGCTTCTTGGGGACTACCCGCGGTGAATCCTGTGGGCAGGATCTGGTTTTCGTACTTGCCGC
>NZ_JAGPOX010000065.1 GCF_019038435.1 Nocardia alni
GTCCTGGTCCAGATCGCCGACTTCGACCGCGCCGCCCCACCCCACGCCGCCGCCAAGGCCGCTTTCAAGGCCCGCGCCGAGGTCCGCCACTACCCCTGCGACCACTTCGACCTGTTCTCCGGCAACCCATGGTTCGACAGCGCCGTCGACCACCAGCTGAGCTTCCTGCGCCGCCACCTGCCGCCTGCCGATCAGGACACCAATACTGTTGTGGGCGTAGATGAATCGGCGTGAGCGAGCACCTCGTGCTGTGGTGGCGATCGCCGGGGTGTCTGGCATCGGTCTTGCCGGTGGTCCGTGGAGCGCAACTGATCATCGGCTGACCCGACTGAACCGGCATCTGCCGCGTGATCAATCGGCTGCCAATGCTGGTGCGGGCATGAGAGCGGCGATGGCGATCCACGGGACATCGAGCATCGGCTGTGCGGGTGGTACGCGGTTCCCGACCACTGTCGACCATCGGCTGAGTCCTGCGGCAGCATCTGCTGGCCGCCAATACAGTTGTTAGCGTTGAGGAAATCTCATGAACGAGCGATCAATGAACGCGGCCGGGCTTGTCGCTCGTGCCGGAGCCGAATGCCATCGAGGCGCAGCCGTTCTCGCGGCTGTATCGGAGCCGGGTGCCAGAGAGGTGAAGGCATGAGCGGGGATTCGCGGGGGGCGATGGTGATCGGAGGGGCGTCGGGGATCGGGCTGGCGAGTGCTCGGGTGCTGGCTGCTGAGGGGTATCGGGTGATTATCGCCGATATCAATGAGGGTGCCGCACGGTCCGCTGCCGAGGGGATCGACGGTGAGGTGAGTGCGATTGGTATGGACGTCACCGATGAGGCGAGCGTCGAAGGGGGGCTGAGCGCTGCTCACGGTGTGCATACTGTGGTGAACTGCGCTGGAATGAGTATTCCGGGGGTGATCACCGAGCTTGCGCTGGCCGACTGGCGGACCACGCTCGATGTGTGTCTGACGGGGATGTTCCTGGTGCTCAAGCATGCTGGTCGGCATGTTGCCGATGGGGGCAGCATTGTTTGTATCGCCTCGCTCAACGGGCGTCAGGCGGGTGCGGGTATGGCGTCTTACTGTGCGGCCAAGGCTGGTGTGCTGATGTTGGTACAGGTGGCCGCGCTGGAGCTGGCCGATCGCGGTGTGCGGGTCAATGCCATTTCGCCGGGGCTGGTGGATACGCCGCTGGTCGCGGGGATTTCGCTGGTGCCGGGGCTGACCGAGGAGTATCTCGAGAACACGCCGCTGGGGCGCAGCGGGCGGCCGGAGGAGATCGCCGACGCCGTGGCGTTTCTCGCCTCGGATCGGGCGGCCTGGATGACCGGTGCGGCAATCGATCTCAACGGCGGCGCGCATCTGCGCCGCTACCCGGATATTCCCGCTCGGGTCAAGTCCATGGCCGAAAATGCCGACAGGGCATAGGGTTTCGGTGCGGACGATTTACTTGGTCGGTAGTGCGCTCTGGAGGCCGCCGCCGACATCGGTGATCTTCCAGTCTGAGTTGCGGTCAATGGTGAGGAGTAGGCGACCGTGGCCTGGGCTCCGTCCGTGCTCTGCACGCTGGTGGAGTTGATGTCGAGGTAGGCGCCCACCGTGTAGATGCCGCCGGATTCGGAGGTGACCGTCGCGGACAGCGGCGTCGCCTTCGACGTCCACTGCAACGGGAGCAGGATCTGTTCGAGTTCCGGTGCGCTGGCGTCGAATTCGGCGGCCAGCTGGGGAGTGGTGCCCGACTTCAGCCGGGCGATCCACTACTGGATCGGTCGAGCGGGCTCGTCGTAGTCGATGAGGACCTGAATGGCACGTGCGTACATATCGAGCATCGCCGGGTCCGGGGCCGAGCGCTGGTGGCCCATTGTCGTGACCAGCAGGCCCGCGATCTGTGCCGCGATGAGCTGGGCGCGCATCGCGGCGTGCGGTCCCGGCAGGCGCTCGGTGAGCGGTCCGGTGATGTGCCGGACGGTGGACTTGGCCAGGAAGGTCCGGATCTCCGGCCGGTCCACCGACCCCATGAGCGTCCCGTACAGTCCGCGGGTCTCCTCGGGGACGTTTTCGATCAGTCGCTCGAGGATCGTGCGGCCGAGCGTGTCCAGCGGTCCGTCGACCAGGCCGCGGAAGCGAAGGTCCACCGACACCGTCTCGAGGAACAACGCCTCCTTCGATCCGAAATGGCGGATCACCAGCGCGGGGTCGACGCCGGCCTGTGCCGCGATGTCGCGCACGGAGGTGCCGCTGAATCCCCGATCGGCGAACAGGTGCGCGGCGGCCGCCTGGATCGCGGCGGGCGTGGCGGTCGATCGCGGACGCCCCGGCGGTCGCCGGGCGGTCGATCGCTCGGGCGATGAGGGAGGCATGGTGTCGAGTCTCGCGGGTCAGCGATATTAAGTCAACGCCATTGACAGATCGTGTGGCGCGGCGCACGCTGGGGTCAACCGTGTTGACACAAATGAAAGGACCCCCATGACGAATGCTGGCGACACCTCGGCTCCGGAGACATCGCTGCGCGCGGGCGTCGTCGGTCTCGGCATGATCGGCGGCGGAGTGGCGGTGAGCCTCGCTCGCAGCGGGCGGATCCCCACGGTGTACGACGTGCGGCCGGACATCGCCGCATCCCTGGACGGGGTGCCGGATCAGGTCGGGACGATCGCCGAGGTGGCGCGCGAGAGCGACGTGGTCTTCGTGGCCGTCGTCTCGGCGGATCAGGCCCGCGAGGTCATCAGCGGTGCGGACGGCATCGCGGCGGGGGCGCGCCCGGGGCTGGTGGTCGTGCTGTTGTCGACGGTGTCGGTCGGGGCGGTGCGCGAGCTCGCGGCGCTGTGCGCGGATTCGGGGATCGAACTGCTCGACGCCGGGGTCACCGGCGGCAACGCGGCGGCCAAGAACGGGCTGACCGTCATGATCGGCGGGCCGGACAAGACCGTGGAGCACGTGCGGCCGGTGCTCGAGGATTTCGCGAAACTGGTTGTGCACTGCGGCGATCTGGGCACCGGGATGGTCACCAAACTGGCCCGCAATGTGGTCACCTACGGGACCTGGGCCGTGGTCCGCGAAGGCGCCGCGATCGCCGCGGCCGGGGGCGTATCGCTGGACCGGCTGCTGTCGGTTCTCCAGCAGACCGAAGGCGGCGCGGCGCCGCTGACCATGCTGCAGGTACACGCCGCGGGCATCAAGGTGCCGCAGGACTACCTCGAACGGGTGGAGGCCCTCGCCCAGAAGGACCTGGCCGCGGCCCAGGAGTTCGCGGGCGGCGTCGGGATCGAACTCCCGATCACGAATGTCGTCAAGCCGCAGATGGGCGATGTGTACCACGGGCGGCTCCCGGAGCCGCGGGCCTGAAATCCGCGACGGTGCAATGGATCCGTCCGCAGCCGGAAATGGGTACCGCCGGTCAGCGAGGGTCGCTGTGACGACGGTTCTTGTCACGGGGCGAACGGGCGTAGAGGCTGTGCCTGCGCACCGCCGCGCTGATCGGGCGTTTCGAGCCATCTCCGACGCGATCAGTAACGGGGTCCCGCCTGGCTGCGGAGTATGGGTACGAACACGATATTCATCACGAGTGCGCCGCCGCCGGTGAGGATGCCGATGATGATCGGCAAGACCGGTGACGACAGTGTCGCGTACAGTGCGGAGCCCGGGGTGATCAGGCCCCAGACCGCGAAAGCGAAAGCGGCAGTCACTGTTTCGATGATCGGTGGCTGCCATCGCGGCGGCTGATCGGTGGCCTCGAGCAGGGCTTCCGGTTGCCCGACCGCGGCCTGTGCTGGGCTGGCCGCGGTCGGTACGGTGAAGTAGCTGGCGACCAGAACGGCGGCGACGGTGGCGGCGATCGTCACCCCGTACAAGATCCAGCGCAGCGGCAGGTAGGTATCGGGGCTGTCCTTCTGGATGCCTGCGAGCAGCCCCACCACCGCTGTGTAGAACGCGATGATGTCGGTCGGCACTGCTTTTGCCAGAAGCGTTGTGTCGGTACCGGATTGGACCTGCGCGCCGCCGGGCGTCTCGCCGCGCGCTTGCCCGTGGCGGCCGGACCGCCGTTCGGCTGCCAGCGCCGCGATGGATGCGATCGTCATCGTCGTTGTCCCCGTGGGTGTTCGAACGCGCCGATCCGAGAGTGGGCGCCGCGACTTACGCCGAATATGTTAGCTCGGTCATGTCGCCCTGGAGGTCCCACTGTGCGCGATTGCTTTCAGGCGGCTCGCGATATCCAATCGGGTCCGCAGATCCTCGGAGTCCGGCAGGAAATTGAGGTCGAAGAACACCTCCTCGATGCCCGCTGCGTCGATCCTGTGGATATCGCTGGTGATCTGCTTCCAGCTGCCGGTGGCCAATCGACGGCCTTGCTCGGGCAGGTCCGAGTCGTCGGGGGTGGGTTCGACGTTGGCGCGCACGACCGTTGGAAGATCGCCGCCGGTTTCGGACGCCGATCGGACGCGGCCGATCATGCCGATGAGAGTGTCGACATCAATTGCGGCGGCGGTGAAACCGTCGGCGAGACGGCCGACTCGGTCCAGCGCCTTCGGCCCGAAGCCGCCCATCACGATCGGCAGCGGAGCTTGGACGGGCTTCGGGCCGATGATCGAGGCCGGGATGGTGTAGTAGTCGCCGGAGAATTCGACCGGATCGGGACCCCAGATCGCCCGCAACGCGCGAACCGCCTCCTCGGCCATCGCGGCGCGTTCGTCAAACCGTGATCCGGCGGCCTCGTATTCGTCGGCCGACCAGCCGAGTCCCACACCGGCCGTTACCCTTCCGTGCGAGAGCTGGTCCAATGTCGCGAGACGCCGTCCCAGCAGTACGGGATTGTAGAGGGGGAGGATCAGGACGCTGACGCCGAGCCGGATCCGGTCGGTGATGGCGGCGACGTAGCTCATGACCGTCAGATGCTCGAACACTCGCTTGTTCACCGGGTGGAGTCTGCCGTCGGGCCTGGCGGGATAGGGGGTTCGCGGGTTGACGGGGTACAGCGTCCGATCGCCGGTCCACAGGGAGTCCCATCCGTCTTGCTCGGCGTACAGGGCGAAATCCCGGATGTTCTCGGTGGTTGCTTGTTGTCCCAGGTGGGGGAGTGCCAGTCCGATTTTCATGATTCCTGGTTCCCGTGGGTATCGATACCGAGTGAGAAGTGGTAGTGCTTCAGACCGTGGTGGCCGAGGCCCATCATGAACAGGCCGATTTCTTCCAGGCGGCGTGCCATTTCCAGAGGGCCCGTGTCCACTGCGCGCAGGCCGAGGCTTTCGATGAATGCCGCCACACTCTTCTTGGCCGATGCGTCGTCGCCGGCGAGCAGGACGTCCAGCGTGTGGCCCGTCGGCGGGGCCGCCAAGACCGTGGCGAAGACGGTGTTGAACGCCTTGACCACGGGGGTGTCCGCGGGAGCGGCATCGGAGATCTCTTGCGCGGCGGAGGTGCCGTCAGGGGTGGCAAGCGTAGTGAAATCGGGTGCGAAGGGGTTGCAGACGTCGATGATGATCTTGCCGGCCAATGCGTCCGCGTACCGTGCGACGATCGGTACCGCGCTGGCGTAGGGCACGGCAAGAATGACGATGTCACCGGCCGGGGCCACGCCGATCGTGCTCGCGGTGGCGCCGCTGCCGAGGACGCGCGCCAGGTCGGTGGCCTTGGCCTCGTCGCGGCCGATGACCTCGACGGCGTTGCCGCCCTTCAGTGCCAGGGCGCCCAGGGCTCGCGCCATGCCTCCGGGTCCGATGATGCTGATGCTGCTCATGATGTGTGTCAACGGGGGTCGGAACGCCGAGATTCCCTTCGCAGAATCGATAGAAGTACGACTTACGATAGATTTTCCTTATGCCAAGCCTGCGAGCGCTCGAATGCCTCCTCGCCGTCGCCGATCTGGGGTCGGTGACCAGCGCCGCACGACACTTGCATCTCTCACAGCCCGCGATCTCACATCAGCTGGCAGCCCTCGAACGAGAAGCCGGGACCACACTGCTGATCCGCGACCGCCGCGGAGTGCGCCTCACCACCGCGGGCCGAGCAGCGCTGCCCGAGGCACGAAAGGCCGTGGCAGCAGCCGACGATGCCATCCGGCTCGCCCGTACCGTCGGACAGGGCAGAGGCGGCACTGTCCGCGTGGTGTATGCGCAAAGCCTCACGGTCGCATTGCTGGCGCCGGTACTGGCCCGCTGGAACCTCGACCGCCCGGAGGTCACGATCGCCCTGCACGAGAGCACGAACTGGGAGATGAGCTTCGCCATGCTGGAGTCCGGCGAGGCCGACCTCGGACTGTTCGCCGATCCGGGCGACACGATTTTCCAGACGAGCACCGTCGCCGAGGAGGAGATCGTCGTCGCCCTCCCGCCACGACATCCACTCGCGTCTCGAAAGGCCATCCGGCCAACGGATCTCATTGGCCACCCCTTCGTCCACTTCACCCCCGACAACGAACTGGGCGCCTGGATCGAGACCCGCCTCGCCGTCGACCTCCGCGGGTCGATCGCGGTCCGCACCGCCGTGACAACCCACGCTCCCCAACTGGCCGCCGCCGGCCTGGGCCTAACCGTCGTCCCGATCAGCGCCATCGCCGCCGGCTTCTCCGGGCTGATCCGTCCCTTCGACCCGCGCTGGACCCGTCACATCGCCGCCCTGACCACCGACCCCAACGACCCCCTCACCGCCCAACTGATCACCGACCTGCGCACCAGCGGCCTACGCGTACCCGCCGACCTCACCCGGCAACTCACGGACAACCGGTAAACCGCTTCTCCGTAGCGTCCGGGCGAAGACCGGGGTGCTAAGACCGAAGTCGGTGTGCGCGTGGGGATTTGCGACCATACTGAGCGGCGCACATCATTCCCCTCCGGTTTGCCACTGCGTGAGTGGGCTCGCCCCCGTAGACAATCGTGCTCAGAGTTTGACGGCTTCGATCAGGGTAGGGCTGGAGTGGGCGATGAACGGATCTGATCGTGCAGTCGGCGTAGCCGGTCGTAGTGGGCGTCGACGGTGAAGCCGGGAATCGGCCAGCACGCGCGGCGGCGGCCTCGTCGTCGGGGTGACGGCCGCGGGGGCCACGGGCTGCGGGCCGAGGAGGTATTCGATCAGCTCGAACACGCTGGCGGGCCGACGTGCTGAGCGAAGTAGGCGCCACCGGGCCGCGGGACGCGAGCGATCTCGTTCCACGGGATAGTCGCCGGATGCCGGCAAATAACCAGCTCGAATGCCGCGTCGGCGAACGGAAACGACGCCTCGTCGGACGTGGCGACGACGACCATGCCGCGCGGAGGCAACTGTCGGCCTTCGCCCGCTCACAACCGGCCTATCGCTGCATTTTTCGGCCTCGAAACTCTGGTTTCGGACAATTCCGCTCGAAAAATGTAGCGGGAGGCCGGTTCTCTCCTTCGTGCTCGGTCAGGACTGCCAGGGGTGATTCGACAGGGTGGCGAGCATGGTGGCATTGGTTGTGGTCAGCCGGGCCTGGACTTGGCGGAGCAGGTCGGATTTGCCTACTTCGTGGTGGTTCGGCCTGGTGATCGGGTGGAAGGTTCGCGAGCCCTGAATGGAGGCGAGGATCTTCCATTGGCCACCTGGACAGGTGAAGACGAACAGATAGGGTGTGCCGGTCGTCGAGGAAGGGTGATGGCGCTGTACCGTCGCGGCTACTGTCACGTTCGCCGTAGCGACGAGTTCTCGGAGCTGGTGGCCGGGTTGGGGGCGTTCGAAGTTGAACAGCCAGCGGTATCGTTCCTCGATCTCGGTGCCGTACGCTTCGGGATGTCGATCGGGGAAATGCACTGCGTACGCGGAGTAGAGTTCGGCAACGGCGGTGGCGTCCGCGGCGCTGACGGCTCTGTCGTATCTCCGCAGGACGTCACGAATCTGGGCGTTGTCCGCCCCCGTCATCGTCACGGCAGGTTCCCTCCGCTGATTGATCTTAAAGTCGCACATACAGTGCCTCACTCCGGCCGCCATCGCAACTTCTGCGCAAATATTTCTCCGGTCATCTTGAACTCTCGCTGCCGACGCGGGCCAGCTAAAACTCCTCTTGCGTGAAAACCTTTCTACAGCAGCGGGATACGGGGAAATTGGTGTTCATGACCGCAGATGCCAGCACCTTGCTCAATGAAGTCGATATCGCCGCCGTCGGCGGTCTGGTCGAGGCCATCAGGGCCGATCCGGAAAAGGCGAAAACCACGTGGGCCGCCCACGTGACATGGAACGGCGCATTCGCCTCGGAGGCGCGTATCCGCGATTTCGCACCGGCCCGCTCCGATGAGCCGGTCGCGCTGGGCGGCGCCGACGGTGCGCCGAACCCCGTGGAGCAGTTGCTCGGCGCGCTCGGCAACTGCCTGGCCGTCGGGTACGCGGCGAACGCCACGATCGCGGGAATCCGGATCAAGGATCTGCGCGTGGACCTGAAGGGCGACGTCGACCTGCACGTCTTCCTGGGTCTGGCCGAAGGTCACGCGGGCTTCGGAGCGATCACCGCGACGGTACGGATCGACAGTGATGCCTCGCCGGAGCAACTCGCGCAATTGCATGCGAAGGTGCAGGCCAGTTCGCCGGTAGGTCATACAGTGCGCAACGCGGTACCGCTCGAGATCGTGCTCGCTTAGGCCGGGATACCGGCCTGGGTCCGGAGCCTCGCTGGATGCGGGTCAGCACGGCCTCGCGGCGATCCAGACATGTCGCACGTGCCATCAGCGAGGCACGGCTGCGCCCGAACCATTCCCGGCTGCGCTGGAAGAGCGTCGGTCGGCTTGCTGACTGGCTCCGCTGTCATCTGCAACGTCCGGGCGGGCGCCCGAAACAGCGAGCGTCAGTGTGCCGTCCGGGGTGCGATGGACCGTGGCGTCGACTCGGTAGGCCTCGCGCAGCATGTCCGCGGTGATCACCTGTTCGGCGGTGCCGGTGGCCTGGATCGTGCCGTCGTCCAGGACGACGACCCGGGCTGATGCGATCACGTGACGGCTGATGGGTTGGGCGGCTCGATTCGCGCTGAGCGGTTATAGTGTGGCCACGATGATCGCACATTCCCTAGCGCGGTTGATGTGTGCTGCGGCCGTGATGTCCGCACTGCCGATAGGCGCGTCCGCGTCGGCCGAGCCCGTGGTGCCATGTTCCGATGTGGAGGTCGTCTTCGCTCGGGGCACGGCCGAGGCGCCGGGTCCGGGCGTCGTCGGAACCTCCTTCCTCGCCGCGATGCGCCTGCAGGCCGTCGGCCGATCGGTCGGGTCGTATCCCGTGAACTACGCCGCGAGCAGTGACTTCAACCATCCCGCGGTGGTGCTTCGGACGGCGATGGCCGGGATCAGGGATGCGCAGGCGCATATCGAGGCCGTGGCCGCGAACTGCCCTCGTACGCGGATCGTGCTCGGCGGATATTCGCAGGGGGCGGTGGTGTCCGGGTTCGCCACCATGGGTGGTGTACCGGTCGACGTCCCTCCGCAGTACGCGGCGGATATACCCGCGCCGATGCCGTCCTGGGTGGCCGGCCACGTGGCGGCGGTGGTGCTGTTCGGTAAGCCGTCGGATCGGTGGATGCACAGTGCGGGTGCACCGGCGGTCAGCATCGGTCCGCTGTACAAGGCCAAGACCGTCGAATACTGCGTTCCGGGCGACACGGTATGCGATGGCGCGCCCGTCGGCCAGCCCAACGCACTGCACGGGCTGTATGCCGTGAACGGAATGACTGTCGCCGGAGCGGCATTCGCGACAAGTCACCTCTGACGTTATCGTGCCGGTGCGCGTGGCAGGGTGACCGCGGTCGACAGCGGGGGGCCGGGTCCAGCGTACGGTCCAGTTCCCCGAGGACCACGCCTGCGTCCACCCAGCCTCGGCGCTGCCGTACTCGACGGGGATAAGCAGCCCGGTGCAGCCGCTATGACGGCGGCATGTCAGTGGCCGTTCCCGGAGGCGAAAGTCTATGACTCGCAAGGATATATGAGAAGAGTAGTCAGGCCGGTCCGTATTCGGCGGGGATCTGGGCTGGTTGGGAGAGTGCTCAGTCGGGTCGGCCGCACGCATCGCTGCCCGCTGACGGCGGCGGGTGCGCCGGGGGAGACCTAGTGTCTTGGCCTGGCCGCCAGACGAAGCAGTCCTGCGGTGCGTGGGCGATGCCGGATGGGAGTCGGGGCGGCCGCGCTAGTGTGTGATCGAGGGCACATTGTCCGCAGCGGCTCAGGTTCGTCGGGTCGCGCGTACGACAGGAGTGAGCATGACCGCCATCGTGGAGTCGACCAGCGAATCGACCACCGAGCCGTTGCACTCGCGGCGCAATCATTGGAACAACCAGGTGCGTCGGCATGCGTTCATGACGCCGGACCGCGCTGCCATCACGTACCTCGACGAGTCGACCACATGGCGCGCGCTCGACCAGAGGTCCCGTGCGTTCGCCGCCGCCCTGCATCGGCGGGGAGTGCGGTTCGGTGACCGCGTCCTGATGGCGCTGCTGAACCGTACCGAGTACGTCGAGGCGGTGCTGGGCGCGAATCTGTTGGGCGCGATCCCGGTGCCGGTCAATATCCGGATGAGTCCCGCCGAGGTGTCGTTCCTCGTCACCGACAGCGGCGCCGCAGTCATCGTGACCGAGAAAGCGCTCGCGCCGCTGATGGATGCCGTGCGCGCGTCCACCGGTTCGATCGACACGATGATCGTGGTCGGGGGCGACGGCGATCCGGCGCATCTCGACTACGAGTCGCTCCTGGCCGAAGACCCGAGCGAGCTGCCCGAGATTGATGTACCCGAGGACACCGTCGCGCTCATCATGTACACCTCCGGCACCACCGGAAAACCCAAGGGCGCCATGCTCACTCACACCAACCTGCAGGCGCAGGCGGTGACCACGATCAACGCGTCCGACGGGGGTACGCCGGACGACGTCGCTTCGGTCGTACCGCCGATCTTTCACATCGCCGGACTCGCGGCGTTCGCGCCGGTCTTCTACCGGGGTGTGCGCGCGGTGATTCATCCGCTGGGCGCGTTCGACGCCGACGCCATGCTGGACACCCTGGAACGCGAGGGCACGACCTCGGTGTTCATGGTGCCGGCCCAATGGCAGGCCGTGTGCGCGGCGCAGCGGGTCAGGCCGCGCAACCTCCAGCTCCGGACCATCAGCTGGGGAGCAGCACCGGCCTCCGATACGGTGCTCACCGCGATGAACGAGACCTTCCCGCAGGCGCTCAACATCACCGCGTTCGGCCAGACCGAGATGTCCCCGGTCACCTGCGTCCTCGAGGGTAAGGACGCACTGCGCAAGATCGGTTCCATCGGCAAGGTGGTGCCCGCGGTGACCGCCCGCATCGTCGATCCCATGATGAACGACGTACAACCCGGTGAGGTCGGCGAAATCGTCTATCGCGGACCGAATCTGATGAAGGGTTACTGGCAGAACCCGCAGGGCACCGAGGACGCGTTCCGCGGCGGCTGGTTCCATTCCGGCGATCTGGTTCGCCAGGACGAGGAGGGATTCCTCTACGTCGTCGACCGCGCCAAGGACATGATCATCTCCGGCGGTGAGAACATCTACTGCGCCGAGGTGGAGAACGTCCTGTACGCGCACCCCGGGATCGCCGAGGCCGCGGTGATCGGCCGTGCGCACGAGAAGTGGGGCGAGGTACCGGTGGCCGTCGTCGTGCTCGCCGACGGTGTCGACGCGCTGACCCTCGCCGACCTCGAGCCCCACCTCAACGAGAACCTCGCTCGCTTCAAGCATCCGAAGGATCTCGTGCTCGTCGACGAACTGCCCCGCAACGCCAGCGGAAAGGTCGTCAAGCCGGCCCTGCGCAAGGACTACGGCAGCAAGGACGCCGGATTGGCGGACTGATCGATTACCGCGGCCTGTCGCGCTCGAAGGTCCGCCGGAACGCGCCGAGCGTCGAGGCGGCCGGGGTGCGATCGAGGACGGCGAAGCTCACGTGCCCGAATCGCCCAGCGAAGCGCCCTGCGAGCAAACCGCGGAAGGCTTCGGCGACCATCGCCGGATCGTTGCGAAACACCCCACATCCCCACGCACCCAACACGAGTCGTGAATACTGCTGCGACGCTGCGGTTTCCAGAACACGTTCGGCGCGCGAGGCGAACGCTTCCGGAATCCGGTCCGCCTCGTCCGGCCGATCCCGCAGTATCACACCAGCATTCGGCGCCGCGGCGGTCAGAAATCCGACGGTGTAGGGAGTGTCGAGCAGAGTGCCGCGATCGTCACGGAAGACGGGTACAGCGGGTGAGTGGATGACCCGGTCGGTGTAGAACGGGCTCGGGTCGTGACGGTGGTGGTCGTAATACTCCGATCGAGCCGTAAGCAGGGTGCGATACAGCGCGGAACTTCGACACAGCGCCTCCTCCTGTGCCTGCGCACCGTTGAGATATCCACCGCCCGGCTTGCGAGCCGACGCGAAATTCAACACCGCTACGGGCTCGGTACCAGCTCCGACCAGCCTGGCGGCCGCCGCCATACTGCTCTCGCCGGTGACCTCTATCGTCGTTGCCCCGGACGGGGAAGAGACCAGCGAGACCGGCTCAGGCCCGAACATCCGAGATCCCGCTTCCGCGGCGGCCACCTGCTCGGCTAGATCGACCCAGCCCTCACCCGGGCCACGATAACCACCTGCGTCGATGAAACTTTCGTTTTCGACTGCAATGCCCCGTAGTCTTGCACTCACCACCGAAGGATGCTCGTCCGCCGTAGGACAACGCAACGGGTTTACCGGCGATCAACCGGGCGCATGCCTTGGCCTGGAGAGTCGGCCCGGCCTCCCGCTGCATTCTGAGGGCTCGAACATCCGGTTTCCGACGAATCCGACAGGAAAATGTAGCGGGAGGCCGGTTCTCTTATTCGCGATATCCAACTGGTGTCCAGTCAGGCCGGCGTCCGGGGAATGCCTGCCACGGCACCGTATTCGGCGGTCAAGGGCGCGGTGGGGCGAGGCGATGGCGGGTGAGATCGCGCCGTTCGGTATCGGGGTGACGGTCCTGATCACCGGCGCCTATGACACCGACATCATCGCCGACGCGGGGACGACGGACTGCCGCGACTTCGAGGGACGTACGCTCGCCACCATCGCGGGATCGACCGGCGCGGGCGTCATCTGGTGCGGCGTGCAGCCCGTCCGCCGGAACGATTCGCCGCCCGCCTGTCCGCCGCACTGGAGGGCAACGCGCCGTTCGCTCGCCGTGCGGTCGGTCCCGATGCTCGAATGTCGTTGCTCGGCAACGGGATGCTGCCGACCGCGGCAATGCATCAGATGATCCGGCTGGTGCTGAGAATTCCGCGCTACCGGGCCCTGCGGTCGTGATCGTGCGGTCGAACCGGGCGACACGATCCGATCTGCGGTGAGGGTTGTTCGGCTCACACCAAATCGCCTGACCGACGCCATGGAAGCGCTACGTTCCATTCCGTATCTGGCGACGACCCGCCTGAGAGCGGCGGTGGCCGCGATCGTCCGCCGGTGGCCCGGAAGGAGTCGGGATCGCTGCGGGCCGGGCCATGCGCGCCAGTACCACGGTGATGATCTGTGTGAACCTGCTGATGATGTTGTGCTGTGGGGTTTCGACTCCGGGGCCCGGCTCAGCGGTTAACCGTCGGCGAGGCGCTGGATGGTGGCGCTGAGCCAGGCTCGCAGGTCGGCGGGGTCGCCGAGTTCGGAACGCAGGACTCGGCGGCGGGTCGAGACGCCCAGGACGAAGGCGTCGATCGCCGCGGCTCGGTTGCGGGCCTCCGCGTCGTCCAGGCCGGTGTCGCGCAGGTAGCGGTGCAGTGGGTCGAGTGAGTTCGCGTCGAGGAAGGCGGCGAGTGCCTCGGCCGCCTCCGGGCGTTCGCCGGACGCTCGGTGCAGGACGAGCATCGGATCCGGGCCGGGCGCGCCGAACCAGCGCTGGACGATATTCGCCGCGAGACGCGCGCCCAGTGTGGAACGGTCGCCGTCGATGGAGTCCGCGACCGCGATTTCCACCTGGGCTGCCGCCAGGAACAGGCCGTCCTTGCCGCCGAAATAGCGCGTGATGAGGTTGGGGGATACGCCCGCCGCATCGGCCACGCCCTTGACCGTGATCGCCGTGTAGCCGTGCTCGGCGAATTGGCGTTGCGCGTGTTCCAGGATCCGCCGCTTGGTGGCGGCCGCATTGCGCTCTGTCATGTGTACGAGCATACACATTATGTGTACGCTGATACACATGGATGAGATTCGAGACCGGCTTCAGCGGACGCGGCGCGTCACGATTCCGTGGAGTGAGGACCCGGCGCGCGGTATCGACGGCGCCTTTCTCGATGAACTGCTCGAACGCTGGGCCAACGGGTACGACTGGGGCGTGCACGAGCGTCGTATCAGCGAGTTGCCTTGGGAGACGGTTCGTTCCGGAGCGACCGATCTGCGCGTGATCCACCGGCGGTCTGCGAATCCCGGTGCCCCGGTGGTGGTGCTGCTGCATGGCTGGCCGGACTCGGTGTTGCGGTTCGAGCGCGTGCTGCCGTTGCTCGCGGATATGAACGTCGTGGTTCCCGCGCTGCCGGGCTTCCCGTTCGCGGCTCCGCTCACCGATGCCGGGATGTCGGTCAACCGGATGGCCGGGATCGTCGCGGACGCACTGGATGAGCTGGGTTACTCCCGGTACACACTGTCCGGCGGCGACGTTGGTGGCGCGGTCGCGGAAATCCTTGCGGCGCAACACCCGGACCGGGCTGCTTCTCTGCACCTGACGAATGTCGCACCGCAGCACGCGTTCACAGCGGACCCGGCGAAGCTCGCGCCCGATGCCGCGGCTTACCTCGGCCGGGCTGCGCAATGGTTCCGGACCGAGGGCGGGTACATCGCGGAGCAGTCGACGCGGCCGAACACGCTCGCGGTCGCCCTCGGTGACTCGCCCGCCGGACTCGCGGCGTGGATCGTCGAGAAGCTCCAGGGCTGGTCCGACGAGTCGGCCTTCACCGTGGACGACCTGCTCACCTGGGTCACGGCCTACTGGGTCACCGGCACGATCGGCACCTCGTTCGCCACCTACACCGAACCGGCCACCCTTCCCGGCCGGGTTGAGACGCCGACCGTGCTGTCGGTGTTCCCGCACGACATCAAGCCGGAGCCGCGAAGCTATGCCGAGGCGTTCCTGAACATCCGGGAGTACGTGGAACACCGGGCCGGTGGTCACTTCGCGGCCTGGGAGCAGCCCGAGGCATACGCCGGCGACGTACGCCGTGCGGTCGAATTGGGCGGCTGACACCGGAGATCGAGGACGTTCCTGCCGGACATCGCGAGTGCGGGATCTCGAGCCGCACTCGACGCGGTGTGGGTGCGCGGTGATTGCTCCACGCGCAGCCCCGATCCAGTGCGGCCTGACCGTCCGTGTCGGGCGTTCGGGGACTCCTACCGTCTCTTCCGCACCGCTGCGGCAGTTCTGGCCTATAGACTGCATTCGAATCGAATAATCGATTATCCCGGGCCTGCGGTGGCGCGGCCCGGCGGAAGGGACGGGTATGAATTCGCCTGCTGCGTACCGGATTACAGATGTCACCGTCGTAGATACCCGGGATGGGGTCCGGACCGCTCACCAGGACGTCCGGATCGCCGATGGCCGTATCTCCGAGATCGGTCCGGCCGGTCGCACGCCCGAGGCGGGGGACGTGGACGGCAGTGGCATGTTCCTGGTTCCCGGCTACGTCGACATGCACAGTCACGTTCTCGGACTGCCCGATCCGGCGGACGCGCTCGGGCTCATGCTGTCCTTCGGCATCACCGGGTACCGGCAGATGGCAGGCAGCCGGGACCTGTTGCGCCGCAGGCGGACCGGTGCATTCGATGATTCGCCGGATACCCCGCGCCTGTTCGGGCTGCCCGGTGATGTGCTCACCCCGCTCAACGCGGGCACTCCCGCCGCGGCGACCCGGGAGGTGGCCGAGCAGGCCGCGGCCGGTGCGGATTTCATCAAAGCCGCGCTCATCACTCCGGAGGTCTATTTCGCCGCCCAGCAGGAGGCCGATCGGCACAAAATCCCCGTCCTCGGACACCTGCCCGCGGGTGTCGACGTCCGCGCGGCCTCCAAGGCAGGGTTCCGCTCGATCGAACATCTCGGCCCGGGGCTCGGCGTGCTCGCCGGATGCTCGCATCACGAACACGAACTGGTCGCGAACGATCACGGCCGGTCACTTCCGTTGCCGCCGTTCAAGATTCCGTTCATGGACAAGATCATGGGCCGGCTCATGGCGAGACTGGTCGTCAACCCGTCGCAGATGACCACGCCCGCCCAGCTGCTCGCCATGCGCGACGCGCTGGACAGCTTCGACGAGGACAGGTCCCGCGAACTCGCTCGCGAGTTCGCCGCGAACGACACCTGGAACTGCCCGACCCTCATCCGCGTGCAGGCCCAAGAACTCTGCGACAGTCCGCAATTCGCCTCGGATCCGGATCTGCGATACATCACCCCGAAGGTGCGCCGAACCTGGGCGAAGGCCGCGGCCTCCTTCGAGCGCAAGTTCTCCGCCGGCCAGCGCGAGATTTTCGCCGCCCAGTTCGAACGCCAGCTGCAACTGGTGCGCCTGTTCCACGAGGAGGGCGTGCCCCTGCTGGCCGGAACGGACGCCGTCGGGGCCGCCTGGGTGGTCGCGGGCTCCTCACTGCATCGCGAGTTCGCCCTCCTGGCCCGAGCGGGCCTGCCACCCTTGGCCGTCCTGCAATCCGCGACCCTCTCCCCGGCCCGCTTCCTCGGCCGCGAAGATCTCGCCGGCAGCGTCGAGGTCGGCAAGGAAGCCGACTTGGTCCTGCTGTCCGCCGACCCGATCGCCGACTCCGCGCACCTCCAGGCGATCACCGGCGTCGTCCGCGATGGTGTGCACCGATCCGCGACTGAACTACAGGCCGTGAAGGACCGAGTCGCCGTGCGCGGGGTCGGCTGAATTCACCGCTGTATGAAGACGCGACCGTGTCGTCCGGTGCGAATACTCTCTGTACTACGCGAGCGTGGCTGCTGACGGATCGATTGTCGAAGGGGGTTGTGACCACAGGCGATGGAGAAGGAGGATTACAGCGCACGAGTTCAGGACATGACCCACTGCCATACCGGTGTGCCATATCCGCACCGGTGAAGCCGAAGGGAGTTCACCGTGAGCAAGCCAGTGCTCGAACCGCAGGCGCAGGAGTTGGCCGACGCGACCGCTAACCCGCCGTACCTGTTCGACCTCGGTCCCATCGAGGGGCGCAAGACCGTCGACGAGCTGCAGACGCCGGAGATCGAGGTGCCCGGAACCGAGCGGGAGGTGCTGGAGATCGAGGGCGTCCCCGCCATGACGATCTTCCGCCCGACCGGCCTTCCGACGCCGCTGCCGGTCATCGTGTACATCCACGGCGCGGGCTGGGTGTTCGGCAACGACCACACCCATGGCCGCCTCGCCCGCGAACTCGCACTGGGCGTGGGCGCGGCGGTGGTGTTCCCGAACTACGACCTGTCTCCGGAGGCCCGCTATCCGACCGCCATCAACCAGAACTTCGAGGTCGCCCAGTGGGTCGCGGCTCAGGGCGCCCAGCACGGTCTGGACGCCACCCGCATGGCGGTCGCGGGCGACTCGGTCGGCGGCAACATGAGCATCGCGCTCACCCTCATGGCCAAGGGCGAGAGCGCGGTGAACCTGGCCGGGCAGGTGCTGTTCTACCCCGTCACCGACGCCGCCTTCGACACCGATACCTACGACGAGTTCGCCACCGGCTATTACCTGCGGCGCGACGCCATGCAGTGGTTCTGGGACCAGTACATCCCCGACCTCGACCAGCGCGGCGAGCTCACCGCCTCCCCGCTGCGCGCCACCAACACGGACCTTGCCGGACTACCGCCCGCGCTGGTCATCACCGCCGAGGCCGACGTGCTGCGCGAGGAGGGCGAGGCCTACGCGAACAAACTCCGCGACGCCGACGTCCCCGTAACGGCCACCCGCTACCCGGGCATCATCCACGACTTCGTCATGCTCAACGCCCTGCGCCCCACCCGGGCCGCCGAGGCCGCCATCACCCAGGCCATCGGCTTCCTGCGAGAGGTTCTCGGCCAGGACTGAGCCGAGCGGTTTGGCACGCCCAGGTCACCGGTCGTGAGCTGGCCTCGCGGTGCTGTCTGCCGGCCGCACATCGTCGAGATCACAACCCGTTCACCGGCCGAACCTCAGCAGCCCAACCCCTCGCCGAGCGCGTCCTGAACGGAGGTCGCGATGTCCACGAAGGAGGAAATCTCGGCGCCTGCGGATCGAACCCCTCACGGAGAGGTGTTGTAGAGCTGCTCGAGGAAGGCGGTGAACTCCTGTACGCGGCTGGCGGGCACATGGGCCGACAAGTGCCGACGGACCGCCGTGGCATGGACGGGGCGCGCGGATGCCGCGAGTTTCCGGCCTTTGGGGGTGATCTCTACCAGGACCCCTCCGTCCGCCGGGGACCCTCGATGCCGAGAGGCCCACCAGCGCGGTGTACGAGGACGATACGCGGCTCGTGTGGTAACCGACCACCCGGTTGCAGGCGACGCACAATCGCAGAATGCGCAGATTCGCGTCGAGTGCCGCAGGGGCGGCGATGATGAACGGATGTGGACGGCGCAGACGAGCAGACTTGCCGCGCGAGTGCGGGCGGCCAAGCGGCCGGAATATCGGCGCTCCTGGGCGCGGGCGGATCTGATCGCGGCGACAACGCTGCTGGTGATCGTGATTCCCGAGCAGCTGGCGACATCGAAATTGGCCGGGATGCCGCCGATCACCGGGTATTACGCGTTTATCGCGGGCGGCGTGATGTTCGCTGTGCTGGGGTCGAATCGCTGGATGTCGGTGGGGGCCGATTCCACGATCGCGCCGTTGTTCGCGGCGGGGGTCGCGCAGCTCGCACCGTTGGGGTCGGCGCGGTATCCGGAGTTGGTCGGGATTCTCGCGCTCATGGTCGGGATTCTCGTCGTGGCGGTCGGGGTTTTGCGATTGGGATGGATCGCGGAGTTGCTGTCGGCGCCGATCATTACGGGCTTTCTCGGGGGCGTGGCAGTGATTATCGTTGTGCATCAGCTGCCGGATCTGCTGGGACTGCCGGGGCCGAGTGGGGCGCTGGCATCGCGGGTCGTCTCGATCGCCGAGCATCTCGGCCACACCAATCTGTGGGCGCTGGGCATCGGCGTGTGCGTCGGGGCGTGCATCATCGTCGCGGAACGAGTCGGCGGTGGCCGCTTTCCGGGTGCGCTGCTCGGACTGGTCGGTTCGACCCTGGCCGTCGCGCTCATCGGCTTGCGCTCGCACGGCGTGGCGGTGCTCGGGAGTTTCGCGCACGGATTCCCGCATGTGGGCGTGTCGGGGTTGACCTGGTCGGCGCTGGGCCAGTTGGTGCCGACGGCCGGTGTCGTCGCGCTGGTCGTGCTGATTCAGTCGGCCGCGACCAGTCGTGCGTTCGCCGGTGAGAGCCTGCACGGGCCGGATCAGGGCCGCGACTTCATCGGTGTCGGAGCCGGCAGTATCGCGGCGGGCCTGCTGGGTTCGTTCCCGGTGGACGCCAGCCCGCCCCGGACCGCGGCCGTGGCGGGAGCGCACGGACGCACCCGGATGGCCGGGCTCATGGCCGTGATCGCGCTGATCGTGTTGCTGCCCGCGGCCGGACTGCTGGCCGACGTTCCTGTTGCGACGCTAGCGGCGGTGCTGATGGTCGTGGCGGGCCGGTTGCTGCATGTGCGGGACTTCGTGCGCATCGCGCGATTCGACAAGGTCGAGTTCGCGCTGGCCGTGGTCACCCTGCTGGCGGTCGCGTTGATCGGCGTGCAGCAGGGCATCCTCGTCGCGGTCGGGCTGGCCGTGCTCGACCGCACCCGGCTCACCGCCCGGCCGCGGCTGCACGTGCTCGGCCGCATCCCCGGCACCTCGAGCTGGGCTCCACTGGGCACCGAGCGCGCGGCCGAGGCGCCGGGAATCCGTGTCGTGCTGTTCTCGACGCCGCTGTGGTACGCCAATGCCGCCCACTTCCAGACCGAGCTGATCGCCGCGCTCACCGGAGCCTCGCAAACGATCACGGCCGTCGTCATCGACACCATCGGAATGACGGATATCGACTACACCGGTTGCGCGGCACTGCGTTCGGTCCTCGATGAACTCGACGGCCGCCACATCACGGTCGCGGTGGCCCGCGCCGGCGGTCACCTCGAGGCGTCCCTGCGGCTCAGCGGCCTGGAACAGCGCATCGGCGCCGACCACTTCTATCCGTCGGTGGGGGAAGCCGTCGACGCTCTCACCGGACACCACTGAGCTGCTACCGAGCAAGCGTTTTCGGTATAGGACAGGCCGCGCGCCGGCCACGGCTGCGGTTCGCGGAGGGCTGGCGACGACCGGATACGGCGCTGGTGGAGGATGGCGCATCAGACGGCTCAGCTGCGACCGTGGCGATGCCGATCGGTGGAATACGTTGGGCGTGAAGAGCCGCTTTGTCGGACGTTCGGTGCGCGCATGGCAGCATTGCACACAATGCATTGCGGCAGTGAGTGCCTAACAGGGGCCCGAATCCGAACTGCCCGCGGACCTTTCGGCTATCGACGAAACATCCTCGGTCACAGCAGAAATGTCAGTAGCCGCGCGTCCTGAACACCGCGCATCACTCCGGGCCCACAGGTCAACCAGCTAAATGCGCGCCTCGAATCGCTTGCGTGAGCGCCCTTCTACGCGCTACCAGGCATGCCTGGGCGATGTCGACGCCTGCGGAGGGTTGATCGACCAGCGCTCACCGACGGCGCTGCGGCCAGGGGCATGTCCAGCAGTGCGGCCCACTCCCGAAGTTCGGAGAGCCGTTGCCTCCGTGCTGCATTCGGGAGCCGACGATCCCGAGCGCTTCGTGAGCGCCGTCGCGGAGCGCTGTGTCGGCAGCATCGGGAGGTCGATCGCGGTCTCGATGGTCGTCGGGCCGTCGTGCGGTACGGCATATGGTGGAGTGAGGTTGTCCATGTATCAAAGTCATACTGGTACGCGCTGAGCGAGAATTAGCGTAAGACGTTATCTGTCAAGTTGTTTCGACCGCTGGTGAGGTTGTGTGATGTCGATCGATCATCGAGAAGAGCGCCTGGAATCCCGTATCGCCGATCTGTACGCCACCGACGCCGAGTTCGCGGCGGCGGCGCCGAGCGCGGAGGTCGTCGAGGCTACCGGGCGGCCGGGGTTGCGGTTGGCGCAGATCGTGCGCACGGTCGTGGAGGGTTACGCCGAGCGTCCGGCGCTCGGGCAGCGGGCCGTCGGCTTCGTTACCGATTCGGAGACGGGACGCACTTCGGCGGAACTGCTTCCCCGGTTCGATACCGTCACCTACGCGCAGGTGTGGGACCGCGCGGGCGCGCTCGCGTCGGCGCTGGCCGATACGGTGCAGCTCGGTGATCGGGTGTGTGTCCTGGGCTTCACCGGCGTGGACTTCACCGTCATCGATATCGCTCTGATCCGGCTGGCCGCGGTCGCGGTCCCGTTGCAGACCAGCGCCGCGGCCGACAGGTTGGCGCCGATCGTCGCCGAGACCGAGCCGCGCGTGATCGCCGCGGGCGTCGAGTATCTCGCCGATGCGGTGGATCTGGCGCTGAGTAACCCCGCACCACAGCGATTGGTGGTGTTCGACTACCACCCGGAGGTGGACGATCATCGCGAGGCGGTCGAGGCCGCCCGGTCGCGGCTGACGGCGGCGGGCCGCCCGGTGACGGTCGATGTGCTGGGTAATCTGCTCGATCGCGGCGCGTCGCTTCCCGCACCGCCGGACGTCGCCGCCGGGGACGATCGGCTCGCGTTGCTGCTCTATACTTCCGGCAGCACCGGCGCGCCCAAGGGCGCGATGTACACCGAGAGCCTGGCCACGAACCTATGGCGCAGCGCGCCGTTCAGCGGGCGCGCGGCCACACCGTCGATCACGCTGAACTTCATGCCGATGAGCCACGGCATGGGGCGGGTCGTCCTGTTCGCGACCCTCAGCAGGGGCGGTACGGGGTATTTCGTGGCGCGCAGCGATCTGTCGACTCTGCTGGATGATCTCGCGCTGGTGCGTCCCACGCAGCTGTTCCTGGTCCCGCGAGTCTGGGATATGGTCCGCGAGCGGTGTCGCAGCGAGATCGAGCAGCGGCCGGCCGGCGGCGACCCGGCCGAGATCGAGTCCGAGGTCATGGCCGATCTGCGCCGGAACCTGCTCGGCGGACGGTTCCTCTCGGCGATGACCGGGTCAGCCCCGATCTCCGAGGAGACGAAGGCATTCCTCGAGTCCCTCCTGGACATGCCTCTGGTCGACGGCTACGGATCCACCGAGGCGGGAGGCGTTTTCGTCGACGGCCGCATGCAGCGCCCGCCGGTGATCGACTACCGGCTGGCGGATGTGCCCGAACTGGGCTACTACCGCACCGACCGGCCCTACCCGAGGGGCGAACTGCTGGTGAAGACCCTGAGCCTGTTCGCCGGCTACTACAAACGACCGGAGGTCACCGCCGAGGTCTTCGACGAGGACGGTTACTACCGCACCGGCGATATCGTCGCCGAGACCGGCCCCGATCAGGTGACGTATCTCGATCGTCGCAACAACGTGCTGAAGCTCGCGCAGGGCGAGTTCGTCACCGTCGCGGCGGTGGAGGCGGCGCTGGAAGCCAGTGCGCTGGTGCGGCAGATCTATGTCTACGGCAACAGTGCACACCCGTACCTGCTGGCGGTGATCGTGCCGACCCCCGAGGCGTTGTCGCGCGGGCCTGTCGACGAGGTCAAGCGGTTGATCGCCGGTTCGCTGCAACAGGTGGCGAAGGAGGCCGGACTCCAATCCTACGAGATCCCACGCGATTTCATCCTCGAGACCACCCCGTTCACGCTGGAGAACGGCCTGCTGACCGGGTTGCGCAAACTGGCTCGGCCGGTACTGAAACAGCAGTACGGCCCTCGTCTCGAACAGCTCTACGCGGACCTGGTCCAGGGCCAGGCCGACGAACTGCGCACGCTGCGTCGCGATGGCCGGGAGCGGCCGGTGCTGGAGACGGTCGCCCGGGCCGCGCAAGCCCTGCTCGGCACGTCGGGCGCCGCGCCGGAACCCGATGCCCACTTCACCGATATGGGCGGGGATTCGTTGTCGGCGTTGACATTCGGCAATCTGCTGAGTGAGATCTTCGATGTCGAGGTGCCGGTCGGGATCATCGTCAGCCCGGCCACCGATCTGGCGGCATTGGCCGACCATATATCCGCGCGGTTGGAGCCCAGCAGTGCCCGGCTCACCTTCGCCGGCGTGCACGACGCCGACGGGCAGCGGGTGCACGCGCGAGAGCTCACGTTGGATGCCTTCCTGGACCTGGCGACGTTGTCCGCGCCCGAACTCGCCGCGCCGATTACCGAGGTTCGCACGGTGCTGCTGACCGGGGCCACAGGGTTCCTGGGCCGATTCCTGGCGTTGGAATGGTTGCGGCGGCTGGCGCCCGTGGACGGCACGCTGATCTGCCTGGTGCGCGCGAAAGACGACGCGGCGGCCCGTGAGCGGCTGGATCGGACCTTCGACAGCGGCGATCCGGAGTTGCTGACGCACTACCGGGGTCTGGCCGCCGGGCATCTCGAGGTGATCGCGGGCGACAAGAGCGAACCGCGGCTCGGGCTGGATCCGCAGGCGTGGCAGCGGTTGGCCGACACCGTGGATCTGATCGTCGACCCCGCCGCGATGGTCAACCATGTCCTGCCCTACAGCCAGCTGTTCGGCCCCAACACCGTGGGCACCGCCGAGCTGATCCGGCTCGCCGTGACCACGAGGCTCAAGCCCTACAGTTATGTGTCCACGGTCGGCGTGGGCGATCAGGTCGCACCGGGTGCGTTCACCGAGGATGCCGACATCCGGGCGATCAGTGCGACCCGAACCCTCGAGGACAGCTACGCCGGTGGTTACGCCACCAGCAAGTGGGCCGGCGAGGTGCTGCTGCGCGAGGCCCACGACCTGTTCGGGCTGCCGGTGGCAGTGTTCCGTTGCGATATGATCATGGCGGACACCAGATTCCGTGGCCAGCTCAATGTCCCGGACATGTTCACCCGGATGATGCTCTCACTGGCGGCCACCGGCATCGCGCCCACCTCGTTCTACGAACTCGACGAGCACGGCCGCCGCCGGCGCGCCCACTACGACGGTCTGCCGGTGGATTTCATCGCCGAGGCGATCGCCGCTCTCGGCGGGCGGGAGAAGGGTTTCGAGACCTTTCACGTCATGAACCCGCACGACGACGGAATCGGCCTCGACGAATACGTCGACTGGCTCATCGATGCCGGGTACGCGATCACCCGAGTCGGCGACTACGACGAATGGCTGCCGCGATTCGAGACTGCGATGCGCGCACTGCCCGAGCGGCAAGGCCGCAACTCACTCCTGCCCCTGCTGCACAACTATCAGCGTCCGGCCGAGCCGATCCGCGGATCGATGGCGCCGGCCGATCGGTTCCGCGCGGCGGTGCGGGAAGCGAAAATCGGTCCGGGCGAGGATATTCCGCACATCACCGTGCCGATCATCGTCAAGTACGTCACCAGCCTGCAACTACTCGGGCTGCTCTGAGACGCGTGCGGTCGGTCCCCACTCCACAGTGGGGACCGACCGATCCAACGAGGTTCGGGCGTATGCAGCCCTGGCACTTCTCGCGGAATTCGCTGGGAGGGAGCGAGTTCGGGGCTGGGATGTGAGGTCGAGCTGCCATGCGCCGCTGCTTCCGGGCTAAGACACTCCCCGAGCCGAGGCGTCAGACGGTGATCGTCTGGTATTCGGTGTACTGGCCGATGCCGACCGCGCCGTACTCGCGTCCGATCCCGCTGGCCTTGAAACCGCCGAAGGGGCCGTCGAATCCGATCGCCGCGCCGTTGACGGTGACCGTACCCGTGCGGATGCGGCGCGCCACCGCCAGGGCGGCGTCCGTGTCCGCCGACCACACGCCGCCGGACAGGCCGTACTCGGAATCGTCGGCGATGCGGATCGCGTCCGCCACGTCGTCGTAGGCGATCACGACCAGGACGGGGCCGAAGATCTCCTCCTGCGCGATCCGCATATCCGGTCGAACGTCGGCGAAAACCGTTGGGGTGACGTAGAAGCCGTCCTCCAGACCCGGAGGCACCTGTGGTCCGCCGCAGACGACGCGCGCGCCCTCGCGGATGCCGATCTCGATGTAGTCACGGACGCGCTGCTGCTGCTCGAGCCGGATCATCGGGCCGATGAACGTGTCGGGATCCCGCGGATCGCCGACGCGCAGGGAACTCACCAGCGCTCCCAACGCGGTCACGATCTCGTCGTAGCGGCTGCGGGGCGCCAGGATTCGGGTCTGCGCGATGCATGCCTCGCCGTTGTTGAGCAGCGATCCGAACTTCAGTCCCGCCATGACGGCGTCCAAGTCCGCGTCCGGCAGGATCACCGCGGCCGATTTGCCGCCCAGTTCCAGGCTCACTCGCTTGAGCTGTTCGCCCGCGATGGCGGCGATGCGGCGGCCGGCGCTGGTCGATCCGGTGAACGCGATCTTGTCCACCTCTGGATGCGAGATGAGGTACTCGCTGGTCTCCCGGTCGGCGGGCAGCACGCTGAGCACGCCCGCGGGCAATCCGATCCGGTCCACGAGTTCGGCGAGCAGGCCCATGCTGAGGGAGTTCTCCGGAGAGACCTTGAGCACCACCGAATTTCCGGCCAGCAGGGCGGGGATGATCTTCGAGGTCGCGGAGGAGAACGGTGAGTTCCAGGGGATCACGGCCGCCACCACGCCGACCGGTTCGCGGCGTACCAGGCTGCGCGTGCGCGCGTCCGGCTCGGTCGGGGTGAGGGTCTGCTCCCAGGCGAATTCCTCGGCGGCGCGCAGGTAGGCGTTCGCCTGCCGGGTCAGGCCGGATCGGCCCGCGCGGGTGAACCAGGAGGCCGAACCGTTCTCCAGCGTGATCAGGTCGGCGATTCGATCGGCATTCTCCTCGCGGAGCGTGGCGAGGCGGCGAAGGACGGCGATGCGCTCGGCCGGGGGAGTGTCGCGCCACACGCGGTTCTCGAAGGCCGCGCGGGCCGCCGCGACCGCGCGGTCCACGTCGGCGGGCTGTGCCTGGGCGGCGCGTCCGATCACCGACCGGTCGTGCGGGGAGCGGATGTCCAGCAGGTGTGGGTCGCTCGGGGCGGTCCACGTACCGGCGAGGTAGAGCCGGTCATAGGTGATCATCGTCTGTTCCTCCGAACCTCTTCACTATCTGTCACGCTTGTGTAGCACTTATTGATACTACTGCTATTCCCAAGTGCTGGTAATCGACCCATGCTCCACACGACTGGTTATGCTCGCGGGGTGAGAGCAGACGCCGAGCGCAACCTGGAGACGCTCCTGCGCACCGCCGCACGCGTGCTCGCCACCGATCCGTCGGCCACCATCGCGAGTATCGCCGCCGCGGCCGGTGTAGACCGCCGAACCGTCTACCGCCGCTTCGCCTCTCGCGACGAGCTCGAGCAGGCCGTCTACCTGGCCCGCCTCGACGCGATCGAGCAGGCGATCGCGGATGCCCGGCTGCGGGAGGCGCCCGTCGCCGTCGCACTGCACCGCTACGTCGAGAACGTCATCGAGGTCAATCGCCGCTGGCCGGTGGACCTCGACCGCATGCTGGCCGACCCGGCCATCGGCGCCCGGCGCGACGAATCGGCCCGCGAGGTCGATGCCTTCCTGCGCCGCGCCACCGATGCGGGATTGCTTCGGCCCGGCCTCCCCGAGCACTGGGCCGCCCGTGTGCTGCCGCAACTCGTGCACGTGCTGATCCGGCAGTTACCGGAGCTGAGTGCGGCGCGTGGGGCCGATCTCGTCGTCGAGACACTGTTGCGCGGCGTCGGCACGGCCTGATCCGGCGGCGGCGGCTACGCTCGGTGAACAGTTCGCGCACGTTGCCGCGCGGCATTGCCTGCATACCGGCATGAGCTGCCAATATGCGTGAACTGCCGGAACGCTCGTTGATCTGGCCGAATCGCGTGTGGGACCGGGAAGATCGTCGGCCGGGACGCCATATCATTATCGACCTGGTTTCGGGAAAATACGCGCTGATCTGGGCATATTTCGCCGTGCGCCCCGTCCGATCACAGCCAGGTGTTGGTGCGGCTGATTCCCCTCGGCCGGCTCCTGCCGGTGGTAGCGTCCCGCGGTGTGACAGCCACATCGCGATGGCGGCCTCGGCACGACGATCCGTTGATGATCATGGCGATGGATCATCGCGACTCGTTCGGCAAGACCCTGTTCGGCGTGGTGAACGACCAGCCGGATGCGAAACAGGGGGCCGCGATGCGGTCCGCCAAACAGCTGATTTTCGAGGGATTGCGGGCCGCGGCCGAGCGGCTGACGATCGGTCGGGCGGGATTGCTGGTCGACGAGCAGTACGGCCGGGCGGTGATCGACTCGGTGGCCCGTCGGACGTCGGTGGTGCTGGCGGTGCCGGTCGAGGCGAGCGGGCACGAATGGTTCACGCTGGCCTTCGGGGACGAGTGGCTCGAACACGTCGAGCGGATTCGGCCCGACTACGCCAAGGTGCTGGTCCGCGACAACCCCGACTTCGATGCGGACAGTCGCCGCAAACAGCTCTCGGACCTGGCGGTGGTCAGCGACGGGCTGCGGAAGATCGGCGTGCCGATGCTCTACGAGCTGCTGGTGCCCGCGACCCCGGCGCAACTGGGCAGCGTCGGGGGCGATACCGACCGGTACGACCGGGATCTACGTCCAGCCCTGGTAGCGCGGGTCATCGCCGACAATCAGATACACGAGGTGCGGCCCGCGCTGTGGAAGGTCGAGGGTTTCGACACCGTCGAGGGTGCGCGGCAGGTGGCGGAGCAGGCCGTCGCGGGCGGGCACATCGCCGATTTGATCGTGCTGGGCCGGGACGCGCCCGCCGACCGCCTCGACCGCTGGATCGATATCGCTTGCGGTGTACCGGGTTTCGTCGGCTTTGCGATCGGCCGCAGCATCTGGGAGGACCCGATCCGCGATTACGAGGCGTCGGACCGCGGCAGGCAAGCGGCCGACGAGGCGCGGGCTCGGATCGCCGAACGTTACCTGGGGTTCGTCGAACATTGGCGGCCCTGATCCGGATCGCCCCGGTGGCGCGGTCGCCGACCGACCCCCAGCGCACGGCGGTCACGCACCGGGTGACCGGCGGGGTGGCGATGACGAGGCGGCGATGAAACGCACCGCGACACGCGGATGAAGGTTCAACCGGGATATATCCTCTCGCTACGTGACAGATTATCGGCGGAAGTGGTGATCATGACTTCGCACGTTCCCGCAATCAGCGCAAAATGGGTACGGATGTTCCGTTTTGTTTATGACCATGTATCGTCGTTCTACGACTCGGGGCAACGCCATATGATTCCCTTCAAGAAGATGGCGGTGACCGAGCTGAACCTCGAGCCCGGCGATCGCGTCATCGTATTATGCTGCGGGACGGGTCTGGAGTTCCCTTTCATCCAGAAATGCATCGGCCCGGAGGGGAAAATTCTCGGCATCGACTGGTCGGGTGGCATGCTGGCACGGGCTCAGCGCAGGATCGAGGACAACGGCTGGTCCAACGTCCAGTTGTTCGAAGGCGACGTGACCGCACTGCCGGAGAGCCTGGTCCCGCCAGCGTCCTACGACGCGGGGATATGCACGCTGGGCCTGTCGATCCTCGGCGAGCCCGACAAAGCCTTCCGCACACTGAAGAATGCCGTTGGCAAAGACGGGAAGATAGTCATCGGTGATGTCTGTTCGTTCTCCGGCCGAAAAGCATTTCTGAACCCGTTCAACACCCTGATCGATCTCATAGCGGGCAATACCCACCGCAGCTTGGCGCGCAGCCGAGCATTCGCCGAATCCGTACATTCGGATCTGATGAACGCGAAGCTCGCATGGTATCTGGGTGGTTCCTATTACATCGTATCGGGCCGGACTCTCGGTGATTGGTGATCGGACCGTCGCTGAACGTGCGTCGAAGAATGGGCGTCCACGGTTTACGCGAGAGCGAGCCGTATGACAGGGTAACGACCATGACGACAGAGCGGTTCGAGGTCCAGCGGGAGATCGCGGCGGATCCGGCGAAGATATTCGCGCTACTGTGTGACCCCCGTGGTCACGTGGCGATCGACAGTTCGGGGATGCTCCAATCCGCCGACGGCGCTCCGGTGCGACAGGTGAGCGACGAATTCGTCGTGCACATGGACCGGGAGGCGCTGGGCGACCTCCCGATGGGCAAGTACGACGTGACGGTGATCATCACCCGATTCGAGCAGGACGCCCTCATCGAATGGACGATCTCCGGCGCAATCCAGCCGCCGATCAAGCATCTGTACGGCTATCGACTCGAGCCCAGCGAGGCCGGCACCCGTGTGACGTCCTACTACGACTGGAGCCAGATCGATGAACGATACCGGGCCGCGGGCATCTTCCCGGTGATTCCGGAGGCGGCCTTGCGCGCGACTCTCGGCATCCTCGCCAGGAACGTGCAGTAGCAAGGACTCGGACACAGCTTTCCGTCCCGCAGCAAGGCTGCGGGTGTTCATGCGGGTGACGGTAGCCTCGATCGGCCGTGGTCGATGCGTGAGGCGGCGGCCCGTGCAAGACCTCCACAAGTGGGGCATGTGGTCGGTTGACCGTTTCGGTACTCGGCGGCAGGGCCTGCATTCGCGGGTTGCGGATCCGAGTAGGAGACGTGCTGGAACCGCTGGCCGCTGGTGAGACCGAGGCTCGACCCTCACGGATTACCCGTATCTGGAGCGTGAGGACATCCCCGCCTGTCTGGTGTTTCGGTGATGGGGACTGCCCTCAGGCAGGGCCTGCACGGGTTATGGTTGGTGGCATGGCATCACCCGAGTTGTTCAGATCATCAGCGCGTCCCGCGTTTGTCGCTGCCTCGACTCCACGAGCCATCCACGATGCACTGGTCGGCGACGAGCAAGCAGAGTTCGCTCGCCGCTACGGCCAGGAAATGGCCAGCGCGGCCGAGTCACTGGACCTGACGGGTGTGCTGGCAGTGTTAGCCACCTTCAGCGCGATAGCCGAAACCACCCAACGCCACGGCGCAGACGACCATCTTCGAATGCTCGCGCAGGTCGAGAATCTCCAACAGGGCCACGCTGTGCCCACTATCGGTGCGGCCGAGCACCGAGCGGAGATCAACGCCAAACTCGGCCGATAAGGCCGGGATGTACCGCTACGAGATCGTCGATGATGCACGCGCACAGGTCGACGGCCTACCTACAGACGTACTGGTGCACTACGCGGAGCTGATCGCATTCCTCGAGCTGACCCCGTGGGAGGGGCCTCCCTAACGGGAGGACAAACCCGACGGTGCCATGCGCAGGATGATCTTCGGTCCAGACGGTGGAGGCTTGGTCGTGTACGTGGTCTTGGAACAGGACCGCCGCGTGGTCGTGGTCAGTGTGACCTGGGTCGGCTGACAACCGCCTTGCAGTGCGGACGCCACTGCTGGCGCAGCGCCTTCCGGTGGTGTCACTGCCAGTGAGAGCGATGACGGCCTGCTTAACTGTGTCCGGAGGGGTTTGACACCTTTGGGCACTTTGGGAGTGTCCATGTGAATGAGGTTAGCCCTCATCGCTTGGCGGACCAGCGGTCAGGCCCACCCCGTGGATGGGTGGTGTTGGTATGTATGGAGTCTCCTCGGCCGCCGGCCAAAGCGAAGCGCTCAATAGTCAGCGCACCCACGCGCTTCGGGGACCGCTTGAATGCTGGCGCGGATGTAGGTCGGTTTGTCCGGTGCGCTACGAGGGCGGGAGGGTGCGATTCCTCCAGCCACTCACCAGAACCGCATGCACGGTTCAAGGCGGCCGGGGCCGGAATCCGAGCGTTACGCCACCGCGCCAGTCCCCGACCTACTCGGCCCCGGTTGACATCAGAGGTCGCGCCCGGCTGACGCCGTAGCCACCGGGAGTGTCCGCGCCATAACGGGCGATCTCGCGCTCGAGGTCCAGTGGGGTGTCGATGTATGGGGTCTTTGTGGTCTCGTCGAACTGATCGGATGGCAGGATCCAGGCGATTTCGAACTCCAAGCCATCCGGGTCGTGAGCGTAGAGCGATTTCGTCGTGTTGTGGTCGATCGCACTGATCAGGGCACCGGCGTCGGTGAGTCGTTTCGCCAGTTCGTCGAGGTTGCGCAGTGTCTCGACCTCCCATGCCAAGTGGTACAGGCCGACGGTACCGGTTCCCGCTGTGGAGTTTCCGCCTTGTGCGCTGACGCTCATCAATCCGAGGTCGTGATCGTTCGTCGAGCCGTCGGCCCGCAGGAAAACCGCTTTCGCACCCATGTCGAATACGACCTCGAAATGAAGGACCTCTCGGTAGAAGGCGGCGCTGCGCGCAACGTCCCGGACGTACAGAACAGCATGGTTCAGCCGATGGATGGCCATGAATGTACCTCTCTTGAAGGCTTGTCTTCGATAAGGGAAAGGTCGTGACGTGTCAGGTCGAATTGCCCGAGGTTCATGTGCGTTCTGTGATGCACCTCGCCTTCATGGCTCTGACCTCAATTCTTACGATTTGTCTGTAACGCCATCATGCGCCGATTTGGAGAGTCGTACAAAAGGCACACAGGTGTGCGCGGCAGACACGAATGGACGTGATGCACGACAGCGCGGCAAAGCCGGCGATGGCGGCTGCGGCAGGCCCGGGTGCTACGAGGGCGATGAGGCGAACTGAACGGCATGGAAGTTCCGCGATCCCGGCACACCGGTGCCGCCGGGTTGGACCGAATGCGCCGGCTGCTCGAAGCTGTGGTCGAGCACGGCCGCGGCATCGATTCTGACGTTTTCATCATTTTCTCTTGACGGAGAACCTGATCGTGTCTGATGATTTGATCAACTACAGTCGTGGAGGTAGCTGTGACATCTATCGGCAAGAGCGTCGGGGCTGGGCGGACTGTCCGAGTCGGAGAGCGTGAGATCTTCGTCGGCGAGGCGGGTTCCGGTCCGGCGGTGGTGCTGTTGCACGGCGGTGGTCCAGGCGCTTCGGGGTGGTCCAACTATTCGCGCAACGTCGAGGTGCTCGCGCAGCGATTTCGCGTGATCGTGCCCGATATGCCGGGCTATGGCCGGTCTTCGAAGCAACTCGATCAGTCCGATCCGTTCGGCGACCTGGCCCGCTCGGTCGGTGGCCTGCTCGACCAGCTCGAGGTGCCCAGCGCCCATCTGGTCGGAAATTCGTACGGCGGCGCTGCCGCGCTGCGTTTGGCGATGGATCGACCGGAGAAGGTGGGCCGGATGGTCCTGATGGGGCCCGGCGGTGTGGGGACCACCCGTGCGCTGCCCACCAAGGGCCTGCAGGAATTGCTCGCGTACTACGGCGGCAGCGGCCCGAGCCGGGATAAGCTCGAACGGTTCATTCGCGAGTATCTGGTATTCGACGGCACTGCCGTCTCCGATGAGGTCATCGACCAGCGCTATCAGGCCAGCCTCGATCCCGAGGTCGTTGCGAATCCGCCGCTGCGACGTCCGTCCGGCCCGCTGGCGCTGCGCACTGTGTGGCGGATGGATTTCACCCGGGACGCCCGGCTGCGTAAGGTCGCCCACCCGACCCTGGTGATGTGGGGTGCGCAGGACAAAGTCAACCGCCCCGAGGGGGGCCGGATGCTCGCCGCCGCGATGCCCAACTGCGATCTGTACTTGGCCGCCGATACCGGGCACTGGGTGCAATGGGAGCGAGCGGACCTGTTCAACTCCGTGGCCGCCGCGTTCCTCGAGGAAAAATCGTGAGTGAGCGATCGATGCGTACGCCCGGGCTGACGCGCGATCGGTCGGTGTTCGGTGCGGTTCATCTGGGATATGTTGTCGTGCAATCCAATCGGATTGCCGAGTGGCGCCGGTTCGGCGCGGACGCGATCGGCATGCACGTCGACGACGCCGAGGACGGTGCACTGCGGTTCCGCCTGGATGACCGGGCCGCCCGTTTCATTATCGGCCGCGGGCCGGCCGAGGACGTGACCGCGTTGGGCTGGCAGGTCGATGACCACGAGACCTTCGACCGCATCGTGGCCCGGGTGGCCGATCGCGGTGTCCCGGTCGTGGAGGGCGGCGCACACGAGGCGGCGCTGCGCGGGGTGGAGCGGTTGTGGCGCTTCGCCGGGCCCAAAGGGATTGCGCAGGAGATCTTCACAGTCCCGGTGACGATGCCCGAACCGCTGCGGATGCTGAGCTCGGGATGGGTGACCGGCGAGGCCGGGATGGGGCACGTGGCGATCCTGTCCCGGGAGCCCGACGCGATGCGGGGCTACTATCACACCGTTTTCGATTCTAGGCTCACCGACTACGTCGATGAGAACATCTCGGGCCTGAAGATGAAGATCCGGTTCCTGCGGGTCAACGAGCGGCACCACTCGATCGCCATCGCCAATATTCGCGGGATCAAACTCGATCCGATTCGGACGTCGGTGCAGCACATCAATATTCAGTCCACGACGCTGGACGATATGCTCGCCGCGTTCGAGCGGGTCACCGATCTCGGATTCCGGATGCAATGGTCGGTCGGCCAGCACACCAACGACCGCGAACTGTCCTTCTACTGCCGTACCCCCTCCGACTTCGAGCTCGAGGTCGGATGGAATCCGGTCGTGATCGGTCCCGAGTGTGAATCCACCTGGGAGCCTGCGACTTATCCGAGCATCAGCATCTGGGGGCACACACCGGTGGGGGAGACGGTGCTGGACAAGTTCGTGCGGTTCCGTCAGGCCCTGCGCGCTGCGGCCGAACCCGAAATAACCGTTCCCGAACTGCAGACAGGACCCCGGCGATGAGTACGGACTACGATGTCGTGGTCGTCGGTCTCGGACCGACCGGGCTGACCCTGGCGAATCTGCTGGGTCGGCGCGGACTGAGCGTGCTGGTCCTCGAGCGCGAGCCGGAGTTCTACGGGCTGGCGCGTGCGGTATACACCGACGACGAGGGGTTGCGCGTCTTCCAAACTGCCGGTGCCGCTGATGAACTCGCGGCGGATATGAACGTGGACTCGACCGTGCAGTGGGTGCGCGCAAACGGGAAAGTGCTGGTCCAGTTTCATCGGACCGATCGACCGCTGGGCTGGCCGGTGGTCAATTTCCTGTACCAGCCGTACCTGGAGAACACGCTCGAACGAGCTCTCGAGCGGTACCCGCGGGTCACGGTCCTCCGCGGCCGCGAGATGCTCGACTTCAAACAGGACGACCTCGGGGTCAGCATCGATCATGCGCTCTGTCGCGGTACCGGATACGGCAAGGATGCTCCCGATACCGATCCGCGCACCGCCGAACGAGTACGGGCGAAATTTCTGGTCGGCTGCGACGGGGGCCGTAGTGTGGTGCGCACCCAGCTGGGAATCGAGATGGCGGGCACCAGTTTTCCGGAACGCTGGCTGGTGGTGGATCTGCGGGCGCGTGCGGGTGTCGACGCGTTCCGGCACCTGCCCTATTTCGATTTCGTCTGCGATCCCGAACTGCCGATCGTGTCCTGTCCGCAGCCGGGCCGGCATCACCGCTTCGAGTTCATGCTCAGCGACGATCAGACCAAGGAGCAGATGGAGGACCCTGACACCGTGCGCCGCCACATCGCCCGATTCGTCGACCCGGACGAGGTGGAGGTGTTGCGCAAGCTCGTCTACACGTTCAATGCGGTGATCGCCGAGCGATGGCGGGACGGGCGGATCCTGCTGGCCGGTGACGCGGCGCACATGACACCGCAGTTCATCGGGCAGGGCATGAATTCCGGTGTGCGCGACGCGGACAACCTGTCGTGGAAGCTTGCCGCAATCGTGAAATACGGTGCCGCGCCGGAGGTTCTGGACAGTTACGAACCCGAGCGTCGTCCGCACGTCAAGGCAATGATCGACTTGTCGGTGTTCAACAAGAAGCTGGTCTCGGTCGACAGCAAACTCGTTGCCGCGGGCCGTGATATCGCACTCGGCGCGGCACTTCGGCTACCCGGGATCGGCGGATGGATACGCGGGGCGAAGATGAAGCCGTCACCGCGCTTCCGCCGCGGCAAGTATCTGGGGCTGCCCCGCCGCGGGCTGCGCGGAGCCGAGGGCACCCTCGTGCCTCAGCCGGAAGTGCGGACCTATGACGGCCGGCACTGCCGGTTCGATGACGTGCTGGGCATCGGCTTTTCGGTCGTCGGCTATGGCGTCGATCCGCGCGTCGCGTTGACCGAGACCGATGTGGCCGCCTTACGGGCATTGGGCACACGCTTCGTGACGGTGTATCCGATCGGCGGACGACCGCAGGGCGTGCCGGGCGATGGCCGTGCCGCCGGAGCGGACTACGCCGATGTCGAGGACCACACCCGCGCATTGACCCGATGGTTCGCCAAAGCCTGTGTCCGCAGCGGTGGTTTGCTGCTGCTGCGCCCGGACCGGTATGTCTTCGGTATCGCCGCCGACGGCGGCGGCCGATTGGTCGCTGAGCTGTTTGCCCAGCTCGCCGGCCGCCGGGCCGGATGACGTCGGGACGCCGCCCCGCCGTGGCGCTGCCACCTCGTCGGGCGCCGCGGCGGTTAGATCTGGGGCAGCGGCGGCAGGGTAGTGCTGGTCAATTTCTGCGCGCTGCGCTTGTTCATGCCGAACATGCGCAGCATGTGGAAGGTCATCTCGTCGGCCAATGCGCCCGCATCGGCGCCTGGCTGGGCATCGAGCAGTTGCAACAGTCCCAGCAGCGATCCGCCCGCGGCCATCACGGCCATATCTGGGTCCATGGGTTCGAAGCGCCCCGCTTCTTGGGCGGCGACGATGTCGCGACGGGCCCTCGGGGCCAGCCCCTCGTCGCGCAGCAGCACCGACAGGCCGGAATTCAGGATCACCCGGATCATCTCGGGGATCTGGCGCTGCATCCGACCGGTCATGCGGAAGCTGACCGCGAATACCTCGGCCGGATCGTCGTAGAGCGCCACGATGCCGTCCCGCATCTCGCTGTAGACCTGCAGGGCCGAGCGCACGGCCTCGTCGAACAGTTGGTCTTTGGAGTCGAAATGGTTGTAGAACGAGCCGAAACCGACGTCGGCCGCATCGGTGATCTCCTGGATGCTCACCGTGGACCGGCCCTCGGACAAGAACTTGCGCGCCGCGCCGAGCAGGGCGTTGCGCGTGCGTTCGCGACGTCGGTCGACGCGGTTGCGTGTCATTGGTTCGGAAGTCATCGGCCCTACTCCATGAGAGTGTTTCCGAAATCATATCTGATGGAATGATCAGCAGCGATTTCATGACCACACCTCCCGCGCCGAACGCCCCGTAGGAAAGCGAGAACTCTTATGCCCGAGCAGGACCCGATATCGATGTCGCCGATGGGCCGCCGCCGCATCCTGGGCGGCAGCGCCGCACTGACACTTGCTGCCGCGGCTGCGGCCGTGACACCGGCAGGCGCCGCAGCTACGACATCCGCAGCCGGCTCAGCACGCCCGAGCCGATCGGGACGGCCCGCGCCGGCCGGTTCTTACCGCATCGACCTGCATGCGCACTTCCTGCCGCCCGAATACCGGACAACGCTGCTCGAACACGGCCACCTCACCATCGGCGGCTACCCCACCCCGGACTGGTCGCCTGAACAGGCACTGGCGTTCATGGACTATTACGGCATCGCAGCGCAAGCGCTGTCGGTGTCCGACCCTGGAGTGTCCTTCTTGGCCGGCAAGGACGCCGCCGACTTCGTCCACCTAGACCAGGATTCATCAGCTTACTTCGGGCGCACGAAACCCCGCGTCAGTGGATTCAGGCTTCGTGTGTTCAAGCGTACTTCGACACGCGCCACCGGAATTCTTACCGAGGTAGGAGAAAGTGTCCGGAGGTCTTCAGCGGGCCAGAATTGGTGCGACGGAAGGTACTCCGTCGTAGATGATGGCTGTTCGCCACTCCGGAATGTTGAAGCAGCGAGATTCTCCATCGTAGAGCGCAACAAGCTGATCACCACGTCGCCACCACGTGTCGGCGATGCCGGCGGTCTCCCGGATCGGTGTGTGCCCATCGAGGGATACCTGATCCACCTCGGCACCGGTGAGCTGGGTAATCCGTGTCGCCGCGGCGGCCGCGAAGTAGGACAGCGCTACCGCCTCGATCCAGCCTGCGACCGAGGCGTGGACCGGATGAAACCGGTCCCCGCGCCGGATCCCGAACTCATCGGTCGGGCTGATCTCGAAGCACATGTCGCAGGCCGTCGCCGCGTCCCCCGCGCCGAAGTACCACTCACCGCGATCATCCTGCTCCGGAAGGTCGGCTTTCAGGCACAGCGGGCCGCCCTCGTACAGATCCATCGGCAACGGTGGCAACGCAAGCCCACCCCAGCGCAGGTCGAACTCTTCCGTGCGATCGATCTCCGCTGCGGGAACACCTATTTCGAGCCATCGCCCGCGCATCCGACTCACCGACGGGCGCTCGTCGCGGTGACAGTCAGCCATGAGAAACCTCTCCGCGCGGAGGCTCAGGCCCGGCGGAACCCGATGCGGCTGAATCCCCATGTGGCGACGTTATCTCGCCAACGGCCGTAAGGTCTCGCTGATTCAGCTGTGCCCCAAACGATCATGCTGAATGTGGTGGCTACCTCGGTGCGGCGCAGGAGGATGCCGTCTCGCCGGGCATGTTGCGCACGCCCCATGCGTCATCACGCCCCCGGCTCGGCCGCGCTGTTGAGGTAGCTGCGGGGTGCGGTGCCGTTGACGGCATGGTCGCCGATCAGGGTGGCCTTGTAGATGCGGGGATTGTGGGAGGAGACCGTGCGGGCGTTGCGCCAGTGACGGTCGAGGGCGAGGCCGGATTTCACGGCGCTGGCGCTACCGGCGTCGAACAGTTGCCAGATTGCCGCACCGGCCAGTTCGGTGGTGACGACCTGGGTCGCGGCCGAATTCAGCAGGATGCGCTGGGCGCGTTGCGCGGAAGGGTCCGTGTGGAATTCGTCGAGGGAATCGGCCAGGAGCAGCACGTTGGCGCGGGCGGTGTAGGCCTTGCTCCACACCTCGCCGACGATCTGAAGCACCTGCGGGTCGGCGGTCGGGTCGGGCGTCGAGGCCAGCGGGTAGGAGCGCGTGCGGCCGCGGACCAGGACGGCCAGGTCGTCGGCCGCCGCGCGGGTGATGCCGGCCTGCGTCGCGGAGTGGACGAACTGGTAGAACGCCTCCATATAGTCGTTGGCCAGTGGATTACGATGGTGCAGAAGGTATTCCGGATCGACACGGACCTGGTCGAAGACGGCGGTGCCGCTGGCGGTGAGCCGCTGGCCGAACCCGTCCCAATCGTCGACGATGGCGATCCCGGCGCGTTCGCGTGGCACGATGGCCGAGACGAATTCACCGCCCTCCCGCACGAGCACGTTGAGCCAATTCGCATACAGGCTGCCGGTCGTGTAGTACTTGCGGCCGGACAGCAGGTAGTGGTCGCCGGATCGGACCAGGCTGGTGCTCAGCGCCGAGAGGTTCGCGGTATTGAGTTCCGCGCCGGCGGGTCCGAAGAATTCGCCGGTCGCGGCGGCAGTGAGCAGCGTCTCCCGCGCCGGGCCGGGTGGTGCGAAACGCAGGATCTCCGTGAGACCGAGGTGGCCGCGGAAGATCTGCGCGAGATTGGAGTCGCCGGCCGCGATGTCGATCAGCACGTCGGCGAGCGCTCGCACCGAGGCTCCGGAGCCGCCGAACTCCACCGGTACCCGCAGGGCGCCGACCCCGGCGTCGAGCAGTTTCCGTAGTTGCTCCGTCGGCAGGATGTGCTCGGCATCGCGAATCACGGCCTCCTCGGCCAGTTCCCGCGCTACCGCGGTGATCGTGGCCAACCGGGCGGGCAGTTCGTCGATTGCAGTCATCGGCACCTCTCCAGGCGTGTGCGGCATTTCGAGAATCGACGCACGAAAGTAGTACTGGGGCAGTTCATTTGTAGTATCGGTGCCGTTGACCTACTGCAAGGGATATGTTCACGGTGGTCGCAACGGTGGGGTAGGGCGGTCGGGCGGCGCACCATGGGAGGCGCACAGGGGGTCGCTGAACCCCGCTCACCACTGCGAAGGACGTCATGCGCGTGTCGGATGTCGTTGCTCTCCGAACCCCAGCCCTGCGAACCCCGGCTCTCGGGTCGCCACTGTTCCGCTTCGCCGACGAGGTCCGCGACGCCCTCGTCCGGGGCCGGCCGGTGGTGGCGTTGGAATCCAATGTTGTTGCCCACGGCTTTCGTTCACCCGGAAACCTTGCCGTCGCGCTCGAGGTGGAGCAGGCCGTGCGCGCGGCCGGCGCGGTGCCCGCGACCGTCGCGATCGCCGACGGACAGTTCGTGATCGGTTGCGGTGCAGCCGAACTGGAGACTCTGTCCACTGCGGGCAATGCCGCCGCGAAGGTGACCAGTCGTGATATCGCGGTAGCGTTGGCACGCAAGGCACTTGGTGCGACATCGATCTCGGCGACCATGGCCATTGCCGATCGGGCCGGCATCGCGACGGTGGCTTCGGCGGGGCTCGGCGGCGTGCATCGCGGCGCGCAGAGCACCTTCGACATCTCCTCGGATCTGACCGAGCTGGCCCGCACCCGGTTGATCGTGGTGTGCGCCGGGGTGAAGAAGATTCTCGACGCCGGACTGACCCTCGAATTCCTGGAAACCCAGGGCACCCCGGTGATCGGCTACCGATCGCTCGAGTTCCCGGCATTCTACTGCCGCGACAGCGGTTTTCGCACTCAGGTCCGCCTGGATGAACCGTATGAGATCGCCGAGGCGGCGCGGCTGCACCTGGAGTTGGGCGGATCGGGTTCCGTGCTGGTGACCCATCCGATCCCCGAGGCCGATGCGCTGGATGGCGACCGGATCGAGGCGGCGATCCAGGAGGCGCTGGCGCGCGCCGAGGCCGAACGGATCACCGGACCGGCCGTCACCACCTTCGTCCTGCGGGCGGTCGACGCCGCGACCGGCGGGGACGCCTCGGCCGCCAATCGCGCGGTGCTGATCAGCACCGCCGCGGCCGCCGCCGAGATCGAATCGGCCCGCGCGGCCTTGGCCACAGGAGTAGTCGATGCCCGCTGAAACCCGCTCCTCCGCACTGCTGTTCGATCTGGACGGCACCCTGCTCGACACCCCGAGCGCGATCGCCGAGCAGTTCGCGGCGGCCGTCGAGGCCGTGACCGGCGCCGACCCGGGCGTCGAGGCCGCGCGCCGGCTGGTCGGGCGGCCACTGCCCGAGATGGCGGCGACGTTGTCCGGTTCTGCGGTGGATTCGGCTACCGCACAGGCTGTTTCGAACGAGTATCTGACCCGGTATCGCGAGGTGATCGTGCCCAAGGCGGCCGACCTTGTGTTCCCCGGGGTTCTGGGCGGGCTGACCCGGCTTGCCGGCGCGGGACTCGCCCTGGCCGTGGTGACCAGCAAGAAGCATGTCAGCGCCGAACTGATCCTGGAGGCCGCCGGCATCCGCGACAATTTCGGCGCCGTAGTCGGCGCCGACGACGTCGACCATCCGAAACCGCACCGGGCCAGCGGCGATCTGGCGCTGAGGACCCTCGGTCTGGCCGATGCCGGGCCCGCCGGCGCGGTGATCGGTGATACCGCCGCCGACATCGAATTGGGCGACGCGCTGGGCACATTCACCGTGGGTGTGACCTACGGGGTGTATTCGGCCCATCAAATCGTCTCGACCGCACCCGATTACGTCGCCCATACCTTCGACGACGTCGTCGATACCCTGCTCACCCGAAACCGAAAGCGAGTCCGGCCATGACCACCTGGACCCGTCCGGACACCGGTCCGGTCGATCTCGACCGCTACCTCGGCACCAACCTGTTCGTGCTGCCGGCCGAACCGGGGCTGATCGCGCTGCACACCCAGGCGCGTGACGCCGCCGCCGGGCAGGAGCTGTTCGTGCGCACCACCGGGCGAATCATCCGGCTGCTGCTGGAAACCGCGCTGTCGCATCTCGAATACCGGCCCCACGCGGTGACCACACCCACCGGATTCGTCTACGACGGCGTGGCGGCGGCGCAAACAACCCTGTACGCGGTGACGATTCCCCGTGCCGGAGACGCCCTGGAGAACGGGCTGCGTGAGATCCGGCCCGATGCGCGGTTGGGCAAGATCCTGATCCAACGCGACCCTGTCACCAAGCGGCCGGAACTGTTGTACCGCAAGCTGCCGCCGGGGATCGCGGGCCAGGAGGTGCTGCTGCTGGACCCGACGATCGCCACCGGCGGGACGCTGCTGACCGCGATCAACGAATTGGTCGCCGCCGGTGTCGAGGAGTCGCGCATTCTGGTCGTCAATGTGCTGACCTGCCCCGAGGCCCTGGCCGCGGTGCTGTCGCGACGGCCCGACATCAGGATCGTCACCTCGCATATCGACCAGACCCTGACCGACCAGGCATTCATGCGACCGGGCATCGGCGACTTCGGCGACCGATACCACGGCACGACCGCGACGGCATGAGGAGCGGCATGCGTACTCTCGTCGATCTGTTCACCGAACGCGTCGCCGCGTCGCCAGATGCCGTTGCCTGCGTGGATGACCGGACAACCCTCACCTACCAGGAGCTGGCGGTTCGATCGGAGGCCGCGGCCGTGGCGTTGCGAGCGGCGGGGGTCGCGCCGGGCGACACCGTCGGCGTGCTCATGCAACCGTCGGTGCACCTGATCGTCGCGGTCTGGGCGATCCTGCGTGCCGGAGCCGCGTATCTGCCACTGGCGGTGGACTATCCGGCCGAGCGGCTGTCGTACATGGCGACCGATGCCGATGTGGCAACGGTGGTGACGGACGCCGGCACCGACGAGCGGGCGCGCCGGATCCTCCCGGCGTCCGTGCGCACGTACCCGATCGGAGCCACGGGATCTGATCTGTCGCTCGATGATCCGCGGTCGCCTACGGGAACGGCCTATTCGATCTACACCTCCGGCACCACCGGATCGCCCAAGGGTGTGGTGATCCCGCACCGGGCCATCGTCAACCAGCTGAGCTGGCTGCGCGCCGAGTTGGGGCTCGGTCCCGGTGCGCGGATCCTGCTCAAGTCGCCGGTGAGTTTCGATGCCGCGCAATGGGAATTGCTGGCCAACGCCGTGGGCGCCACCGTCGTGGTCGCGCCGGCGGACACCCACGCCAACCCCGAGGCGATCCTGGATCAGGTTGTCCGGCACGACATCACGATTCTGCAGTGCGTGCCCACCGCCTGGGCCGAACTGGCCGCCCTGCCCGCGCTGGCGTCGGCGCGCTCGCTGCGCACGATCGCCAGCGGCGGCGAGGCGCTGCCGGCCGCGGTGGCCCGCCGGTTGCAGGCGATGGCGCCGGGTGTGCGCAAGGTGAACCTTTACGGCCCCAGCGAAACGACCATCAACGCAACCTGGTTCGACTTCACCACCGCGGATCTGTCGCATACGGACGTGGTTCCGATCGGCGGCTCGGTGGACGGGTGCCTGCTGCTGGTGATCGACGAGTCGGGTGCACCGGCGGCCGAGGGGGAGTTGTTGATCGGCGGCGTACAGCTGGCCGACGGATACCGCAACCGCCCGGAGGCGAGCGCGGAGCGGTTCGTCGAGCGCGAGTCCGGACGCTGGTACCGCACCGGGGATCTGGTGCGCCGCAACGGCGATGGCGTACTGGAGTTCCTGGGCAGGACCGACGACCAGGTGAAGATCAACGGCTACCGCATCGAGACCACCGAGGTCCGATTCTGGATCGAATCCCACGATTGGGTCCGGGCGGCCGCCGTGGTTCCGTGGATCACCACGCGCGGCACGGCGCAGCTGGCCGGTTTCGTCGAGCTGGATCCGGAGCAGGCGCCGCTGATGGATCAGGGCGAGGCGGCCCGTCACCACCGGTCCAAGTCGACCCGCACTCAGGTGACCGCCCAATTGTCGAACCTGGGGATCCTCGCTGTCGGCGACGCGCCCGGCATCGCGCTGGCCGGCGCCGAACCGACCGCCGAACAGCGGCGTCGCGTCTTCGCGCGCAAGACGTACCGGACCTTCGAGGCCGCGTCGGTGTCACCGGACCGGGTCGAGGCGTTACTGCGCCGCTGGCGCGAGCGCACACCGCCGCAGCCCTGCGCGTCCGCGCCCGACGCCGAGCGGCTGGGCCTGTTACTGCGCTGGTTCGGGCCATTCGAGAGCCCGGATCGGTTGCTGCCCAAATATTCCTACGCCTCGCCCGGTGCGTTGAACGCCACCCGGATCTACCTCGAAACGGACGGCTCGGCGGGAATCGCCGCCGGTGTCCACTATTTCCATCCGTTGCGGCACGCGCTGTATCGGGTCGCGGACGCCGAGCGGGCCGGAACCTGGCTGCATCTGGTCGGCCTGCCGCGGGTGATCGAATCGGTCTATGCCACGAATGTGCGGGAGGTGCTGCAGTTCGAGGCCGGACACCTGCTCGGGGTACTCGACGAGGTAGCCGCCGAATTCGGCTGGCAGGTGGGTCCGGTTGGCGCGGAACCGGTTTCCGGCATCGGCGAAGGCATCGTGACGGCGTCGGTTCAGCTCGGCGTCGTGCCGGGGCCGGGGCTCGAACCGCCGGTGACGGCCTGGGTACAGGTGCACGGCGACCGGGCTGGGGCCCGGCCCGGAATCTATCGATTCACCGGCGCGGGGCTGAGTCCGGTCACCGAGCAGAAGATCGAGCGGCGCCACGTGATCGCCATCAACCAGCGCAGCTATGACGGCTCCGATTTCGCGGTGATGCTCACGACCACCCCGGACAGCGGCTGGGCCGGTTTCACCGCGCTGGGCCGGGCGCTTGCGCATCTGCAACAACTGGGCGCCGCGGCCAACCTGGGCTTCATGTCGGCGGGTTATGCCTCGCTGACCGGCCGGGACCTGCCGTCCGCCCGGCGCTTCGACGATATCCTCGGGCTGCGGTCGCTGAGTTACTTCGCGCTGGCCGGGCAGGTGAGCGACGAGCAACTCGCCGCGACCGGCATGGGCGAGGACGTCGTGCACATGCAGGGCCCGCAGGAACTGCTCGTCGAGGACCTGCGCTCCGTCCTGCCCGCTTACATGGTACCTGCCACGATTCACGTCGTGGACCGTATTCCGTTGTCGCAGAATGGGAAGCAGGATCGCAGTGCGCTGTCCCGGCTGGCGGCCGAACTCGCCGCCGGCGAGCGGCAGGCCGATCCGCCCGCATCCGGCCGCGAGCGCGCCGTGGCGCAGGTGTGGGCGGAGGTGCTCGGATACGAGCCGGTCTACCGCGGGGACGACTTCTTCGCCCAGGGCGGCAACTCGATGTCGGCGCTGCGGCTGCTGCGGGCGCTGGCCGAGCGGTTCGGGGTGAATCTGCCGGTGCAGACCCTCTTTCGGCATTCGACGCTGGCCGAATTGGCCGCCGCCACAATCGAAACGCCGGATCGACGCGTGTCCCGGCTGATACCGCTGGCCGGGACCGGATCGACCGCCGCGACCGTACTGTGGCCCGGGCTGGGCGGCTATCCGATGAGCCTGCGGACCCTGGCCCGGGAGCTCGAGCAGGACGGTCACACCGTGTACGGGATGCAGGCCCGAGGGCTCAACGTCGGCGAGACACCGCACGGTGATCTGGCGGCCCTGATCGCCGACGACGTGGCCGAGGTACAGCGGCTTCGGCCGGCCGGACCGCTGCGCATCGTCGGATACTCCTTCGGCGCCCGGATCGCCACCGAGGTCGCTCATCGACTGCGCGCGGCGGGGCGGCAGGTCGAGGTGCTGGTGCTGATCGCGCCCGGATCGCCGGTGCTGGCCGGGCTGCCCGACACCGGCGAGATCGATTACGCCACCGGATATTTCAAGCGGGTGCTGGCGTCGGTGTTCAGCGGGCGCATCGATCCGCCGTTCACGGCCGAACTCGACGAATTGGTCACCACGCGAGAGCAGTTCGTGGATCTGATCGCCGAGCGGGTGCCGGACTTCGGGCGCGAGATCGTGAAACGGATCGTCGCGGTGGTCGAACACACCTACCGTTTCCGTTCCGAACCCAGCGCCGTCGATCCGGATCTGCTGGACCACAGCGTATTCCTGCGTGCGCGCGGTGACGGACCGAGCTTCGCCGACATCCCGGTCGTCCCGCTGCGCGAGCGCGTCCGTCCGGTCGGCAACCTGCCCTACCACCACTACGAGATCGTGACCGCCGGTGCACTCGACATCGCCGCGGCAGTCCTGGAACACAGCATGAGTCAGGAGTTGGTGCCACATGCCACACGTTGAGATCTCCCACTTCCCAGCGGATCTGACCGAGCCGACCAGAAAACGACTGGAAAAGGACATCGTCGCGGCGGTAACGCGCGCCTTCGGAGTTCGCGACGGCGCAGTCTCGATCGGCCTCGCCCCGGTGAACCCCGACCACTGGCAAGAACGCGTCTACCGCCCGTTGATCACCGACCGAGCCGGCGCCGCGCCCCTGCGCTCACCGGACTACTGATGATGACCCGGCACCCCCGAATCCGTCGTCCCGGTGAAGCTCGTCGTGTCGGTAAGAGTTCGACGGCAACCCGTCCCGCGAGTCTCGTCGATCCGGTGACGCCCGTCGAGCTGTCGACTGTTGTGGTGTGCGGCGATGCGGTGTCTGGAGAACGTCGGCCTGGTCGCGATGGTGAGAGTCCGATGACTACCCGGCCTTGGAGTCCGCTGGTCCAGTGCTACTTGTCGCGCTGGCGGCTGTTGTGGGGGCTCAGTGGTGATTCGGCATCTGGAGCGCGCTGGTCTGGTGGCGTTTGTAGTGCTGGTGAGTGTGGGGTGGCGTGATGGTTAGTCGGCATCCGGAGTCTGTGCGGCCGGTCGCGCTTGTCGCGCTGGCGACAGCGGTGGCGGCGGTTGCGTTGAATCTGCGGCCGGGTATTACCTCGGTGGGGCCGGTGCTGGACGCGGTTACCGGGCATTTTGGTGCGGGAGCGGGTGCGGCGGGGGTTGTGACTGCCGCGCCGGTGATCGCGTTTGCGATGACGAGCTTGCTCGCGCCGGTTGTGCTCGCACGAATTTCCTTGCGGGCGGGGCTGTTCGTATCGCTTGCGGTGACCGGGGTCAGTCTTGCGGTGCGGCCGTGGGGGGATCTGGTGGTCTTCGTTGTCGCGACGTTCGCGGCGGCGATCGGGGTGGGGCTGTTGGCGGTGCTGTTGCCAGTGGTTGTGCGCGTCGGGGAGCACACCCGTGTGCTGGTGGCGACGTTCACCACGGCGCTGCAGGTGGGCTCGGCGGCGGGATTTGTTGCGGTGGTGCCGTTGTCGCATGTTCTGGGTGGCTGGCGGTGGGCGCTGGCGGTGTGGGCAGTGGTTGCGGTGGTCGGTATCTTCGCGCTGTGGCGGTCGCCGTTGGGCGGCGGGGATGTGCAGCCGGTGGAAGCTCGTCGGACGGTCAATCCTCTTGCGGTGCTGCGCCGGACGAACAGTGTGGTGCTGGCGCTGTTCTTCGGGCTGCAAGCGATGGTCGCATTCGTGGTGATCGGGTGGCTGCCGTCCGTACTCGAGGACGCCGGTGTGAGCGCGGGAGCCGCGGGTGGGTATCTGGGGCTGCTCACCTGCACGGCGGTGCCGATCAGTTTCCTGGTACCACCGCTGGTGACGGCCTCGGCGCACCCCTCGCGCTGGCTCGCGGGATTCAGTTTGTGCACCGTGGCGGGTGTTCTCGGGTTCCTGATCGCCCCGGCCGCGGCGCCGCTGGTGTGGTCGGTGGTGCTCGGGACGGGGTTGTCGGTGTTCTCCCTGGCATTGACGGTGGTCACGGTGCGTGCGGGCGCGATTGCGCGGCCGATCGAATTGTCCAGTGCCGTACAGGGTATCGGCTATCTCATCGCCGCCGCCGGGCCGTACGCGGTCGGCCTGATCCGCCGGTTCACCGACGGTTGGGGCGTACCGCTGGGCGTGCTGCTGGCCATCGCGGTGTTGCAGGCGGTGGTCGGATTCGCCACCGGAAATCCGGAAAAGGCCACGGCGGCACCGAATTCGATGACACACGAACAGACAGAGAGGCGCTGACACATGCCGGCCGACACAGTGGCGGGTGTTGCGGATCTGCTCGACGACCGCAGTCACCACATCGAATTCAACGGGCATCTCACCAATCACGTCAAACACGCGGTGGTCGCACTGGCCGCACTCGGTGCGCCCGAGTCGCTGATTCGCGACTACTACAAGAACTATGCTCAGCTGACCGCCTACGGATATCCGCTCGAACCCGCACGCGAGTCGGCACGGCCGATCGACTCCGATACCTGGCGGGACTTTCTCGGGGCGCGCAAGTACTTCAGCGCCTACAGCGCGTTCTTCGACGGCGAGGTCGCGCGGCTCGGGATCGACGGCGCGGTCGCGCGCTACGCGCCGGAACTGTTGCGCGGTTGGATCGGCGCGTTCACCCACGCCACCATCCATCTGGGCTGGGCGGTCTGGGCCAGGCATCCTGGTATGACCGCAGAAGCGCTTGCCTACCTTGCCTTCTCGTTCGTTCCGGTGGTAGGCGGCGCCCAACGGCCAGCGGGCGCGAGCACGCCGTGGGATTCCGTGCTCGCGCTGAGCCGGAGCTGGGCCCACGACGACAGCTTCCGCGCCGCGGTGCAGGCGGTCGTCGGCGACACCGACGCGGTCACCGAGCTGCATCCCGAACTGAACCGGTCCGGTTTACAGGCCAGGGTCGCCGCAGTGGCGCACAGTGGCATCGCCGAACTCGCGGACGCGGCCCCGTGGGCGCTCACGCTCGCACCGGACGCCCGGCGCTCGGCGGTTCGCCGTACGGTCACCCTGCTCTACCTGGCCGACCCGGGCGACTTCGTCGTACTGCACCTGATCACGTCACTATTCGCGGTGGAGGTCGTCGCGCAACTGCTGAACTCCGAGCAGTCCGCCGAGCTCTACGACCTGTATTGGGCGGGAGCGCGGATCATCCTCGCCGCCGAGCGGAAGATCCCGTCGCCGGGCAAGCTGCGCAAGCTCGCCGAGCTGTACGCATCCTCCGGACCGGACCGCTCCGAGTACGCGACAACGGAATTCGACATCATCGCGCGGCGGTCCTGGCTCGAGGAGGAGGAACACAACCCGAAGCTGGTGTTCGTGCTGCGGCAGTGGTGGAACGACCTGGACTGGATCGCCTATCGGCACGCGGCCGGTCAGTTCACCCGGACGCCGGATCTGCCACCGAGTTTCGCCGAGCCACCGACCGAATGACCCGTCCCAGAACGCAGATCGACAGAACAGGAAATGATCGGTGACCGAGGTAATCCCGAGCGAGCTACAGGAACAGCTGGACAAGCGGTACGGACCGGCCGGGCCGCGCGCCGAGACGTCGGGTAACCCGGCGCTCGAGGTGCTGCTGCGGCACCGCACGGTACGCCGCTACCTGCCGGGAGTGATCGGCGAACAGGAGCTGGGCCTGATCCTCGCGGCGGCGCAGTCGGCGTCGACGTCGGCCAACTTCCAGTTCACGAGCGTCGTGGTGATCGACGATCCCGCACTGCGGGCCCGGCTGGCCGAACTGGCGGGCGGGCAGCAACTGGTGCTCGACGCAGCCGTATTCCTGGTGTGGGTGGCCGACTGGTCGCGCAACGTCGCGCTCGCCCGCGCGCACGGGCACACCATCGAGGCGACCTCGTACCTGGACAGCACGATATCGAGCATCGTCGACGTCACGCTGTCGGCGCAGAACGCCGCGGTCGCCGCCGAATCATTGGGCTACGGAATCACTTTCGTGGGTGCGCTGCGCAACAACATCGACGACGTGATCGAGGCGCTTCGACTGCCGGAGTGGACCTTTCCGGTGTACGGGCTCGCGATCGGGATTCCCGATCCCGCGGACCCGGCCGATATCAAACCGCGGTACGGCCAGAGCGTGGTCGTGCACCGCAACACCTACACCCCGCCCGCCGAGGCCGACGTGGCCGACTATCTGGATCGCATCAACGCCTACTACCGCGAGCAGGAGCTTCCGGAGGACTGGGTGAAAAACCGGTTGGCGGGCCGGATCTCGACACCCGAGAGCCTGCACGGTCGCCAGGGCATCCGTAACACCTTCCACCGCCAGGGCTTCGAGCTCAGATAACGTCGCAGGAGAACACCGTGCTCATGATTCGACCGATCCTCCGGACAGCCGCGATCGCGGCGGCCGCGGCCCTGCTCGCGGCGGTCGCCGGGTGCGGCGGCGACGCCGCCGACTCCGGCGCCAAGGAGATCGTCTACATCACCGACGCGCCCATCGGCCAGAACCAGTTCCTGCAACTGGGCAAGACCGGTACGGAGCAGGCCGCCGAGCAACTGGGCGAGAGCGCGCGCACCTACGAGAGCACCGACGAGCAGTCACGCCGGTCGAATCTCGAGGCCGCCGTGCAGCGCCGGCCGACCGCCATCGTGCTGATCACCTACGAATTCAACGACCTGGTCACGGAATTCGCCGAGAAGTACCCGGATCAGCAGTTCGTGCTCGTGGATTCGTGCCCGGCCAAGATCCCGCCCAATCTGCGGTGCGGCACGTTCAAGGAGTACGAGCCGTCCTATCTGCTGGGGGTGGAGGCTGGTCTGCTGGATCGCAGCGGGCATGTCGGGACGGTGGCGGCGATCGACTCCGCGTTCTTCCATCGCTGGTCCGACGCGTTCGCGCAAGGTGCACGCAGCGTGAACCCGCAGGTGACCGACACCCAGTTGTTCGTCGGCGGCGCCAACGCGGTCGGCGATCCGGCACGGTCGAAGGAGTTGGCGCTCACCGCGATTCAATCGGGCGTCGATCAGATCTACGGGGTGACCGGCGGCGGCAACGGCGGCGTGTTCGAGGCCGCCTCGCAGAACCACGTGCTGGCCTACGGCGTCGATGTCAACCAGTGCCCGCAGGCGCCGGGGGTCATCGTGGACAACGCCATCAAGCGGGTCGACAAGGTGGTGCTGGATCTGCTGACCCAGATTCACCAGGGCAGGCCGGGCGGAACGTCCACCGCGTTCGGACTGGCCGAGGACGGCTCGACCGTCACCAGCCTGACCGCGGACGCGGCCGGCAGCGGCTGCGCGATACTGCGACACCCGGACGTGCTGACCCGGGTTCGCCAGGTGCGCGAGGACATCATCGCGGGCCGGATCACCGTGCCGCACAAGGACAACTGAACCGATGCACACGTTCACCCTGGACGCGATTACCAAGCGGTTCGGCACGGTGCTCGCGAACGACGAGATCTCGCTGACCGTGCAGGGAGGCGAGATTCTCGGCCTGATCGGCGAGAACGGCGCGGGCAAGTCCACGCTGGTGTCGATTCTGTACGGGGTGCACCGGCCCGACTCCGGCCGCATCCTGATCGACGGCCGCGAGGTGGCGTTCCGATCGCCCGCCGCGGCCATCGCGCACGGTCTGGGGATGGTGTTCCAGCATTTTCAGCTGTTCGCGGACATGTCGGTGCTGGAGAACATCGTGTACGGCGCGGAACCCGGCCGATGGGGAGTGCTGGACCGCCGGGGCGCCGAGCGCCGGGTGGCCGCGCTCGCGGTGGAATACGGCCTGGAGGTGCCGCTGCGTGAGCCGGTCGGCGCACTGCCGGTAGGGGTGCTGCAGCGGGTGGAGATCCTCAAGGCGCTCTATCGCCGGGCCGAGCTGCTGATACTCGACGAGCCCACCGGCGTGCTGACGCCGTCGGAGGCCCGCGCCCTGTTCGTCGTGCTGCGCAGGCTCGCCGAGCAGGGCCACGGCGTACTGCTGATCACGCACAAGTTGGACGAAATCGCCGCTGTCGCAGACAGAGTCGTCGTGCTGCGCGACGGACGGCGGGTCTTCGACGCCGAGGTCGCGAAGACGACGACCGCGGAGCTGGCCCGGCAACTGACCGGACGAGAGATCGATCTGCGTCCCCGCAGGGCGGGCCGTCCCGCCGGTGACCCGGTGCTGACCGTCGAGGGCGTGGTCACGCCCGGACCCGGCCGCGCCGCCCTGGCCGGTGTGTCGCTGACCGTGCGGGTGGGGGAGATCGTCGGTGTGGCGGGGGT
>NZ_JAGPOX010000066.1 GCF_019038435.1 Nocardia alni
CCCCCGCGCCACCGTCGCACCACGCTCCCTCGCGACCACCACCAACCTCCTCGACGAGGCAATCACCGGCATCTCCCGCACCCCGCCCAGCGCACCGACCCGCAGATCACAAACCCCCGCGCCCCTCAACGGCCGCTCATTCCGCGAAGCCGAACAAGCCGCCGGCGGCGAACTCCGCATCGGCGCTACAGATCCCGTCGCCGATGAGCACGACGTCCAGGCACGCCCGGACAGTACCGATGATGCGCACGACATAGGCCGGTCTCCCAGCATCGAACGCGCGGACGACGCGGACGACGCGGACGACGCGGACGACGCGGACGACGCGGACGACGCGGACGACGCGGACGACGCGGACGACGCGGACGACGCGGACGACGCGGACGACGCGGACGACGCGGACGACGCGGACGAGGATACCGAGACGCAGCCCGCGCCCGACTTCTTCCTAGGTCTGCGCGGGCACACCGAGCCGGGTCCGACCGCTGTCGACCAGCCTCCCCGCACCACGAGCATCACCACCGACACGACCACCGATCCACGAACCGAACCAGCGACCGCACACCACGGCGAGCACACGGGACCTGCACAGCCGCAGCAACCCGACTCCGACAGCCCCCGCGGACGTTCGTGGTACGACGGAAGCCTGTTCCCGCACGCCCGGCCGGCCGTACCGCCGACTCGCCCCGAGTCGGACGCGGCACTCGAGCACGCCATCCGGGACTTCCCGGACCTGTTCGATCGCCCGCGCACGCTGGATCAGCTCTACACCACGGTCCTACCGACGCAACCGAACCTGTCGTTCGACGAGCTGCTGACGCTGCGGGATCGGTCCTACCTGCGCAACGGGGCGCATCCGCCGACGCTGTCGAGGGAAAGCATGGATGCCTTCCTGCGGGACATCTGGGACTACCGCGAATTGGTGCAATCCGACGACGACATCTACGGCCTGTACGCGCAGCGGGGAGCCGGAGAGCCTGCCCCGGACCCGGACGACTACTGGGACGAACTGGTCGACATCCTCGACCACCGCCCACCCGGACGCGCGCAGTATGCCATTCTGCAGGACGTAGGCACCCTGACACCGGACAACGCCGACGACTGGGCGATCGAAGACATCCCGTTCGTGCAGTACGTCCGGGCGGACCAGACCACGATGAGCCTGCGCCGCCAGGACATCGGCTTCAAGGTTCACCTGAATACGTCCGGCTCCGCGCTCCCCTCGATGATGGCCCGGGTCGTCCACGAGGTCCTCGATGACCCCGACCGGTTCCCCGGGGTGTACGCGGCGAAAGCGGCTGGGCCGCTGGCGCAGCGGACCGACGGCATCGTGATCTACATGCGCGATCCGGCCGCAGTGGATCGGGTGGTCGCCTGGCTTCGGTCGGTTCAGCGCAGCCATGCCGCACTGTTCCTGTGGGATGTGCCGCCCGGAACCGAACAGGTGCTGGCCGGCGTCGGCTTCGCCGCGGAACCGGCGCACGACAGCTCCGGCGGGATTCGTGCCGCCGCGATCGCCACGGCGCTCGACCTGCATCGCCACGGCTCCTACGCCGACTTCCACGCCGAAGTACTGAACCAGTTCCACACCAACGACATCGACCCCGACCGGGTACACCTCAACCGAGTCGCGCCCCCTGCCGACGGCAGCACACCCCACCCGGGCGAACTACGGATCGGCTCCACCCGAACGGCCTACCCGTCCGGACAGCGAAACACACTCGACCGCAACGATTGCGCGCCCCGCACGCTGGCCGCACTCCGCGCGCGCACCGGCAATCAGGACATCCAGGTAATCGAAGTATCGGGGCCCGAAGGCATCACCCTGAGTCAACTCGAATACGCCGCAACGGCATCCGTGCGCCGGTATCGCGACCACACCGATATCCGAAGCGCGCTGCTGCGCCTGGGCCCCGGCTCGACAGCACTGGTCCTGGACGAGATCACCACCCCCCAGCAGCACGGCATCGGCGCTCACGTCTACCTGCTCACCAATGACGACGGAGTCATCCACGTCGAGGACCAGGGTATGGGTGTACACCACCGATTCCCCCCGCATCAACAGTACGAAACCGCCAGAACGTACGCCATCCTCTACACCGCAGCGGGTAATCCCACCCATACGCCACGATGGATTTCCATGGCGCCCAACGGCAATCAGTTCTTCGAAGCACTGTCCAGACTGGGCGTCCACGGTACCGCGCACGAGGCGCGCACCACACTCCTGGAGCGGATGCGGGAGAACTTCGACACTATCGTCCCGATGATGGCCTCGCCGGAACTCATTCGGCTCTCGCACGCCGAAACGAACCGGCGCAGGCTCGTCGACGCCGAGATCCAGGCCGGGCGAATCACGGACGCCGATCGGGCAACCGAAGCGATCCGGCGCGGGCAATCCGATCAGGAAATCGCACACGCGCAGCGAGAGGCCTTGCAGACCTTGATCTCCCGCCTGCACGACCCGCACGCGTCCACCGATTCGGCCATGGACAACCTGATCCCCATCGCCGCCCGGATGCTCGAACTCAACCTTATTGCGCTGCAACCAAACAACGCTCGGGAGATATATCGGAACAACAGGCCCGATGTCCCGTTCCTGATGCTGCACACCTCGGGCGGGAGCATGCCGAACCTGCATGTGGCGATGACCGACGACGGCATCGCCTACCCACTCGACCAGGAAAACCTGCACACCCGTGAGGCATTCGCGCCACCGGCACACCGCATGACCCCGGCCGCGAGCCCAGGTCACGATCTGCGCATCGGCATGACCACCCTCACCAACCATCCGGACCTCCGCATGATCACGAGCTGGGAGCCGGTGCACGCCACGAGCAGCCCACTGCAATCCGCCCTGACACGAATCCTGCGCCTGCCCAGGAGCGACGACGTCCGGCAGCGCATCGACAGCTACGTGCGCGACCGTGAACTCGAAGAGCGCCTGCGCCGCGCCACCGTGGACAGCCAACCTTCGGGGACGTGGGACCCCCACGCGGAGCAACAGCTGCGGGGCAGCTTCGACCAGTGGCTCGCCGCCTCTCGCCGCGCGATCGCCGACCTCGGCGCATCGGGCCACGAATCCCTCGGCGCGACAGTGCAACTGGCTGCGGACGCCCTCGGCGTCCTCCTGATGATCGTGCATCCGGACGGACAGGTATCCGAGACCGCCGGCCCACCGGGCGCACAGAAGGCATTCCTTCGCCTGACGCCCGACGGCGGCTACGAGATCGGCCGCACCGCCGAGGGCAGCGCATTCGTGACCGACCGCGGCCACGTCATCGACGGCGTGCGCCGATTCACCTCCGACATCGCCGGCGACAACTTCGGTTACCGGCAGCTGCGGGTCTGGGGCGAGCTGCCGGAGCAGGTCCGCTCCGCGATGCTCGGCTACGAGAAGTCATCGCGGATAAACGATGTGCTGCGCGGCATCACCTCGGACCAGGGCCTGCGCAACCGGATCGACGGTCTGCGCGACAGCGTCCGAATCGTCACCCTGCTCCAGGGCCAGTTGGGCTTCGACCTGCGAATCGACGACCTGAGGGATGGCTGGAATACGCTGAGCAACAAGGATATCCGCGACACGGATGAAGATCGGGCACGGCGGGCGCTGGACACGATCCTTCGGGACGAGCGTCCTGGGGCTCGATGGAACCAGATCAGTGCCGATGCCGCACTGTATCTCCGGGTGTCCAGGCATTACGCCGAACAATTCGGCCGGGACTTCGAACCGTGGGCTCAGGAGCAAACCCTGGAGGAGGTCATCGGGCTGCTCGATGACGCGACCGACCGCGAATTGCCGCTGACCGAGCCGATCCGTGTCGTGCGCGCCCTGGAGGATGTCGAGTTCATGCTCGCCCCCGACGGCGGGCCACTGGGTGCTAGGGATCCTCAGCTGCTGCTCGGCGTCACTCAGCGCGAGCCGGGCTACCTGTCGACTTCGGTGAGTGCGGAAACGGTCGACTTCCGCCGTGCCGAGTTCCGGCTGGAACTGGAGCTACCACGCGGCGCGCGCGGCATCTACCTCGGCGAGGACGGCATGCACCCGGACCAGCACGAACTCGTACTCGCCCGCGATACGCGCTACCAGATCACCGATATCACGCCCGGCGACCGGATCACCGTGCTGTCCGCGAAGGTACTGCCCACCCCCCGCATGCCGAAACTGATTCGGCAGCTTCGATCACAACGGGCGGCAGCGACTCTCGCTTTCACCGGGACCGATGGAACCCCTGTCAACACCGCCGCACGTGACATCCGCATCGGCGCAACCCCCACCACCCCGGACCCCGAAACGGTCCGACACCAACCGATCGGCGGCCCGGACGATCCGCTGCGGCCGCCCCCTGGGTTCGACGACCCGGACACCTCGGACTCCTGGTGGCGCGATGCCGGTGAAACCTGGTGGAACAACCTGCATTTCGATCGCCTACCGGATGCCGAACAGCTGCGTCTACTGACCGGATTCCCCGCACTGCGCAAAGCCGCCCCGTTCGAGATCACCGACGAACTCACCACGAGGCTCTTCGAACTCGAGGTGGACCGGCTCCAAAGCCTCGCGGACGACAGCGGCGAACTCTCACCGCAGGTGCTACGGCAGTTGCACGAGCCCGATTCCCTCTACACCCACCCCGGTACCGGCCGGACCTGGTGGGACAACCTGCATTTCACCGACTGGTTCAACAAAGAACAGCTCGGACTGCTCGACAAGTTCCCCGCGCTGCGCAACAGCGACGTCCTGCCCGCCCCGATCCGGCACAGCCGCAACACTCGGTACCTACTCCTCGACAAAGCCTGGTTCCTGGAGAACACCGGCGACGAACTGCCCCCGGACCTGGAGGAACGCCAGCACAACCTGCACATCCCCCGCACCTACCTGCGCACCGCGATCAGGAACGCCGCAGCGGCCGCCGATCGTTCCGGCAGCACGCCGCCGACGGTGCACCTGCTGTCTTTCGTCCGAAACGAATCGGGCGGCCGCGGCCGTGTGGCCATCGCTTTCGGGCCCGTCGACACCGCATCGACGGTGCACTGGCATGCCCACTCCGCCACCTCTCCCGCCGAGATGTACGACATGCCCGGCCGCGCCGCGGGCCTGCACGACCGAATCACCCCCGGCGACGCAACCGTCGTCTGGATCGACTACGGCACCGAGTCGCCCGGCGATTCCGCCGAGGGCCTGGGAACGGCGATCACCCAATTCTCCACACACCATCCCGAGATACAGCAGATCCACGTATACGCACCCGCGACGCTCACCGCATCCGTTCCGTCAACGGTGACGACGCATCCCTCGATCCTCGATACCCCCGCCGCCGAGCTACCCCTCGATGTGCGCGTATTCGCCAGCGACCGAGACGGAGCCGAGTTCGGCCACAACATGCTGCGTGCGTTCCACCAGCAGTCCCCCGAAGTACGCGCCGCGCTGATGACCTACCAGCAAACGGCCGCCGTCACCAACATACTGTTACGCAGCACGGGCGAGAGTTTCGAGAAAATATTCGACCGGCTCCAGCGCTATGCCGCCACCACGGACCTGCTCAGCGAGGGACATCCCGAGCACCCCGGTCTCAACCTGCTGATCGAGTCGAGAAACGCCCTGCGGGACAAGGTCCATCTCGAAGATTCCGAAGTTCTGAAACTGCGTGCGCTGGACGACATTCTTCAGCACCACCGCCCGGAAGCGCGTTGGGAGGAGATCCGTACCAACGGGAGAGACTACAGCCGGTTCACCAAGGCATACCTGAGATATTTCGGCGCGTCGCCCACGCCGGACAATGTCCGCCCGTATCTAGAACTGCTCGGCCAGGGAACCAGCCGGCCATTGCCGGTGACCGAACCGTTCCTCGTCGTGCGCTCACTCGGACACGTCGACTTCCTGATCGACCAGCACGGAAACCCGCTCGACGGACGCAAAGACCTCACCCTTGTCCGCAACGTCCCCCAACGCGATCTCGGACTCCTTTCCACCTCCCTGCACAGCGAACTGATCGAACTCAGCACCCAGCCGAACTTCCGCATCGAACTCGTCGTACTACCCGGGCTACACGGGATCTACCTGGGCCGCGACGGCCGCAAGAAAAACACACACGAAAACGAACTTCTGCTCGCGAGTAACACACCCTACGTAATCACCGGATTCGGGCCGGACCCCTTCGATTCCTACTACCGCCCCGACTTCACCGTCCTGCGCGGGCACTTCACCGAGACCATCCCCGGCCCTCGCGCCCAGGATCCGACACACTGGAACCCCGACGGCGATCCCCTCGATCCGACGATCCGGATCGGGGCAACCCCCACCCGGGACGCCGATACTCCATCCGGACCGTGGAGCACACCCGCCAATGATTGCGCATCGCGCACGCTGGCCGTCCTGCGTGAACGCACCGGCAATCCGAACATCCACACACTCGAAACGCCAGGCGCCGCAGGGGTCACCAGAGAACAACTCGAACACGCAGCCGCAGCGTCACTGCGGAGATACCAGGACCACGCGCACATTCGTAGTGCGCTGGAGGATCTCGGGCCCGGCTCGACCGCGCTGGTCGTAGACGAATACACCACCGACCGGAACGGCGTCGGCGCCCACACGTACCTGATCACCAACGACGACGGATCTATCCTTGTCAACGACCCGGGTATGGGAATGCTCCACCCGTTCCCCCCACGACCTGGACGCGAGCCGGTGAGAATATCCGCCATTCTCTACACGCCCGCAGGCCACCCCGGCTACAACGATCAGACTCCTCCATACGTAGTCGACGGAACCCGATGGCTCGAAAATCCGACGAGCTTCTTCGAACATTTCACGGCCGAACTCACCCTCGACCCCGGCACCCACATCGACATATACACCTCTGCCAGAGCCATTCGACTGGTCGCCACCGGCAACCGGCGATACACCATCCAAAACCACTCCCGGAGTGGCCGCTTCACCTCCTATACCGGCAACGACGACGAAGGCTACGACTGGAAGAACACCCAGAATATCCTGGAAAAATACTTTGCCGTCGAGCACATCAGCGAAGCAGTGATCTACGAACCCACCACCAACCTCCCCAAATCGCATTTGCCTTACTTTCTGACGCCCCACGAGCGAAAGGCGCTCGAGCACGACGCCGCCTTTTACGGCGATGAAGAGGTCGCGATCGAGAACAACTCCGCACTGCGGAACCTGAGAAGCAGAGCTCATCAGAAGCTCGGTGCCAAGAGCCGGCAAGACGCCGCACTGCGGGCCCGTCGGCTCGGCCTCGTGAATATAGGAGAAATCAATAAGATCAGAGCCGAAAACGGATACGACCCGCTGGACGATCACATCGACAGCGGTATCCGCTGGTTCGAACCGAGCGAATTCCTCGAATACCTCCGGGCACCGAATCCGGACCTCCAACCCCGGGCACGTATCGACGTATACATGGGCGCCAATATCCTGCGACTGACCGTCGGCCCAGACGGTAGCTACAGGGTCATCGAATACCGCTACCACAACGCCCCCCACCGCGATGAGAAAAGCTATGCCTGGGCGGCGATCCAGGACATGCTCGACAGATTCGGCAGGGCAATCACCGAGGCAGTCGTCTGCGAAACCACCCCCGACATCCGGCGATCCGTTTTCTTCACACCCAATGAACGTGAGACCATCGAATATTTGGCCGCCGGCTACACGGGTGAGGAAATCAAAATACGCACGGGGAATACGGCTGCGACTGCCACCCTGGTAAACTCTGCGAGTGAAAGGCTGGGCGTCAGTAGCGAAAAAATAGTGCACAACGCCATCCGGCACAGACTCGTCAATATCGACAGGATCAACAGGTATTTCGCACAACGAATCGCGGAACAGCCGGCGGCCGTCGATCCAAGCCGGAGCGACCACGACATCGCCGAAGACGTCCCCTGGGACGAGGACCCGCCCGACGACGGGGTGCAGGTATTCCATCACCGGAACGATCTCCGGGAGGCGTTCATCAGCGGCTTCCCGCCCGGTACTCGCATCCATGTTCTGGGATCTCCCCACACACAGTTCCAGCTGACGGTGACCCTGCACGGCTACAAAGCGCAGTTCCGCTACACCGACGAGGTGAACGAGGAGTTCTGGGACCACGCCACGGCGGCCGACGAACTGACCGATCATTTGGAGCGCGTCACTCGGGCGATGGCGGACACTCCAGGGTTCGAGAGCGCGGAGCCGACGGCAGCAGTGTTCCAGCCGAGTCCTGACACGCCCGATCCGATCGCGCTGTATACCGCCGCCGAGCTGGCAGAGCGATTGGACAGGAACATCGTGCTGGCCGGGACCCAGCTCGAGCTGCCCGACGGCACACCGGCCCGAGTCCGCACCGACGGCGGCATCGGGGTCGACCGGGACGGACAGGAGACGGTCGAGACCAGGGCGCGGTTCACCCGCTCCCTGCGTGACCACGGGGACGAGATGGTTGTTGCCGCGCTGCCTACTGTGGACGAAACACACTGGCAGACCGTCTATTCCCCAGATGATGATCCACTGACCTCGACAATCGCCCGGGCGCTGGCTCACATTCGGGAATCAGAGCACGCACAGCAGCTACCGGAGAGAGCCCGGCGGCTGCGCCGGAATCTGGCGGACCACCTGGCCGCCGACCTCGATCACTTTGCCACCCACATCACCAACGACGACCTCGACATCAGCCTGGCCTTGGAAAACGAGTATCGCCGATGGTTCCGCCCCGCCGACGAGCATGCGGCCGACGTCGAACGCGTCCGCCGCAACGAATTCGGCCAACACATGACCGGTCTGCGCAAGAATCTGCTGAACCAGATGATCACCGAGCTGAGGGCCGGCGGGCGCGGTACCGGCGGCTACCACTACCTCGGGCAGCACGCATACCTCGGACACCATCGTGTGGACTTCGCCGTGGTCGTTCTCGCCCGTCTTACCGAATCCAACATCGCCTTCATTCACACCGGCATCACCCGAGAACATTTCTTCCACGGCCCCGACCGCTCATCGGTCATATTCCTGCGCCGGCACGATGGCGAGTACGAACTCGGCTTCTTCCCGCCTGACATCACGATCCCCGAAACAATGCCGGCTCTGCGACCCACCGACAAAGAGCGAGAAGCACCGCCTGTCGCCTCGCGTCAGGCCCGCCGGGTGCGACGGACGCTACCCGCCGACAGCGAAACCAACCTGACGAACAACCGATGGAAGGCGGTGATGAAATACGCCCAAAATCACGAACATTATGTGGCAGCGGCACAGGATTTCGGCGAGAACGCCTCCGCCATCGGGGTGCGGGCCTGGGTATACCGGGCAGCCGTCGACCTCGGGGTTACCGTCCCACAGCTCGCCGCCCTGGCGAACGAAGCCACCGCGAGCGGGCGACACGAGGTCGAGGATTTCGCGAATATCGTGACGCAGGCACGCCTGGACGGGCGGCTGATGCCACCCGCGGATGGGGGAACCCAGAAACTGACAGACGCCCAGCGGGAGGCGCTGCGGGCATACACCGCCAACGACGAACCTTACGACGGAACAATTCCGATCCTGACCAACTCGTGGGTCAAAACCGCGGCGTCGAACGCCGCCACGATGCTCGGGATCAGTCTCAGGGACGCCCAGCGGATGCAGTACGAAGCCGCCTCGAGTGGTGAGCATGTCGAGGACGTCACGCGCCGAGCCGTCGAGGAGAACCGACTGCAACCACCCACCGCTGGAGGAATCCGCGAACTGACAGACCTGCAGCGTACGGACCTGAAGGCATACACCGCTGCCACCGCTGCCGGTACCCGCCGCTCGTTGCACGCCATCAACGCGACGGGGGCAACTGCCAAGCTCGGGGTGACCATCGAGCAGGCCGTGCTCTTGCAGGCCTATGCGACCAGAACCGGCGGGCACATCAGCGATGTCGTGACGCGGTTCCGCCGACTGGAATTCAAGCGCAGGACTGTCTTCGGGCGCGAGACCACCATCGCGGAAGCCATCACGATATGGGACCAGGGCGCGCAGAGCCAGCAGCAGGACTCCGGCTCGCCCGATATCGGCCAATGGATCGAGGGCGGCCTGTTCGCGACCGCCCGACCAGCCATACCGCCGGAGAAATACTGGCCGGACACGACGCTCGCACGCGCTGTCCTACGACTCCCGGCCACACGCGACAACAAACCACCCACACTGGAGCAGCTGTACACCACGATACTTCCGGCACAGCCACACGTGTGGTACAGCGACCTGCGGGCCTTGCGGGAACTGATCTACGCGGGCAGGCAGGAACTCTCACCGGCGCTGTCGCGGGAAAGCCTGGATACCTTCCTGCGCGATCTCTGGGACGTCAGGCAGCAGATCGACCACGAACCACAACGCGCCGCACATGATCTCTACATCATCCAAGCGCAGCGCGGCGCGGAACAGCAGACCGACATCCCGCACTACCAGCACCAGCAGTACGTGCACAACCTGGCGGCCCTCCTGCGCGACCGCGCACCCGGACCCGCGCAACGGGCCCGCGTGCAGATGGCCGGACTTCGGAACATCGCCCTACTGGACGGCCTGCGCGGTAACGACATACTCACCCCGGAAAACGTCGAACGCTGGAATCTCGAAGACATCTCATCAGTGGGGTATGCCCGGGTGAACCCGCCCGATGGGATGAGCCCGCAAGACGCCGAGTTCGCGATCTACGTGAACACGCCCCACGCCCAACGCCACCGGATAACCGCCGATGTCGTGCACGGCATCATCGACGACCCCGCCCGGTTCCCCGGGGTATACGCCGTGACCGTGGCCGGCCCCATGCAGCGGCAATCGGCCGGCCTGGCGATCTCCGTCCGCGACCTGGCCGCAGTACGCCGAGTGGCACTCTGGCTGCGGGCGATACAGACCGACCACACTCACCTGTTCCTCTGGGACGTACCACCCGGAACCGAACAACTTCTGCCCGGCGTCGGTTTCATCGCCAAACCGCCACCACACAGCGTCAGCCGACTGCGGACCCACCTGATCGCCGACGCACTGAACCAACATCGCGCCGGCGCCTACGACGACTTCCACACCGCGGTGCTGAACCAATTCCGCGACAACGGCATCGACCCCGACCGGCCACATCTCAACCTGCCCGACAACCACACCGAGACATTCCACAACCTGGACAACTTCCTCGCGGCGTTCGACTTCGGATATCGTCCCGGAACCCGCATCCATATTTCCGCGCCCCCATTCGGGGAACTCCGATCGACAGTGACCACGGGCGGCTACGACATACAGGCCGACCATGCCCAAGGCATGGACGAGCGGACCCTGGATCACGCCGCGGCCACCGAATATCTGGCTGTGTATCTTCAGCACGCAGCTGAGGCGGCGGCGCATGCCTCGGAGTTCGAGACAGACGAGCCGACGATAGTGGTGTCCTTGCCTCGCACTTAGCATCATCACATCCCGAGTCGCGAATTCGGTTCGTGATCACTACCTTTGGTGCGACACTGCTGGGCTCGCCCCGGTGCCACGGCTATTCCATACGCCTGTCAGGAGGTCACCATGGCATCGTCCGACTCCTCGGATCCGCTGGAAGTCGACATCGACGCGCTGAGTACGGCGGGTTCGAACTTCGCGAATCTGTCGAACACCCTGTCCTCGATCACCTCGAATCTGAGTGCCACCATCGACGCTCTCGGCGAGCCGTGGGGTGATGACAAGATCGGTGAGCAGTTCGCCAGCGGTGCGTCGGGATACCTCGCGTCCAAGGACTCGCTCCTCGGCGCCACCGGGTCGCTGCCATCGTTCTCATCCATATTCACCGCGTACGGCAGCGATATCGTCGACGCTGCCGAGGCGTTCAACAAGGGTGAGGACGAATACGGCGACGAGTTCATCGAGGCGGTCGGCGCCACCGGCAGCAGCAGCTGAACTCACCGGATCGCCACACCGTGGACGCCGAACCGGTGATGTGGGATTCACCACCCGACGACGAGCAGTACGAGATGCTGCTCGAAATGTTCTGCGACTCCGCACGATATGTTTCGGATCTGTCGGGCGACGAACTGGTCACGCACGCCGCCGACGACCTGATCGACCGGCTCAGCTACGAGGCGACCGTGGCCGATTTCCATCCCGTATTCGTCCGTGCCGTGACCACCGCCACATTGCCGCCGATGGCGCTGGCTGCCGCGGAAATTCATTCCGCGGCAGCCATTCTGTCATTTCTGGGACGACTGCTGATCGAATTGGAACGGCGAAGGCCCTGGCCGCAGCCGACGCTGTTGCCGGTGGATCCCGAACAATGGCCCTCACTGGGCTCCGGCCTGCCGATCGCCTGGTTCGAACTGCCCCTCCCGCTGGCGCAGGAGTCGGTGCGGGCATCGTTCGACCTGGACGCCGAGATATCCGGCGCCGAGACGACCCTGCTCGTATTACGCCTGCGCGGCGGCCAACTGGTTGCTCTGGTGGGCGAGCGTGGTCCCGCGCCGTCCCGCTTCCTGGTCCTGATGCCAGATGCGGAAGGGCAGCAGGACCCGGCCGAAGTGATCGAGTACCTGGTCGCGTACACCGGTCTCCCGCTCGAGACCGAGGGTATCGGGCAGGATATGACGACGCTGTCGGATTTATAATCCCCGACATGCTTCGTTCACCGAAATAGCATGCGCAACAATGGTTCTTGTCAACAAAACAAGTCCACCGCCGAGAAATGGCGACATGGTGTGGTGCGCTGTACCGTTTGCCACGACACGTCGAGAAATGTTGTGAGGCATCATGTCCCAGCCGAACAATCGGTTGATAACCGATGCAGCCGAGTTCCTTGATTCCATCCAGAGCGCCATAGCGCAGGCGGGCGACACACGTCGTCGGCGTGACGCCCTGACCGGTTCGGCCAGCGTGGAACGCGGACGGATCACCGTGGTCGTCAACGCTTCGGGTTCCATCATCGCGACCACCTTCAGCGAGAACGTCGACGATCTCACCTACAGCCAGATCGCCCGGGGCACATTGCAGGCCGCGCAGCAGGCCGCGGCACACGTGCGGAGCAAGACCGAGGAGTTGCTCGCCCCGATGCTGGCGGCGCGAGCCAAGATGCCGAACCTGTCGGATCTGATACGGGGCGTGCCCGTGCTGCCGGAGTTGCCGACCGTACCGCCCGCCGCACCATTGACCCCGCCCGGCGAACGGGAATTCACCTCGACGGCAATCGAATTCGAGGACGCGGTCGAATACCGCCCGCGCTCGGACAGCGCGTTCGATCGCTGAGAGGAACGTCACGCATGAACAACGAGCAGACCGAGAAAAGCCTGGAGCAGTTCCACGCGCAACTCAGCGAGATCACTCGCCTGCAGCAGGAACGCACCGGGCTGATCGGCATCGGCACCGCCGAGCGCCGCCGGGTCACCGTGACCGTCAACGCCGACGGAATCGCCATCGATATCAAATTCTCCTCCGATATCACAGGTCTGGATTACGACGAGATCGCCGCGGCGATCACCGAGGCATCGCAACGGGCGGTGACCGACGTGGCCGAGCAGACCTCCGCACTGTTCGCACCGATCGCCCCCGACCACGGCGGGCGCGCCGAGGTGGACGACACCGCGAGTGGCATCGCGGACCTGCGCGAGCAGCTGCGCTGAGCCGCGATCACGTGGGAGTGTGACCGTGGCAACAGATTCGAGCACCTCGGACGACACCGGCTGGTCGAGCCTGAGCTCGAGCGACGGCCAACTGATGCTCGAGTCCGGAATCGCGCAGCAGTGCGCCGAGCATGTCGAGACGATGCTGAACGCCGTTGTCGGCATGATCGGCTGGATCCAGAGCAACTCCGCCGAAGGCAGTCCGACCATCGCCGAGACGAACTCGGGCGAGGAACTGGCCGCGGTATTCGAGCAGAAGTTCGGCACCGAACTGGTGGAACGGCTGAACCAGCATCGCAGCGTCCTGACCGATATGGGCAACACCTTCGTCTCGGCCGGAAAGCAGTACGAGAGCTCGGACAACGAGTCGGCCCAGAGTTTCGACGACATCTCGTTCGACGGTTCGGGCGGTACCTCGCCGAGCGGTGTGGCGCAGTCGCCCTCGATACCCTCCTCCGCGAGCAGTTCGTCCTCCGCGAGCGGCTCGTCTTCTGGCACCACGGAATCGGTGGACATCACACCAGAGCAAGGCAGTAGTTTCAGCTGGCAGCAGCTGTATTCCATCGGCCAGAGCATCAAACCCCAGTCGGTGGCCGACGCCGGGGGCGTCTGGCGGTGGCTGGCCGGCGAACTGGCCGGCGACTTCTCCACCTTGAGCAGCAGCATCGAGTCGGCAGAGAGTGAGTGGACCGGGTCCGGTGCGTCGGCGGCGATCAGCGCCACCAAGGAGTATGTGCGGGCCGCCGATCTCCTGACCACCGATATGAAGAAGGTCGGCGACACCCTGGTCTCCGCCTCGAGCTGGCTGCAGGACACCAAGAACGCCATGCCGACCTCGCCCGATCCGCCGACCACCAGCGGCTCGGGTTACAGCACCACGGCCTCCGACATCGCCTCGGAGACCGAGCCGTATCAGAACGCGTTCACCACGCATTACACGGACTCCTTCTCCTCCACCAGCGACGACATCGCCGTTTTGCCCACGCCGAATCAGGTGACGAACGGTGGTTCCAGTGGGTCCGGCTCGACCGGCAGCAGCGGATCGAGCGGATCGAGCAGCGGCAGCAGCGGATCCAGCACCGGATCGAGCGGATCCAGCTCCGGCAGCAGCGGATCCGGCAGCGCGGGAGCCGCCGGAAGCAGCAGCGCGAGCGGGTCGAGCAGCGGAAGCAGCGACTCCGGCACGGGCTCGAGCGGGTCCAGCAGCACCGGATCGAGCAGCGGCAGCAGTGGATCCAGCACCGGATCGAGCGGGTCCAGCAGCACCGGATCGAGCAGCGGCAGCAGCGACTCCAGTAGCGGTAGCAGCGGTTCCAGCACAGGCAGCAGCGGTTCCAGCACAGGCAGCAGCGACTCCGGCACAGGCAGCAGCGGATCGAGCACAGGCAGCAGCGACTCCAGCACCGGTAGTAGCGACAGTTCCTCCGGCAGCGACAGCTCGAGCGGATCGGATTCGAGTTCCGGCTCCTCGGACAGCTCCTCCGGCAGCTCGTCGTCCTCGGGCAGCAGTGGTTCTTCCGACCTCTTGTCACTGGCGAGCACAGTGGGCAGCCTGCTGACCACCCTGCGCCAGCCGACCACGACGGCCTCGACACCATCGGGTCACCACATCGCCGCCCAAACGGCGAACGCGGACAAGGGCATACTCACGGGCGGGCTCGGCGGACTGGGCGGGCTCGGCGGACTCAGCGGCGACGCGAGCTCGGCCCTCGCCGCGCAGACACCCGGCGACCAGGCTTCGAATCTGGCCGCGAGTTCCGGCGCCTCTCCGGAGGCGCGGCCGGGCCTCGCCGGATTGGCACACCAGCCGGGAGAGTCCATGCCGATGGGCGGCATGGGCGGCGCCCGCGCCGCGCAGCAGCCGGAGAAGTATCGAAAACGCTCGGATGCGCTCAACTCGACCGAACACCTGGACGAGGCGGTCGGCGACCTGGAGCGTGGTGTGCGGCCGGTGGTCGACTGATGGCTCTCACCTGGAATCTCACCGCCACCGAACTGGTCGTCGCGTGGGACAGGCTGTTCGCCGAGCGCCTGCCCTCGCCGCTGTGCGCCCTGCTGCCGGTGCACTACGCCGACGAATACGCCCGCCTGGCCACGCGAACCTGGGTGGATATGCGGGACCGATACGACGGTTCGCTGCACGACGCGCTCGGCCGCGTGGCACGTGCCGACGTGCGGGTGGTGGCACACGGTGTGGATCCAGAGCATCCAGAGGATTCCGCGGCGCGCGTGCGCGTGCTCGGTGCGCGGCAGGGCTCGATGGGCGTGGTGATCCGGCAGCTTCCCGGCGAATCCATGTGGCACAGCGGCGGATTCACGATCACCATGGGTGACGCCCAACGTCTGGCGGGCGCGGTCGTCGGCTCCATGCCCATGCTCGAGCCGGGCCGGCTACCGGATATGCCCATGGTGAAACCACCGGACAGCAGCGACATCGACCACTGGTACGGGCAATCCGAGGTGTACGACAGCTATCCGGAGCTCGAGCGACGCAGCGCCGCCTTCCTGAATCACCCCGTGCGCGCGCTCGGTTCCATCGAGATATCCCAGGGCCGTTCACTTTTCGGACCGAGAGGGATTTCCATCCACCGCATCTACTGGCGCGATCTCGTAGACGACGGCCGTTACGTCATCCCCGACACCGCCGACCCCATCGCGGTCGGGGCCGACCCGCATCGACTGGCGGCGCTGATCGCGGCCGACATAGCCAGGGTGCTGCAAACGCTGGAGGACGAGCGCCGTGCCTGAGCCGCACTGGTACACCGATCAGACCATCCACGAGACCGCGGTCTACGGGGGTCCTGCCGATGAGCCGGACGCCGTGGATCCCGGCGGCGCCGAACCGCCGGGCCGGACCTCGTCGGCGAACCCGGTCGGTGCGCCGCAGGACAACGGATACACCGGCTGGTCGACCGGCCAGGCATCCCTTCGCACCGGCGAAATCGTCGTCACGACAACGGAATTCGGTCTGCCGCTGCACCTGCGTGTCGACGCCGGACAGCTCCGGCGCGAACCCGCGGACCTGGCCGGCGACCTGATGCGACTGTGCCGGTTGGCAGCCGGGCGCGCGGGCTACGCCAGACGCACCGAGCTGACACAGCTGGGTATGACCGACCCGACCTTGGACCTGCTCGGACTGCCCACCCAGGACGCGGTGGAACAAACCGAACTCGGTGATGAAGACAACCATGAATACGAGCCGCGCAGCTGGCTCGATCACGACGGGAGTGTGTGGTGACGGCATCCGGTACCGGGACCGACGACTCACAATGGCCGAACCTGAAAACCCAGGCCAACGACGGCGACCTGATGTTCAACAGCGCCGTCGCGGTCACCTGCTACAACGCCTGCTCAACCCTGCTCGGAAACATCGAATCCATGATGAACTCCGTCGGCTCCCTCACCACACCGGCCAAACCCCTGGTCACCACCAACAGCAACCCCGACACCGACTCCCTCGGCTCAGCCGCCAGCTTCCGCACCCTGCTCAAAGACAAATGGACCGACCTCTACAACGATCTCTACCAACACAAACTCATCGTCACCGACATGGGCGAAACCTTCGAAGCCGCCGCCAACGCCTACACGAGCAGTGACAACACCAGCGCCGACACCTTCAACACCCTCGACCCGGGCTCCACCGGATCGGTCACCATCGACAACTCCTCCTCCGAAGTCAGTGCCCCCGATTACAACTCGACCTACGGCTCCGGCTCGTCCGGATCCACCGGCTACAGCCTCGGCGGCACCGGCTCGGCCGACCTCGTCTCCGCCGACAGCTACGCCACCACCATCGCCGACGAAGCCGAGGACGGCACCTCCTTCAGCCTCGACGACTTCTTCCACATCGGCCAATCCATCGACGACAACGACCCCTCCCTGTCCTCGGCCGCGGAACAGTGGAACTCCCTGCAAACCACCTGGGACAGTTGGGCCACCACCTTCCACGAGGACATGCAGCAGGCCCTCAACTCCGGCGAATGGTCAGGTTCAGGCGCCAGCGCCGCCGTCAGTGCCGTAGACAGCTACGTCAACGGCGCCGTCACCTCCCTGGGCCAAACCATGGGCGCGATGTACAAAACCATCGTCGAACTCCTGAGCCTGCTCCAGGCCATCTACAAACAGATGCCCACCGAATACCAATACGACTACGCCAGCGGCACAGGCACTTACAGCGGCAGCGGCTACACCGGCGACGGCACCTACTACACCCAGTCCGGCTGTCACTCCACCAGCCACGACGTCAGCACCCTCCAGCAAATCTGGTCCTCCCTGTATCCCCCGGGCCTCCAGAAGGTCGCCGCCATCACCCCCGCCTTCTCCGACCCCGGCACCCAATCGAGCAGCGGCGCAAGCGGAAGCTCCACCGGCAGCAGCGGATCCAGCGGATCCAGCAGCGGCGCATCCGGCGCAAGCGGAAGCTCCAGCGGATCATCCGGCAGCAGCAGCGGATCCAGCGGAAGCTCCAGCGGCAGCAGCGGATCCAGCAGTGGATCCTCCGGCAGCAGCAGCGGAAGCAGCGGCTCGAGCTCGGGATCCGGCAGCGGCAGCAGCGGATCCGACAGCAGCGCCAGCGGATCCAGCTCCACCAGCGGGTCCGGCTCCAGCTCCGGATCCGGGTATTCAGCCGGCTACTCCGCGGGTTACACCGCCGGCTACGCCGCGGGCGAGGCAGCAGAGGCCAGCGGAAGCTCCGGCAGCAGCAGCTCCAGCACCGGTTCCAGCGATTCCAGCACCGGCAGCAGCACGAGCTCGACCGGATCCAGCAGCACCGGATCAAGCGACAGCTCCACCGGCAGCAGCAGCTCGAGCACCGGATCCAGCGACTCCAGCACCGGCAGCACCTACACCAGCTCCACCGGATCCAGCGACAGCTCCACCGGCAGCGGCACCAGCACCACAACCACCAGCTCCACCGGCAGCAGCAGCTCCAGTACCGGATCCAGCGACTCCAGCACCGGCAGCACCTACACCAGCTCCACCGGATCCAGCGACAGCTCCACCGGCAGCGGCACCAGCACCACAACCACCAGCTCCACCGGCAGCAGCAGCTCGAGCACCGGATCCAGCGACTCGAGCACCGGCAGCAGCAATTCCAGCAGTGGCAGCAGCGATTCCAGCAGCGGCAGCGGATCGGGAAGCAGCAGCAGCACGAGTACCGGTACGAGCACCGGCACCACGTCCTCCAGCTCCAGCGGCTCGTCGGGAAGCAGTTCGGACGAGCTCGGCACGCTCGCCGAGGCGCTGGAGTTGCTGTCCTCGGGCGTCCCCGCCCTGGAACAGCTCGGTCAGCAGCTACTCAACGAGCTGCCCCAAGCCCTGCAACACCTCGCCGAGCAATACGAACACGGTGTGCTGTCCCTCCAGCAGACCCTGCACGATGCCGCGCGGGACGTCGGCGCCAATATCCAGCACCTGGGGCACGACGCGGAACATGCCCTCGGGCTGTCCGGCCCCTCGGGCCCGACCGGTCCACAATCACCGCAGCAGGCACTGTTCCGCGCATCGGTCTCGTCCGACTCGGCACAGATGATTCCGAGCCACGTCACCGCCGGTCTCGCGGCCACCGGTCATGCGGGCGGCGGCGCCGACCCGGGGACCACGACGAGCGCCGGATCGGGTTCCGCCGGAACCGCATTCACTACATCGGAAGCGACCATCTGAGATGCACCGCACCTGGACCCTCACCGACATGGAGTTCATCGTCCTGCGTGATCGACTGCTCGATCGCTACCTGCCCTGGCCCTTCACCTATATAGGTCCGGTCCGCAGCCGCATCGAGTTCCTGCACGAGAAGGCCCGCACGTGGAACAGATTGCAGACGATCTGGGATCCCGATCTGGCCGACGCGATCACCAAGGCCGGCAACCCGGATACCAGGGTGCAGATCAGATGCTGGGACGGCCGCGACATCAGTGCTACCGCGAGCCGATACTTCTTGGTGGGCAACCGATGTGGCGCTCGCGCCGTCGTCATACAGGGCATCTATGAGCGCAGCGCCCAAAGCTGCGACAGCTATCGAATCGTCGAATGCGACGCGCAGTCACTGTCGTCCGTTCTGGTCGACAGCCTGCCCGAGATGCCCGCCGGATCGCAGGGGCGTGTCGAGCTGACCAATTACGGCGACACGGAAAGCATGCGAGCCGCGGACCAGTGGAGCCACGGCCGGTCGAGCTTCTACGACGACGGCGACGACGACGCCTACCAGAGCAAACGCTGGCAGAGCACGCCCCGGACGACCGTCGGCATCATCGAGGTCCGGCAGGGCAAATCGAAGTTCGGGCCGCAGGGTATGAAGACGGTGAAACGGCTGTTCTGGGAGGATCATCCGGGCGACGGGCGCTATCTCATCGATCTGGACCCGCCGATCGCGGCGGTCGGCATCGATGCCCAGGACATGCGACAGCGAATCGATCGGGGAATCGCCGAGATGCTGCGGATGGTGCAGGACGAGTCCCAGGAGGGCATCGCGCGGACGAGCATCTTCAGCGACTAGCCGGGCCTCTCCACGATCCGGCTCGAGCGGAAGTCGTTGGCGTAGAACAAATTATGGGAGTGTGTGGTGACGGCATCCGGTACCGGGACCGACGACTCACAATGGCCGAACCTGAAAACCCAGGCCAACGACGGCGACCTGATGTTCAACAGCGCCGTCGCGGTCACCTGCTACAACGCCTGCTCAACCCTGCTCGGAAAAATCGAATCCATGATGAACTCCGTCGGCTCGCTGGCCACCCCCACCAAACCCCTGGTCACCGACAGCAGCGACAGCAGCACCGACGCCATCGGCTCGGCCGCCAACTTCCGCACCCTGTTGATCGATAAATGGTCCGATCTCTACAACGATCTCTACCAACACAAACTCATCGTCACCGACATGGGCGAAACCTTCCAGGCCGCCGCCAACGCCTATTCCAGCAGCGAAGACACCAGCGCCGACACCTTCAACACCCTCGACCCCGGCTCCACCGGATCGACCACCATCGAGAGCGACTCCTCCACCGTCAGCCCACCGGACTACAACTCCACCTACGGTTCCGGCTCCTCCGGATCCACCGGCTACAGCCTCGGCGGCACCGGCTCCGCCGACCTCGTCTCCGCCGACAGCTACGCCACCACCATCGCCGACGAAGCCGAAGACGGCACCTCCTTCACCCTCCAAGACTTCATCTACATCGGCGAATCCATCACCGACAACAGCGCTTCCCTGTCCTCGGCCGCGGAACAGTGGAACTCCGTCCAGTCCACCTGGGACGAGTGGGCCACCACCTTCCACGAGGACATACAGCAGGCCCTCAACTCCGGCGAATGGTCCGGCTCCGGCGCCTCTGCCGCCGTCAGCGCCGTAGACAGCTACGTCAACGGCGCCGTCACCTCCCTGGGCCAAACCATGGGCGCGATGTACAAAACCATCGTCGAACTCATGAGCCTGCTCCAGGCCATCTACAAACAAATGCCCGTCGCCTACAGCTACACCTACAACAGCGAATACGGCACCTACTCCGGCAGTGGCTACCTCGCCGACGGCACCTACTACGCCCAGAGCGGCTGTCACTCCATCAGTCACGACCTCAGCCACATCCAGCAGGCCTGGACCAACCTCTACCCTCCGGGCCTGCAAAAGGTCGCCGAAATCGTCCCCGCCTTCTCCGACCCCGGCACCCAATCCAGCAGCGGCGCAAGCGGAACCAGTTCAGGATCCAGCGGAGCGAGCGGAAGTTCCAGCGGCGCGTCCGGCGCAAGCGGAAGTTCCGGCGGCGCGTCCGGCGCAAGCGGAAGTTCCAGCGGCGCATCCGGATCCAGCGGCAGCGGCAGCGGCGATTCCGGCTCCAGCAGCGGCGCAAGCGGAGGCAGCTCGGGATCAAGTGGAAGCTCGAGCGGTAGCAGCGGATCCAGCTCCGGCGCCAGCGGATCCAGCAGCGGATCGAGTAGCGGCAGCGGCGATTCCGGCAGCGGAAGCAGCAGCTCCGCCGGAAGCGGTAGCAGCACATCCGCCACCGGATCCACCACAACGAGCAGCGGCAACGGCTCCAGCAGCGGCTCCGGCTATTCCGCCGGTTACTCCGCGGGCTATACCGCCGGTTACACCGCGGGCGAGGAGGCAGCGGCCACCGGAAGCTCCTCCAGCGGTGGCGATTCCAGCACCGGCAGTAGCTCTACCGGCGGCGCAGGCTACTCGACCCCGACCTACAGCACGAGCTCCACCGGATCCAGCGACAGCTCCACCGGAAGCGGCAGCAGCACCGGCACCACCTCCTACTCCACCCCGACCTACAGCACGAGCTCCACCGGATCCAGCGACAGCTCCACCGGAAGCGGCAGCAGCACCGGCACCACCTCCTACTCCACCCCGACCTACAGCACCAGTTCCACCGGATCCAGCGACAGCGCCAGTGGGAGCAGCGGTTCCACCTACACCAGCTCCACCGGGTCCAGCTCCACCGGGTCCAGCTCGAGCGGATCCAGCGACAGCTCCACCGGAAGCGGCACCAGCACCAGTAGCTCCACTGGCAGCAGCGATTCCAGCACCGGATCCACCGGATCCAGCACCGGCAGTACTGATTCCAGCACGGGCAGCGACGACTCCAGTAGCAGCGATTCCGCCACGGGCGCCCTGTCCTCGCTACTGCAAAACCTGCTCGGGGCCAGCGGCGTCTCCGGGCCACTGCATTCGACCGCGCTGGAGGGCATCTCCGGCCCGACCGGACTCGGCGGTATCTCGGGCGCGAGCAGCCCGGGTGGTCTCGGTGGCGTCGGTGGCGGTCTCGGTGGCGGCGGCGCGCTCGGCCCCGGCGCCTCGGGCCCGCTGTCCCAGGACCCGACCGCCGAGGCCAACCAATTCCCGAGCGCCTCGGGCGCCTCGACCGACCCACAGGGCGGCGCACAGGCGAGCCGGGCCGGCGCGGACGCCTCGGCGCAGGAGCCCATGATGCCGATGAACGGCATGGGCGGCGCCGGTAATCGACAGAATCAGCAGAAGGATCGCAAGCGTTCCTCCTCCTTGGACTCCAAGAGCCACCTGGACGAGGCGATCGGCGACGATCCGCTGACGGTACGCCCGATCATCGAACGGTGAGTTCGCACCGGTTTCGGTGAGATGTCACCGGCGCCCACGCGCGGCCGCCGCGGGTTCAACCTCGAAGCGGTAACTCGAAAACTCTTGTTTACTTCGATTCTTCATGTTCGCGCTTGCATGTGATCTTGCCAGCGGTTTCCGGCGCATTCCCGCCCGCACAGCAGCTACAACATATCCGCAATTCTTGCAGGGCAACTTAACTTGAGACTTACCCGCTTAACTTGAAAACAATCCGGAATCAGAGGCGTCTTAATTTGAAGACAATCCGGAAAAAAAAGATTAGCGAGGTAGTGGCCTTCAACTTGCTGATTGAACTGCGCCCGTTAGCATTAAGGGTGCGTCGCACGGAATATTCACGCAGACCAGCTCTAGGAGGTGGGCCGTGACGGACGTTCTCCAGGTGCAGCCCAAGACGTTTCAGCAGTACGGCGACATCGCGCAGAACATGGCGACCACGGTCGCGGCGGCGGGCGCCGTCGACCAGGCGGCCAGCGTGGCCGCGGCGGCAACGGTATTCGGGCTGATCGGCCAGGATTTCCTGGCCAGCTTCGCCTACGCGCAGGCCAACAACTTCTCCTCGATCCTCCAGTTGGCGAACGTCTTCGACAACACCTCGACGGCCGCACACACCGCGGCTGCGGCCTATTCCAAGACCGAGCAGCACAACGCGGCCGGCTTCACCGACGCCGGATCGTCCACGACATGACCAGCTCCGCCGAAGACCTCACGGCGCCACTGCATCCCACGGTGCTGGACGCCCTGAAGAACACCCCCGTCGCACCGCTGATCGGTCAGCCGGTTGCCACGGTGCTGAACACCATGGGCCTGTCTCCGGTGCCGCAAGGGCATGCGCTGGCGCCGCTGCCGGGCCTGGCGCCACTGCCGGCCCTGGATATGAACGGCCTGCTGAAGCCGGTGACAGACTTGTTCGGCGGTTTCGGCACCGGCCACCTGGGCGCGAACGGATCGCTCAACCCGCAGACGTTGCTGCAGAACGCGGTTCAGGCATTGGGCACGGCCGTGAGCTTGGGCGGGGCGGGCCTGCAACTGCTGGAGTCGATGCAGGGCAGCGGCACCGACGCGGCCACCTCGGCCGGAGAAGACGCCGCGAGCACCTCGACGGCCGTCTCCGGTCAGTCCGCGAAGATCGACACGACGTTGGGCGCGGCGGCGACGTCCGTGGCGACCGGCGCGACGGAGATGACCGGGGTGGCGACCAGATTGGTCACCACCGAAACGGCATTGTCGCCGCTGGCGGCCACCCCGGGTGGCCAGACCGCCCTCGTGGCCGTGGCCGTGGAGGCGGCCGGCGAAGCGCTCGCGATCACCGCCAAGACGAAGGCCCAGCTGGTCGGGCATTCGTCCACGATGACCCGCGAGGGCAACTCGATATCGGTCAAGGGCGGGACCAAGACCGCGTCCAGCAGCAGCGCCAGTTCCGACTCCAGCAGCACTTCCGACTCCAGCAGCAGTTCCAGTTCCAGTTCCAGCAGCAGCTCCAGCTCCGAGCTGGAACAACTGTTCTCGGTCGCCCAGCAAGCCATCACCCCGCTGATGTCCGCGGCACAGCAGGCCATCGGGAGATCCGCGGCCGGCACCGCATCGGCGAAGGCGATCTCCGATTCCATGCTGGCGACGGCCCGATCCGACGCGCTCGCCGACAACTCCGGCGCCACGGCGGTCACGCACCCCGGCAGTGTGCAAGGCGCCGGCAAGGCCGACACCATGGGCGCCTGGCAGGACAACGACCTCGCCGACAACGAGGACGCCACGGCGGAGGACCCTGCCACCGCCGCCGAAACCGTCCCCGCCTCGGCGGTGGCCGAGGAGACGCTGCCGCCGGTGATTCCGGGCGCCCGCGCGATGACGGCATTCCAGACGGGCATCGCCGCCACCACGAGCACGCCGCCGTCGCTGATCACTGCCCGCAACGGCAAGGAGATAGTCGGCAACACCGACGACACCGCCGCCACGCCGGTGATCGGCGCTATCACGGCCGACGCGATCACCCCCGACTCCGACGAAACCGACACCGCCCCCCAGCCCGATCCGTTCGGTTTCTGACCGATCCGCCCGGCTGATATCCGCTCCGATACAAGGAGATTCCCGTGAACAAGCTCGCTTTCGACCACGAACTGGCACGCCAGGCCGCCGGGCGACTGGACGCGCTCGCCGACCAGCTGGAGGACCGCCTGCGCGATGCGCAGCCCTCGCTGGGCCCCGCTCACGCGGCCCTCGACCCGGTGTCGCTACATACCGCGCGGACCTTCGACCAGGTCGGCGGCTCCTTCCAGGAGTCGTACCGCACCGGCACGCACGAGCTGCGCAAGATCGCCGCCAATCTGCGAGCACACTCGGACTCGTTCGGCGACACCGACGACCAGGCCGTCGACGCCTTCCACGCGTTGTTCTGATCGAGCGCGGGTGATCACGATGCTGGAACCACCTCGGCCCGGATTCACCGGCACCGTATGGGAGGCCATCCCGCCCGAACGGCTGGTACACGAGGTGACCACCGGACACGGCGCGACCCCGATGACCGAGGCCGGTCTCGCGTATTCCGGCCTTGCCGCCGGATTGACAGAGGCCGCGACGGAATTCCGTGCCGTGCTGTCCCTGCTCGGTGATGCCTGGGCGTCCTCGTCCAGCGCGGACGGCTTGAATCAACTCGCCGGGCTGGCCGGGTGGCTGGACCGGATCGCCGCCGCGGCCCAATCCAACGCCGAGATCGCCGGTCGGCAGGCGACCAACTATCAGCTCGCGCGCACGACCGTTCCGCAACTCGCGCAGGTGGCCGAGGCGATCCGCGGGGTCGAGAACCTCGTACACGGCATCCTGCCCGGCGCCCTGCTGACCGGCCTGCTGGACACCGCCGAACACCAGGCCGACGGCCTGCGCCAGCAGGTCGTGCGAGCGATGCGCTCGTACGAGACCGCCAGCGAACAGCTGGCCCGCCCGTGGCGGCAGGATCACGCGCCGGAGGTGTCCGCCGCGGCGAATCTGCTTGCCGAACACACGAACGGCACGCCGGTAGCCGCGCACGCCTCCGGGCATACGACGGACGCTCCGCAGCTGGAACACGCGATGAGCGATCTGCCGCAGCTGGATCTTTCCCCGCTGCAAACGTTCCCGGCGGCGCCGACGGTCCCCGTCGGCGGCGAGGCACTGGCCATGTCCGCACTGCCACTGGCCGGGGGCACGCCCACCGCGCCCGTGCCGACGTCCCCGCCGGCGCTCCAGCAACCCATGACGCATACGCCGATGATGTCGCCCGCCTCGGCATTCGCCGCGCCCGCGGCCGCCACCGCCGCCCACGCACCCCGCCCGACCGCGTCCGACGCCGCGGACTCGCACGAGAAGATCGTGGTCAACGCCGGATTCGCCACGGCGCCCGCGGTATTGGGCGCCCCCGCGCCGAGGCCGGAGCAGTCGTCGTGACCACACTCACCACCGACGGCGTGCTCGCCGTCGCGACCGCCCTGGACATCCAAACCCTGCCGACCGCGCTGGCGGTGCGTCCCGCCCACGCCGACGCCGGACAGTTCGCCGCGGCCCAGCTCGCCGCCGTATCCGAGCTGCACGACCGCGGCGTCCTCGACCGCGCCGGAGACGTCCTGGACGAGGCCCTGACGACCGCGCTGTTCGCCCTGTCCCGGCCCGAACGCCAGCTGGTCGCGCGGATTCTGCCCGGCGGCGGCACGATGATTCGATTCTGCCTGGTCCGTCGCGGATTCGACCACGCCGTCGCGATCCGCACCGGCGACGAGCTGGACGTGCGCACGGTGTGGGCCGACGAAGATCCCATGACGCTGGCCCGCCCGCTGCTGGCCGCGCTGGGGCCGTGCCCGCCCGCCGACATCCCGGCCTTCAGCGTTCCGTCCATCGACCTGCGCGAACGCCTGGACGATCCGGACACCGACCATGCGGACGCGGTCTACCACCTCGGTATCCCGCAGGACGCCGCCGTCGCCTTCGGAGCGGCCCTGCGCAGGCGGCATTCGACGGCGGAGATCGTCTGCTACAGCCACTGCGACGGCCTCGCCGTCCGGTCCCCCGCCGCGGCCGCGGTCTACGACACGGCCGTCGGGCGCATCATCGGCGGCGGCAGCGTCACCGCCGACGGCCAGACCTGGACCACGCTCGCCCCGGGCAGCGACCACAGGACGGCGCAGGTCATCGCCGCGCTGATCGAGTCGCTGCCGGAAGGTAGGTGGATGCCGTAGCTCCCCCGAACTCCCCCTACCGCAATTCCGATCCGTCCGGAGCCGTGACTCCGCGACATCAGATCATCCAATACCAGAGAGGATTCTCATGAGCACCAATTATATGGATTTCCCTACGTTCGAGAAGTACGCGAACGCCTACGCCGCGGTCATCGCCCCCATCAACAAGACCATCGATCAGCTGCGCAGCTCGGTGGACGCCGCGAAGTCCGGCTGGCAGGGCACCGCCTACACCGCGTTCAACTCCTTCGCCACCCAGCTCGAGGATCAGATCAGCAGTGTGAACAAGGATCTGAACGCGGTCTCCGAGGCGCTCGCCTCGGGCGAGAAGGCCACCGCCTCGTCCGATGACGATTCCTCGACGGGCTTCACCTCGCTGGCCTCCAGCTACAGCTGAGAAATCCCACCCATGGACTTCAGAACGGAAATGTCATGAGCGACAGCACAATGCTGTATAACACCAGCACCGTCGACAACCTGGTCAGCGAGCTGCAGACCTACTACAAGTCGATCACCACCGAGAAGCAGAACGCCCAGGACGCGGCGAACAACCTGCTGGGCGAAGCGTGGTCCAGTGGCACCGACAACGGCGCCTCCGCCACCTTCCAGCAGAAGCACAACAGCCTGATGAACGACCTGGAGAGCCTGCTCGCCACCCTGTCCAAGGGAACGACGCAGGTGCAGGACGCGCTGTCCCGGGCGCAGTCCACCGACACCAAGGTCGCCAGCGACTTCAGCTGGTAAACAACGCATTACCCGCGGGCCCGGCACCGGATGGCGCCGGGCCCGCGGGCGTTATCCGGCCGGGACGGGGCTCGGCCGGTCCGCGCTCGTCGCGAACTCGATGGCCGAGGAATACTCGTCCGACACATATCGGAGCTCGTCCGGGATCGACACCATCTGCACCGTGTAATCCCCGACCGCGGTGCGGATACGCACCCGGTCGCGCACGTCGGCGGACTCGATGAGGGCGATGTCGGCGCCGAAGGCCGCCTCGGGCGCGGTACCGGGCGCGCGCACGTGCACGACGGTCGCCTCCGACACCTGCCCGGCGGACGGGACGCCGTCGTAGACGATCATCGTCGCCGCCGCGGTGTGCTGGGCGCCGCCACCGGGATGCGACACCGACAGCGCCTCGGGCCTGCCCACCCGCTCGACCAGGTGCGCCCACCCCTCCGGCCTCGTGCTGTGCACGATCACCCGGGCCCCCAGGGCCATCGCCCGCACGGTCACCTGCTGCACCAGCAGCAGGCCACCGATGATCTCCACATGCCGCACCTCGGGCCCGAACAACGGCACCGCCACACCGAATCCGTCGGCGGTCGCACCGATCACCTGCCCGCATCCGCCGGACGGCACCGTCAGCTGGGACAGGGCCGAGGGCACGCCGTAGACGGCGGCCTCGTGCTGCTCGCCGTTCAGCAGTATTCGCCGCTGCACCCCGGTGAGCGGGTAGAGGCCCAGTCCGGACAACGTCGTTCGTACCTGGTCGTCGACCGGGCCGACCGTATCGTGGCGGACCAGCGCGGTGACCGCGACCCGGCCGTCCGGCACGTTGCGCGCACCGCCACCGTCGGCGGGGCGCACCCGCAGCCGCACCATGGTGGACAGTCCGGGAACCGCCCAGATACCGGCCAGCACATCGGAGTTCAGCCGACCCGGCTGGACGGCGTATCCGGCCAGCTCGAAATCGTTGCAACGCAGCGCATGCCATTGCTCGTGCCACTGTTCCGGGGCGGTGTCGTATCGGATGGCCGATTCCGCGGCGCTCATCTCGGCGGCGGTCAGCACCCGCGCCCGGACCCGATGCCTGGCCAGCCGGTTGGCGACCCGGCGAGTGGCGACCACCGCGGTGCGCACGGTGCCCTCGGATCCGCCGCCGCGATTGCCGATCGCCTCGGCGTTGTCCAGCGGGTCGAAGCGTAGCGCCAGCCACACCGTGCGCACCGCCGTCGCCGGGAGCGGGCCCAGCATCCGCTCATATATCCGGACCGCCTCGTGGCCGCCGCGGGCACGGACCCCGAGCGCGACGACGTCGATGGCGGCCAGGCGAATGTCGAACTGGGACAGGCAGCGGGCCACCTCGTCCAGCGGAACCTCGTCGGGAGTGCGAATCTCCGTCGGGGACAGCAGCGTCGGCGACACCCCTTTCGGCTCGACCTGCAACATGGTGAGCAGAAACCGGCCGTCCCAGCGCATTCCGTAACTGCCGCCGCCATCGGGAATCGGCACGTCGAACGGCTCCTCGCCCGGCGCCGCCGCGATGTGACGTCGCTTACGCCACTGCAATGCCAGGCGCATCAACACAGTTCGCCACATGTTCGTGCCGTGCACACGCACGGTTCCGCATGCTGCCACGAAGACCCCCGCCCCGATCGCGGCCGCGACCGGCCCGTGGAATGCGATCACCAGGGTGCCCACCACCGCCCCAGCGGCGCTCGCGGGCAGTACCACCGAGGGCGGAAACCGCCGGAACAGCCCGGCGTCACCGGATTTCAATGGAGATCGGACCCTTGATGTTTCTTGTTCCGAAACAGTTTGCTGGAGTGTGGCTGCGATGTTGCCCATTCGGCTTGTCTCCCATCAGCATTCACCCCCGTATTACGGTAGCCTCTCACATGCTCGGTAGTTGTGCGCGACCGCCGGAATGGTGGAGGAGTTTTCAGTGCCCGGACAGTTGACCACTCGAGCGCAGGTCAATGGTTACCGATTCCTGTTGCAGCGTTTCGATCATGCGATGGTGCGCCGTGATGTGCGCATGCTGCACGACCCCATGCGCATACAATTTCGTTCTTTCATGACCGGTCTGGTGCTGGCGTTGTTGTTCACCGGCGGCTGCGCGGTGCTCGCATTCATCCATCCACAGGGTCAGGTCGGCGAGGCCAAGATCATCATGGGATCGGACAGCGGCGCGCTGTACGCCATGGTGGGCCAGACCCTGCACCCGGTGCTGAACCTGGCCTCGGCGCGGCTGGTCACCGGCAGCCCCGAGACGCCGACCGCGGTGAAGGACAGCAAGCTGGCCACACTGCCGCGCGGACCGCTGCTCGGTATCGCCGGCGTGCCGGCGGCATTGCCCGGCCCGGCGGATCGCGACCGATCCGACTGGACCCTGTGCGACGACGTGTCCGCCGGATTACGGACCACGGTCCTGTCGGGCCCGCCCCAACTCGGCTCCGCGACCCGCGAGGTGGCCGGCGACGAGGCGCTGCTGGCCTCCAACGGCGCCGCGACCTATCTGCTCTACGACGGCAGGCACGCCCGAATAGATATGGGCGACACCGCGATCGTGGCCGCCCTCGGTCTGCGCGGACTGCGGCCCCGGCCGGTGAGCGACGGCCTGCTGAATGCCGGCGTGGCGACACCGGACCTCACCGCGCCGACGATCCCGGGCGCCGGGTCGCCGGGCCCGGTGCGATGGGCGAATGTCCCTGTCGGCGCGGTGATCCGGGTCGACAACATCAACAGCACAACGCTGTACGTGGTGCTGCGGGACGGGGTGCAGAAACTCACACCGTTCGCCGCGCAGGTCGTGCGCACCGCCGGCTCCATGGGGCAGGCCGACATGATGAAGGTCCCGCCGGACGCCATCGCCGGTGTGCCGGTCGTACACGACCTGCCGGTGGACCAATTTCCGGCGGATCAGCCGCGCATCGTCTCCGCCGACGACCAGCCGGTGGCCTGCGTGTACTGGACACGCGGCCGGCGCGACTCCGCCGCACGGCTGAGTCTGCTCGTGGGCACACAGGCGCCCCTGGCCGCGTCCATGCATCCGGTCACACTGGTCGACGGCGGGCACGAGCAGTACGCCGACGACGCCTACATCCCTCCGTCGACCGGTGAATACGTGCAGATCACCGGCATCGCGCCGGACAGCACGCGACGGGAGGCGCTGTTCTACGTCACCGACACCGGGGTGCGATTCGGCATTCCCGACACCTCCACGGCGGCCGTACTCGGCCTGAGCGACCCGAAACTGGCGCCCTGGCAGATCGTCAGCCAGCTGCCGTCGGGTCCGATGCTGGATCGGCAGTCCGCACTGGTCGCCCATGACACTCTGGGCGCCGCTCCCGGCGGAACACCCCCCGGCGGAGGGCCTCCCATGGCCGGGGGCGGTGATCGGCCGCCGCCTCCATCAAGCTAGCTGTACCGCGAGAGACAAGCACCGACTAGCACGAATGAGCCGATGAGATTCCACGTAGCCGCACTGCCGCACACTCAGACCACCAAGTACTACTCGCCCTGCGCCTACACCCAGAAGGTGCGCAAGTTCTGCGACATGATGATGAGCCTGGGCCACGAGGTTTTCCTCTACGCCTCGGAGGAGAACGAGGCCGCCTGCACCGAGCTGATCACCGTCGCCTCCAAGGCCGATCAACTCGAGTGGTTCGGCGAGAAGACCCTCGCCGACGGCTTCGACTGGTTCAGCTGGAACGGCGCGGAGCGGCACTGGCTGCTCACCAACGCCCGCGTCATCTCCGAGATCGGCAAGCGCAAACAACCCCGCGACATCATCTGCGCCATAGGCGGCGGCGGTCAGCAGATCCTCGGTGAGGCCTTCCCCGATCTGCAGACCGTCGAGTACGGCGTCGGGTACAGCGGCGTATTCGCCAAGTACCGGGTGTTCGAGAGCTACAGCTGGATGCACGCGGTCCACGGGGCGCGCAGCACCGTCGGGAAGATCATGTCCGACCGCGGCCAGTTCTACGACGCGGTGATCCCCAACTACTTCGAGGTCGAGGACTTCCCGTTCTCCGCCGAGAAGGACGACTACTTCCTGTTCATCGGGCGCCTGATCGAGGCCAAGGGCTTCCAGATCGCCGTCGACACCTGTAAACGCCTGGACGCCAAGCTGATCGTCGCCGGCGCCGGGCACCCGCCGGAGTACGGCGAATACGCCGGGATCGTGGACGTGCAACGACGCGGCGAGCTGATGAGCAGGGCCCGGGGCGTGTTCGTGCCGACGCTGTATCTCGAACCGTTCGGCGGCGTCCACGCCGAGGCCATGCTGTGCGGCACACCCGTGATCACCACGGACTGGGGAGCGTTCTGCGAGACCGTGCAGCAGGGCGTGCAGGGATACCGCTGCCGCACGCTGCGCGAGTTCTGCGACGCGGCCCAATCGGTCGACAAGCTCGATTACCAGGGGATTCGCGACTACGCGGTATCCAAGTTCTCCACCGAGGTCATCGCCAAGGAGTACGACTACTACTTCCAGCGCCTGCAGACCCTGTGGGGCGACGGCTTCTACACGATCTAGGCCCGCGGCAATGCAATTCAACGTCACACTGGCGAGCCGGACCCGGACCACCCCGGCCTTCGACGACATGATGATCGTCGTCGGCGCCGCGCTGCGGGATCTCGGCCACAGCACCGTGGACACCGGCGCGCCTGACCCCGATCGCATCGACGTGGTGTTCGGTCATTACATCGAGCCGGGGCGTTTTCCCGACAGGTCGGTCGTCTATCAGCTGGAGCCGGTGTCCGCGCACACCCTGCGGACGGATCATGTGCGGATGGACGTGCTGCGCCGCCATGTCGTCTGGGACTACTCGCGGCACAACGTCGAACAGCTGCGCGCGCGGGGGGTGCCGGCGCATTACGTCCCCTTCGGCTATCACCCGCGGCTGCGGCGCGTCACCCCGGCGCCCGAGCAGGATATCGACGTGTTGTTCTACGGCGGCGGCACCACGCGCCGGATCGCCATCGTCTCCGCGCTGCGCCGGGCGGGTCTGGAGGCGGTTCATGTCAGCGGTGTCTACGGCAGCGCACTGGATCCGATCATCGCCCGCGCCAAGGTGGTGCTGAACCTGCACGCGCACACCGAATATCGGGTGATGGAATCCGTGCGCGTCGGATATCTGCTGAGCAACCGCAAGGCGGTCGTGGCCGAGGTCGGCCCCAGCGACGATGACGACGATCTCGGCGGGGGTGTCACCGCGGTCCGCTATCCCGAGCTGGTGGATGCCTGCGTCGAGCTGGTCCGCGACGACGCGGCCAGGGCAGAACTGGAGACCGCGGGCTTCGAGCTCATCTCCCGCCGGCCCATGACCGGCGTCCTGGCCGGTGTACTGCACACCGCCGCGGCGCTGGACCCTCTGGCCGGCGCCTGGGGCCCGCGTTGAGCATTGGAGGATCTGTGATCGAGCCATCCACCGTCGAGCCGCAACTGTGCCGGGTGTCGGTGATCGGCGGCAACACCCAGGTCGACATGGCGTTGCCCGCGGCGATCCCGGTCGCCAACTTCATTCCGGAAGTGGTGGCGCTCATCGCCTCTCGCAATCCGAATCTGTCCGAGCACGAGGACAGCGACGGCGCACTGCGGGCCGAGCACTGGACCCTGTCGCGGCTGGGTCACGAACCGATCGAGCCGCATCGATCGCTGACCGAGGCCGATGTGTTCGACGGCGAGTTGCTGGTGCTGCGCGAGGTGGAAACCGTCGAGGCGCCCGCCCTTTTCGACGATGTCATCGATGCGGTGGCTCGGCTGACCGAAAGTTCCTTCCGCGGTTGGACTTCCGAGTCCGCGGGGCAGGCCGGGCTGGCCGCGGCAACCACGGGCAGTATCGCCGCGGCACTGCTGCTGCCGGTGGCCAAGGCGCAGGGCTGGGGCCCGCCCGCCGGCGCGGCCGGTCTCGCGGTGGGGCTGCTGGCTCTGCTGGCGGCGGCGCTGACCGCGCGGATCTATACCGACCGGACCACGGCGACCGCACTGTCGGTCTGCGGTCTGGCGCTCAGCGGCGCCGGCGCGGCAGTGCTGGTACCGGGCGGTTTCGGCGCGCCGCATCTGCTGCTGGGCTGCGCGGTCACCCTGCTGCTGGCCGTGGTGACGCTGCGCCTGGTCGGTACGGGCACAACAGTTTTCGCGGCGGTGATCACCACCGCGGCGTTCGGTACCGCGACGGCCGGCACGATCACGCTGTGGCATCTCGCGGCGCCGAAGGTCGGCGTGATCGCGATGATGTGCGCGCTGCTGATCGTCACGTTCACCCCGCGCATCGCGGTGGCGGCCGCCCGGTTGCCGGTGCCACCGGTGCCGACCGCAGGCGGCGTGATCGATCCGCGCGACCACGAGCAACGGCCCACCATCGAGGGCATCGGCGCGATCGGCGCGACCACCATCCCCTCGGCGGCCGGCCTGGACCTGCGCTCACGTCAGGCCAACGAATACCAGTCCGGCATGCTCATCGGCCTCGCGCTGGCCGTGACCGCGGGCGCGCTCGCCGCGGCCGGATCGGCCGAACACCGCTGGCAGGGTGCGGCACTCGCGGCCGCCGCAGGCCTGGTGCTGTGCCGGCGCGGCCGCATCTTCGCCGACCGCATCCAGGCGGCGACGCTGGTCCTGGCCAGCTGCGCAATCCTGATCGGCCTGCCGATACTACTGGGCACAAAGCTGCACGACTGGGCACTACCCGCCGCCGGCACCCTGATAGTCCTCTCGCTCATCGCGGTACTGGTAGGCGTCGTAGCTCCCCGCACGACCGTCTCACCGATAGCCCAACGCTCCGCGGAACTGCTCGAATACCTGTGCATCTGCACCATAGGCCCCCTGGCCTTCTGGTTCCTCGACATCTACTCCCTCGCCCGCAATGGCTGACACCGACGCCCTCGAACCCACCGTCGCACGCCACCTCGACCCTGCCGCAGTACTTTTCGAGGCAGGTCGCGCGCCGAAGACTGCCGCATACCGTCTCGGTGCTGCCGCAGCGGCGTTGACGCTGACCCTCGCATCTGCCGGTGCCGCCCAGGCTATCGCGCCGCCCACGGTGAACCCCGGTGCGCTGATCCTGAACGCCCCGGTCGCACCGCCGGAGCCCACGCAGCAGCATCTGGTGTGCTCGCATCCGATCTGGTCGGGACCGGCGCCGACCGGTGAGCCTGCCGCGCAACAGGAGCTCGGGCTTGATCAGGCTTGGCAATTCAGCCGTGGCGCGGGGCAGTTGGTCGCGGTGATCGATACCGGGGTGAACCGGCATCCACGGTTGAGCGTCGTTCCCGGGGGTGATTACGTGTCCACCTCCGACGGCACCACCGACTGCGACGGGCACGGCACCCTGGTGGCCGGGATCATCGCCGCTCACCCCGCCGCGGACGGCAGCGACCAGTTCTCCGGGGTGGCGCCCGACGCGACCATCCTGTCCATCCGACAGACGAGCCTCGCCTACGAGGCCGCCGACAGTTACGGCGATCAGCGCCCCGGGCAGATGTCGGCCGGCGGCTACGGCAACGTGAGCACCCTCGCCTACGCGGTCGTACACGCGGTCGACCTGCATGCGACCGTGATCAACATCTCCGAGGTGTCGTGCTCCGCGGCAGGTCAGGGTACCGGCGACGCCGCGCTGGGGGCAGCGCTGAAGTACGCCGCCGACCGCAACGTGGTGGTGGTCGCCGCGGCCGGAAACCTGGAGAGCCAGGGGGCGTGCAAGACCCAGAACGGCACCACCGGCTGGAATTCGGTCGACACGGTCGCCACCCCGGCCTGGTACGCCCCGTACGTGCTGTCGGTCGCCTCGGTCGAATCCGATGGCGCGCCATCGGGATTCACGCTCTACGGCCCCTGGGTCGGCGTGGCCGCACCGGGCACCAACCTGATGTCGCTGGACAGCACACCCGGTGGTATCGGCCTGATCAACGGCACCCCGCAGGCCAGCGGCGCGGTCGCACCCGTGGACGGCACCAGTTTCTCCAGCGCGTTCGTCGCCGGCGTGGCCGCACTGGTACGCGCCCGCTATCCCGAACTGTCCGCCGCGCAGGTCATCGACCGCATCGTGCGCACGGCGCACGCGCCCGGCAACGGCCGCGACGACCGCATCGGCGCCGGAATGGTCGATCCGGTGGCCGCGCTCACCGCCGAACTGCCCGCGCGGAGCGACTCGGATCATGATGCGGGACAGGCCATTCCAGCACCGCCACCACCACCTCGGGTGGACCCGTGGCCGCTGCGCATCGGGGTCGGCGGCGCGGCCGCATGCCTGATCCTGCTGGCAATCGTACTGGCGGTGTCGATTCCGTTCCGCCGCGAGCATCAGCGCCCGCTCGAGCTGGAGGAGTAAACCATGACCACACAGGGTTTCGTCCGGCTGGCCCGGATCGCGCCGCCCCGTTCGCCGGGCGGTGAGGTGATCGTCGACGCGCCGCCGGAGATCACCTCACCCATCCCGAGTCCGCTCTGGCAGCGGCTGATGCCGGTGGTGATGCTCGTCGCCATGCTCGGCATGGTGGGCATGATGTTCACCATGGGCGGCAAGGCCATGCTGAGCAACCCGCTGACCCTGATGTTCCCGATGATGATGCTGATGTCGATGGTCGGCATGTTCGCGGGCCGCTCCGGTGGCGGCGGTAAGCGCTCGGCCGAACTCAACGAGGAGCGCAAGGACTACTTCCGCTACCTGGAGCAGCTGCGCAAGGACGTCCGCCACACCGGCCGGTCGCAGCGCGAGGCGCTGACCTGGAGTCATCCGCATCCGCGGGACCTGCACTCGCTCATCGGCACCCGGCGCATGTGGGAACGCCGCCCCAACGATCCCGACTTCGGTCACGTCCGCATCGGCGTCGGCAGCCACCGCATCGCCACCAAGCTCGCCCGGCCCGAAACCGGCCCGCTGGAGGATCTGGAACCGGTCGCGACGGTCGCGCTGCGCCGGTTCGTGCGCACCCATTCGGTGGTGCACCGCCTGCCGACCGCGATATCGCTGCGTGCCTTCCCGGCGATCAATATCGAGGGCCCCCTCGAGTTCGGCCGTGACCTGGCCCGCGCGATGGTCATGGAGCTGGTCACCTTCCACGGCCCCGATCACCTCGGGGTGGCGATCGTCACCTCCGATCCCGACTCGGTGCACTGGGAGTGGGCGAAATGGCTTCCGCACCTGCAACATTCGCGCGACAAGGACGGCATCGGCTCGGCCCGGATGCTGTACGAGTCGCTGTCGGAGCTGGAGGACGCACTGTCGGACGACCTGCTCGAACGCGGCCGGTTCCTGCGCAACACGCCGCCCACCGCAGGCCGCATCCATCTGGTGGTCGTGATCGATGACGGCTACGTCGGCGGTTCCGAGCGCGTCATCAGCGACGCGGGCCTGGATTCGGTGACCGTGCTGGATCTGACCGCGCCGCAAGCAGGTCTGGCCGTGCGCCGCGGCCTGCAACTGGTCGTCGAGGACGGCGTCATCGGCGCGCGCACGGGCGGCACGGTGGAGAAATTCGCCGGTCCCGACCGGGTGAGCCTGTTCGAGAGCGCGACCTTCGCCCGGGGCATGTCGCGCTATCGCACCGCCACCGCCAACCAGATCGTCGACCTGGACGCGGACACCGTCACCGACCCGGGACTGATGTCCCTGTTGAAGATCCCGGACGCCGCGGCCATCACCCCGGACACCGTATGGCGCCCACGCTCGTCCCGCGAGCGACTGCGGGTGCCGATCGGCGTCACACCGGACGGCCAACCGGTGGAGATCGATATCAAGGAGTCCGCCGAGAACGGCATGGGGCCGCACGGATTGTGCATCGGCGCAACGGGTTCGGGTAAATCCGAATTCCTGCGCACCCTCGTGCTGTCGATGGTGACCACACACTCCCCGGACCTACTGAACCTGGTGCTGGTCGACTTCAAGGGCGGCGCAACGTTTCTCGGGCTCGATCCGCTGCCGCACGTCGCGGCGGTCATCACCAACCTCGAGGAAGAACTCTCGATGGTGGACCGCATGCGCGACGCACTGGCCGGCGAGATGAACCGCCGCCAGGAATTGCTGCGGGCGGCAGGCAATTTCGCCAACGTCACCGAGTACGAAAAGGCTCGCGCCAACGGCGCCCAGCTCGATCCGCTGCCCGCACTGTTCGTCATCGTCGACGAATTCACCGAATTGCTCACGCAGAAGCCGGATTTCGCCGAGCTGTTCGTGATGATCGGGCGGCTGGGCCGCTCGCTGCGCGTGCATCTGCTGCTGGCCTCGCAACGCCTGGAAGAGAACCGGCTGCGCGGCCTGGACTCGCACCTGTCCTATCGGATCGGCCTGCGCACCTTCTCGGCCAGCGAATCTCGGCAGGTCCTGGGCATCACCGATGCCTACCATCTGCCGAGCCAGCCCGGCTCGGCCTATCTGAAAAGCGATTCGGCCGACCCGTTGCGCTTCAACGGCAGCTATGTCTCGGGCACGTATGTGCCGCCGATCGCCACCGGGCCACGGGCCGAGGGCGGCCCGGCCGCGGCGGATACGGTGGATCTGTTCACCGCCTCGCCGGTGGCGATGCACGAGCCGCCCGAACCGGTCAAGGTCGAGCTGCCGGATTTGAACGAGTTGCTGGCGGAGCAGCCCGGTGTGGACACGTCCGGCGCCGAACGCAGCGTGCTCCAGGTGGTGGTCGACCGGCTCGTCGGCCACGGCCGCCCCGCGCACGAGGTCTGGCTACCGCCGCTGGACATCTCACCCACCGTGGATATGCTGCTGTCCGAACCGGATTGGCAATCACCCGGAAATCGCCAAGGCGAGTTGCGGATGCCGATCGGCATCGTCGACAAGCCCTACGAGCAGCGGCGCGACCTGCTCGTCATCGATTTGTCCGGCGCGCAGGGCAACATGGTGGTGGTCGGCGGCCCGCAGTCCGGCAAGTCCACCGCACTGCGGTCGGTGATCATGGCCGCGGCCGCCACGCACACCCCCGAGCAGGTGCAGTTCTACTGCGTCGACTTCGGCGGCGGCACGCTCGCCGGACTCGGTGAGCTGCCGCACGTCGGTTCGGCGGCCAGCCGGCTAGAGGGCGATCGAGTACGACGCACCGTCGCCGAACTCGCCACGCTGCTGCGCCGGCGCGAGGCTCGATTCCTGCAGCTGGGCATCGAGAATATGCGCGAATTCCGCAGGCGCAAGGCCGACCTCGCGACCAGGTCCGACTCGGAACGGGCCGCCGATCCGCTGTCCGAGGACCTGTTCGGCGACGTGTTCCTGGTGATCGACGGCTGGGCGGCGTTCCGTGAGGAATTCCCGGGTCCCGAGGCTCAGGTGCTCTCGCTGGCCGCGCGCGGACTGTCCTACGGCATCCACATCATGCTCGCGGCCAACCGCTGGGCGGAGATTCGCCCGGTGGTCAGGGACCAGCTCGGCACCCGCATCGAACTGCGGCTGGGTGATCCGTCGGACTCCGAGATGGACCGTCGCGCGGCGGTCGCCGTCCCGGTCAACCGGCCGGGACGCGGCATGACCCAGGGCAAGCTGCACATGCTGCTGGCCCTGCCCCGGCTGGACTCCGACACCGACCCGGACACGCTGTCCGACGGCGTGACCGCGGCCAAGGCGAAGCTGGCCGAGTTCTACCCCGGGCGCCGGGCGCCGGGCGTGCGCATGCTGCCGTTGGAGATACCCCGCGAGCAGGCACTCGCCGCGGCGACCGAGCTGGAGTTGCGACTGGACGCCAGGCACGTGCTGGTCGGGTTGGGCGAGTCCGAATTGCAGCCGCTGGTACTGGATTTCAACGAGCAGCCGCATCTGCTGGCGTTCGCCGACGTCGGCTGCGGCAAGACCACCCTGCTGCGCAATATCGCGATGGGCATCGTGGAGAACTCGCACCCGGACGAGGCGCGCATCATCATGGTCGACTACCGCCGCACCATGCTCGGCGTGGTCGAGGGCCCCCACCTGGCCGGCTACTCGACCTCCTCGCAAACCTCCATCGGAATGCTCAAGGAGGTCGCCGGCTTCGTCTCCGAGCGCATCCCCGGCGCCGACATCACCCCCGCCCAGCTGCGCGAACGCAGCTGGTGGAGCGGCCCGGAGGTCTACGTGATAGTCGACGACTACGACATGGTCGCCTCCAACAACCCCCTGATCCCCCTGCTCGAACTGATCCCCCAGGCGCGCGACATCGGCCTGCACCTCATCATCGCCCGCCGCTCGGGCGGCATAGCCCGAGCCCTCTACGACAACGTCCTGGGCCCCATGAAAGACATGTCCGTAGACATGCTCCTGATGAGCACCCCCAAGGAGGAAGGCATCCTGCTGGGCGACATCCGCCCCGCCAAATACCCCCCGGGCCGCGGCCTGATGATCTCCCGAACCCGAGACCGCGAACTAATCCAAATCTGCCACCTCCCCCAGGTAGGAGATTGAGCGATCGCCCTCTACACCGCGACGAACCCCAACTGCCGAAGCTGCGCGAAAACATCCACAACTCCCCACACCTCGGCAATCCGCCCCTCGACGAACCGAAAGATGAAGATCTCGTTGTAGGTAACCGAGCGGCCGGTGGGAGCGTGGCCCATGTACTCCCCCAGATTCGTCCCGCTCACCACCTGCCGCGCAACGATCTTGTCCTCGGCCACGATCACATCCTCGGCCGCCACATGAATATCCGGATAGGCCCGCAGCAATATCTGCCACACCCGCTCGAACGCCGCCGCCCCGCTCACATCCAGCGGCAACGAGGTATGCAACACCGCATCCTCCCACACGATCTCACCGATCGTCTTCGAGATCAGCTCCAGATCACCAGCATTGACAACCTCATGCAGCCGCTCGAACGCAACCCTGTTGCGCGCCTGCGATTCCTGATTCACTGGCATATCCGACTCCTGGTTTTCATACCTGTAAGACGAATACGGAACCTGAGGTGTGACACAGTCGATGGACACCCGTGGCCCGCACTCGTCGTGCTCGCGGTCCTGGTCCGCATTGTCAGCCATCGCCCCGCGACAGTCGGGGGCCCGAGGCGAAGTCTGGGTTCAATGGTTCGGTCCGGCCAATAGGTATGGCCTGCCGATCAGCCGGCCCTGCGGCAGACTTCGCCCGGTCGCCCAGCGCTACGGGCGCATCGCGTAGGCGCCGTCATAGGACGCGACCCGGTCCCAGACCCGCTTGAATCGGTCACTGTCGCCGATCGAAGTGCGCAGTGCGGCGATAGCCCAATCCTGTTGTGCCACAGTGGCCGACGGCTTCCCCAGCAGCATCGTGGCGTAGGCGTTGAAGTCGCGAATCTGGAAGTCGAAAATCTGGTCGAGTATGTCGCGGTCCAGACCGGTGATCGCGGCCTGCTCCAGGATCAGCTGACCGTAGACCACCAGGGAGAACAGGTGGCCGATGGTCAGCATGAAGTCGAGATCCTTCTGCTGGGCAGCATCCGGAGCGGCCGTGGTCAGCAGGGTTCGCAACGCTCGTGCCTGCTCGTAGAAGCGAGCCACGCCGGCGACATCGGTGTGCTTGTCGTAGACCACGGTCCAGTCGGCGAACTGCACCTTGCCCGCGCCTCGGGCCGGGCCCTGCCGCCAGAAGAACGAGTCGTCGGCAGCTTCCCGGCGAGTGCCGACCTCCGGGTAGTCCTTCGGGTTGAACAGGTAGTTGGGCATGAACTTCAAGATCTGGCCCACATTGACGTGCACGGTGCCTTCCAACCGAGGCAGCGTGCCGATGTAACGAGCCACCTGAGCGAAGTACGTATCCTTCTCGAAACCCTTGGCGGCCAATACATCCAGCAGCAGCGTGATCACGGTCTCCCCCTCGGAGGTCACCTTGGACTTCGTCATCGGGTTGAACAACAGGTAGCGCCTGTCCTCGAGGCTCGCGGTGCGGAAGTAGTCGATGGACCGGTCGCTGAACAGCTTCATCGCGGTGATGCGGGCATAGGCATCGACGAAATTCGTCCGCACATGCGGGAATTCGGTCACTGGTTTGCCATAGAGAATGCGATTGTCGGCATGCGTGATCGCCTCATAGAACGAGTGCTCGACCATGCCGATACTGCCATGACACAGATTGAACTTGCCCACATTCACCGTGTTCAATGCCGCGGAGAACGCCTCGGCGCCCGTGGAGAGGATCTCGGCGGCAGTCACCGGATAGTCGTGTAGCGCAAAGGTACTGACGTACAGCTGGGCGTGGATAACGTTGTCGATGAGCTCATAGTTGGCGTGGCGGCTGTCGGCGGCGAACCACACGTAGCCGTCCGCGCCCTCGATATCCGCGCGACGCGAGAACACCGACACCATGCTGGCGACATTACCGTTACCGATGTAGTACTTGACGCCGTTGGCGCGGAACAGGATTCCCGCCTCGGCATCGGCGCTGCCCGGCTCAGCCGGGGTCAATACCAGGTCGGTGTTGTAGATATCGGCGCCGTGATCACGCTCGGACAGACCGAACGCCATCACTTGGCCATCGACGAGATCCGCGGCGGCGCGCTGCTTGGCCGCCTCGTTGTCGCTCTGCCAGATCGGACCCAACCCGAGAATGGTGACCTGCTCTGCGTACCAGTACGCGAGGCCGTAGAACCCGAAGATCTCCGACAGCGCGGCATTGCGCGCCGCATCCCAGCGCCGGTTCGGATCGCCTCCGGCATAAGCAGAGGGCGTCAGAAAGGACGCGAACAACCTCTCCTTCTGGACGAAGTCCAGGAAGTCCGAGACCCACACAGCATCCGCATCATCGGCCAGCAGTCTCTGCTTGCCCCGCGACTCGAACCATTCGATGGTGGCCTTCAGCAGCCGCTGCGTCTCGGCGTCGAAGTGCCGCGGATCGTACGTGCGCGGGTTGAACAACAGACCATCGGTGCTCGTCACCAGAACAAACCTACCAGCGAGTAGGCGCCACGATAGCTCAATGCGACATGACCCTGATACGCGAAAGATCGCATAGCAACACATAGCATAGGTTGCTATCATCGCCCTATGACCAAGACGATCACCCAGGCCGAGTTACGCAATGGCAGCGCAGGCGTCATGGACGGACTCGAAGCAGGCGACGACTTTGTCATCACCCGCAACGGCCGACCGGTGGGCGAACTGCGGCCCATCGCTCCGAGACGGAGAAGTATCACAACTACCGAGCTCAAGGCACGGTTGGCCCGCTTCGCCGCTATGCCGAGCGGCGCGCAAGAGCGAGCAGAGATCGACGAGATGTTCGGCGAGGACCGGCTCGATGATTGAGCCGGTATCGAGCGGGCGATTTCCGGCCGGGCTGCTGGATACCTGTGTCCTGATTGATCTCGAGGTGATCGACGACGACGCCCTGCCCATCGAGCCGCGGATCTCCACCGTCACTCTGGCCGAGCTAGGACTGGGTATCGCCCGTGCAAAGACACCGGAGATACTGGCCCTTCGAACGGAGAGAATGCTGGAGCTCGAGCACACCTTCGACCCACTCGCCTTCTGCGCCGCCTCCGCCCGGCGATTCACCTCCCTGGCAAAACTGGTCGTAGCCGCAGGACGAAACCCGAAGCCGCGCAAGGCCGATCTGATGATCGCTGCCATCGCCTCGGTCAACGATCTACCGCTCTACACCCGCAATCCGGACGACTTCAAGGGCACAGAAAACCTACTGACGATGATCTCGGTCTGAGTACTCCCGAGCGAGCTCTTTGCAGGTACAGCGAAGCCCGGCACGGTATGCAATAACCGTGCCGGGCTCGCCGATAATGCTGCTTACCAGCTGGACTTGTGCACGCCCGGCAGCTCGCCGCGGTGCGCCATCTCACGCAGGCACACGCGGCACAGGCCGAACTTGCGGTACACCGCGTGCGGGCGTCCGCAGCGCTGGCAGCGGGTGTAGGCGCGAACAGCGAACTTCGGCTTGGCCGCGGCCTTGATCTTCAGAGCTTTCTTAGCCATATGCTCAGTTCTCCTTGAACGGGAAGCCGAGGTGCTTGAGCAAAGCGCGACCCTCGTCGTTGTTGGTCGCGGTGGTCACCACGGTGATGTCCATACCACGCGGGCGGTCGATCTGGTCCACATCGATCTCGTGGAACATCGACTGCTCGCTCAGGCCGAACGTGTAGTTGCCGTGGCCGTCGAACTGCTTGGGCGACAGACCACGGAAGTCCCGGATACGGGGCAGCGCGATGGACACCAGACGGTCCAGGAACTCCCACATCCGGTCGCCACGCAGGGTGACCTTCGCACCGATCGGCATGCCCTCACGCAGCTTGAACTGCGCGATGGACTTGGTGGCCCGACGGATCTGCGGCTTCTGACCGGTGATCAGCGCCAGATCGGCGACCGCGCCGTTGATCAGCTTGGCGTCGCGGGCGGCGTCACCGACACCCATGTTCACCACGACCTTGACCACACCGGGGATCTGCATCACGTTGGCGAAGTCGAATTCGGAGTTCAGCGCGTCGCGGATCTCGGCGCGGTAGCGCTCCTTGAGCCGCGGCTGGATCTTGTTTTCGGTAGTGGTCATCAGATGTCCTTCCCGTTGCGACGGGAGATGCGCACCCGCTTGCCGCTCTCATCGGTGCGGTAGCCCACGCGGGTCGGCTTGCCGTCGGAGTCGACAACCATCACGTTGGACACGTGGATGGGCGCTTCCTGGGTAACGATGCCGCCGGAGCTGGCGCCGCGCTGGTTCGCGGAGTTCGCGACGTGCTTCTTGATCCGGTTCACGCCCTCGACCAGGACTCGCTCGTCCTGCGGGTAGGCCTGGATGACCTTGCCCTTGGCGCCCTTGTCCTTACCCGAGACGACGATCACGGTGTCGCCCTTGTGCACCTTCATGTCAGAGCACCTCCGGGGCCAGCGAGACGATCTTCATGAAACGCTTGTCGCGCAGCTCACGGCCGACGGGGCCGAAGATACGGGTGCCGCGCGGATCGTTGTCCGGCTTGATCAGCACCGCGGCGTTCTCGTCGAAGCGGATGTACGAGCCATCCGGACGACGGCGCTCCTTGGTGGTGCGCACGACGACGGCCTTGACGACCTCGCCCTTCTTGACGTTGCCACCGGGGATGGCATCCTTCACGGTGGCGACGATGATGTCGCCGATACCGGCATAGCGACGCGACGAACCACCGAGCACGCGGATGCAGAGAATCTCCTTGGCACCCGTGTTGTCGGCGACGCGCAGTCGCGACTCCTGCTGAATCACTTCAGCTCCTCCTAGACCTGGACGTAATGCACGCCGGATTGCCGACCCGACGGGCATGGTCAGTTGCTCCCCAACACACGCCTGCCAGCGGTTATACGATCGAAGTGATCAACCACTGTGGGTTCGCGGCCGGAGTGCGGGCACAGATGTCCCGCCAGCAACCGGTCCAGTGTAGCCAAGGCCCAGGTCGGGCCCAAATCAGGGGGCTCGCTCCGACACACCGACCGGTTCGCCGTCCTTCGGCGGACGGTATCGCGGCGTCTCGATGCCTGGTCCACGGCTCGACGATCGCGCACCGACGACCGGGAGCCAGTGCATACGGTGCGATAAGTCCGGGCGTTCTCATCCACGGTCCAGTAGCCTCGTCCGGCAAGGGGCTGATCGAGTTCGCCGCAGCCGCGCACAGTAGTCGGTCGGGGAGAGGACTTTCGTGAATTCGCCGCGCCATCGGATAGACCTGAATCGCCGTTCGTTCCTGTACACCCTGGCCGCGATACCCGCGGTCGCCGCGCTGGTCTCCTGCACCGACAGCGACCCCAAGGCGCCGACCGGCCCCGACCTGTCCGGCGTCGATCCGGCGATCCGCCCGCAGGACGACCTGTTCCGGCACGTCAACGGCACGTGGTTGCGGGAGTATCAACTGCCGCCGGACAAGACCAGCTTCGGCACCTTCGCCGAGGTGTCCGATCGGGTCGAGGGGCAGTTGAAGGACGTCGTCGACGGCCTCGGGGATCCGCAGGGCGGCACCGAGGCGCAGCAGATCCGCGACCTGTACGACGCGCGGATGGACGTAGCCACGCTGAACAAGCTCGGCATCACCCCCCTGTCCGGCCCGTTCGCCCGGATCGACGGCGCCGCGGCGAAACCCGATCTGGCGAAGGTGATGGGCGCGCTGCCGTTGGGCGGACTCGTCGCGCTGGGCGTCACCGTCGACCGCAAGAATTCCAACGCCTACCTGCCCGAGATCAGCCAGTCCGGCCTCGGCATGGATTCCCAGTACTACAGCAAACCCGAGTTCGCACAGTATCTTTCGGCCTATTCGGACCTGCTGCGACAGTTGGCCGCCGGCGCCGGATTCCCCGATCCGAACGGTTCGGCGCAGCGCGTGCTGGATCTGGAGAAGCGGATCGCCGCCGGATTCTGGGACAACGTCAGGCTGCGCGACGCGGACGCGACGTACAACCTGAAATCCTGGGACGAGGTCAAGGCCCTGGCACCCCAATTCGATTGGGAACCTTGGCTTTCCGGCTGCACCGACCGGCCCGCGAGCCTGTTCGGCAAGGTCGTGGTGGGAGAGCCGTCATTCGTCACCGCCGCCGGCGGTATCTGGGCCGACACCGATATCGAGACCTGGCGCGACTATCTCAAACTCGGCTTGCTGCGCATGTACGCCAAGTACATGACCGATCAGCTCTCCGACGCGAACTTCGCCTATCTGAAGGCGACCAGCGGCGTGCAGCAGCGCCCCGAGCTGTGGAAGTCCGCGATCGGCGTCGTGGACGGCAACCTCGGCATGCAACTCGGAAAGCTGTACGTGGACAAGTACTTTCCGTCCGACGCCAAGGACAGGGCCAAGCAGCTGGTGAACAATCTGCTGGCCGCGTATCGCGACAACTTCCACAATTCCAGCTGGATGTCGCCGCCCACCCGGGCCGCGGCCATCGCCAAACTGAACAAGATCACGGTCAAGATCGGCTACCCGGACAAGTGGCGGGACTACTCGAAACTGACGATCACCCGCGGCAAGCTCGTCGAATCCCTGCTTGCCGTAGCGGCTTTCGACTCCGCGTACGAGATGAGCAAGCTCGGCACCCCGGTCGACAAGACCGAATGGGGTATGACGCCGCAGACCGTCAACGCCTACTACGACGAGACCTCCAACTCGATCAACTTCCCCGCCGCGATCCTGCAGGCCCCCTTCTTCGACGCCGGCGCCGAGGCCGCGGTCAACTACGGCGCGATCGGCGCGGTCATCGGCCACGAGATCGGCCACGGCTTCGACGATCAGGGCTCCAAATACGACGGCGACGGCAACCGCCGCGACTGGTGGACCCCGCGCGACCGCGCCGCCTTCGACGCCAAGACCGAACAGCTCATCGCCCAGTACAACGCCCTGGTCCCCGCGGGCCTGCCGCCGACCGAGCACGTCAACGGCGAACTCACGGTCGGCGAGAACCTCGCCGACCTGCGCGGCCTGATGATCTCCCTGGCCGCCTTCCGCATCGACCAGAAATCCGACACCCCGAACTACACCGACATGTTCTGGGCCTGGGGCCGCAACTGGCGGGTCAAGCAGACCACCCAGGCCGCCGAACAGCAGATCGCCACCGACCCGCACTCCCCCGGCGAATTCCGCTGCAACCAGGTGGTCCGGAATCTCCCGGAGTTCTATTCGACGTTCGGGGTGAAGGAGGGCGACAAGCTGTTCCTGGCCCAGGATCAGCGGGTGAGCCTGTAGTGACGGCGGACAATGACGCCCATGCCGGTGGATGCGGCCGAGCACGGCCTGGAGGTCATGCGGCTCGTCCGAGTAGAACGATTCGGCGAGGTCCACGACCTGTTCGCGCCTCAGCTGCGCGATGCGCTGACGGCCGAACAACTCCGGGACACATGGACGGATGCTCTTGCTCGGACTGGACCGATCACCGAAATCGGTGATCCCATCACGGAGCCGGGCAGGTCGCAGCTGACCTTGGTAAAGATTCCTGTGAAATGCGCGAACGAGGGTTTCGCGCTTGTCCTGGGAGTTGACGATACGGGTTGGCTGTGGAGCTGGCGCCTGCGAGCGCTCGGGGAGGCTCAACCGTGGATACCGCCGGATTATGCCGATCCCACATCATTCACCGAGAGTAACGTCACCGTAGGCAGCGGCGTCCTGGCCGTACCAGGGATTCTGAGTATGCCGGCGACGCCGGGTCGGCGGCCCGCCGTGGTGCAATTACCTGGGTCCGGACCGATGGATCGCGACAGCACACTGCCACAGACTTCGAACAAACCACTCAAGGATGTGGCATGGGGAATTGCCAGCAAAGGAATCGCGGTGCTGCGATTCGACAAAGTCACTTTTACCCACCCTGACAAACTGGACATCGAACGTGACGCCACCTTGACCGTCGAGTACATCGATCACGCCATCGCCGCGATCCGGATGCTTCGTGAGCATCCCTCTATCGACCCGGCACGGATATTTCTGCTCGGCCACAGCGAAGGCGGAACGGTCGCCCCACGCATCGCGGCCGCGGAGCCCGTCCTAGCTGGGCTCATCATCCTGGCCGGGGCGACCGCGCCGCTCCACCACACCATGGTTCGCCAGTATCGATACCTCATCGGACTGCAGCCCGACATCGACGTCGATACCCACCCTGCTGTCCAGGAGATAATCAGGCAGGCCGCGCTGATCGACAGCCCGGAATTGTCGGTCTCGACGCCCACCAGCGACCTCCCAGATCATCTCCCGGCCTATCGCTGGATAGAGATGCGCGACAACCCCCCGACCACAACGGCGGCCCAACTCGACATACCGATGCTGATTCTGCAGGGCAGGCGCGACTATCAGGTCACTGTGGATGACGATCTGGTCGGCTGGCAGAACGACCTCGGTGGCCGTGACGACGTCACCATCCGTATCTACGAGGCCGATAATCACCAGTTCTTCAGCGGATCCGGCCCGTCCACGCCCATGGAATACATACCGGCCCAACACGTCGATCCGGCCGTCGTCGCTGATATCGCGGATTGGGTCCACTCCCATTGAGCGGCGCCTATACCGCCGCAGGCATTGGCTCCAGATTCCACGCCCCGCCCTCGCCGCCGAGTTCCAGTCGCTGTGTGTGGAATTGGTCGACGGTGCTGCGGTGGGCGACGCTGACCAGCATGGTGTCCGGGGCCTCGGTGCGGATGAGGGTGTAGACGGCGTGCTCGAGGCCCTCGTCCATCGCCGAGGTGGCCTCGTCGAGGAACACCAGTTGCGGGCGCATCAGCAGGATCCGGGCGAAGGCCAGGCGCTGTTGTTCGCCCGGGGACAGGATCTTGGCCCAGTCGGCCGCCTCGTCCAAGCGGTCGGCCAGGTGGCCCAGGCTCACCTTGGTCAGGGCGTCGCGCAGGGGCTCGTCGGGGATGTCGCCCGATTCGGCCGGATAACTGACCGCGGTCCGCAGGTCGCCGAGGGGCAGGTAGGGCAGCTGTGACAGGAACAGCGTGCCGTTCGCGCCCGGTCGGCGGATCGTTCCCGATCCGTACGGCCACATTTCGGCGAGCGTGCGCAACAACGTCGTCTTGCCGCTGCCCGAGGCGCCCTTGACCACGAGCGCGTCGCCGGGGACCAGGTGCAGGTTCAGCGCCTCGATCAGCGGAGCGCCGTCGGGAAGGCGCACGTCGATATTCTCGAGTTCGAGGCTGCCGTCCAGATCGGCCTCGGCGATCCTGGGCAGTTCGCGAGATTGGATATCGGCCGTTTCCATGCCGTCCAAACGCAGAAGGGCGGCACGGTACTGGGTGAAGACGTCGTAGTTGTTCCGAAAGAACGACAGTGAATCGTGCACGTTGCCGAAAGCCGACGCGGACTGCTGAATATCGCCGATCGTGATGGCGCCCGTGAAAAAGCGCGGCATTTGCAGCAGGATCGGGAAAACCACCGAGATCTGCGAAATCACGAGGTTCCATGCCTGGAATCCGGTCTCCTGGTACACGATTCGCCACTGGGCCACGATCGCGTCGGCGAAGCGCCTCGCCAGACCCCGATGTTCGACCTGCTCACCGCGATAGAACGCGATGCTCTCGGCGTTCTCGCGCACCCGCACCAGCGCGTATCGGAAGGTCGCCATCGCGGCCTGATAGCGGAAGTTGTAGCGGATCAGCGGACGACCGACCCAGAACGCCACCACCGAGGCCAGCAGCACGAAGATGATCACGATGAACACCATGGCCCGCGGGATGTGCGTGCCGGCGATCGTCATCGGTCCCGACAGATCCCACAGAATTGCGGTGAAGACCACGACCGAGACCAGATTGCTCACCGCTTGGAAAATCAGCGAGTGACTCTGCTGGACGACCGTCGTGATGTCTTCCTGCACACGCTGATCCGGGTTGTCGATGGTGGAGTCGATGAAGCGGTTGCGATAGTGCGCCCGGCCGTCGAGCCAATCGGCGGTGATCCGATCGGTCAGCCAGACACGCCATTCGATCTCGAACGCCTGCCCGATGAAATACTCGATCATCGTACGAATGACGTGGACCGTCGCCAGGATGCAGAAAACCTGCACCGAATACCAGAACACATGCTCATAGCTGTGCAGCGCACCGGTCTTCCCCGAGACCACGGCCTGCCCGGCGTACTGCATCGCGGTGTACATGTCGTTGGACTGATAGGTGAACAGTGCGGTCATCCGCACCCCCCACACCGCGAGGATCAGCAACGCGACAACGTATCCGAGCGGCCGCCAAGCACCCCGACCGGTGAAATACGCCCCGTTCAGCCGCCAGAACTGCCGCCCCCACTTGGTCGTGACCACCAGCGCCACACCCACGACCACGAACAGCACCGCGGTAATCCCGGAAGCGAGGAGCAGCCACTTGGCCGACTCCAGTAACTCGTTCCCCCAGTCTCTAGAGAGTTTCAACTACTTCCCATCACATAACCGAAACCACGCGGGCCACCGGAGCCGAACTGACAGGCCAGTTCTACCGTGTCAACCCAGGTCCGGCAGCATAACCTGAGACCGTTTCACCCGAATGACCCAATTTGCCCCCAGAACGCCCAGGTCACGCCCCGAGCTGCCAGCCAATTCACAGGAACTTCACACGCAGCTTCTTTCCAGCTGCAATGGTGCCAATCGGCAATAAATCCCGAATAGCCGACCACACCCCTCGCGCGCCCCCGTGCCC
>NZ_JAGPOX010000067.1 GCF_019038435.1 Nocardia alni
ACTCACCCGTTCGCCGCTCGTGTACCCCGAAGGGCCTTACCGCTCGACTTGCATGTGTTAAGCACGCCGCCAGCGTTCGTCCTGAGCCAGGATCAAACTCTCCGTTGAAGACTCTCAACAAACCCCACAAGGGGCTTATCGGAAGAATTAACCAGAGTCCGAAAACCTTGGCAAAATCAAACGCCAACAAAAAGTATTTGCTGACAAAAATGTCCGACACCCACACGGGGGTGTAAGCGCCGGAACCAAATAAAACATTTGGCACTGACATTCATCGACACACTATTGAGTTCTCAAAGAACACACGCACCAGTAACCTCCCCGGAGTGAACCGGCTCGATCAGCTGGGCAACTTTTACAGCTTAGCTCAGTCAAGTACATGGAACCAAATCCGTGATCTTGGCTGATCTAGTGCGATCGCCAGGCGCTCCTCGTACATCCTCGTTTCCCGGGCCTTTCGGCTCCGGGTCGGTGTCCGTGTCGCTCTGACTTGGATTAAGTTACGTGCCGCCCCGAATCATGTCAAATCGCCTGGTCAGGGCCGTGGCCCGACACGCTCGATCTCCGCACCCAATCCACGCAGATTCTCCACGAAGTTCGGATAACCCCGATCGATATGGAAGACGTCGTGCACCTCGGTCACCCCGTCGGCCACCAGACCGGCAAGCACCAGGCCGGCGCCGGCCCGAATATCCGACGACCACACCGGCGCACTCGACAACCGCGGAATACCGCGCACCACCGCGTGATGCCCGTCGGTCCGGGCGTCGGCGCCCAGCCGGATCATCTCCTCCACGAACCGGAACCGGGCCTCGAACACGTTCTCGGTGATCATCGAGGTGCCATCGGCGATCGCCGCCAGCCCGATCGCCATCGGCTGCAGGTCGGTCGGAAAACCGGGAAACGGCAGTGTGGAGAAGTTCACCGCGCGCGGCCGCTCGGGCTGCACGACTCGAAAACCCTCCGGCTCGAACGAGATTCGCGCACCCGCCGATCGGAGCTTGTCCAGCACCAGCGACAGGTGTTTGGGGTTGATCCCGTTGACCCGTACGTCCCCGAGCGTCATCGCGGCGGCGATTCCCCAGGTGGCGGCGACGATTCGATCGCCGATCACCTGATGGGTGGTGGGCGAGAGCTTGCGCACGCCCTCGATGGTCAGCACCGAGGTACCCGCGCCGTGGATCTGCGCCCCCATCCGGGCCAGCATTGTGCACAGGTCGACGATGTCCGGCTCGCGCGCGGCGTTGTCGATCACCGTCTCGCCCTCCGCGAGCACCGCGGCCATCAGGATGTTCTCGGTGGCGCCGACGGACGGAAAGTCGAGGCGGATCCGTGCGCCCTGCAGCTCGTCGGCCCGCGCGACCACGCAACCGTGCTCGATCTCGCTGGTCGCACCGAGCAACCGCAGACCTGCCTGATGCATATCGAGCGGACGTGAGCCGATCGCGTCGCCACCCGGCAGAGCCACCACGGCCCGGCGACACCGCGCCATCAGCGGACCGAGCACGCAGACCGAGGCACGGAACTGGGTCACCGCGGGAAAGTCCGCGTGGTACTTCGGCTCCGGGGGCGTGGTGATGGCGACGACGGACCCGTTGACCGTCACGTCGCAGCCCAACCCGCGCAACACCTCGGCCATCAGCGGCACATCGAGAATGTCGGGGCAGTTCGTGATCGTCGTGGTGCCCTCGGCCAGCAACGCGGCGGCCATCAGCTTCAGGACGCTGTTCTTCGCGCCACCCACCGCGACCTCACCGACGAGCCTGCTGCCCCCGGTGACCAGAAAACGCTCACCACCCGTCACAACTGCACCTCGCTACCGCTCGGCTCTTCGCTGCGCTCACTCACGGACGTCAGCCTAACGGTCAGGACCATCTGTGGTGGCCTCTCCTTCCGCGTGTGCATTTGCGGTGGCACCGGGACGCCACAGAATGTCGCCGTCGGGATTGGCCACCCGGCCGAGTATGAACAGCAGATCCGACAGCCGATTCAGATATTTCGCCGGAAGGACGCTGATGTCCTCGGGATGAGCGTCGACGGCCGCCCAGGCCGCTCGCTCGGCCCGGCGGACCACCGTGCGTGCCGTATGCAGCAACGCTGCCAATGGCGTCCCGCCTGGGAGAATGAAGGAATTCAGGGGCGCCAGTCCGGTATTGAACTCGTCACACCAGCGCTCCAGCCGATCGATATACGGCTGGGTGACGCGCAATGGCGGATATTTGGGTTCGGGGACAACGGGAGTCGACAGATCCGCGCCCGCGTCGAACAGATCGTTCTGGACCTGCCGAAGTACCTCGCGTAACGCCGCGTCGGGCTGCCCTAGCGCAATTGCGACACCGATCGCGGCGTTCGCCTCGTCGCAGTCGGCGTACGCGACCAGCCGTGGATCGTTCTTGGCCACCCGGGAGAAATCGCTCAATCCGGTGGTGCCGTCGTCGCCGGTCCGCGTGTAGATACGCGTCAGATGCACACTCACACGAGCAGCCTAACTTTTATGCCGGGCGCCGACGGACGCGTTCGGAGGGCCGGGACTCCACCCAGGACAGAAAAGCCGCCAGCGAGCCGCGGTCCAGGGCTAGCTCGTAACTGCCGTCACCGTCGGACACCGTGATCACGACGATGTCGTCGGTCATGATGTCGTACTCGTCGCCGACCGGGCCGCGTCGATCCACCACCTCGATGCCGAGCCGGCGAATCGTGGAATCCGCGCCGAATTTCAGGCTGGTCAGCTTGTAGAAGACCAGCTGGTTCTCGCGGTAGCGGATCAATCCGTGCCGCCAACCCTGACCGCCCTTGGCCGGGAGCACACGCAGAATCGCCGCCGTGCCGCCGCGTCGCAACATCACCAGCCGGTACAGCGAGGCCAGTCCCAGACCGACAAGCAGCAACACCAGAATGATCAGCAACACCATTCCGGTCCGCAATCGACGTCCGTCCCTTCGGTGTAGCCCCTGTTCGTCGCTGGTGCCGTGCCATCCCGTACAACGTCACCGTGGGGGCGAGTCTACAAACCGCTCCCGGCGCGGGGTCGCCCGGTACACCCCTGTCCCGGACCGCATCGCCCGCAACCACGCCCGCCTGCGCAAACTCCTTCAAATATACAGGTGTGCAGGATAATTCAGCGCACTACGAAAGACCCGGACAGCGGGCCGCCCGGAACCGGACAACCCGCCGCCACGCGACTCGATGGGGTTCAGCCCATGCTGAACGGCTGACCCCACACCGTGGTGATGCTCTCACCGGCGGCGGTGGACACGTCGACATATGTGAAGGCCCTGGCCTGCGCGTACCCGGCGCACCCGTCGACGGAGAAGGTCTCGTCCTGCCAGCTGACACTCGCATGCGGACCGTTCACCGTGGGATGGGTCTTGTGCTGCTCCTGGCCGTAGTCGTCGGGCTGCTCGATGTCGAGCAGATAGCGCGCCACCGCCTGACCGGGACTCAGGACGAGCGTCTCGGTGGTGCCGAGCGAAGGAACCCCGACAGGATTCGTCGCACCCGGCGTCACCGTCTCGCTGTCCTGCTCGCCCGTGGTCGCCCCGCCGAAGGTCACCTGACAACCGACCACATATCCGGGGTTCATCTGGATACCGGCAGTGGCCGCGCCGGGGCCGGTGACATCGACGATCGCTCGCCCTGTCGTCCACACGTTGCGGTGGAACGGCGTAGAACCCATCGACGGGCTGATCCTGGCCGACTCGTTCACGATTCGCAGATGGACGACGGTGCCGTCGCCGAGCGTGCGGTTCACCACACCATCCGACAACGGAATGAATGTGTCGGCGTTCGCCGCGCCGGGTGAGAACAGTCCCAGTCCGATAGTCATCGCCGCCGCCACACCGATCAGGCGCCGGTACCGCACAAGATGTCGCACAGGATTACTGCGGATCATGCGTTTCCTTCCCGAGGAGTGCCGACGGCATCAGCCGAGAGTGAACGGCTGGCCGTAAAGAGTGACCTTGTGATAGTCGGGGCCGACTACCTCGACCACGTCGAACTGCCGGGCCTCCGCGTAACCGCCGCACCCCTGCACATCCATCGTGACGTCCTGGTAATTCATGTAATACCGGCCCGACTTCGTCATGTCCTTATTGTCGATCTGGTACCACTTGACCTGACCGGGACTGATCGGAATCGACATCCCCAGGACCGCCGTCGGCGACTGGGACAACGTCAAACCGAAAGACGGTCCGAACGTTCCCAGCGCCACCTGGCAGCCGACCAGATATCCGACGATCAGGCTGGATGCGCCGTGCGTCGACGAATCGTCGGTACCCGCATTGTTCTGCGCGCCGTTATTGGGCCCGACCACACCGTTCGGAGTATCGATATCCACGGTGACGTCCCCGCTGACCCATGCGGCCCGGCCCGCACCGTTAGCCGCCATCGACGGCGAAATGATCGCGTGCTCATGGATACTGCTGATCCGTACCCCGGGCCCCTGCTTGAACCCATTGTGCAGCGGTATGAAGCTATCGGCCCGGGCGGCTCCCGGGGACCACAGTCCGATCGCCGCGACAACCGCGCTCACACCCACAGCAATACGCATGAACCAGGAAGTATCACTTGCCGAAGACTTGCTCATTCACTCCACGCATCCTCATCTTCATGGCGAGATGGCGATAATCACAGGAGGAGTGACATCGCGGCGCCAACTAGTTGGGCGATTGGGTGACGCTGAAGTATTGCTGCTGAGAAAGTACCTGAAGATCACGATCCGGCCAACGAGGCCCACCGGTGTCGCAGCAGGTAATTCGCCGAACCATGAAACGCACAGTCGCACACGAAAAAAACCGTGTGGCGGTTCCGGACGAATCCGGAACCGCCACACGGTTTGCTGCATCGGGTTGGCGCCGCGAAGCGCCGGCGATGCCTCAGAGCGTGGAGCTCTGCTCCACCGCCTTCAAGCGCCCCTCGGCGGCGTGCTTGTCGAGTTCGGACGCATTCGGATCGGCCAGCACCGCGCGGGCCGCGTCGACATCCACATCGCTTGCGAAATCCGCTGTCTCCGCGAGAATTCGCACGGTCGCTCCGGTCACCGAGAAGAACCCGCCGTTCACCGCGGCGACGATGCGCTCACCGTCGGTACCGACGATGGTCACCACGCCGCCCTCGACCAGCTGGCCCAGCACCGGCTCATGGCCGTGCAGGATACCGATCTGGCCCTCGGTGGTCGTCGCGCTGACGAAACTCGCCTGGCCCGACCACAAACGGCGCTCGATCGAGACCATATCGACTGACATATCGGCCATGGTGGACTACTTCCCGGCGATCTTCTTCGCGGCCGCCTCGACGTCGTCCAGGCCACCGCAGGAGTTGAACGCCTGCTCGGGGAAGTGGTCGAACTCGCCCTTGCAGACACGCTCGAAGTCGTCGATCGTCTGCTCCAGCGGCACGACCGAACCCACCTGACCGGTGAACTTCTCGGCGACGATGAAGTTCTGACCCAGGAACTTCTCCAGGCGACGGGCGCGACCGACGAGGACCTTGTCCTCTTCGGACAGCTCGTCCATACCCAGAATCGCGATGATGTCCTGAAGTTCCTTGTACTTCTGCAGGATTCGCTTGACCTCGTTGGCCACCGCGAAGTGCCGATCGCCCAGGATCGACGCCTCCAGGATGCGGGAGGTCGAGGTCAGCGGGTCGACGGCCGGGTAGATACCCTTCTGCGAGATCGGACGCGAGAGCTCGGTGGTCGCGTCGAGGTGCGCGAAGGTGGTCGCCGGCGCCGGGTCGGTGTAATCGTCGGCGGGCACGTAGATCGCCTGCATCGAGGTGATCGAGCGACCGCGCGTCGAGGTGATGCGCTCCTGCAGCTGGCCCATCTCGTCGGCCAGGGTCGGCTGGTAGCCGACGGCCGAGGGCATGCGGCCCAGCAGGGTCGACACCTCGGAACCGGCCTGGGTGAACCGGAAGATGTTGTCGATGAACAGCAACACGTCCTGGTTCTGCACATCGCGGAAGTACTCCGCCATGGTCAGCGCCGAAAGAGCCACGCGCATACGGGTGCCCGGCGGCTCGTCCATCTGGCCGAAGACGAGGGCGGTATCCGGAAGGACGCCCATCTCTTCCATTTCCAGGTGCAGGTCGGTGCCCTCACGAGTGCGCTCACCGACGCCCGCGAACACCGAGGTGCCGGAGAACTCACGCGCGATACGGGTGATCATCTCCTGGATCAGCACGGTCTTGCCGACACCGGCGCCACCGAACAGGCCGATCTTGCCGCCCTTGACGTACGGGGTCAGCAGGTCGATGACCTTGATGCCCGTCTCCAGGATCTCGGTCTTGCCCTCGAGCTGGTCGAACGGCGGCGGCTGGCGGTGGATGCCCCACTGCTCGCCGTCGCGACCCGTGCCCGGGGCGTCCAGGCAATCGCCCAGGGCGTTGAAGACGTGACCCTTGACGACGTCACCGACCGGCACCGAGATCGGCTTGCCGGTGTCCTCGACAGCCACGCCGCGGACCAGGCCGTCGGTGGGCTGCATCGAGATGGTGCGAACGATGTTGTCGCCCAGGTGCTGTGCGACCTCGAGGGTCAGCGTCTTTGCCACCGAGGGCAGTTCGACCTTGGCGTGCAGGGCGTTGTAGAGCTCGGGAATGGACCCGCGCGGAAACTCCACGTCCACCACGGGGCCGATGACTCGGGCGACGCGGCCTGTGCCAGCGCCCGCCCGGCTTTTGTTCTCTCGGGTAACAGCTGCGGTCATTGTTTCCTTCTTAAGGGGTGGGCAGTGGCTACTAGCCGCGGTCCGACGCCGTTGCCAGCGCGTTCGCGCCGCCGACGATTTCGCTGATTTCCTGCGTAATCATGGCCTGCCGAGCCGAGTTCGCCTGCCGGGTCAGGTTGTTGACCAGTTCGTTGGCGTTGTCGGTGGCCGCCTTCATCGCTGTACGGCGCGCGGCCGACTCCGAGGCCGCGGCCTCGAGCAACGACGAGTAGATGCGGGTGTTGATGTACTTCGGCAGCAGTGCGCCGAGCAGCTTGTCCGCATCGGGCTCGAACTCGTACAACGAGTTGATCTGCGCGGTCGGCGAATCGGACAGCATGTCCTCGCCGAGCTCGTAGTTCTCCTCGATGTAGTCCACGTGGATCGGCGCCAGGCGCCGCACCTCGGGGACCTGCGACAGCATCGAGACGAACCGGGTGTAGACGATGTGCAGTTCGTCGACGCCCGGGATCGTTCCCTCGCCGCTCGGCGCGGGCACCTGCTGCTGTGAGCCGGCCATGAAGGCCTCCACCAGGTGGTTGCACGCGGACGACGCGTCGGTGTAGTGCGGCTGCTGTGAGAAGCCGGTCCACGATCCCAACGGCCGGCGGTTGCGGAAGGTGTAGTAGGTCAGGCCCTTACCACCCATCACGTAGACCACCGGCTCCTTGCCCTCGGAGCGCAGCGTCGTCATGAGCTCCTCGGCGCGCTTGAGCACGTTGGAGTTGTAGCCGCCGCACATACCGCGGTCGCTGGTGATCACCAGGATCGCGGCGCGGCTCGAATCGGCCCGCTCGGTCAGCAGCGGATGCGAGAGATTCTGCGAGGCGCCGGCGAGTTCGCCGAGCACCTTGGTGATCTCCTCCGCATACGGCTTCGCGGCGGCGACCCGGGCCTGCGCCTTGCTGATCCGCGAGGTCGCGATCAGCTCCTGGGCCTTGGTGATCTTCTTGATCGAGCTCACGCTTCGGATGCGGGAGCGCAATTCGCGAATACTGGCCATAGGTCAGGCCTTACTTCTCGACGTGCTTGCGGTGCACGGCAACGGATTCGACCTCTTCGTGAGCGAGTTCGCCCGCGGCGGCCTCGTTCACCACGCGGCTGCCGTCGGAGGCGATGAAGCTCTTCTTGAAGTTGTCGGTCTCGGTCTTGACCAGGTCGGCCGACTCGCCCTCGAGCTTCTTGCCGCCCGCGATCGCGGTGAACGCGGCGGCCGCGGTGCGGTGCAGGTTCTCCAGCAGTTCGACGTTGAACCGGCGCACGTCGGCGACCGGCACGGTGTCGAAGTAGCCGGCGTCGACGAGGAAGATCGACACGATCTGGTCCTCGACCGAGACCGGCGTGTACTGGTCCTGCTTGAGCAGCTCGACCCAGCGGGCGCCGCGCTCGAGCTGTGCCAGCGAGGCGGCGTCCAGGTCGGAGGCGAAGGCGGAGAACGCCTCCAGCTCGCGGTACTGGGCCAGCTCGAGGCGCAGCGAACCGGCCACGGCCTTCATACCCTTGGTCTGCGCGGCGCCACCGACACGGGAGACGGAGGTACCGACGTTGATCGCCGGGCGCACACCCTTGTTGAACAGGTCGGATTCGAGGAAGACCTGGCCGTCGGTGATGGAGATGACGTTGGTCGGGATGAACGCCGAGATGTCACCGGCCTTGGTCTCGATGATCGGCAGACCCGTCATCGAGCCCGCGCCCATCTCGTCGGACAGCTTGGCGCAGCGCTCCAGCAGGCGCGAGTGCAGGTAGAACACGTCGCCCGGGTACGCCTCGCGGCCCGGCGGGCGGCGCAGCAGCAGCGAGATCGAGCGGTACGCCTCGGCCTGCTTGGACAGGTCGTCGAACACGATCAGCACGTGCTTGCCCTGGTACATCCAGTGCTGGCCCAGGGCCGAACCGGTGTACGGCGCAAGCCATTTGAAGCCGGCCGAGTCGGACGCGGGCGCCGCGACGATGGTGGTGTACTCCATCGCGCCGTGCGCCTCGAGCGCGGACTTCACGCCGGCGATGGTGGAGCCCTTCTGGCCGATCGCGACGTAGATGCAGCGCATCTGCTTGCTCGGATCGCCCGAGGTCCAGTTGGCCTTCTGGTTCAGGATGGCGTCGATGCAGACCGCGGTCTTACCGGTCTTGCGGTCGCCGATGATCAGCTGGCGCTGGCCGCGGCCGATGGCGGTCAGCGCGTCGATCGCGGTGATGCCGGTGGCCATCGGCTCACCGACCGGCTGGCGCTCGAGCACCGTGGCGGCCTGCAACTCCAGGACGCGGCGCTCGTCGGCCTCGATCTCGCCCAGGCCGTCGATCGGCTGGCCGAGCGGGTCGATGACGCGGCCCAGGAACTTGTCGCCGACCGGCACCGAAAGCACGTCGCCGGTGCGCCGGACCGTCTGGCCCTCTTCGATGGAGTCGAACTCACCGAGGATGACCGCACCGATCTCGGTATCCTCCAGGTTCAGCGCTACGCCCAGCACACCACCCGGGAATTCGAGCAGCTCGTTGGCCATCGCCGAAGGCAGGCCACTGACGTGGGCGATACCGTCGCCGGTGTCGGTGACCGTGCCGATCTCCTCGATGGAGGTCTCGGGGGTGTAGGCCTGGGTGTAGCTCTCGATCGCGCTACGGATCTCATCGGGGGAGATCGTCAGCTCCGCCATGTTCTTCCTGCTCTCGCTGTGTGGTCTCGAATGTCGGGTGGGGTGGCCGTATTTACACCGGATCGCCTTACAGGAGCGTCCGGCGCAGGCGCTGTAGCCGTCCCACAGCACTGCCGTCGATCACGTCGTCGCCGACGTGTACGACGACGCCGGCCAGAAGGCTTGGGTCGACCTGCACGTGCACCGTGATCGGCTTGTCGTAGATGCGCTGCAGCGAGGCCGCCAATTGCTCACGCTGCTGCTGCGTCAGGTCGGTGGCCGCCCGCACGTGCGCGACGATCTGCTTGCGCAGAGACGCGGCCAAATCGGACAGTTCATCGAAGATGACACCCACATCGCCGTGTGAACGGCTGACCGCCTGCTCGGTCAGCTGCAGGGTGATCTCCTCGACCTTGCCGGTGAGCAGGCGCGCGACCAGCTCACGCTTGGCCTGCGCCGACTTGCCGCGGTCGGCCAGGGCCTGCTCGAGATCCGGATTGTCCTCGACGATCCGGCCGAGCCGGAACAGCTCGTCCTCGACCGCGTCGATGCGCCCGCTGTCGGCCGCGGAGCGCAACAGCGCCTCCCGGCCGAGCAGCACGAGCGTCTCGACCAGATCCCTGGTACGGGACCAGTCCTGTGCGACGGCCGTGGTCAGCACGGCCTGCGTGGCCGCGCTGATCTTGCCGCCGAAGACGCGTTCGGCCAGTTCGGCACGCGCCGAACTGGCCACCGACTTATCCGCGAGCGCTACACGCAGCGAACGCTGATCGTCGAGCACGTCGACTACGGCGAACAATTCGGAGCCAGTCGTCGCCGCGACGGTTTCACTCCCGGTGAGAGCGGCCGAAAGAGCTTCCCGAGCACGGGAATTCGCCTCACGGCTCGCTGCGTACATGCTTCCCACTTTGTGTCGTTACCTTCCGACCCCGATACCGGCTTGCACGTTCAATTCTGCAAGGAACCGGTCGATGGAGGCAGCCTGCTTGGCCTCATCGGCCACGGACTGCCCGATGATCTTCTCAGCAAGGTCGACCGCCGTGTGGCCGAGTTCCGAACGAAGCTCGGTCACGATCTGCTGCCGCTGAGCCTCGAGCTGAGCATGCCCTGCGGATACGATGCGGTCCGCTTCGGCCTGCGCCTCCGCGCGCAGTTGCGCGAGAATCTGCTGGCCCTGGCCGCGCGCCTCTTCCCGGATGCGCGCCGCCTCGAGCCGAGCGTCGGACAACTGCTGCTGGTATCGCTCCAGCGTTGCCTGCGCCTGAACCTGAGCTTGCTCGGCCTTCTCCAGACCGCCCTCGATCTTGTCCGAGCGCTCGTCCAGCACCTTGGTCAGACGCGGGACGACGTACTTGAAGAAGACGAAGCCGACGACGATGAAGACAATCGCCGACCAGAAAATGTCGTACGACTCGGGGAGCAGAGGGTTCGGATCCGAACCCTCGGCGAGCCGACTGATCGACCCTGCGTCCGCGAGCAAAAACATCCCGTTCATGGCAATCAGAAGATGAAGCCGGCGACGAGACCGATCAGGGCCAGCGCCTCGGTGAACGCGATGCCCAGGAACATGTTGGTCCGGATGGTGCCCTGCAGCTCGGGCTGGCGAGCGATGCCCTCGATCGCCTTACCGACGACAATGCCGACGCCGATACCCGGGCCGATCGCGGCCAGACCGTAACCGATGGCGCCGTAGCCCTTGACCTTGTCGCTGGTCTGGGCTAACTCGGCAGCCACGTAGGAGAGGCTCATGAGTTATCTATCCCTTTCTGTTGCCCGCCCGCCGGGAGCGTGCGGGGCAGTTCTTGTGCAGCTTGCGTGCGCTGTGTGCGGTCACGTGTCGGTCAATGCGAGTCGGCGTGCTGCGCCAGGCCGATGTACACGGCTGTCAGCAGCGCGAAGACATACGCCTGCAGGAAGATCACCAACAGCTCGAAGAGCGTGAAGGCGAATCCACCGGCCAGCGAGAACGGGGACAAACCCTTCATCCATGCGGCGCCATCGAACAGGAAGAACTGCGTGGCGGCGAAGAACAGCACCAACATGACGTGTCCGGCCAGCATATTGGCCATCAGTCGCACGGTCAGCGTGAACGGGCGCAGGATGAAGGTCGAGATGAACTCGATCGGAATCAGGAGAAAGTGCATGGCCCAGGGCACATCGGGTACCACGATGGACGAGCGCATGTACTTCCAGAAGCCGTACTTCTTGATGCCGATGTAGTTGAAGGCGACATACGCGACAATCGCCAGCACCAGCGGCATACCGATTCGCGCGTTCGAGGAGACGTTCAGGAACGGGATCACGCTGGAGAAGTTCAGGAACAGCACCGTGAAGAAGATCGTCGCGATCAGCGGGAAATACTTCCGGCCCGTCTTTTTGCCCAGGACTTCGAAGCAGATCTGTTCGCGCACGAACACCAGTCCGTATTCGGCGACGTTCTGCAGACCGCGCGGTACGAGCCGCGGGCTTCGAAATGCGAGCAACATCACAGCAATCAATACTGCCGCCATGACGATACGCACCAGCATCAAACGGTTGAGCTCGAAAGGCGTCCCCGCGAACAGCACAGCATGCGGGAAGAAGTCGTTCAGTGACGGTGCGTGAAACTCGCCCGCCAGAGTTGTGACGCTCAGCGTTCTCTCCCGTGTTCGGGCCGTGGACGAGTTTCATCCACGGTTCGGACATTGACGATCTGGTGGTCGACTCAGGTCGGCTCGAGGTTCGTCAGCGGCTGAGGCGGGTAATCCCCGCTCGAGGCGTCTGTACGTCGGCGACATCGTCGACGGTGCAGAGCCAGGCCCGGAAGCCTGACACGGCTGTAAGCATATCCTGCGGTGAGTGGATCGAAGCGATCGCCCCCACTGTTCGGATGCTTACGGTAAAGAGTTTACCAAGCAATCTACGACAACGCGTAGGGGGTCCGGTGAAAGATTTTATTGATCTTGTTCTGGCTGCTCATCGGGGGTGGCCATGATCGGCACTCGCGGGCGTAACGCCCCATAGGTCTCCGCGCCCAGCACGATCAGCAGCGCGGCGACCACGGTGAGGAACAACGTGCCGCGACTGTAGAAATCGAACTGTTTCAGCACGGCGATCACGATCAGGACAACCAGGAGTTTGCCAATCCAGCTGGCGAGCATCGTCATGCCCTGAATACCGGATTCCAATTTCGCGCTGAACAGCACCAAAGCGGCTGTGGTCAGTATGAAGAACCCGCCGATTGCCGAGCCGATCAGCGCACCCCACAGACCGGGCAGCCCCGCGACGATCGAACCGACCACGGCCGAAACGATCACCAGCACGATCAATCCGCCGACGCCGTAACGCAGCGCCGCGCGCAGGGGCGCGTCGTGGTCGGTCTGCGGTGTCGTCACGTCGGCAGAGCCTACTCCCCGCTCGCCACGGGCCCGTCCGGTGCCCGATCCTGCGTGGGAAGCGAAAGGTCCTCCGTCGGGGCCGGATCCTCGTCGTCTCGCTTGGCGCCGCCCCGGCGCAGGCCCACGGCCTCCCGCAACGACGGCACCAGGGTCACCACCAGCGCGAATACCAGTCCGGCGGCGAGCAGCAGCACCACCAGGCGGCGATCGATCAGCGACGAGCCGACCGCCGCGAACGCGAGCACGCCGACCCACAGATAAATCGTCATCACGACGCGGCGCTGCGAATGCCCGATCCGCAGCAACCGGTGATGCAGATGCATTTTGTCCGGTGTGGAGAAGCTCACACCCGCACGCGTGCGGCGAATGATGGCGAGCACCAGATCCAGCACCGGAACGAACATCACCGCGCCCACCAGCAACAATGGCGAAAGCAAGGCGACGATGTCGCGGGCGCCGTATCCGGTCAGCGGAATTCGCCCGGACGCACCGGTGGATACCGCCGCGAGCATCAGCCCGATCAACATCGATCCGGAATCGCCCATGAATATTCGCGCGGGCTGGAAATTATGTGGCAGAAATCCCAGACAGCCGCCCGCGAGCGCGGCGGCGAGCAGCGCGGGCGGATAGCCGTCCGTGGTGCCGCCCTGCTGGTAGAGCAGTCCGACGGCGAAGACGAAGACCGCCATCGAGGCGATCACGCCCAGCCCGGCCGCCAGACCGTCCAAGCCGTCGACGAAGTTCCAGGCGTTGATCATGGTGACCGTGATCAGGCCCGTCACCAGACCGCCGTACAGCTGGTCCAGCACCACGGTGGTGTTGGTGAACGGGTTGTAGATCGCGACCCAGCTCAGCCCCATCACCGCCATCACCCCGGCCGCGGTGATCTGCCCGACGAATTTGGTGAGCGCGTCCATGCCCCAGCGGTCGTCGATGATGCCGACCAGCACGATGAGCGTGCCCGCCACCATCACCGCGGGGATGTCGCGCGGATAATCGAAGCCCCGGCGCAGCGCGGGCAACTGATGGGCGAACAGCACCGCGGCCACCACGCCCAGAAAGATGCCGACGCCGCCCATCCGGGGAATCGGCTTGGTGTGCACATCACGCGCGCGCGGCACGGCGACGGCGCCGAACTTGATCGCGAGGATTCGAATTCCCCCGGTGGACAGCAGTGTCACCACCGCCGCGACGAGCAGCACAAGCAGTAGCTCGCGCAGTGGGACGACCGCGCCCTGGCTGAAGATCATCTACCAGGCCGTATCCATCTGCGGCGCTTCCGAGGACCCCACGTGGTTACGCAAGCTTCCTCCTGCGGGTCCGCCGGGCGCACCGCATCACCGTGCGGCCTGGGACGCCAGCTGATCGGGCGCGATGCCCAGCACCTGCGCCACCTGCGCGGCGGTGATCGCACCCTCGCGCAGGATGCGCGGGGTGTCCGCGGTCAGATCGATGATCGTCGAGGCGATGCCGTGGTCTGCCGGGCCGCCGTCCAGGTACACGCTCACCTGCTCACCGAGCTGGATACGGGCGTCCGCGGCGGTCGTGGCGGCCGGCTGCCCCGAGACGTTCGCGCTGGACGCCGCGATCGGGCCCACTTCGCGCAGCAGTTCCAGCGTCACCGGGTGCAGCGGCATGCGCAACATCACCGTGCCGCGGGTATCGCCGAGATCCCAGGCCAGCGAGGGCGCCTGCCGCACAACCAGACTCAGCCCGCCCGGCCAGAACGCCCGGATCAGATCGCGGGCGCCCTGCGGCATCGAGAACACCAGACCGTCGATCGTGCTCCACGAGCCGACCAGCACCTGTACCGGCATATCTCGACCGCGGCGTTTGGCCGCCAGCAGCGCGCCGACGGCCGCCGAATCGAAGGCGTCGGCGGCGATGCCGTACACGGTGTCGGTCGGGATGACGGCCAGCCGCCCGGATTTCAGCGCGGTACGCGCGGCGGTAAGGCCGGCGGCACGCGAGTCGGGATCGGAGCAGTCGTAGACGGTACTCACCCGGGTGAGTTTAGGTGTTGTCTCTGAGAAGGATGTGGCGGGAGTCGGCCACGGGATCACATACGGGGTCTGCGGCCGAGAATCCGTCATGAGCACGCTGAGAACCGGCCTCCCGCTGCATTTTGTGTTGGGATTCGACGGTTTCCAGACTTTCTGGCGAGGAGATTGCAGCGGGAGGCCGGTTCTCTGCTCATCGCACCAGGCGACCGAGCAGGGCCGAGGCACAGGCGATTCCGAGAACCGCGGCCACGACCAGCACGCCGAAGTCCAGGGGAAGATTGTCCGCGGAGTTGATCAACAGACCGCGCAGGGCGTCGACCTCGTAGCTGAGCGGATTGATGTGGCTGATGGCGCGCAGCCAGCCGGGCATCAGGGCGATCGGGTACAGCGCGTTGGAGGCGAAGAACAGGGGCATGGTGATCGCCTGGCCGATGCCCATGAGCCGGTCGCGCTGGGCGACCACACCGGCGATGGTCATCGACAGGCAGGAGAAGAACGACGCGCCCAGCACCACCACGACCACCGCGCCCAGCAGCTTCAGCGGGTTCCACGTCATGTGCACGCCCATGACCAGCGCGAGCACCAGCACGATCACCACCTGCGCGACCGAGCGCGCACCGGCGGCGAAGCATTTGCCGGTGATCAGCGCCGAGCGCGGGGTCGGGGTGACCATCAGTTTGTTGAGGATGCCCGCGTCGCGGTCCCAGATCAGATGGATGCCGTAGAAGATCGAGATGAACAGCGCGGACTGCGCGATGATGCCCGGGGCCAGGAAGTCCAGGTACGGCACGTGTCCGGTGGGGATGGCCCGGATCCGGGAGAAGGTGTTGCCGAAGATCACCATCCACAGCACCGGCTGCACCGCACGGGTGAGCAGTTCGGTGAGGTCGTGCCGTAACTTCTGCACCTCGATCAGTACGAAGGTGCCGATCCGCGAGCTCAGCGCCGCCGCCCGGGCCAGGCCGCGCGGTGAGTGGCGCAGGGGTGGGAAGTCGGTGGGGCGAGTAGGTTCAGCCGGCTCGCTGAGCGGTTCTACGTGTGCTTCGGACACTGCGCAGCCCTCCCTCCGTATTCGTTTCCTCGTCCAGCCCCGCGCCCGCGTGGTGGCGGAACACGTCCTCGAGCGATGCCTCGGGCCCGAGCGTGGCCTTCAGCTCGGCCGGTGATCCGACCGCGCGCAGCAGGCCCTTGTGCAGCATGGCGATGCGGTCGCACAGCACGTCGGCCTCGGCCATGTAGTGCGTGGTGAGCAGGACGGTCGTGCCGAATCGGTGACGCAATTCACGCACCCGGTCCCAGACGCTGTCGCGCGCGATCGGGTCCAGCCCCACGGTGGGCTCGTCGAGGATCAGCAGGGCCGGCCGGTTCACCAGGGCCTGTGCGAGTTCGAGGCGGCGCACCATGCCGCCGGAGTATCCGGACGCCAGGCGGTCGGCCACGTCGAGCAGATCCATCGCATCCAGCATCTGCTCGACCCGCTCGGCACGGTCGCGGCGCGGCACGTCGAACAGCCGCGCGAACCAGGTGACATTCTGCCGTCCGGTCAGCGCGCCCTCGATGGACAGCTGCTGCGGGACGTAGCCGAGGTTGTAGCGGATATCGGTGTTGTGCTTGCCGACCTGCCAGCCCAGGATGCTGACCTGCCCCTGCTGAACCGGCATGAGCGTGGTCAGCAGACGGATGGTCGTGGTCTTGCCCGCGCCGTTGGGGCCGAGCAGTCCGAATACCTCGCCGCGATCGATGCGCAGGTCCAGATCATCGACCACGGTGTGCTCGCCGTAGCGGTGGGTCAGGCCGCGACATTCGACGGCGGGGATGTCATCGGGTGGCTCAACGGATTTCGTCGTCATCGCCCTCCCCTGTCTCACTCGTGCCCGATGCCGTGGGTTCCGGCCATCGCGGCGTTTCCGTATTCTCGTGCGCCGGAAGTCGGCGGTCGCCGTTGACCGACCGACGACCGGTTCTACCGCTGCACGTGCTGCTCGCGCTCGTACAGCAGGCCTATGAGTTTGTCGATCGCGGCCACACCGCGGATCAACTCGTCGCGTTCCTGGGCCGACAGTTCGCCGAGTGCGCCCCGGACAACCTCGTGCCGACGTTGGCGGACCTCGTCGACCGACCGCTGCACCTGTGCGGGCAGCGTCAACCGGATCACCCGGCGATCGTCCGGATCCTGTTCACGCACCAGCAGATCCGCCTTGACCAGCGCGCTGACGAAGGTCGACACGCTGTTGGGCGCCAACCCCATCTCGGCGGCGACGGCCTTCACCGAGATCCCGGGACTGCGCCCGACCAACCGAAGAAACTCCGCCTGCGAATCACTGATCGCGGCGCGATCGAACGACCGTCCCGCCAGCCGCCGAACCTGTCGCCGGAACCTTCCGAACGCTCCGAACAGCCCACTGACCAGCTCCGTATCGAAGGCAGGATCAGCGACCGCGGTCTCGCGCGTCGTCTCCACACTCGGACGATACCTCCGAGTCAGAGGTATTTCCATCGGAAACAGAGCTAATTGTCCGAACCACAGCACACTCGAAGGTGCGCGGGCCGGATCAGACGGTGCGGCGGGCGGCTACGAAGCGGGGCTTACCCGCCAGGTCGGGGTGTTCGACGATCGCGTCGAAGGCGTCCGTGGCACCCAGGAGGGCGGCCACCTGGGAACCGTTGGTGTCGTCGTGCTCGATGGCGACCAGACCGTCGGCGCGCAGCAGGCGGGTGACGGTGGGGATCATGGGGCGGATCACCGAGAGGCCGTCGCGGCCGCCGAACAGGGACAGGTGGGGATCGTGGTCCGCTACTTCGGGGTCGAGGTCGGCCGATTCGGGGATGTAGGGCGGGTTGGCGACCAGGACGTCGACTCGGCCGTCGAGATTCGACAGGATGTCGGGGGCGGTGACGTCGCCGTTGTGCAGGATTATCGGCGTATCGCCTTGCGCGGCCTGGTTGTCGGCGTTGCGCTGCGCCCACTGGAGTGCGGCGGAATCTATTTCGACCGCGTGCACCTCGATATCGGGGCGGGCGTGGGCGATCGCCAGCGCGAGGGCGCCGGAACCGGTGCACAGATCCACGACGATCGGGCGATGCTCGTGGCCGACGGCCTCCAATTGCGCCAAGGCCCAGGCGAACAGCAGTTCCGTCTCGGGGCGGGGCACGAAAACCCCTGGGCCGACCGCCAGATCTATCTCACCCATGGCCGCGACACCCGTGAGATGTTGCAGCGGAACACGTTCCGCACGCCGATCGACCAAGGTCCGAAGCTCGGCGAGCTGCTCGGCGGTCACCATGGGCGTCAGCGCCAGCCGGGAGCGCTCCACACCGAGCACGTGCGCTGCCAGAAATTCGGCATCGGTGTGCGGACTGTGCACACCGGCGACCTCGAGTTGTTCGGCGGCTCGGACGATGGCGGGACGCAGGGGTGATCGACTCACTCCGACAGTCGCATCAGTCATGATCAGACAACCTCATTACGTCGGGGTACCCGTCACGGTGCCGATTCCTGCCTGTCCCGGAGGCTACCCCGGCCCTGACACGCTCACACCTGCCACCGGCCCGGCGGGTGATTTACTCCGCGGAAAGCCGGGCCGCGCGATCGGCCTCGCCGAGGGCATCCAGGAGTGCGTCCAGATCGCCGTCCAGTACCGAATCCAGATTGTGGGCCTTGAAGCCGATGCGGTGGTCGGCGATGCGATTTTCCGGGAAGTTGTAGGTCCGGATGCGTTCGGAGCGGTCCACCGTGCGGATCTGCGAGGCACGCCCTGCCGCGGCGTCCTGGTCGGCCTGCTCCTCGGCCAGGGCCTGCAGGCGTGCGGCGAGGACCTGCTTGGCGCGGATCTTGTTCTGTAGCTGGGACCGTTCGTTCTGGCAGGTCACGACCAGGCCGGTGGGCAGGTGGGTGATGCGCACGGCCGAGTCGGTCGTGTTGACGCCCTGGCCGCCCTTACCGGACGAACGGTAGACGTCGATGCGCAGGTCCTTCTCGTCGATCTCGACCTCGGCCACCTCGTCGGGCTCCGGATAGACCAGCACGCCGGCGGCGGAGGTGTGGATGCGACCCTGCGATTCGGTGACCGGAACGCGCTGCACCCGGTGCACGCCGCCCTCGAACTTCAGCCGCGACCACACGCCGTCGCGGGCGGCCTCCTTGCTCCGGATGGAGAAGGTGGCCTCCTTGTAACCGTCGAGGTCGGAGTAGGTGACACCGAGCACCTCGACCTTCCAGCCGTGCCGCTCGGCATAGCGGATGTACATGCGGGCCAGATCCGAGGCGAACAGCGCCGATTCCTCGCCGCCCTCGCCGGATTTCACCTCGAGCACCACATCGTCGGCGTCGTGCGGATCGCGCGGGGCGAGCAGGTCGGTCAGGGCCTTCTCCAGCTCCTCGACCTGCTGTTCCAGCCCGGGCACCTCGGCGGCGAAGGACGAGTCGTCGGCGGCCAGCTCGCGCGCGGCCGACAGGTCCTCGCGCGCGGACTTCAGCTTGGCGTAGGTGGACATGATCGGAGCGAGCTCGGCGAACCGCTTGCCGACGCGCCGGGCCTCGCCGGGGCTGTTGTGCAGCGCCGGATCGGACAGCTGCAGTTCCAGCCCGGCGTGCTCGGCCAGGATGTCGTCGATCGCGTTCGGGGCCGTCAAGTCGGCCATCGCGTGCTCCTCGGGAAAAGTCTGGATAGTTGCCGCAGAACGCACCGACGCCCGCCCTGCGAACGGGCAGGACGGGCGTCGGGTGAGCAGCTACTGGGCGTCGGCCTTCTTCGCACGCTTGCCGTAGCGAGCCTCGAAGCGGGCGACGCGGCCGCCGGTGTCCAGAATCTTCTGCTTGCCCGTGTAGAACGGGTGGCACTGGGAGCAGACCTCAACGGTGATGTGGCCCGACTCCTTGGTGCTGCGAGTCTGGAAGGTGTTACCGCAACCGCAGACGACGGTCGTGTCCACGTATGCGGGGTGGATTGATGCCTTCATGGGTGTCCTTTCGATGGTCGCCGGGTCGCCCTCGCCGAGCGGGGACGTGAACCGGAACCGACTAGGCATGGTTGCCAGCGCACCAGTATAAGCGCCCTGCCCCCACTCCTTTATTCCGCCCCCCACCAGGCATTCGACCCCTCTCTCGATGTCACCCCCAGAAAGTACGGGCACGCATATTCGAAGGTCTCGAGCCAGGCTGAAGACGGGTAGTCGGCTACTCGCGAATACGAACATTTTCGTTCGTAGAGTGTCGACTTACGAGGGAACGGATAGCGATCCGCACAGGAGGGAAGCCGTGAATCAGCACACCGCGCGGGGGGCTCGGGGGTCGCGGTCGCCCGGCATCCGGGCATCTCATCGCTCGATCCGCGTCCTGCCGGGGGGTTGGCGCGCGGAACGGCTGGCGGCGGCGGTACTGGTCGCGCTGCTCGCACTGATCGCGATCGGCTGGTGCGCCGCGCCGTCGGACCGCAGCGCCGCCGCGGCCGCCGCGTCGGCGACCGTCACCACCGACGAGCCGTATCAGTTCACCGCGAGGACCGTCCCGATCAACGGGGTCACCGCCGCCACCGCCGTGATCCTGGGCGTGCTCGTCCTGGGCGCGGCGACCATCGGCGCGGTGTTCTTCGCCCCCACAACAAGCCAGCGCGGCGGCCCCGCAGAAGCGGGGCCGCCGCGCAATAGCGGGGGAGCTCTCAGTCGTCGATCGCGCCCGGAGCGGTCTTGGAGACCTGGAGCAGGAACTCCATGTTGTTCTTCGTCTTCTTCAACCGGTCCATCAGCAGGTCGATCGCCTGGTGCGAGTCCAGGCCGGACAGCACGCGCCGCAGCTTGTGCACGACCGCGGCCTCGTCGGGCGCCATCAGCAGATCGTCACGCCGTGTGCTGGACGGGTTGACGTCGACCGCGGGGAACACCCGGCGCTCGGCGATCTTGCGGTCCAGCTTGAGCTCGGCGTTGCCGGTGCCCTTGAACTCCTCGAAGATGACCGTGTCACCGGTGGACCCCGTCTCCACCATGGCGGTGGCGACGATGGTCAGCGAGCCGCCGTTCTCGATGTTGCGCGCCGCGCCGAGGAACCGCTTGGGCGGGTACAGCGCTGTCGAGTCGATACCACCGGACAGGATGCGACCGGAGGCCGGCGACGAGTTGTTGTACGCGCGGCCCAGACGGGTGATCGAGTCCAGCAGCACCACGACGTCCTGGCCCTGTTCCACCAGGCGCTTGGCGCGCTCGATGGCGAGCTCGGCGACCGAGGTGTGATCGCTCGGCGGACGGTCGAACGTGGAGGCGATCACCTCGCCGCGCACTGTGCGCTGCATGTCGGTGACCTCTTCCGGACGCTCATCGACCAGCACGACCATGAGGTAGACCTCGGGGTTGTTGGTCGCGATCGCGTTCGCCATGTCCTGCAGGATCGTGGTCTTACCAGCCTTGGGCGGAGACACGATCAGGGCGCGCTGCCCCTTGCCGACCGGCATGATCAGGTCGATGATGCGGGTGGTCAGCTTGTTCGGCGTGGTCTCCAGGCGCAGCCGCTGGTTGGGATACAGCGGGGTGAGCTTGTTGAACTCGGGGCGACGACGCGCGGCCTCGACATCCGCACCGTTGACCGTGTCCAGGCGCACCAGCGGATCGAACTTCTGCCGCTGATTGGCCTGATCGCCCTCGCGGGGCGCGCGGACCGCACCGGTGATGGCGTCACCACGGCGCAGGCCGTTCTTGCGGACCAGATTCATCGAGACATACACGTCGTTCGGGCCGGCCAGGTAGCCGGAGGTGCGGACGAACGCGTAGTTGTCCAGCACATCCAGGATTCCGGCGACCGGCTGCAGGACGTCGTCCTCGCGGATCTCGACCTCGCGGGTCGGACCGCCACCGGTCTCGGCGCCCTCGCGGTCCCGCCCCCGACGACGCTCACGGAACCGACGACCCCGGCGGCCGCGGCCGTCCTCGTCGTCACCGGCGCGATCAGCGCGGTCGCGGTCGCGGTCGCCGCGATCGGCGCCGTTGCGGTTCTGGTTGCCCTGGTTGTTCTGGGCCTGATTGCCGTTCTGCTGATTGCGGTCGCGGCGGCGCTCGCCGGACTCCTCGGATTTCGCCTCGGACTTGGCTTCGGACTTGGTCTCTACCTTCGCCTCCACCTTCGCCTCCGCATTCGCCTCGGTTCCGTTGGTCTCGGCCTTCGATTCCGAAGCGCCCGAACGCTGGTCACGACCACGACGCTGGCGGCCGCGGGCACGGGCGGCGTCCCGGCCACCCTCCTCACCCGAATCGGCCGGGCGCGCAGGCGAATCCGCCTTGGCCTGCTCAGCAGGCTGGTCGGTCATGCCGTCCAGGGTCTGCTGTTCGGCCCGCGCGGCCTTGGGCCGTTCCTGGGCCGCCTTGGGCTGCTCCTGGGCCGGGGCCTGCGGGGCCTGTTCGGCCTCCTGCGACTTCTCCGGCTTGGCCTCCCCCGCCGGCGCGGTTCGACCGCGCGAGAGTTTCGTAGTAGTACCGGCTTGATTTTCCTTGATGGCGGCGATGAGATCGCCCTTGCGCATACCGGAGGTGCCTCGGATACCGAGCTCTCCGGCGAGTGCGCGCAACTGCGGCAACAACATTCCAGTCAGCCCCTGTGCGACGTCGGTTTGTTCGCTCATCTTCGAAATCTGTCCGGAATCACTTTCGCGCGCGCCCGGGGTACGTCCATTGGCTTCCACCTCGGGTGTCGCGAGCAGGTCCGTATCTGTCACGGAGATCCTTTCCTTCCCTCGATTGCCGTGTGCTTATTCGAGGGTTTCGTCCCGAAGCTCGATCACCGAGCCCGGATGCCGTATCGCCTGCCCCGCCGGACCGGCGGCAAAACTACCACCAGGTCTGCGCCACCGGTTCACAAAGGTGGGATTGATCATTCCAGCGACAACCCCGAATTCGAGACTCGTGTCGCGAGCCTCTCGCAAGGAGCCTGCTGGAGCGATTGCCCAAATGAAGCACCGGCGACTGATGCGCACGATGTACGGACTCGCTCAGGATAGCTCCAAGGTGGAATGCCTGCAAGGCAGCCACGCCGTTCATCTGGAATCGGGTCCGAATCAATCGGTCAGGACACCATCGGATATGACCGGCTCGACCACCCGCAGACCCTCGGAGGTCGCGAGTTCGCGCAGTTCGGCAGGGAACTCTTCGGTGGTCAGCGCCAGGACCGTCGGGCCCGCGCCGGAGACCATCGCGGCGATTCCGGCCGCGCGCAGCCGGGCGATCCACGCCGTCGTCAAGGGAAGCGCGCCGGCGCGATAGCCCTGGTGCAGCCGATCCGCGGTGGCGGGAAGCAGCAGGTCAGGACGCTCGGTGAGGGCCACGACCGCCAGTGCGGCGCGGCTGGCGTTGAATGCCGCGTCGGCGTGCGGAACCGTCTCGGGCAGCAGCCCGCGGGTGTGCGCTGTCGCCGAACGCTCCTCGGGGATCAGTGCGAAGGCGCGCAGCGAGGGATGTGGGTTCAACCTCGCGGCGAAATAGCGCCGGCCCGGTCTGTCACCGTCCGCCACCTGCTCGTTCTCGGTCCAGGACACCACGATTCCGCCCAGTACGCTGGCGGCGGCGTTGTCGGGATGGCCCTCGAACTCCGCGGCCAGCTGCACCAATTCGGCCTCGCCACAAGCCAGTTCGGGATCGAACTTCGCGGCCAGCGCACGGCCCGCCGCCAGCCCGCCGACCACGGCCGAGGCCGAGGAGCCCAGCCCTCGTGAGTGCGGAATCACATTGCGGCACATCACATCCAGGCCGTCGGCCCATACGCCCGCCGATTCCAGGCCGCGCTCGATCGCGCGTACCACCAGATGCGAAGGGCCCCAAGGCACATCGTCGGCGCCCTCACCCTCCACCCGAACGGCCAGCCCGGATTCGGTGGTCCGTACCGTGATCTCGTCGTAGAGGCCCAGTGCGACACCCAGGGAATCGAATCCCGGCCCGAGATTGGCGCTGGACGCGGGCACGCGCGCCGTGACACTCAGTCCGGCAGGCAGGGTTTCGGTGACCGCCGCGCCTCGCCGGCGCTCGGTCACTTCCGCGCCGCGCGTGTGCCGGGGCTCTGTGACGTGATTCACTCGATCAGTTCCAGCTCTCGGGCGACCGCGACCGGATCGACCTGGATCGCCTGCACCGGCGGCATGCCCGACAGCGCGGTGTCGGGATCCTTGAGGCCGTTACCTGTCACCGTGCAGACCACGGTGAGTCCGGCCTCGAGCCAGCCCTCCTTGCGCGCGGCCAGCAGCCCGGCCACGCTGGCGGCCGAGGCGGGCTCGACGAAGACGCCCTCGGTGCTCGCGACCAGGTGATACGCCTCGAGGATCTCCTCGTCGGTGGCCGCGCGGAACGCGCCGCCGGACTCCTGCTGGGCATTCACCGCGCTGTTCCACGACGCGGGAGCGCCGATCCGGATGGCGGTGGCGATGGTCTCGGGATTCTTCACCGGCGCGCCGTTGACCAGCGGCGCGGCACCGGCGGCCTGGACGCCGAGCATGCGCGGGCGGCTGGAGACCAGGCCGTCGGCGTAATACTCGCCGTAGCCCTTCCAGTACGCGGTGATGTTGCCCGCGTTGCCGACCGGGAGCGCGTGCACGTCGGGGGCCCGGCCCAGGGCGTCGCAGATCTCGAAGGCGGCTGTCTTCTGGCCCTCGATGCGCGCCGGGTTCACCGAGTTCACGAGGCCGACCTGCGGGAACTCCGAGGTCACCTTGCGCGCGAGCTCGAGGCAGTCGTCGAAGTTGCCGTCCACCTGAATGATCTTGGCGCCCAGCATCACCGCCTGGGCGAGCTTGCCCATCGCGATCTTGCCCTGCGGGATCAGCACCGCGCAGTGCATGCCGGCCCGGGTGGCGTACGCCGCGGCCGAGGCCGAGGTGTTGCCGGTCGAGGCGCACAGCACCGCCTGCTGGCCGCGGGCCTTGGCGTCGGTCATCGCGACGGTCATGCCGCGGTCCTTGAACGAGCCGGTCGGGTTCAGGCCCTCGACCTTGAGATAAACCTCACAGCCGGTGAGCTGCGACAGATGGTGCGCGGGCACCAGCGGGGTGCCGCCCTCGTACAGCGTGACCGTCTCCCAGTCGGCGCCCACCGCGAGGCGGTCGCGGTAGGCCTCGATCAGCCCCGGCCAGGGGGTGTGTACCGCGGTGGGAAGAGGCACTCCTGCCTGATTCATTCCTCGGTGCCTTCCAATCTCAGAACGCTGGTCACGGACGTGACGGATTCCAGCTCGGCCAATGCGGCCACCGTATCTGCCAGCGCCGACTCCGCTGCCTCGTGGGTCACCACAACCAGGCGGGCGCCCTCGTCGGAACCCTCCTGGCGGACCGTCGAGATGCTGACACCGTGCCGGGCGAACTCACCGGCGACCTCCTGGAGGACTCCGGTGCGGTCGGCGACCTGCAGATTCACGTGGTACCGCGTGGGCGTATCGCCGATCGGCGCGATCGGCAGCTCAGCATAGACCGATTCGCCCGGTGCGCGGCCACCGTAGAACTTGTTGCGCGCGGCCATGACCAGGTCACCCATCACCGCGGAGGCGGTCGGGGCGCCGCCGGCGCCCTGGCCGTAGAACATCAACCGGCCCGCGTTCTCCGCCTCGACGACCACAGCGTTGAACGCGCCGGTGACCGCGGATAACGGATGCTTGCGCGGGATCAGCGCGGGGTACACCCGTACCGAGATGCGGTCCTTGCCGCCCTCCTCGGCGGCGGGACGGCCGGGTACGCGTTCACAGATAGCCAGCAGTTTGACGGTGCAGCCGACGGCCGCGGCGGTTTCCATATCCTCGGAGGTGATCTTGGAGATGCCCTCGCGGTAGACGTCCGCGGCGGTGACACGGGTGTGGAAGGCCAACGAGGCCAGGATCGCGGCCTTGGCGGCGGCGTCGAAGCCCTCCACGTCGGCGGTCGGGTCGGCCTCGGCATAGCCCAAGCGGGTGGCCTCGGCGAGCGTCTCGTCGTAGTCCGCGCCGGTCTCGTCCATCGCTGACAGAATGAAATTCGTTGTGCCGTTGACGATTCCGACGACACGGTTGACGCGGTCACCGGACATCGACTGGATCAGCGGGCGAACCACCGGAATCGCGCCGGCCACCGCCGCCTCGAAGTACAGATCCGCGCGACTGGGCAGGGCCGCCGCGGCGAGTTCGCCGGTGTAGTCGGCCAGCAGCGCCTTGTTTGCGGTCACCACCGACTTGCCCGCGCTCAGCGCGGCGCCGATCAGCTCGCGGGCCGGATCGATACCGCCCATGACCTCCACGACCAGGTCCACGTCGTCGCGGGCGACCAGCGCGTGCGCGTCGGTGGTGAGCAGCTCGGCCGGAATGCCCCGGTCGACGTCCGGGCGGCGCACCGCCACGCCGCGCAGCACGAGCGCGGCGCCGACACGCTGGCGCAGGTCCTCGGTTTGGTTCTGAATGATCCGGACCACCTCGGTCCCGACATTGCCCATGCCCAGAACCGCGACGCCGATCGGATGATCGGATCCGTAAGCGGACCGACTGTTCATTCCCGCACCTCCAAACTCAGCAGATCGTCCACCGTCTCGCGGCGCAGGATCAGACGGGCCTTCCCGTCCCGCACGGCGACCACCGCCGGACGGGTCAACAGGTTGTATCGGCTGGACATGGAGTAGCAGTACGCACCCGTCGCCGCCACCGCGATCAGATCGCCGGGGGTGAGGTCGTTCTGCATCCAGGTGTCGCGGATGACGATATCGCCGCTCTCGCAATGCTTCCCGACCACGCGGGCCACGACCGGCGCGGCAGAGCTGGCGCGCGAGACCAGTCGGCAGTCGTAGTCGGCCTGGTACAGCGCGGGGCGGATGTTGTCGCTCATTCCGCCGTCGACGCTGATATACCGGCGCTGGGCGCCGGCGTCGAGGGCGACGTCCTTGATCGTGCCGACCTCGTAGAGGGTCACGGTGCCCGGTCCGGCGATCGCACGGCCCGGCTCCACCGCCACCGACGGAGTGGGCAGGCCGATCGCCGCCGCCTCCTCGGTGATCAGGTTCATGACCTTCTTCGCGAAATCGTCCAGCGGCGGCGCGTCGTCGCCGGGAAGGTACGAAATACCCAGTCCCCCACCGATATCCAGGGTGTGGATCTGCTCGGTCCGCGTCACGCCGAACTTCTCGATGGCCTCGTACAGCAGGCGCAGCATCCGATGCACGGAGATCTCGAAGCCGTCGATATCGAAGATCTGCGAACCGATGTGGCTGTGCAGGCCGACCAGGCGCAGGTTGTCCGCGTCGAACACCCGCGACAGCGCCTCCATGGCGTCGCCGCCGGCGATGGAGAAGCCGAACTTCTGGTCCTCGTGCGCGGTCGAAATGTATTCGTGCGTATGGGCTTCCACGCCGACGGTGACGCGAATCAGCACGTCCTGCACCGCCCCGGCGCGGCCGGCGGCGGCCTCGAGCCGGTCGATCTCGATCAGTGAGTCGACCACCACGTGCCCGACGCCCGCGGCGACCGCAGCGTCCAGCTCGGCGACGGATTTATTGTTGCCGTGCAAGGCAATTCGCTCGGCCGGGAATCCGGCGTGCAGGGCCACCGCGAGCTCGCCGCCCGAACAGACATCCAGCGACAGGCCCTCGTCACGCACCCAGCGGGCGACCTCGCCGCAGAGAAATGCCTTGGAGGCATAGTGGACTCGCGTGTTGGTTCCGAATGCGCGCAGCATATCCCTGCAGCGGGAACGGAAGTCGTCCTCATCGATGACGAACAGCGGCGTACCGTACTGTGCCGCAAGCTCGTTCACGGGCACACCGGCGAGCCGGACCATGCCGTCGGCATCGCGAGAGGCGTTGCGCGGCCACACATTCGCGGGCAGATCGATCAACCTCGCCGGATCATCGGGCCGCTCCGGCAGATTCGGGGCATGGGGGATCTCGGCATGCCGAGGTCCTGCCGGGTGGGCGCTCACAGCATTTCCTTCCATACTTCTCGGCCGGCAACTCGGCCTTCCGGCCGAATGCGGTATCCGGCCGGTACGACTGGTAGAGCGGGGCTCACATGCGCTCCGGGGCGCCGACGCCCAGCAGCGTCAGCCCGTTGCGCAGCACTTGCCTGGTGGCCTTGACCAGTTCCAGCCGGGCGGCGTGCCGCGGCGTCAGCGGCTCGTCGCCCTTGGGGAGCACGCGCATATCGTCGTCGGACTGGAACGGGTGATACACGCCCGCCAGATCCTCCAGATAGCGCACGACGCGATGCGGCTCGCGCAGCTGTGCGGCCATGGCGACCACGCGCGGGTACTCGCCAAGGGTGCGCATCAGCTCGCCCTCGCGGTCGGCCGTCATCGCGGCGAAATCCGGTGCGACCGAGGCGAAGTCGAACGCGGCGGAATTCTCGATGATCCGGCAGGTGCGCGCGTGCGCGTACTGCACGTAGTACACCGGGTTGACGCTGTCCTGCTTGGTCCACAGGTCCAGATCGATATCGATGCTGGTGTTGACCGACGAGCGCACCAGCGAATACCGCGCCGCGTCGACGCCGATCAGATCGACCAGGTCCTCGAGCGTGATCACCGTGCCCGCCCGCTTGGACATCCGCACGGGCACACCGTCTTTCACCAGATTCACCATCTGGCCGATGAGCACCTCGACGGTGTCCGGATCGTCGCCGAACGCGGCCGCGGCGGCCTTCAGCCGTCCGATGTATCCGTGGTGGTCGGCGCCGAGCATGTAGATGCACAGATTGAAACCGCGGGCGCGCTTGTTGTGGAAATACGCGATATCACCGGCGATATAGGCGGAATTACCGTCGCTCTTGATGACGACGCGGTCCTTGTCGTCACCGTATTCGGTGGAGGCGATCCACCATGCGCCGTCTTTTTCGTACAGCTTGCCGGACGCCTTCAATTCGGCAACGGCACGCTCGACCTCACCGGAGGCGAAGAGCGAACTCTCGTTGAAATAGACGTCGAAATCGGTGCCGAAATCGTGCAGGCTCGCCTTGATGCGCCCGAACATCAACTCGACACCCTCACGGCGGAACAGTTCGTGCCGTTCGTCCGCGGGCAATTCGGCCGCACCGGGATTCGCCGCGACGATCGTATCGACGATCTCGGAAATATAGGCGCCCGCATAGCCGTCGTCGGGGGTGGGCGCGCCGGTCGCGGCGGCGGTCAGGGAGTTGGCGAAGCGGTCGATCTGCGCGCCGTTGTCGTTGAAATAGTACTCGCGGGTGACCTGCGCGCCCTGCGCGACCAGGATGCGGCCGAGCGCGTCGCCCACCGCGGCCCATCGGGTGCCACCGAGGTGAATCGGGCCGGTCGGGTTGGCCGAGACGAATTCCAGGTTGATGTTCTTACCGGCCAGGGCCTGGGCGGCGCCGTATCCGTGGCCCGCGGCCAGCACCGTCTCGATGATCGCGCTCTGCGCCTCGGCGGCCAGCCGGATGTTCAGGAAGCCCGGGCCCGCGACCTCGGCGACCTCGATGCCGTCGGCGGCCGAAAGCGCGTCGGCGAGCAGTCCGGCCAGCTCACGCGGGTTCATCCCCGCCTTCTTGGCCACCTGCATGGCCACGTTCGTGGCGTAATCACCGTGCTCCGGATTGCGCGGACGCTCCACCGTGACCTCGGCGGGCAGGACCGACGGGTCCGCTCCGCGCTCGACAAGCACCTTCGCGGCGGTAGCACGAAGGAGTTCCGCAAGGTCAACTGGAGTCACGACTCACCATCCTATGGTTCGAGCAGGTGCACGCTGTCAGCGGGTTTGCCACGCCCGGCTCGACGACCTCGCCGTCGTCACCGCACCAACACTCCCTCCCACACCGATATATCAGCGACCCCCCACACCCCGCATCGGGTTTTCCCCGCCCAGCACACCCTTTTTGGCTCACCGCCCCCGATGCGATACGCTGTCCCAGCCCGATCGGACTCATGGACGAGCGGGTCCAATCCCCGCCCTCGTAGCTCAGGGGATAGAGCGTCTGCCTCCGGAGCAGAAGGCCGCAGGTTCGAATCCTGCCGAGGGCACACCACGAAATGGCCCTGACCAGTGCGCAACTGGTCAGGGCCTTTTTTGTGCCAGCGGTTCAACCGCCTTCGGTGTCACGAGTTGTCACACACGCATCCGGCAGGGCGCGTTCAAGGGGTCGGGATCACCTTGCCGGGGTTGAGGATTCCGTAGGGGTCGAGGGACTGTTTGACGGCGTGGTGCATGGACATGACGACGGGGTCGAGTTCCTTGGCCAGGCCGTTCATCTTGAGCAGGCCTACGCCGTGTTCGCCGGTGACGGTGCCGCCGAATCGCAGGGCGGCGTCGATGATGTCGGTGAAGGCGGACTGGGCTCGGGTGCGGGCGGCGGTGTCGCCGGGCGGGGTGATCAGCAGGGGGTGCAGGTTGCCGTCGCCGGCGTGGGCGATGTTGGCGATCAGGATGTCGTGGTGGGCGGCGATCTCCTCGATGCGGCCGAGCATGTCGGGGACCGCGCCGATCGGCACGCAAATGTCTTCGGTGAGAAGGGGGCCCAGGCGTTCGAGCGCGGGGTAGGCCAGGCGGCGAGCCTGGAACAGGGCCTCGGATTCGGTCTCGTCGGTGGAGACCGCGCTCCAGGTCGCGCCGCACTTCTCGAAGCACGCGCGCATCGTCTCGGCCTCGGATTCGCCTGCGGCGCCGACGGTGTCGACCCGGCCGAGCAGGACGACGTCGGCGTCCACCGACAGTCCGAGCTTCTTCCAGTCGTCCACCGCGCGCAGGCAGTGCCGGTCGATGAGTTCCAGGGCCGAGGGGATCACCCCGGAGCCGATCACCGCCTCCACCGCACGACCGGCGCTGACGATGGAATCGAAATAGCCCGCCACCGTGCGCTCGGCCGGGCGACGGGGCCGCAGCCGCACCGTGATCTCGGTGATGATGCCCAGGGTGCCCTCGGAACCGACCATCAGCCCGGCCAGGTCGTAGCCCGCGACGCCCTTGGCGGTGCTCCGGCCCAGCCGCACCAATTCACCTGTGCCGGTGACGATTTGCATACCGAGTACATAATCTCTGGTCACGCCGTATTTCACGCAGCACAGCCCGCCGGCGTTGGTGGCGACGTTGCCGCCGATCGTGGACCACGGCGCGCTCGCCGGATCCGGCGGATACCACAGGCCGTGCTCGGCGCAGGCGCTGCGCAGATCGTCGTTGACCACCCCGGGCTGCACGACCGCGAGGCGTTCCAGCTCATCGATCCGCGCGATGGCGTTCATCTGCTCGAACGACAGCATCACGCTCCCGGCGATCGCGTTCGCGCCGCCGGACAGCCCGGTTCCCGCGCCACGCGCGATCACCGGTGTGCGGTGCGCGACACAGCGACGCACGACTGTCTGGACGTCGGCGGCGGTGCGGGGACGCACGACTGCCAGCGGGGCCTCGTACGGCGCCCACTCGGCCTCGTCGTGCAGGTAACGCGTGAGCACGTCCGGATCCGTCACGATCCGGCCCGCGGGCAGGTCACCTGTCAGTTCCTCGAGCAGACTCACCACGTCACCTCACATTTCCACTGCCACGGGCACCTCGAGCCTACGGGTCGCGACGGCCGGTCCTATCGCCCCGGGCGCATCGTCAGATAGCGCTGCAGGGTCGGGGCGATATCGGCGACGAGCTCGTCGTGCGTCAGCGCGACGACCGACGGAATACGCAATACGTAGCGGCACAGGGCAAGTCCCAGGATCTGGCTGACGACCAGGCCCGCGCGATGCGGTGCGTCGGCCGGATCCCCGGCACGCAGCACCATCGGCATGGCCTGGGTGGCGAACAGTTGCAGCACACGCTCGACCATCGACTCGTCGGTGACCACCGTGCGCAGCAGCGTCATCAGGACCTCGTTGCTCGGCGGCGTCTCCCAGATCGCCAGGAATCGGCGCACGAGCACCTCGCCGAACGAGCCCGGATCCACCAGCCCGAGGTCGGGCAGCCCGAGGTCGATGTCGAGGGCGGCGGTGAACAGCCCCTCCTTGTTGCCGTAGTACCGCATGACCATCGACGGGTCGATACCGGCGTCGGCGGCGATCGCACGGATGGTCGCCTTGTGAAAGCCGTCCCGCGCGAAGCGGCGGCGCGCCGCGTCCAGGATGGCGGCGCGAGTGACGTCGGAGCGGCGCGTCGGCGTTTCGGATGTCTCGGCGGTCATGCCAACGACTGTAGGCCAACAATTGTTGACGTGCCAGCACCGGGCCACCGATGGACAAAACACGTGGTAGCCAAGGCCCTGCGGGACGGCCGCCGAAGCAGCTGGCGTCCGGCCCGGTGCCGTAGGGTGCGCGGGGACGGTAGTTCCGAGGTCCCGACACGCCGGATGTGCAAGGGGAGCGAAGTGACGTGCTGCGGGCCGAACCGGCGACGCGTGCTGGCCGCACTGGCCGCGATACCGATCCTGGCGGCAGGCCCGGCTCGCGCGCAGGCTGGTTCCATGATCGCCACCGACCTCGAGGTCGTCACCATCACCGATACCTCGGTGGTACTGACCTGGACCACCCTGGCTCTCGATCCGTCCGGCAATCCGGTGCCGGTTGATGCGGGCACGCGCCTCCACCTGGCCCCGGCCGACGCGCTCGCACCCGCCCGGCCCTGTTTCGAGGACCCGGTCCGAACGCCCTACCACTACGCGGAGGTCACGGGCCTCGAACCCGGACGAACCTACCGTTTCGAGGCGTGGTCGGACGGCGTGCGTGCCACCCCGGCCCTGACCGTGGCCACCCATCTGCCCACGAGCCCGGAATGCACCGGTCAGTTCACCACGCTGGCGCCGCCGCCGGGGCGCCTGCTGCGCACGCTGGCGCTGTCCAACGATCTGCACATCGGCGAACAGATCGCCGGGCTGATCATGAACGGCTGGCCGCCGGGCGTGGAGCAGGAGCCGGGCCTGCCGCCGTATCCCGAACTGATGCTCGCCGCGATGCTGGAGGATCTGCGCCGGCCCGACCGCGACGTGGACCATCTGCTGGTCGCCGGCGACCTCACCGCGGAGGCGACCCCCGACCAGAGCGCCGACGTGCGAGCGCGATTGGACTCCTGGGGCGTCGCGGATCGTGACTGGTTCGCGGTGCGCGGCAATCACGACCGCCCACATATCGGCGCCGAGTACGCCGGATGCCCGACGGTGGCCGACGCGGAACACCACGACTGCTGGGGCGAATCCTTCCGTCCCCGAGGACAACTCGTCGACCATCGACTCGGCGAGCTACGCCTGCTCGGCCTGGACACCACGATGCTCGACGCCGCCGGAGGCGCGATCGATCCGGAGCAGTTCACCCTGCTGCGCGAGCTGCTGACGGCCGATCCCGATCGCCCGACACTGGTTTTCGGTCACCATCCGGTCACCTGGGAATCGGCCCTGACCAACATCAACGGCGTGAATTTCGTACTGAATCGGCCCGATGCCCTTGCGCTGCAATCGCTGTACAGCACGATTCCGGGAGTATTCCTGCATCACGCGGGTCACACCCACCGCAACCGCCGAACCGCCCCCGACGTACCGCTGAACGTCGAATTCCTGGAAGTCGGTGCGGTGAAGGAATATCCGGGCGGCTATACCCTGCTGCGCCTGTACGAGGGCGGCTACACAGCCAACTTCTACAAGACCCGCGCTCCCGACGCCCGGCGCTGGAGCACCCGCAGTCGCGCCGAATATCTCGGCCTCCTACCGGAATACACGCTGGGCACGACAGCAGACCGCAATCACGCCGTGCACCGCGATTTCTCGGGGTTGACATAGCGGCACCGGACATCTGTTCGGAGATGCAGAGCGAGTGGCGGGAATCGAACCCGCGTACACGGTTTTGCAGACCGCACCCTGACCACTCGGGCACACCCGCATCGCTGTCCATAGTGCCGCCCGAGCGCTGCCCATCCCAGTTTTACGGTCACCATGATCGGAAACTACGGATGAGGAACAAATAGACTCGCCTCATGGCCACATCTCGCCCGCTCCCCCTCGACCCGATCGCGGAGGCCCATCGTCAATGGACCTCGCACGGCTGGGGCGAGGTCGCGGACGGGATGGCGGCGGTGACGTCGCTGGTGCGGGCGCAGCAGATCGTGATGGCGCGGGTGGACGAGGCGCTGCGCCCCTCGGGGCTGACCTTCTCCCGCTACGAACTGCTGGCGCTGCTGAGCTTCAGCAAGACGGGGGCGCTGCCGATGGCAGTGGCCAGCGCCCGGTTGCAGGTTCATCCGACCAGCGTGACCAATACCGTGGACCGGCTCGAGGCGGCCCAGCTGGTCAAGCGGGTGCCGCATCCGAGTGACCGGAGGGCAACGCTGATCGAGATCACCGGCTCCGGCCGTGAGGTGGTGGCGCAGGCGACCCGGGAACTCAACGCCGCGGTCTTCGCCCAGCCCGGTCTTCCCCCGCAGCGACTGCGACTGCTGCTGGAGCTGCTCTCGGAGTTCCGTCGTGCCTCGGGCGATTTCGATACGGGCGACACGCCGACGCTCTGGGCATAGCAACCCGGATCCCGGGCGCGGCGCATAACCTTTCAGCATCCGCCCAGCGACATCGGACCTATCGCCTTCACATCCGCGCACAAAAGGTTCACCATGGAGGCCATGGTGCTGGTCCTCGGGGTGTCGGCGGGCGCTGGGGGCGCTCGGGCGATGCTGACGCACTCCGACCAGCCGCATCTGCCGCCCATCGATCGCTGTACCGTGCCGCGCCGGGCCGGGGCCGGGATCGAGGAACCGGTGTTCACGGCGATCAACCTGATGCGTCAAGCCGCCGCGCACCGCGACGAATTCGTCACCGGGATCGCGGTCACCTGCCGCAGCACCCTGCACGAGAACGCCATCCGCGCCACGGCCGGGCGCAGCCGCCTCACCATCGTCGACGAACCGCTGGCCCAGCTGCGCTATCTGCGTTTCAGCGGTCAGCTGCCGGACGAGGGCGCGGTACTGCTCTACGACCTGGGTGCCGCGGGGCTCACCGTCACCGAGGTCGAATGCCGCACCGACGCCATCCTCGCGGTGCGGCGCAGCACGATCCTGGGCGGGGACGGACACGATGCCCTGCTGCGCTGGCACTTGGCGCACGGCGGAATCAATATCGACAAGCCGACCAGTCGCTCCTACAAGGAGGCGCTGACCCACGCACCCGTGCTGACGGCCAGCGATCCGCACAACGGACGGCGAATGGTGGTGACGCGCAGCGATTTCGAAGAGCTGGCCGAAGCGGGCATCCATCACTCGGCGTCCTATGTGCGCCAGCTCGTCGACGAGACAGGAGTGCCGCCGCACGCGATGGCGCTGCTGGGAGGTTGCGCGCGCAACCCGCGCATCCGCGACTCCCTCTCGCAACTGCTGGACCTGCCGGTCATCTACGATCCGGAGCCGGAATTCGTCTCCGCGCGCGGCGCGGTGCTGATGGCCACGCAGCTGCCCTCGGCCCGCCGGGTCCGGGGCGCTCGGTTCGCGCAGATCCCCGCGCTGCGGCCCGCCGAAACCCCGCCGGTCTCCAAACGCAAACTGGTTGCGGCGCTGGCGGTTACGGCGGCACTCGGCGCGACGGTCGTGGGATTGCTCAGTACGAACCGGGATTCGAACCGCCCGGACACCCACGGGACCGCACCGACACCGGTGGAGGTCGCGGGCACCCCCGTCGATCCGGTGCCGTCCAGGTAGATTCGCGTATCAACTACCGTCGATGACCAGCGTGTTCTGCATCAGGCTCATGGCCTCGGCACAGGGGTCGGGCTGTGCGAGGTGACTGCGGTTCTGCACCCACCAGGTGACGGTGCCCGTATCCGCGGCGGTGATACCGCAGCTGCCCGGATCGTTCGGATCGCGCCAGTACATGCCGCCGAACTTCTCCACCACCAGCTTCTGGATCTGGTATCCGTACTGGGCGGCGACCTGGGTGTCGCGCATCAGCAGATCGTCCTGGAACCAGCTGTACGTGGCGTCGACGACACCGTCGGGGGTTTGCGCGGTCCACGTGCAGGTGGTGGGCGAACTCTGCTGGCGTAGCGAGGTCGCGTGCAGGTTCCCGGTGATGAACTGATCGCTCACCGGCCCACATCCGGCCAGGAGATTCGGGGCGGCGGCGTTGCGATCGGCGGACGACCGCACCTTCGGCGTACTGCTCGAACAACCGGCCACCGCCGTGATCAGCAGCACCGCGGCGGTCAGCCGCACGAACCTGCGCATACTCCCTAGCCTGCCTTCGCGAGCGTGGTGGCGGCAAGCTGTTCGAGGTTCGAGCAAGCCTGCGGACGCGCGGCCTTACTCCCGCTCGCGGTGAGGATCCAGTCGATGAAGTCCTCCCCGCCCGAGCCGACCGCGATCTCACAGCCCTGCGAACCCGACCAGAGAATTCCGGGATGGCCCGCGACCTGCACCGATTTGGGTGCACCGACGGTGACCTGGGTGCGCCGCTCCGCCAGCGGGGTACCCCGGAACCATTCGAAGATGACGGCGTAGTCGCTGTCGGTGGCCGTCTGCCAACTGCACCGCAGTGGGTTCACGGCCACCTTCCGCAGCCCGGTGAGCCCGGTGGCGTGGGCGATATCGGCGTCGGTGACCGAACCGCAGAGCCCGATCGCCGCGGCAGCGGAGGGGGCCGTCGCGGTGACGGTCGGCGCGGGGGAACCGCTCGAACCACACGCCGCCACCGAGCCCAGTGCGATGGCCAGAGTCACGGCTGCCGTCACGCGCTTCCACACGCGCCCCAGGCTACTGGAGACGATCAGCGCGTATCGGCTGCCGTTCAGCGACGGAAAGGGGTGCTGCTCAGCGATTGGTGAACTTCGCCGGCCGCTTCTCCACGAACGCCGTCATGCCTTCCTTCTGGTCCTCGGTGGCGAACAACGAGTGGAAAACGCGGCGTTCGAAGCGCAGCCCCTCGCTCAGGGTGGTCTCGAAGGCGCGGTTCACCGCCTCCTTGGCGACCATCACCGAGGGCAGCGACAGGGCGGCGATCGCGTCGGCCGCCTCGAGCGCGGTCGAGATCAGCTCGGCGGCCGGGACGACGCGCGAGACCAGACCCGCCCGCTCGGCTTCCTCGGCGTCCATATTGCGGCCGGTCAGCACGAGATCCATCGCCTTGGCCTTGCCGACGGCGCGGGTCAGGCGCTGGGAGCCGCCCATCCCGGGAATGATGCCGAGCTTGATCTCCGGCTGCCCGAACTTCGCGGTGTCGGCGGCGATCAGGATGTCGCACATCATCGCCAGCTCGCAGCCGCCGCCCAGGGCGAATCCGGCGACCGCGGCGATGATCGGCTTGCGGAAGGCGGTCAGGCGGTCCCAGCCGGAGAACTGGTCGGCCAGGTACATGTCCATATAGGACTTGGGCTGCATCTCCTTGATGTCCGCACCGGCGGCGAACGCGCGCTCGGATCCGGTGAGCACGACCGCACCGACCTGGTCGTCGTGCTCGAGCTCGTCCAGCGCGGCCGAAATATCGGTCATCACTTGCGAATTCAGTGCGTTCAGGGCCTTGGGGCGGTTCAGCGTGATGAGGGCGACGCGACCCTTGCGCTCCAGCAGAATGGTTTCGAAGTCGGGCATGCTGTTCCCTTTCTGGGCGTGCACCGGCGGACGACGGTCACGATAGTCGAGTAGATCGCCGGCTTCGGATCTCAGGGTGGGGTCAGGCCCAGTTCGTGCTCGCCGAGTGGGGCGAAGTAGGCGTCGATGCCGGTGACCTCGGCCAGGTTCGCGGGTGACCAGCGTGGGTTGCGGTCCTTGTCGACGACCTGGGCACGGATGCCCTCCACCAGATCATGGGAGGCCAGGGCGGCGATCGAGGTGCGGTACTCCCGGTTCAGCGCCGTTTCGAGGTTCACCTCCGTCCGTGCGCAGCGCAGTGCGCGCAACGTGGCCTTCAGTGCCGTAGGCGATTTCGAGGCAAGTGCGGCGGCCGCCTCGGCGGCTTCCGGACGGGATTGCCGGTGCAGCCGGGAGACGATCTCCTCGACGGTGTCGGCCCCGTAGCAGTCATCGATCCATTGCCGCTGGGACATGAGGTTCGAGACAGGTTCGGGCAGAGCGAACTTGGCGATGGCGACCTCGGCTTCGGCGGTCCGCAGCGCGTCCACCAGCGCCGGAATCTGGTCCGACGGCACGAAATAGTCGGCGAATCCGGCCGCGATCGCATCGCCGCCGTCCATGCGCGCGGCGGTGAGCCCGAGGTGGGTGCCGATCTCGCCGGGCGCGTGCGAGAGCAGGTAGGTGCCGCCGACGTCGGGGACGAAGCCGATCCCGGTCTCGGGCATACCGACCAGCGAGCGTTCGGTCACGATGCGATGGCTCGCATGCCCGGACAGGCCGACCCCGCCGCCCATGACGATGCCGTCCATCACCGCCACATACGGTTTCGGATAGCGGCCGATGACCGCGTTGAGGACGTACTCGTCCCGCCAGAACCGCCCGCTCGCCGACTCGGCCCCCTGACGGCTCCCGGCGCCGCTTTTCGCGTCATCGTGGATCGCGACGATATCCCCGCCGGCACACAGCCCGCGCTCCCCCGCGCCGGTGATCACGACTGTGCGCACCGCATCGTCGTCCGTCCACTCCCGTAACGCGCCGAGGATGGCCAGTGCCATCGGATGGTTCAGCGCGTTGATGGCGCGAGGCCGGTCGAGCGTGATCAGGCCCAGACCGTCGTCCTTCTCGATCAGCACCCCGGTCGCGTCGTCCGCCACGGATTCCATGACGGCTAGAATATAGATGGACGTCCAACTATTTCTAGAGGAAACGACTGTGATCCATCCCATGCGCACACGCCACCAGGTCACCCTGGTGCGGCGATCGACACCGCAGTAGAATTGGTTTGACGTCCTACTATTGGGACACCAAATTACTAGGCCTCTGATGGAGGATCTCATGGTCGACCTGCACGTTCCGGTGAATCCTGTGCGCTTCGTGACAGCCGCCGCACTGTTCGACGGGCACGATGCGGCGATCAACATCATGCGGCGAATCCTGCAATCGCAGGGCGCCGAGGTGATTCATCTCGGTCACAACCGGGCCGTGCGCGAGGTGGTCGACGCGGTACTCACCGAGGACGCGCAGGGCGTCGCGATCAGCTCGTATCAGGGCGGGCACGTCGAATACTTCGAATATCTGGCCACCGCGCTGCGCGAGGCCGGCGCCGGGGATGTGCGGATCTTCGGGGGCGGCGGCGGCGTGATCGTGGACGCCGAGATCGACCGGCTCCGGCAGGCCGGGGTGCGGATCTTCTCCCCCGAGGACGGGCAGCGGCTGGGACTGCCCGGCATGATCAACGAGCTGGTGCACGACTGCGATGTGGACCTCTCACGCGAGCCGGCGGAGATCGAGGCGGTGCTGGCCGGTGAGCGAAAAGCACTGGCGCGCACCATCAGCTGCCTGCAGGCCGATGCGCTGCCCGCGGACGATCTGGCGGCGATCACCGCCGCCGCGGCCGCGCGGCGCGTCCCCGTGCTCGGCATCACCGGCACCGGCGGATCCGGAAAGTCCTCGCTCACAGACGAACTTGTGCGCCGACTGCGTTCGGATCAGCAGGACAAGCTGCGCGTGGCGATCCTGGCGGTGGATCCGACCCGGCGGCGCGGGGGCGGCGCGCTGCTCGGCGACCGGATCCGGATGAACTCCCTGGACGACGGCCACATCTACTTCCGTTCGCTGGCCACCCGGGGCTCGCACGAGCTGCCGACCAATATCGACGCGATGATTCTGGCCTGCAAGGCGGCGGGTTACGACCTGGTGATCCTGGAGACGCCGGGTATCGGACAGGGCGATGCGGCCATCGTCGATTACGTCGACTACTCGCTGTATGTGATGACGCCGGAATTCGGCGCGGCCTCACAGCTGGAGAAGATCGACATGCTCGATTACGCGGATGTGGTGGCCATCAACAAGTTCGAGCGGCGCGGGGCCGCCGACGCGTTGCGTGATGTGTCGCGCCAGCTCGTGCGCAACCGGGAGGCGTTCGGTGTGCCACCCGAGGAGATGCCCGTATTCGGAACCAGCGCCGCGACATTCAACGACGACGGCGTGACGGCCCTGTACCAGCATCTGACCAGCGCGCTCGCGGAACGGGGACTGCCGCTCGAGCCGGGCGTGCTGCCGCGGGTCGACACCCGCGCATCCACTCGGTTCGCACAGATCATCCCGCCGGCGCGGGTGCGGTATCTGGCGGAGATCGCCGAGACCGTCCGGGGATACCATGCGGATACCGCGGAGCAGATTGTTGCGGCACAACGCGTTCAGCGTCTGGAGCTGGTGCTCGACGAGCTGTCCGGCGCATCGGAGCACCCCGAGGTGAGCGAACTTCTCACACGGGCGCGCAAGGAACTGGCGGCGCAGAATGCCGAACTGCTCGCGCAGTGGCCCTCGGTCGTCGAGTCCTACCGCGGTGACGAGCAGGTCGTCAAGGTGCGGGACAAGGAGATTCGCACGACGCTTCGCCGCACATCGCTGTCGGGCAACTCGATTTCCCGGGTAGCGCTGCCCCGATTCACCGATCACGGTGAGCTGCTGCGGTTCCTGCGCGCGGAGAATCTCCCCGGACGATTCCCCTTCACGGCGGGGGTGTTCCCGTTCAAACGGGACAACGAGGATCCGGCCCGGATGTTCGCCGGTGAGGGCGATCCGTTCCGTACCAACCGCCGGTTCAAGGTGCTGTCCGAGCATGCCGAGGCCACCCGTCTGTCCACGGCGTTCGATTCGGTGACCCTGTACGGGCACGATCCGGCCGAGCGGCCCGACATCTACGGAAAGGTCGGCACCTCGGGGGTTTCCGTCGCCAGCCTGGACGATATGAAGGCGCTGTACGACGGCTTCGATCTCACCTCGCCGACGACCTCGGTGTCGATGACGATCAACGGCCCCGCGCCGACCATCCTCGCCTACTTCCTCAATACCGCAATCGACCAAGCGGTGCAACGATTCTCCGACTCCGAGGGCCGTGAGCCCAGCGATGCCGAGGCCGCCGATATTCGCGCCCGCACCCTGGCGACCGTGCGCGGTACCGTCCAGGCCGACATTCTCAAGGAGGATCAGGGGCAGAACACCTGTATCTTCTCCACCGAGTTCAGCCTGCGCATGATGGCCGATATCCAGGAATACTTCGTGCGCAACGATGTTCGCAACTTCTACTCGGTCTCGATCTCGGGTTATCACATCGCCGAGGCCGGTGCGAATCCGATCAGCCAGCTGGCGTTCACCCTCTCCAACGGATTCACCTATGTAGAGGCATATCTCGCGCGCGGTATGGATATCGACGACTTCGCGCCGAATCTGTCCTTCTTCTTCTCCAACGGCATGGACCCGGAGTATTCGGTGATCGGCCGGGTGGCGCGGCGGATCTGGGCGATCACGATGCGGGACAAGTACGGTGCGAACGAACGCTCCCAGAAGCTCAAGTACCACGTGCAGACCTCCGGACGCTCGCTGCACGCACAGGAGATGAATTTCAACGACATTCGCACCACCCTGCAGGCGCTGATCGCCCTCTACGACAACTGCAACAGCCTGCACACCAACGCCTACGACGAGGCGGTCACCACGCCCACCGAGGAATCGGTGCGCCGAGCCCTGGCCATTCAGTTGATCATCAACCGGGAGTGGGGCCTGGCGATGAACGAGAATCCGCTGCAGGGCAGCTACATCATCGACGAGCTCACCGACCTGGTCGAGGAGGCGGTGCTCACCGAATTCGAGCGCATCTCCGAACGCGGCGGCGTCCTGGGCGCGATGGAGACCGGCTACCAGCGCGGCCGTATCCAGGACGAGTCCATGCTGTACGAACAGCGCAAACACGACGGCACCCTGCCGATCATCGGCGTCAACACCTTCCGCAACCCGCATCCCGAGGAGCATCGCGAGATCGAATTGGCCCGCGGCACAGAGGAAGAGAAGCAGTCTCAGCTGCACCGCACCCGCGACTACCAGACCCACCACCGCGACGCCGCACACGCCGCCCTGGAACAGCTGGCGGCCGCCGCCCGCACCGACGCCAACGTGTTCGAGGTCCTCATGGACGCCGCGAAAGTCTGCACCCTGCAACAGATCACCGACGCGTTCTTCACCGTCGGCGGACAGTACCGCCGCAACGTCTGATCGAACGTCCGCGCTGAGGCGCCCGGGGTGTGTCGACGCTCGAGCTGTCGACAACCCCGGGCGTTGCCCTATCCCCAGAGTCGCCGGAATCCCACGACCCCAGCCGATCGAACCAGATCCGCACCGGCCGATCCCGCATCCCCACGTACCCGATCCGGCATGGGTTCCGACCGACGTCTACGGACGTGACCTGCGCTGAATCTCACCCGCCGACCGCATGTCCCCGGCCGGCGGTGCGGGCGAGTTCGTCCGACAGGCGCGAGCGTGCGGTGCGCAGGGAGGGGCCGTACCAGGTGAGGTCGCGGCCGGATACCAGGGCTACCGGGATGTCCGGGAATGCCTCGGGGCCGTCGGATTCGGTGAAGACGTAGGGTTCGTCGGGGAGGACCGCCAGGTCCACGCCACGGACCAGTTCCTCGTCGGAGACCGTCGGATAGCGATCGTCACGGTCGGCGTGGGCGAGGCGTAGGCCCAGGCGGCGGGCGAGGTCCTCGGTGAAGGTGTCGCGACCGACGACCATCCATGGGCGGCGCCAGATCGGGATCACGGCGTTACGGGGTGGGTGCGGCGGCGGAGGCGACCAGGCCGATTCCGCCTCGGTGAGCCATTGCGGGCGGTCCGCGCTCAGGGCGATCTCGAAGAGTCTTGTCATCGAGGTGAACGCCTCGTCGACCGTTCGGATTCTGGTCACCCACACCGGAATTCCGGCGGTACGCAGACGCTCGACATCGATGCGGCGGTTCTCCTCCTGATTGCACACCACCAGATCCGGCGCCAAGTCCACGATGCGGCGTACGTCCGGATTCTTCGTGCCGCGTACCCGCTCGACCGCGAGATCCGCCGGATGGGTGCACCACTGCGTCGCCGCGATCAGCAGATCCGGGCAGGTCACAGCGATCGCCTCGGTCAGGGACGGTACCAGCGACACCACCCGCCGCACCGGTTGCCGCAATGGCACCACCGCGCCGAGGTCGTCCACTATCTCACCACCGGACATAACCCCACCCTACGACGTCCCGGCACATCACCCGCCATCCACCGCATCCACGCGGCCGCGGCCGCCGCGCCGGGCGATCCACCGCGCATCGGCGGATCCCAGCCGGAATCGCACCGGAACGGTTCTACCCGTCCAGGCTCTGGTACAGCGCACGCAGCTCGCGCAGCCCGGATTCCGCCGTTCGCTCGTCCTCGGCGGTCATCCGCAGCGCCTGGCGCAGTGGGAGCGGGTCCAGATCGTCCATGGCCGAGCGGAATTCGACCCGGGGCAGGTCAGGGAGGACGATGTTCTCGCCGTAGAGGTCGTCGGAGACCGTGGGCCCGTTCTCGCGCTGCACGCCGCCGATGAGAGTGTCCAGGTCCAGACCGCGCAGGGTGAGCATCACCGCGGGCTCGTCGTCGAGGCGTTCGGAGATGATGTAGCAGACCGCGGCGACGTGTTTGCACGGCCAGCCCTGGTCGGGGCAGCTGCACCCGAAATTCAATTCGGCGGCCGTCGTGGGCAGCAGCAGCGGGCCCAGTTCCTTCGGAATGGTGCCCGACGCGATCTGGGCGAGCATGCCGGGTGTGTCGCGGATCAGGTCGAGGACCTCGTCCAGGCGTTCGTCGCGCAGCGTACGCAGGGTCAGCTGCGCGGTGAACGGGCGCGGCTGGCTGCCCTGCACCTCGGCGGTGACCAGGCCGGACTCGATGTGGTAATTCACCACCTGGCCGGAGCGGGCGTAGGTTCGGCCACGGGCCAGGCGTCCGGCGTCGGCGACCTGTTCGATCGCGTCGATGAAGGCCCGACCCCACCATGTACGCGCGAAAGAACCACGACGACTGCGGGATTGGACGCCACCCTTGACCGGGCGGCGCGGACCGTACTTGCTGTAGTCCTCGAACGGACTCACGACTCCACCTCGCTAGCGCTCGGCTCCGTCGTGTGCCCGGCACGCTGGCTCGATGGTTCACTCCGCTGCGCTCCGCTCACGACTCCACCTCGCTAGCGCTCGGCTCCGTCGTGTGCCCGGCACGCTGGCTCGATGGTTCACTCCGCTGCGCTCCGCTCACTCGCCGATCGCCTCCGTACCCAGGGCGAACAGCCGGCTCAGCTCCTCGGTGCTCAACTCCGTGATCCAGTTCTCGCCGGTGCCGACTGTCAGGTTCGCCAATTCCTGCTTACCGGTGATCATGTCGTCGATGCGCTCCTCGATGGTGTCGACGCAGACGAGCTTGCGCACCTGCACGTCGCGGCGCTGGCCGATGCGGAAGGCGCGGTCGGTGGCCTGGTTCTCCACCGCCGGATTCCACCAGCGGTCTAGGTGCACAACATGATTGGCGGCGGTGAGGTTCAGGCCGGTGCCACCGGCCTTGAGCGACAGCAGCATCAGCGGCGGCCCCTGGTCCTCCTGGAAACGGTCGACCATGACGTCGCGGCCTTTTTTGGTCACGCCGCCATGAAGGAACGGGACCTGAGCACCGAACCGTTCGGTCAGGTACGGAGCGATCAGGTTGCCGAACTCGCGGAACTGGGTGAACAGGATCGCCTTCTCACCATCGGCCAGCACCGATTCCAGCACGTCCTCGACCAGCCCCAGCTTGCCCGAGCGATGCTGTCCGCGCTTGAGCACCCCCGAGCCGTCGCCCAGGTAGTGCGCCGGGTGATTGCACACCTGCTTGAGCCTGGTCAATGCGCCCAGTACCGCCCCCTTGCGAGACATGCCCTTGGCACCTTTGAGTTTCGCCAGCATATCGTCGACGACCGCCTGATACAGCGCCGCCTGCTCGACGGTGAGGTTGGCACGTACCGTCATCTCGATCTTGTCCGGCAGATCCGAGATCACCGCCGGATCGGTCTTGACCCGGCGCAGCACGAACGGCGAAGTGACCGTGCGCAACCGGGTCAGGGCGTTCTCGTCACGCTCGCGCTCGATCGGCACGGCGAAACGCGCGTGGAACACCGAGGGTTTGCCCAGCAACGCCGGCGCGGCGAAGTCCAGGATCGAGCGCAACTCCTCGAGCCGATTTTCCACCGGAGTTCCGGTGAGTGCCAGACGATGTCGCGCGGGTACAGCGCGCGCGGCGCGGGCCTGGCGGGTGGCGGAGTTCTTGATGTGCTGCGCCTCGTCGAGCACCACTCGCTGCCAGCCCTGCCGCTTCAGCTGGTCCACATCCCGGGCAAGCAACGCATAGGTGGTGATGACCAGATCCGAATCTGCCACCGCCGCATCCAACTCCGCGTCCTTGCGCCGGTTCGCGCCGTGATGGACGAGCACCCGAAGGCCCGGGGCGAACCGCTCGACCTCGCGCTGCCAGTTGCCCACTACCGACATCGGCGCCACCAGCAGTGTCGGGCCGACGGGCGCGATCGGCACATCCGTACCCTCTTCACCGACTCCGGGGGACTTCACGGTTCGATTCGCGGGCACGAGTGTGCGGGCACCCGTGCCGACGGTGCTCGCGGCAGTCTCCCTCTCGTGTACCAGCAGGGCGATTACCTGCACCGTTTTGCCCAGCCCCATATCGTCGGCGAGGATGCCGCCGCAGCCGAGGCGGTTCATCGTCGCCAACCAGGTGAGCCCGCGCAGCTGGTAGGGGCGCAGATCGGCCTTCAATCCGGCCGGTGGCGCAATCTCCTCGACCGCCCGGTGCGCCTCCAACAGCTCGGACACCCAGCCGCTGGCGGTGACATCCTCGATCGGCACATGCCTGACCTCGCTGGCGGCGATCTCCCCGAGCAACTCGGTCAGCGAACCGGTCGTCTCGTCGGTGCGCCCCTCGAGGTACTGGGCGGCCGCTGCCAACGCCCGATGGTCGGCCTGCACCCACTCCCCGCGCAACCGCACCAGATCCGATTTGGACTGCACCAGGCGCGCCATCTCAGCGGGCGTCAGCACGGTATCGCCGAGCGCGAGCTCCCAGCGGTAGGACACCAGACCGTCCATACCGACCGCGGTTTCGGTCGCCGCGGGGCTCTGCACCTGCATCCGCATGCTCGGGGTCACGATCCGCCAGGACCGGGGCAACAGTAATTGCACACCCGCGGAACGCAATTCGTGCGCGCCGTGGGCGACCAGATCCTGGACGACCTCGGTCGGCAGCAGGAAGTCGATGCCGCCGGGATCGCGCGGCAGACGCTGCAGCATCGGATACGCGGCGATGGCCGCGGTCACCCGCTCCCCCGCCAGGCGCAGCTGCGCCGGATCACCGTTGACCGGAACCGGCAGCGGCGCTTCACCTTCCGAACGCAGGCATACCTCGAGGCGCCACAGCGCCGTGAAGGCCCGCGTATCCTCCTCGGGGTCATCGTCAGGCTCGATCAGGCGCAGGACCAGTTCCGGCTCACCGACGGTCAGACTCGTGCGCCACTGCTGCAGGGCCGTGGCGACGCGATGCGATCCCGACGCCAGCGGTGTGCCGGAACTCAGCGCGGTGATCAGGGGATGCGGCCCGTTCGAGCCCGTAGCGTGCTTCGGTATATCGAGCAACGACCGCGCGATCGGGTCGGCCAGTTCGGTGACCATGTCCTCCAACAGCGCCGCGGGACGTCCGGCCACACGCAGGGCGGGCGGCATGGCGGCGGCGAGTTCGGCCAGCCAGGCCCGCTGCCGCTGCCCGCCGACCAGGCGCCAGCGCACCCACCAGTCGCCATCGTCGCGCAGTAGCTCGGGGACGACCCGCCCGCCGCGCACCCAGCGCTCGACGCCCCGGGCGACGTGTCCGAGGAAACGCAGATCGGCCGCGATCGCGCCCGGGGGCAGCTGTTGCAGCAGGATGGGGGCGGCCGATTGCGGCGTGAGCGCATGACCGCGGACCTCGACCGTGTGCGGGCCCTCCGGACCGGCCATCAGCACCTGAGCCCGGTGCCGGAATCGCGCTGCCTGGACCACCGCGCCCAGTGGATCGGGCACCGTCACGGCGTCGATGGCCGCGACGGCATCAGTGCCTGGGGGCTGCCACAGCACCAGGCCCGAACCGGGCGTCCACAATCCGTGCAGCATCACTCCATCCAACCAGCCGCCACCGACAGGCCAGCCGTGGGTAGATGGTGTTGTCGACGTGGCGGATGGACCAGGTCAGGAGTAGGCGCCGATGACCGCGCCCGCGACCGCGCCGACCGCGCCACCGACGAATGCGGCCGGAATGCCCGTCGCCGCCGCGCCCGCGACCGCGCCGATCGCCGCGCCGCCGGCAATACCCATCGGAATGCCCGCGACGGTCGGCGCCGACGCCACGGTGCCGAGGGTGCCGCCGATGATGCCACCGACCACACCGCCTGCCACAGCGGCCGGAACACCGGCGACCAGCGCACCCACAGCCGCACCGGCTGCCGCTGTCCCGGCGATCCGGTCGGACCGGTCCGGGTTGACGCCGATCGAGTTCATATCGGTGGCGACGATGGCCTCGCCGCGCGCGGCTGTCACGTTGACCTGCCTCAGCACCTTGTCGGGCACGGCACTCGGTACCGGGGTGCTGTAGTTGCCGACGCGCAGCGTGCGCGGCGGCGGGGCGATCGGCTTGACCGGCGCGACGTATTCCGGCGCATGCAGTTGGGACAGGTTCACCGCCGGGGCGGGCTGGGTGTACTCGGCGTCGGGCACGGGCCGGAAGTCCGGCGGGACAACGTAGTTCGGCAGCGGCGTGACAACGCCCGGCTGCGGACCGGACGGCTGCACCAGGCCCGGCTGCACCGTATTCGGTGTGTACTCACTGTTGGACCAGCTCGAGGTGACACCGGGCTGCGTCGTGGTGACGGGGCCGGTCGTCGACTGCTGTTGCTGCCCTGGCGGCGGAGCGGTGGAGGTGCCCGGCACGAAAGGCGCGGGCGACTCCTCGGTGGGTGCGGTGGTGGCCGATGCCTCGGAGGTGGAGGTGTGACCGGCCTGGTTCGTCGTGCTGGAACAGCCGACCACCAACGCCAACGGGACAGCCCCCACAGCAGGGAGAACCACCCGCTTCGCGATGGTCAACTTCCTATGCCGACCTGTCACGTCGCTACACCACCCTCATCAACTTGATCAAGTGCCCCCCGTTCCCCGAATGGCACGTGTGCGCTCCGCACGATAACTACCCGATAACATCTCGGGCAAACTTGTGTGACATGCCTCACAGTTGCCATGAAATCGCCGGGCGTTGAAGGGGACTCGAAGGCGCCGGCCCTTCGCCGTGCCGGTTCCTCGTCGCCCGACACAGCGACCCGGCAAACCTGCCATCCCGCACATACCCTATGAAAAATATTGTGCGACAGTCATTTCTGCACCACCGGACAATATACATTCGAAACCTTTGGGTCGTATATCGACGAAATCGCACCGATACAAAGGGAATCGACGGACAGACAATCCCGAACTAGTGAGTTTGCAGATGATCGATCGCTGCCATCGCAGACCTCGGGAGTTATCGTGTCACTCACGCCGCGAATCAGAAGTTATTCCGACCGAGAAGTTCCGTCGAAGCTCCTCTATCGCCGCGGACCATGTCGGACTACCATGGAAACATTGACAAATCCGCTGGTCACGGCCGAAGAAACAGATTCGGCCGTGTAATGCAGCAACACAACATTCGCACCGCACAACCACATGGTTCGCGCCCGCACACCCGGTGGGTTCGAGCCGGGCGGGCGCTGTAGGAGGGCAGTGAATATGACGATTCTGCTCCAGGTCCTCGAGCAGAGTTTCCGCCGACCACACCATGGGAACGGCGTAAATTCACCTTCATCGATACCGCGAAGATCGTCGGTATGCGCCTGGACGGTCAGGCCGGGGTATGGCTGGATCTCTCGCGCCCGGGCGAATCGCAACGGCTGGCGCGCACCGCGACCGCGCAGGAGGCGATCACGTTCCTGCTCACCGTCTTCGGCAAGATCGCCGAGTGCGAGGACCGCGGCGGTTCATGGCTCATCGGCCACGACGGCGCCCGCGCCGAGACGGTCGCGGCGACCCGATTCCCACCCCAGTCCGCCGACATGGCGACCGACGACCTGCTCGCCCGCGCCTGGTTGTGAAACCTGTCGGCACCGCGGTGTAGAAGTGGTGCCGTGCAATCGGACAGGGGTGGATGGGGCTGGGCGCTGGCGGCGCCGGTCGTCGCGATACTGGTAGCACTGGTGATCGTGGGTGGTCCCACGCTGTTCGGCAAGCTGACCGGCGACACCCTGCCGGCGCCGGGCAGTCCGACCCGCGCCCAGCTGGAACGGCTGCTGTCCGTGGTCAGAGTCGTACCGCAACGCCCACATCCTGGCGGTTACGAGCGCGGCTGCGGCATCGGTCGAGGCTGCGTATTCGGTGCAGCCTGGTCCGGCACATCCACACCCGCCAGCACGTGCGATCCGCGCAACAGCGTCCTCGCCCGACAGTTGAGCGCCGTACGATTCCGCCCGCACACCGACAACTGCGTAGTACTGGCCGGAACTCTCCGAGACCCTTACACCGGCCGCAGCATAGCCTTCGACCGCTCCCACGCCCGCACGGTACAAATCGACCACGTCTACCCCCTGGCAGCCGCCTGGGACATGGGCGCATCCACATGGCCTGCGCCACAACGCATCCAATTCGCCAACGACATCGAATTCAACCTACTGGCCGTCGACGGCCGAACGAACGAAAACAAGGGCGACCGCACCCCCGCCGACTGGCTACCCCCCGCCC
>NZ_JAGPOX010000068.1 GCF_019038435.1 Nocardia alni
GGTCGGGTACCGCTGCGTAGGCGACGAAGGAGCAAGCAGCGGTGCCCGACCGACGCGCCCCCAGGGCGCCGAAAACCCGCCGCAGCGAAGCGGAGGCCAAAAACACAGCGGGTCCGGGCAACCGTCGTGAGAGTTTCCGGTGTACCGTGCCCCAGTGTTCCTTCGTCAGCTCGAGCCACGCACCGCTCGCACGAACTCCGAGGTTCTGAACTTCGCGCTCTGGCCGTTCGCGGTCATGACAGCGATCCATCAGATCTTCGTCATGGGGACGAATTTCAACGTCACCGACGATTTCGCGCCGGTGTACAAGGCGTCGCTCGCATTCCTCCACGGGCACGCGATCTACAACGACAACGTCAACCTCACCGACCCGCACTACCTGTACCCTCCGGGTGGCACGCTGGTCATCGCGCCGCTGGCGTTCATCGACCCGATGCATTCGAAGTGGTGCTTCGTCGCGCTCAACGCCGTCGCGATCATCATCGCCTGGTACCTGATGCTGAAGCTGTTCAAGCTGAGCGTCAAGCACTGGGCCGCGCCGCTGACCCTGCTGCTGATGTTCGCCTCCGAAACGGTCATCAACACATTGGCTTTCGGCAATGTGAACGGGTGCGTGCTGCTGGCCGAGGTTCTGTTCATCGTGCTGCTGATCAAGCGCAAGGATCTGTGGGCGGGCGCGATCATGGGGTTGACGCTCACGGTCAAGCCGACCCTCGCGCCGATGTTGCTGATTCCGCTGCTGCGACGGCAGTGGAAGGTGTTCATTCCCGCGGTGGGCGTACCGGTCGTGCTGACGGCGCTCGCTCTGCCGTTGATCAAGGATCCGATGGACTATCTGCGTCGGACTCTGCCGTACTCGATTCAGGCCCGGGACTACTTCAACAGTTCGATCCCGGGTACGGCCGCCTATTGGGGGCTGCCCTCGCCGCTGGTGTGGGCCATCCGAATCGCCATGGGCGTGCTGGTGGCGGTCTCGATCTGGCTGCTGTACCGGTACTACCGCAACGACGAGGTGTTCTTCATCTGCACCAGCACCGGTGTGCTGCTGGTGGGCGAATACCTGATCAGCGGGCTGGGCCAGCAGTACTACTCGATGACGCTGTTCCCGTTCCTGATGACGATCGCGCTGCGCAATTCGGTGCTGCGCAACTGGCCCGCGTGGCTGGCGATCTTCGGGTTCACCACCTACGACAAGTGGCTGCTCGACCATTGGCAGAGCCTCGGGCGGGACCTGGAATACCTGCGCATCACCTTCGGGTGGGGTCTGCTGCTGATCGTGACGTTCTGCGTGCTCGGTGACCGGTATCTGGCCGCGCGTCGCGACGGTCGGCTCGGCACCGGGATCGATCCGCTGTTCCTGCTGCCCGAACGGGGCGCCGCGCCCCTGCCGGAGGTCACGGACCCTGTTCCCGGCACGGTGGACGAGCGGGAATCGCTCGAGGAAGACGATGATCTGTCCGCCGTCGCCGAACCGGAGCGCAGCGTGGCGCGATAACGGGCCAACGGTTACCGCTGTGCTAATAACATTGATCGCAATTGCCTTGATTACAACCTGCCGAGTGGCAGTGTCCGATTCGCACTAATGTGACCGGGACTATTCACACCTGATTCACATGGAGCGGCAGTTGTTTTCGAAAGTTGTTGCGGTAGGCGCGGTCTCCCTCGGATTGGTGCTGGGCCTTTCCGGGGTCGGCACGGCCGATCCGATTCAGCCCGGGCCCACCTCGAAGGGTCCGTTCACTCAGACCGGCGAGCCGACCGGTAAGTCTGCCTGCCAGGCCGCGTCCATCGCGACCGGCAAATACAGCGGGTGCTTCGAGTACCCGGCGGGGAGCGGGAAGTGGTATTTCACGCCCTCCAGCTAGACAGCGCGTAGTGATGACGATCGCCCGGGTCGGTGGGTGAAGGACCGTCCGGGGCGGTCGCCGTCGTAGGTGTCACAGTCTCGTCATTCCGCCGCGGCGGCGTACGCAGGTAGTCCTCACTAGAATCGATCTCATGAGTTCCGACGCCGATACCTCGCTTCCCACCCCCGCGATCGTGCTGACCCCGCAGCAGTGGCGGTCAAAGCTCACCCCGCAGGAGTACGCGGTGCTGCGCGAGGCGGGCACCGAGCGCGCCTTCACCGGCGAATACACCGATACGGAGACGTCCGGGGTGTACGAATGCCGGGCCTGCGGCGCCGAACTGTTCCGCAGCACCGAGAAGTTCCATTCCCACTGCGGCTGGCCGTCGTTCTTCGACCCCGCCGACTCCGACGCGGTCCTGCTGCGCACCGACGACTCCCTGGGCGCGCGGCGCATCGAGGTACTGTGCGCCAATTGCCACAGCCACCTGGGCCATGTCTTCGAGGGCGAGGGCTACCCGACCCCCACCGACAAGCGGTACTGCATCAACTCCATCTCGCTGCGTTTGCAGCCGAAGGACGGTCCTACCAGCTGAGATACCCGCTGCCAGCCGCTCACGGACGCCGAGTGAACGTTTTCACCGAGCGTCCGCGAGGTCGACCACCGGGCGGTCCGGGAGCACATACGCCTGCGTGGTGATAGCAGAGTTCTCCTCGTGGCCCAGGATCAGCCGTGCCGCCGGAATACCGTGCGACGCCAACACCTGCGCCGACCTTCGCGGCCGGAATTCCCAGCCGTCACCATCACCGCCAGGATCCGCTTCAACGATTCCGACAGCTGGATCCCACGACCTCTTCAGCGCGGAGCGACCGCCGCGGGCTCGCGTGCGGAGTTCCGGCGGCGGCGCAGCGCCGCCCGGACGACCGGCGCGCGATCGGCGGCTATGGCACCGATCAGCACAGCGCCGCTGACGATCTGGCTCCAGTAGCTCTGCACGCCCGACAGCGCGAGCCCGTTCTGCAGCACGGCGAGGAACAGCGCTCCCACGATCGTGCCGGTCACCGAGCCCACTCCCCCGCGGAAGCTGGTGCCGCCGAGCAGCACTGCGGTCGCCGCGTCCAGGGCCAGCGTCGCTCCCACGGTCGGACTCGCGGACTGGATGCGGCCGACCTGCACCACGGAGGCCACGCCCACGAAGACCGCGGCGATCACGTACACCAGCACGACCGTGCGGGTCGTGTTGATCCCCGCCAGCCGCGCGGCGTCGGGGTTGCCGCCGGTGGCGTACACGTCCCGGCCGAAGTACGTCCAGCGCAACACGAACGCGGCCAGCAGATACGCGGCGAGCATCAGCCAGATCGGCACCGGAATCAGCCACGTGCCGGTGCCCAGCGACGCGAGGAACGGTGAGGCGATCTGCCGCGTGGCGCCGCCGGACCACACGTTGACCACACCCTGGAACACCGCCGACGAGCCCAGGGTGACCACGAGGAACGACAGCTTCGCCCGGCCGATCAGCAGCCCGTTGACCAGCCCGCCGATCACGATGGTCAGCACCACGGCGGCGCCGGACGTGAGCCCGGCGTCTCAGCCGCTTTGTCATGGCGGCGGCGCGAGGCGGTGAGCGGCGTTGCTTCAACGGAAATCCGGTCGCCGCCGAAGAGTGACGGCCCCGAGTGGGGAGTTTCGGCCGGTGCGGTGTCAGACATGATCGTAAACGTCGTCTGGTAATGGGTTGCCGTTGCCGTATCGCAGGAGTTGTCTGGGCGGTGGTGTTCGTGGCCGGATGCTGATCAGGCGATCGTGGGTTCATCGCCGGCGGGGGCTGTGGTGGTGTGATTCGAGGTGTCGAAGGTTTGCGCGATGAGGGCTGCGCGGAGTTGCCATTGGCCGTCGGCGCGGGTCGGGTCGGCGCCAGTGAGTGCGGTGATGCGTTTGAGGCGATAGTCGAGGGTGTTGGGGTGGATGTACAGGCGGTGCGCGACTTCCTGGCGGTTGCCGTTCAGCAGCAGGTAGAGGCGCAGTGTATCCAGCAGTGCGGGTTGGTCGGCGAGTGGAATCAGCTTGGCGGCGAGGATGTCTCGGGCCGGTCCCGGACGGGTGACCTGGTGCTCGGCGGAGAGTTCGCCGAATCGGTAGAGCCGGGTGACTGTTCGGTCGGACCGGGTTCCGTGTAGCCGGCTTGCGAGATCGAGCATCTCGTGCAGTGTCTTCGTGCTGGCCTTGATTGCGTCGGCGTCGGCGACACCGTGGACGGCGACGACCGGAACCTGCGCAGCCTCGGCGAGTGTTTTGATGAGCGGTGCCAGCGCGTTCGGTGTCATGGTGTCCGACGGGATGAGAATTGTCCCACCGCGGCTGCTCAGCAGCGAGAGCGCATCGCCGCGGGTGTGGTGGGTCAGTGCGGATTGGGCGCGCCGGATTTTGCGGCGCCCTGCCACGCTGCGGTCGAGGCCGTCGATGTGTTCTGCGGGGTGCGGCGCCAGAGAAATCGCCAGCACGTGATAGGACTCCGCGATCGTCGTACCTGCCGCGCGTGCCATCGCGCTGGTGGCCCGGTCCTCGAGCAGCGCGGTGGTGAGTGTCTGCCTCACGGCGTGATGCTCGGTGACGGAACGGTATTCGCGCAGGTACGCCATTGTGACCGTGGTGTTCATCAGATCGAGTAGCGCGATGGTGCGGGTGCCGAGGTCGACGCAGTCGGCGACCGTGGTCACTGTGGCTTGGCTGGTCACGAGCGCGTGAGCCATCTTCGACCCCTCGTGCAGGGCGTGCAGGATCACGTCTACCGGGATACCCGCGCGCGCCCAGCGCCCGGCGGCGGCTTCCAGTTGCGCTACCTCGTGTTCGGCGGGTGTACCACGCCCGTCCAGGATCGCGGTCGCGATTGTGAGGCAGTTGACAGTCACGGCCGTGACGTCGCCGCGCAGGGTGTCGTCGGGCATGGTCAAGCAGTTTGCGACAGTCTGCTTGAAGTGCTGCACCATTTCTCGGGCCAAGGCTGTGCGGTCACGGAAGGACGTGGCAGCCGGCCCGGTATCAGCAGCGGTATCGAAAGCCTTTTTCGTCTGCATCGTGCACTCCTCTCACCGTCGAGACCGCGATGATGCCGGGCTCGATCGGCAGTACTTCTCAACGTGAAGGTGCGGACTGATTGTCGAAAGACCGCATCGTGAACCGGAGTAAAAAGTCCGGTTGGGATCGACCAGTTTTCCTTACATCTTGGTGACGGTCAAGGCTTGTGCGAGTCGGGTTATCTAGGCGGGCAGCGGTTTCCGAACGATGCAACCCGGTTCGAGGGCGGGTGCCGGAGTCGGCGGCCTGCGCTGGGCGGCGGGCTGTCAGCGCAGCCCGGAAAGCAGGAGTTGCCAGGAATTCTCCGCGACCCGGCGTCGGCGGCGTTCGGGAGTTTTGGTGAGCAGGCCCCCGATCAGGGCCAACGCCAGCATCAAACGGTCCGCGGTGATATCGGAACCGAGACTGCCGTGGTCGCCGGTAGCGAGTTTGTCGGCGACCAGAGTGTGCATTCGTGCGTGGGATGCGGCCACATCCTCGCTGTCCGGGGCCAGGGTGGCCACGAGCCCGGCGCATCCGACGAGCTGGTCGAGGATTCTGGCCAGCAGAACATCCAAGGTGCATTCGGGTTCGGCGACGAGCGCCTCGAGGTGCTCGAGATCCTGCTCCAGCAGGGATCTGGTCAAGGCCGCGCGCCCGGAGAAATGCCGGTAGAACACCCCTGGGCTGACGTCCGCCGCTTCCCAAATGCGCGCCAGTGGTACGTGCGGGCCGCTGTGGGCGAAGACCTCCCGCGCGGCCCGTATCAGGGCCGCCCGATTCTCCGCCGCGGCGGCCGGACCGCGATTGACGCGTGAGGGCGCTTTCACGCCCCCACCATACAATCGGCAGATTTCGGGCCGGTCGACTCGCATGGGAGCGGCACACCTCAGCTCGATGGTGTGCTGCGAGGATGCCGGTCGGGTGCAACATCGCGCCTCGCAAGCTCAGGCGAACGTGCAGCCCGCGACCGGTTTGTCGGCCAGCCGGTCCACCGCACATCGATCACCTCGACCGGCGGTACCCCGGCCGATCACGATCGTCGGGCGCGGGCCCGGCACCCCGCCGCGGGCCGGTTGCCGGGATGTAGGTCCGGTCACCACCGCCAGTGATCCATCCTGGCGCAGCAACCAGCCGCGTCGGTCTCTGCTTTCCGCCTCGCGCACCGATCCGGCTCTGTGTGTTCATCGTCAACTCCTCATAGAGTCACGTCCGCCGTGGCAGGCCGGTAACCGGAGGGAAATATCCGGTTACTGGAGGGAGTGTTCCTCACCTCAGGTCACCGGTCAAGCGTTCGAACATTCTGCGTGGTGCCGATGGCTCGACTTCAGGTGCGAGACAAGATCGACGCGCCGCACCCCGGTCGGACTGCGGGCACTTCGCCGGTCTGGGAAGGAAAATCGTCGTCTCGAACCCCTCGACCGGCGCACTTATCCAGAGTTGCCACGATCAAATCCCTGGGTGGTCGACGGTTCGGTCGCTGAGGCACGGGAGTCACATTCGCCCGTTCTCGGATTGGCGCAACGGATCTCGGCATCGACCACTCGCACGATCAGGCGACCGGGAGCCTCTGCTCCCGGCCGCCTGCCTGGTGGTCACGCTGGTGGGCTCGATCGCGCTTGCCGGTGCATTCCGGCATGCAATGGTGTGGTCGGGAGCTGTTGGCATCGGCGGAATCTGAGTTGTGGATGAGCGTGTCCGAACGCTCGGGCGTGTCCCGCGAACGCGTCATGATGCCGATGTACGCGTGTTTGCCGGGGTTCGAGCGGGCGACCGCGAACCGCCCGGGCCTGGTTTCGAAGCGCTCTGGACTATCCGGGGTGCGACATCTACATTCATAGACACTTTGGCCGCCAAGTGTCTATTTTGGTTGGGTAGTCCGAGTGAGCATCGGATCTCGACAGCGGCCGGCGCGCACTCGAACAGCACGTCCTCCCAGGACCGGACCACGCGAGGACGGCCTAGACGAGAGGTGCGGACAATGGGTTCCGGCAATGTCATCGGCGACATGATCGGCGGCCGACGGCGAGCGGTGCGGCGCCGGTCTCGTTGCACGGGAGTGGTTGTGGCCGTGGGCGCGCTGATCGCGGGCGCGGTCGCGGCCTCGCCGCCTGGCATGGCGGAATCCGGTTCCTGCGGTACGCATTTCGTCGCGAGCTGGCTGGCCAGTCCCACCGATGCGATCTCCCCCGTCGACGCCTCGGGCGGGCCGATCCCCCTCACTGTGGACGATCAAACCTTCCGCATGGTCATCAGTCCCCATCTGGGCGGGTCCGAGGTGCGAATCCATCTGACCAACAGATTCGGGCTCACCCCGGTGACCTTCGGCCAGGTGAACGTCGGCGTTCAGACCGCCGCAGCGGCGGTCCGCGACCCGCAGCCGGTGCGCTTCGGCGGAAAGACATCGATTACCGTCCCGGCGGGCGGCGATATGATCAGCGATCCGGTTGCCTTGCGGTTCAACGCATTCACGCCACTCGCGGTCAGCATATACGTACCCGGTTCGGCCGGGCCGCCGACCAAGCATTGGAATGCCAACGCCACCTCCTATTATTCACCACCGCGCAGTGGCGATCTGACCGGCCGGACCGACGGGCGGGGGTTCGGAGCGACCACTGGTTCCTGGCTGTATCTCTCGGGCCTGGATGTCGCGGCCTCCGGCCCGCAGCGCGCCATCGTGGCGTTCGGCGACTCCATCACCGATGGCTTCGTCTCCTCCACCCCGCTCAGTGTCCCGGCCGACCGCGCCGTCGCCGATACCAACGGCCGATACCCCGACCGCCTGCAACACATCCTCGACCGCGCCGGTATCCCGATCTCGGTGGTGAACGCCGGAATCGGCAGCAATCGCCTCCTCGCCAGCGGTGAACCGCTCATGCTCGGCCCGAGCGCACTGGAACGTTTCGATCACGATGCCCTGAATCAGGCCGGGGTCGCCGGCGTCCTCCTTCAGGAAGGGATCAACGACCTCGGTCTGCTGCCCCGGCCCGACGCCGATCAGATGATCGCCGGATACCGGCAGCTCATCGCGCGAGCCCACGCTCGCGGTATCAAGATCTGGCTCGGCACCCTGTTGCCCGCCTCGAACGCCATCGTCGACGGTCGGGCCCTCGCACCGAACAGCGAAGCGACCAGGCAGCGAATCAACTCATGGATCCGCACCCAGCACGACGCCGACGGCGTGGTGGACTTCGACGCCGCGCTCCGCGACCCCGCCGACCCCGCCGTATTGCAGGCCGCCGACAGCAGTGTCGATCACCTACATCCCGGACCCCACGGTTATCAGGCCATGGCCGACGCGGTCGACCCATCGATGCTGACCACGACGACCGAAAACTCCTGTCACCCAAGCTGATACAAGCTCCGTCCCGAACCCTCGCTCGGTCGCGCGGTGGAACTCTGACACGATAAGGCGACTGAGCTGGTTGCCTGCCGTTGCTGAGGAGGGCGCTCGGCGTGGGCTCGTTCACCGGTTGATGGAATAGTTCCCGAAAGACTTCGTCTGGGAGGCGTCCGGTCGCAGTCCCCGTCAGGAGGGGTGACGGAGTCGTCCATCGCCGGTCCTTAACCGGACCACTGGAGAGGCATTTGCGGCACCCGTCTTGGCGCGGTCTTTCCACAGTGGGCGACTGCATACCGGGTACTCGCATCATTCGACGATCCTGATGCAGGACGCTTCGCAACGTGATGATTGTGCCGTCTGTATAGAGGTGTGGCCGTTCCACTCCGATGTAGCTATCAGTCAGCTAACGTCGGCGTGCGGTTTGTTCTGTTCTGATCCTTCGGTGCGACGGGCTGGAAGGTGGGACGTGATGGCCGGTTGGACGCGGCGGCGGATGTTCGCGGCGGGTGGTTCGCTGGTGTTGGGGGCGACGCTGTCGGCGACGGCGTCGGGGTGTGGTTCCGGATCCACCTCGAATTCGTCGGGGAGCGGATCGACATCGGCGGAATCCGGTGATCTGCGGGGTTCGGCACCGATGCCTATATTTTCGCGTATCCGCTGGTGATGAACTATCGCACGATGTACAAGCAGGCGATCGAGGGCGGCTGACCCGGCCAGCATCCGAACATCCTGGGACGAAAGGTGATGTGCATGTCCACTCTTGGTGACGCGCGGTTGACCGGCGATGAGAGGATCGAAACCTCGTTCGGGACGATCGAGCTCGAGCACACCTTCCCGACCGACGCGTCGGCGCAGTTGTTGTTCGACCAGCTCGATGCCCAGCGCGCCGCGCAGGGGTATCTGTGGGCGCTGCCGCTGGTCGGGTTCCTGACCTGGCGTGAGCGCGCGGGAAAAACGTTCGGCGCCACACAGTTCGGCGACTTCGTCGTCTACGACTCGCTGCGCGAGAAACGCGGCATCGTGACCGCGAACCTCACCACGCCCTACATCATCAACTTCACCAGCCTCGCCGAGGGCCCGGTCCTGATCGACTACCCCGCCGGCCCCACCGCCGGCGGCGTTCTGGACTTCTGGCAGCGCCCCGTGGTCGACCTCGGCCAGACCGGCCCCGACAAAGGCAACGGCGGCGGATACCTCATCCTGGGCCCAGCCGACGATGCCACCGAGTTCGAGGGCTCCGGGCGCTATGTCGTGCAATCGCAGACGGTGAACATCTTCATCGCGTTTCGTGTGCTGACCCGCGACGCGGACCTGATGGCCGCGGCCAAGAACGGCCTGAAGCTCTCGCGGGCCGGCCGCGACCCCGCGCCGGCACGGTTCATCGAAGGCGTCGACACCGAATGGAGCGCAACCCCGGGGCGCGGTCTGAGTTTCTGGCAGGACCTGGCCATGGCACTGCACGAGGAACCCGTCCGCGAGGTCGACAAAGCCCTCATGGCCATGCTCGAACCACTGGGCATCAGCACAGGGGAACCCTTCACGCCCGACGAACGCCAGCGTCGCATCCTGACCGAGGGCGCCGCACTCGGTGAGCTGCTGGTGCGCAACATCCAGGTCAACCCGCGATACACCGCCCCCTATTGGCCCGCGACCAGCTGGTACAAGAGCTTCGATTTCGACATCGAGCAGGAAAACGACACGATCCTGCAACTCGATCAACGCGCCACCTGGTTCTACGAAGCAGTCACCAGCACCAAAGGCATGGTCCACCCCACACCCGGCGCCGGACAGGTCTACATGACCACCAAACGCGACGACCGAGCCCGCCTGGTCCGCGCCGACCACACCTACCGGCTGCACGTACCCGCCGGCGTGCCCGTCGCCCAGTTCTGGTCGCTGACCCTCTACAGCGAGGACACCCGCCGGCCATACGACAACGGCGGCACCGACATCCGCAGCGTCAGCCTCGACAGCCGAGACCCCGACCTGCAATTCAACGACGACGGCAGCATCGATCTGTATATCGGCCCCACCGCCCCCGAAGGCGCACAGAACAATTGGATGAAAACCATCGCCCAGGACGGCTGGTTCGTCTACTTCCGCCTCTACGCCCCCACCCAATCCTTCTTCGACAAAACCTGGTCACTGCCCGACTTCCAAGCCATCTGAGCGCACCAGTCCTGGCACGGCATCGAGACCAGGCAAATCCGACGCCCACGGCCGGGAGCCCCAACTCGGTGATATTCGTCCCGGCCGCGCGGCTGCGCGCTCGCCCGACTGGCCAGGGTCCGAGTTATCCTGTTTTCCCGCGTAATAGCCCCGGGTTGAATATTGCATCTGGGTCCAGGTGGGCGGCGGCAGCCAACGGCCGGACCGTGTACTGCGTACTGGTCGACCGCACCGACGCCCGCGTGGGTCCTACAGCCGACACAGCATGGTCAGCGACCCGAACAAGCAGCCCTACACCTGCGACCACGCCGCTGCCGCATGCCCGACGGCACCGACGCCCCGGGTTATACGCGGTGTGGTGCGTCTTACCAGGAGTGTGAACGCCGCATCAGGTGAGCTGCGCCGCTGCCTCGTCGCGCGCCCGCGGAGTGCGGGCCGAACTCGCCGGTGTCCAAACCCACGCAGCTATCTGAAGATGATCGTGAGTCCGACGGCGGCTGCGGCAACGGCGGCGACGATGAGGATTGCCGCGACGATCCGCGATGTCATGGGCAGTGCTGCCTGCAGGTGGGCGAGCATACGGTGTCCGGCCGTGGTGGGGCAGAGCAACAGAGCGATCATGAGCACGGCGACCGGCGCAACCGCGATCACGACGAAGACCGTGGACAGTCCCAGGCGCGAGGCGATGGTCTCGTTGGCCATTACGGCGATGGCCCCGTAGAACGGTGCCGAGGTCAGTGACTGGGCGGTCCAGGTGATCAGACCGAGTGCGCTGGCCGCGGCCGGGTGCAGACCGTGGTGCACCGGCAGTGACATCGGTGGGCGGAGGAATCCGTGCACCGCCGTACCGATGACCAGCAGCGCGATTACCACCACGATCGCGGCAACAGCCGTCGGAGACAGCGAGTTCAGGGCCCGGTGCACAAGTTGCAGGATCACGGTGAACGAGAACACCAGGGTCAGCGCCAGCCCGCAGATCCCACCAACCATGAACGAAACGGCTGTCCTCGCATACGCCCACCGCGATGCGCTCGATATCCACACAAAGGAGACCGCAAGCAACGCCAGGACATTCACGGAGTCCACCACCGCCAGCGGAACGATCGAGAACAACGAATTCATAACCCTGTGATTGTGCAGCACGCTCACAACCGGCTAAATGCCCCCACCCGGATCACGTGATCCTTCACGCCGGACACCCTGCATACGCAACCCGGGGCGGTAGCTGTGTATCTGAGACACAATCCAATCGGACCTCGCCAGGGTTCCCGGTCAGGGCCCTGTGGCTTCGATCAGAGTGCGAGCGGAGTAGGCGATGAACGGGCATTGCTGCTGGATCTGGTTGTGGAGCAGGCGAAGTCGGTCCAGGTAATCATCGATGGTGAAGCCGGGGACCACCGCGCCCCGCGGGTGCAGCAGCGCGGCGGCCCTGGCGATGTCGGGTGACCACGACTCGGTGGCAACCACGGTCGGCGGGAAGGTCTCGGCCTCGGCGAGGACTTCGCCACCTCCGGTCTGGATGTCCAGGGCAGCGGTCGCGGTCTTCAGCCAGGGCGCTCATGCCAGTCTCGTATGAAGCATCGACCGTTTCCCGGCACGCAGTACCGTGCGGTCAGTGCGTTTCAGACAGCGGAAACGAGCCGATGCACTCAGGCGAGAACGCACTCTTCTGCCGATTTCCGGTTGTTCTCCGGGTGTAGCGGCTGCGTTGTTGTGACACGGTGGCGCTACTCGGCGAGTGGCAAAGAGCTGACGGTTCCGCGCTCGGTGGTTGCACCGGCATTTGTCGTACGGATCCTTGTCGGTGGAGGCGGCCCGGCTGAAGCTGCCGGGCAGCGGCTTCCGGTGAGGTCGCGGTGACCGTGTCGGGCGACGGCGTGTGCGGTCGCCGCCGGGGTTATTTGGATTCCAGTCGTCCCACTGGGTGGGCATCGGTGAGGATGGATTCGGCTTTCCTCCAGTCGGTGTGGTCGATCTCGGTGACGTGGTGCAGGGAGGCGAGGGTGACGTGCTGGATGAGAGCGACACGGCCGTGGTTCTCGTCGGTGGTCTCTGCCACCTCATAGCCGGAGATGCCGCCGAGGAAGTGCTCGCCGCCGTACACGGTGAGCAGGCTTTTGTTGCCGCGGCTGAGGGTGTAGGGCTCGGTTGTCCAGGCCGGCCCCCAGGTGTAGAGCGGGACGACAGATCCAGCCGCAAGCTTTCGTCGACCGAGAGGCCAAATCCGCAGGCCCGCATAGGTTATGTGTCGCACGAGACGATCGACCGGACCTTGTTCATCCAGGCCCGTGGCCAGATGCACCACGAGCTGACCCCTAACCTGCGCACCCACCGCGCCATGCGACGGTCCACAGTGACACACCGACGGGCAGTGCACTGGTATCGACCGACGGGTGGGTTTGCGGACGGGGCCTGAATCGCTGGCGTTGTTGCGGCCCTTCGCGGTCGTGCTGGTGACTTATAGCCCCTGCCGTGGAGCGGGCACCGTTTGTAGGGTTTGTCCACGTCGGGTCGGTCCGCGGTTCGGCGAAGGGTGTGATGAGCGAGGAGTGGGTGATGTCTGAGCTGGTGCCGGTGCAGCAGTCGCAGGAGGCCACGGTGGCTCCGATCCGGCAGGCCGGACACAGTGATGATGCGGTGACATTCGCGCAAGTGAGCCATCGGCTGGCACGGAACCTGTTCGACGCCGGGTTGCGCCTGGACTCGCTACACGAAGTGTTTGAGCAGAACAGCGTCACGGCGGCGGAACTACGCACTGCCAGTACGGCGGTCGGTACCGTGCTCAACCAATTGGACGCTGTACTACGCGAAACCGGGCTGTTCGTGCCCGGGCCAGTGCTGAACTGGAGAAGTTAGTTATGCCCACTCGATTTCTCGGGACGCGTCGGTACCTGGCCCTGGTCAAACGCCGACCCATCTATCAGATTCAACTCTCAGCCGTAATTACATTCGCGATCATTCTGCTTGTCATCGGACGTACCCATTTCCTGTGGGGGCCGGATGAGCTCACCAATGGATTCGGTGAGGCCTTTCTAATAGCCGGTGTGCTTGCAGGGTTGGTCGACCCTGTCGTTCAAGCGCAGTTCGCGACCGATTGGGGCCGAGACCTATACTGGGCGATATTCAGCCCGAATGCACCGCTCGACTTCCGAGACGCACTACAGGGCCTCGCATCTCCAGACGGTTATCTCGACCGCGTCAAGTATGAATTGGACTTTACTCGTGTCGACGAACCTGACACGCCTGGATATCTGAACGTGAGCTGGGGAATATGGACCCGAGGGACAGTCTTGGACCGGCGGGGCTATTTGATGCATGGCCAAGTTGTCGTCGTCAGTCGACATGATGGTAAGCCGTCGCAATACGTGTACTGGTCATTCGAGAGCGGCGATCGCAAAATCGCCAAAGACACGGCGAAGCTTGCGAGTTCCGGCGCACTCAGCGTAGACAGTAGCGGCCGGACGGTTCTCGATCAAAAGAAGCTCAGGATCGACAGCGGCGTTCCGTTTCAAGGTAATTATGCGGTTGAGCGCCACATCAAGACGTCACGGTGGATGGTGGACTTCCTGCCACTGTTTCAGCCGCGCGTTGCCCTGCGGCAAACAATCGTCATCAAGGGGTCCGCCGTGCCCGGCTTAGAATTTTCCGTTACGCAGGTCGGCGCAAGTAATGAATTGACACTGTCGCCGGATGCCGAAGATCAGAACGACCTCAGTTGCGAAATAACGCAGGTCGCATTTCCTGGCCAGACGACATTGGTACAGTGGAAGCCAAGAACTGAGCCGTCTCACCCCACTTAAGCGGTTGAGGCTGGAAGTTCTATGCTCGCCCCGCCCAGCTTCACCCCCAGCGACCGATTATTAGCCGTCACACCGGCGTGTCGGCCAGGTGTCAACCTGAGGAGTATGGTGCCGGACCGAATTCAATTTATGATATCGACGATAGATCGCGCAGTGATGCCGCTGACCGGGTGAACTGAAGTGCACGGACGGCCCCGTCCAGTCGGGCGGGGCCGGTGCCGTTCAACCCTCACATGCCGCAGATCGCACTGGCCGAGCGGTTAGTGCGGCAGAAACCACTCCTCGTCGATCTCCGTGGTCAGATAATTGGACCACCGAGGTCCGACAGAACTCGAACGGATTTTCGCGACGTCTCTTCACACCGACCGTAGCCAATGGCCCTGGCCGGGCAGATTACGCACGGCCCTCCCGACCCTTGATCGCCTCGGCGGCCAGTGGTGGTGTGCAGCTGCAAATCTCGGCTTAAGGTTCCCAAATGGGAAGTCCCGCGCGATTGACTCTGTATGAGTGGGCAGTCTGTGATCGCGAGACTCAGACCCGGGTGTTTGGCTGGGCTAGTCACGAACTGATGCCCGCCCACGCGTCGCAGGCGATGATGGCGTTGTCGGTGGCGCGGACGCTGCGGCCCGAGCTCCGGTTCCAGGACTGCCTGGCAGCGCACAGCTGGGTGGCCTACGACGGTCAGCGGCCGGTGGCGTTTATCTCCGCTGAGCTGTCGAGATGGCGTCGGCCGGAGGTGTTCTCGCCGAGCAAGTCGTTCAGCGAGCCGACAGGGCCGTGGATGTCCTTCTCGACACTGGTTGATCCCGAGTTGTGGGGCCGTGGGTACGCGGGTGCAGCCAAGTTGGCCGCGTGTGAGCGGCCCATAGCGGCGGCCGCGGAGGCCTTCCACGTCTGCATCCGTCACGACAACGCGCGCAGCCTGTCGGCGATCGTCAAGCTCACCGGCATCGAGGACATCGGCACCTCCGTCGACGACGGTCACCAGTGGCGGCATTTTCGATGGCGACACAGCTGACTTCAGTTAATGCGAGTGAGCGATATTGCCGCATAGTGCGCGGTCGATGAGACACAATCAGACAGCGACCCACCGGGTGCCTCGGACCGATCCGGCCGAGATCAAGCCCTGACCCCAATCTCGGTCGGTCGCTGGACGCGCGGTTTCGGGGACCGATCCGGGTACGCCTCGAATCGATTGGCCGTCAGCGCAACTCGGTACCTCCACGCGGGCCGAGTCGCGGATGGCTGCCGGCCTGGGCCGAGCGAGTATCGATCAGGCGCAGCGGCTCAGTGTCTGGGTGGCGAGCGGGCTCAGCTCATTCCGCGTGGCGCGCAACTCGAAACAGCCGCGACAACTGGGCGCGGCTCCTTATTCGGCCAGAAGTCGGCGAAACCCTGTCAAGACATCGTCTCCAGCATGATGGCCATTCCCGCTGCCATCGCGGCGTTGCATAGCAACGAGGCAGGCTCAGCCATCGGAACGACACGATCCGTGACCACGGCTTGCGCTGCTCCCACCGTGTTTCCGATCTGTACGGCATATCGGGCCGGGTCTTTTGCCCAGTGCTTCCACTGGGCAAAAGACCGGTACAGCCACATTGCCGCCGCCGTCGCGAAGATGGCTGTCAGCACCGCTGAGACCGATGTGGTCCATATGGGCCCCATGCTCATTTCCGCGCGAGGGGCTTCGATCATGGCCTGCCCGCTCATACGCATTCGGTGGCCTTGCCGCAGCGACCAATGCGCCATCACCGCGACCATCCAGACCATGGCCGCCATCATCAGCGCGTAATACAGACGGATCGTCATCGGTTCGTGGCCGGGTACGCCCACAGGCTCATGGCGAGAAGCTCGCGCGCGCCGCACGGCGATCGCGCCGAACCACACAGTGGCGACTGAAAAGAACGCCCCCTGAAAACCGAGCGGCATGTGATGGTTTCGCGGCCAAGCCATCAGAATCATGGCTGTGCACATCGCCAAGTGCACGGTGTGGTCGACTCGGCTGATCCACGATCCGGCGCGCACTAGCCGGGATATGACATTCGCCGCCCCGAAGCCGAATAGTCCGGTCGTGATCCATCGCAATGCGAGATCGGTAATCACTGACGGCGCTCCTTTACCGCGTTTCAAACTCACAGACGAACCCTTTGTCCGTGCCCCGGTCTCACGCCCCGGGCCACGGACGCGCCTCAGCGTGGATGAACCTCGGTGGGTTCGGGATGGCAGCACCCGTCCACGGCGGCACCGTGCCCGGGCTCGCCGGCCGGTACGTCCAGTGCGGGATTCCGGTCGAAGAAGTTGTTGGGGAGGAGCATGAAGCTGGCCACCTCGGTGGGCATCACCGGCCAGTCCTCCGACCGCGGAATGTGCGTGACACCGACCGTATGCCACAGCACCACGTCGGTGTTCTCGACCGGACGGTTCGCAGCGGTCCAGGCGGGCAACCCAGCGCCGGACCGGTCCGCGTTGGGATGGTCACCGGCGGAATGCATCTCGGACGGCGAGTACGGCGTCACCCAGATGTTCTTCGTGGCGAAGCCGGCACGTTCGACCATCAGTGACGGCGCTTGCGCGATCAAGGTGTCGGACGCCCAGCCGGGGAGGAGCTTGTAGCCGACAGGCATACCCCATTTGTTCTTCTTGTTCGGATTGACGACCGTCCAGCTACGCGCGCTCTGCGGATTGGTGAATCCGTCACCGTCCTGCTCACGGGCGATGAGCGTCTTGGTTACCGAAATCGCATTGCCGTGTGGGTTCGCCGGGCCGACGGGAGTACCGCCCGCGTCGTTCTGGAAGACGGTGTTCTGCCAACCGTCGACCTCCATGTCGAGGCGGAACGAGAACAGATGTTGGTGGTAGGTGCCAGCCAGGTTCTCGGCGATCGGAGTAGCGTGCGCCGGCACCTCTCCGGGTTCGATCGAGCGGGTCTGCACGACACCGAGAAGTTTGGTGTCGACTTCGATGTGGCCGTCCTGGAAGAAATTCCAATAGAACCCGTAGTGGTAATTGCCGATGGTGGCGATGAAGCTGACAACCAACTTACGGGACCTGCGAACGTCGACGTTGCCGGTTACCCAGTCGGTGTGCTTCCACAGGATCCCGGCATCCTCCTCGTGGATGCAGATCGCGTTCTCGATGACGGCCGGGTTGCCGTCGTCATCGGCCATGACGGCATCGAGATAGACGATCTCACCGAGGCAGTCACAGCCCAGGCGCAGCGAGTTGGCCATCCTGCCCAGCCCGTACTCACCGGCGTCGAATGCGCTGCGCCAATAATGCGCATCGTCGGGGTCACCGTACGGAACCAGCATCTCGCCGAGCGACCCCCGATGCATGACCGAGCGGTACTGTTCGCCGTCCTTGTACTCCACGCCCGAGATCACCAGGCCGTCCAGCGGGTGCATATTGATGCGGAAACGCCACTTCTGCCAGGTTATCTGCGGACCGTCGAGCTGGAAGCTGACACCCTGGGGCTGAATGATCTCCAATGGCTTGATGTCATCGCGCATGGGCTGGTTGTGCTCGGGAGTGTAGTTGTCGCAGGTCGGGTTCATCGGCTTGGCGCCGCTGTCCTCGATTGCGAAGACCTCACCCCTGACCGTGTCGACGACGGCAATGAGCCCCTCGATGACATGGGCGTAACCGTTGTCCTCCGGGAAGTGACGGTAGTAGGACACACAACACCACAGGCGACGCCCCGACAGATCGATGTCGTCGCGGTTGCCGGCGCCGAACGGGTCGATCTGAACCAGGTCGAGGTCATGGATGCCGCGTTCGGCGAGTGCCCGGACATAGCGCGGATCCGCCTTGGCGAGCTTGGTGGCGATCTCGAGTTCCTCGGCCAGCATCTGGGCGCCGCCGGCAGTGAGCTGCGTCGACCTCACGACGGATTCATCGTCGAGATCGACCAGGACATCGAACGTGGCGGCGGAGGTCCGGTCCAGGATCAGCGCCCGCGCCCGGCGACCGGCCGTGCCGCCCGACCGCAGAACCGTTTTATCGGGCTCCTCGGTGAACACCGATCCGAAGCCGGGACGCTCGCCACCGATACCGGCCTTGCGGACTATCTCGGAAACCTTGGTGATCTCATCGGCCGTCAGTGCGTCGAAAAGTTCGCTGTGCATGGTTGTTTCCTTCTCGCATGATCCGGCTACGACACATCGACCCGACAAGGCGGACCGCAGTTCACCGTCTCCCTGATAGTGATGATGCGGGGATTTCAGTCCAGGTTGATGAACACGGTTCTCGGCTCGGTGAACTCATCGATCGAGTATTCGCCCATTTCACGCCCCCACCCACTCATACCGAATCCGCCCCACGGGGAGCCTGGGTCGATGAGGGGAAGCTGATTGACGAAAATGGTTCCGGCGTGGATCCGTTTCGGCAGGTTGTGCGCGGTCTTCAGATCCCGTGTCCACACGACCGCGGCAAGGCCGTAGTCGGTGTCGTTGGCGCGCGCGACGACCTCATCCATGTCATCGAAGGGCATCACCGACAACACCGGGCCGAAGATCTCCTCCCGGGCAATGGTCATAGTGTCCCGGACCTCGGTGAAGACCGTCGGACGGTAGAAGAAGCCCCGCTCGAGCTCACCACCGACGCGTTCGCCTCCGGTCACCAGCTCGGCTCCTTCGGCCTTCCCGCTCGCGACGTAACTCTCGACGCGGCCGAGGTGCTCCGCGGAGACCAACGGACCGACCACCGTGTCGGGGTCCTGGCCGGGCCCGATGCGCAGCGCGTCGGCGGCTGCCACCAGCTTCGAAGTGAACTCGTCGACCTTCGAGCGATGCACGTAGAAACGAGTGAAGGCGCCACACGCCTGGCCGGTGTTGAAGAGCGCACCCTGCAGATTTCCCAGCACGGCCGCGTCGATGTCCGCGTCCGCGCACACGATGCTCGGAGCCTTGCCACCCAGTTCGAGCCCTACACGTTTGAGGTCGCCGGACGCGGCCTTAACGATCTCCTGCCCCACAGCGGTCGAGCCCGTGAACGAGACCTTGTCGACGCCCCGATGGGCGACGAGCGCCTTACCGACGTCAGGGCCACCGGTGAGCAGAGTGACGACACCGGAGGGCACACCGGCCCGCACACACAGCTCGACGAGGTAAGCCGTCGACAAGGGAGTCTGCTCCGCGGGCTTGAGGATCGCCGCGTTTCCGGTCGCGAGCGCGGGCGCGAGCTTCCAGGCGGCGATGTCGAGCGGAAAGTTCCACGGCGTGATCAGGCCCGTGACCCCCAAGGGAACCCGGGTCTGGTAACTCAGCTGATTCGGGATCGAAACCGGCGAGACCTTGCCTTCGATCTTCGTGGTGTAGCCGGCGTAGTACCGGAACACCTGGGCTGCCAGCGGCACCGAAACGCCGGTGCTGATGAACGTCGGCTGGCCCTGGTCCAGGGTCTCGAGCGCGGCGAGCTCCACGGCGTTCTCATCGATCAGCTCGGCGATGCGCCACAGCAGCTTGCCGCGGACGTCCGGCGACATCCCCTGCCAATCGTCCGACTCGAAGCCGCGGCGCGCGGACTCGACGGCGGAGTCGACGTCGGCGGCCGTGGCCTCGGCGAAGCTTCCGATCGGCTCGCCAGTGGCCGGGTTGATGGTCGTTCCGGTCGCCCCGGTCGACGCATCGGTCCAGCTGTTGTCGATGAGCAGCTGCGCTGCACGCATCGGCCCCTCCTTCACATATGGGAGCTCCACTGCAGAGCCTTCCCGCCAAGGTTCCAAACCCGCACGCCACGAGCACGCCGTCGGTCCGGTGACTGGACCTGACGCGGGCAGCGTTTCAGCTCGTGCCACCACACTGACCCGCTGAAGAGATACCGTGCGCGCATTCTCCGGTCGCGAGCCGGTGAGCGGTCCGATCCTTCGCCGCGACCGACGAGTGACCGGCTCAGCGGACGCGGGCACGAGCGAGCGCGGGGATGATCCGCTCGGCGAGGACCTCGAGCCCACGGCGTTCTTCCAGGCCGAAGGGATTCCCCAGGTAGACCTTGTCGACGCCTGCGGCCTCGAGTTCCAACAGGTGGTCGACCACTTGAGTCGGAGTGCCGCAGACCAGGAAACGCCGCAGGAGGTCCACGGGAACCAGGCGGCCGGCAGCCTCGTGATCGTCCTGCGCGAGCAGTGCGCGCATCCTGTTCATCATGTCCGGGTCCAGGCTCACTGTCGGATCCAGATGTCCGACCACCTCGACGTACATCGCGCCCATCCGCCGGGCGAGGGCTTCGGCGGCCGGGCCGTCCTCGTCGACGACCAGCATCGGGTTGAACGAGACCTGGATCTGCCCGACATCTCTCCCAGCACGCTCGGCGCCGGGCGCCATCCGGTTCCGGATGACCTCCGCCATCTCCGGATTGCCGGTACCGCCGATCTCGACCTCGTCGGCGAGTTCACCGGCGAGCTCGGCAAGTTTCGGGCTCCAGGTACCGATTGCCAGCGGCACCCGGCTCCGCTCGGGTTCGTACTCCAGCGACAGGCCCGGCTCCAACCGGAAGACGCGACCGGATACTCCCGAGGTGTCCCCGGCGAGCAGCTTCGAGACGATCTCCCACGTCTCGCGAATCGCGGTGATCGCCCGTCGCTGTTCGAGTCCGAGCTTGTCCAGCCATGCGCCCCGGACCAGCCCGAGGTGAGCGCGACCGCCGGACAGAGCGTCGAGATAGGCGACCTGTCCGGCGATCTCGACCGGATGCACGGTAAAAGGAGTCAGACACCCGAGCCCCAGTTCCATCCGCTCGGTGGCAGCGGCCATCTCGAGCAAGGGGCCCAGCGGCGGGCGAAACATCAGGTCGCTGTAAACGACCAACTCGTCGACGCCGATCTCCTCGGCATACGCCGCGAGCGGCCCGTACTCGCCCGGGCGGGCGGCGGCGGCCCATCCCAGTCCGATGGACAGTCCGGCCTCGTGCGCGGTCATGTCAGGTCCTCCGTACGGTGTCGGCGTGCGCGAATCCTGGTGCGCGACAACCTGCAACACGAGTCACAGTCTGATCAGCGAGCGGCCGAGGCGCTTCTCGATCCAGCAGCCGGCCATGAGCGCGTCGAGTTCGCCGCCCGGGGGGCCGATCACCTGTAATCCGAGCGGAAGACCGGCAGGATCACGCAGACCGGGCACGGCTACTGCCGGAAGGCCGAGCGCCTGCCATGCCCGGCTCAGCACCGGGTCTCCGGTCGAAGCGAGTCCGACAGGAGCGGCGCCCGGTGCGGCCGGTCCCAGCACGGCATCGTAGCCGGACATCACCTCGGTGACTTCCGCCAGCGCCGCGGCCACGGTGCGACGCGCTGCGGTGTACAGCGACGGGGCCGTCCGTGCACCCGTGCGCAGCAGATTCGCCAGGGGCGCGCTCAGGCTGTCCGCCTGTGCCAACTCCCCGGCACGCTCGACAGCGGCCTCGAACGCCATGATGACCGGATGCGCCGTGGTGATCTCGGCGATGAGATCCTCCCGGGGAAACGCGTCGACGGTCGCGCCGGCCGCACGCAGCGCGGTTGCCGTGGCTTCGAGCGCCGCACCCATCTCATCGGAGACGACGCCGAGCGGCTCGGCCGTCCACAGCAGTAACCGCGGCGGCCGAACGGCCCGGACGCCCGCGTCATCGGCACCTGTCAGCGCCGACCACGCGACGGCCAGGTCGGACACACGCGCGGCGAACACGCCGTGACTGTCCAGACTCGGGCTGAGGCCCACCACACCGTCGACCGGGTATCGGCCACGGCTCATCACCAATGAGGCGACGCCGCAGTACGCGGCCGGACGCGTCACCGATGCCGCGGTTTGTGACCCCAGGGCGAGTGGTACCTGGCCCGAGGCGACCGCGGCGGCCGATCCGCTCGAGGAGCCGCCGGGAGTGTGCGCTGTATCAGCCGGGTTGTGGGTGGGACCCGGTGCGAAGAAAGCGAATTCGGTCGTGACGGTCTTGCCCACCGGCACCGCGCCGGTGGCGCGCCACGCGCTCACGATCGCGGCGTCGCGGTCCGCGGCGGCGATGTCGGCGCGCAGGGCCGATCCGCATTTCGTCGGGTAGCCCGCGACATCGATGATGTCCTTGACCCCGAGTGGCACGCCGCCGAGCGGCCCGGGAACCGGCACTGTCGGCGTATCGTGCCGAGCGACCCAGGCGGCCAGTTCCGGCTCCGTCGCCGCGATCCGGTCACGACTGCGCGCGGCCGCCGCCTCCTGGGTCGTGCGACCCTGCCGAAGGTCGACGACAAGGTCGCGCAGCGGCCACGGCTGCCAGAGGTTCACGCCTGTTCCCATGCCGCGTCCGCCTCCCAGTAGTCCATGCCGCTCGAGCTCCTGCCGTGGCGCCATTCGGAGACACGCCGCAGAGAGGGCTCGACCTTGGCGGTGGCCCGGTCGGCCGCGTCCGGTCCGTCCTCGGGAACGCCCCAGTGCACCCAGCTCAGCTCCCGGCCGGTGACGTCGCGGACGAAAAGGTCCACGTGTTTCCAGCCCCAGCCGTGAGTGTCGTTGTAGCAGACGAGCGTCATGTGCATCTGTTCCCGCTTCCCGTCGTGACCGGCACGAGTGAATCCGAACCTACGGCGCGGCGCGGATCCCCGAAATCGAGACTTTCTCCGCCTCGCGTGAAGATTTCCCCTACTTCCCCATCGAATGTCCGAGCCGCCCACGTTCTCCGGATTGAGGAAATCCCCTACTCCGGCACGTGTAACTCCGCATTCCCGCCGATATGAATCTGCCCGTACGGTCGGCATCGCGCGATACCTGCCACGGGCCGGCCGTACCAGCGGCCGACCGCGGCGACGAGCCGACGCGAGGAGACGACGTGATCAGTGATGCGACAGCAGCCGAACTGCTACGACGGATCGAGGTCCTGGAAGCCGAGGCCGAGATACGCCGAGTTCAGGCACGATACATGTTCCTGTGCGACACCCCGTGCCCGGAATTCGGCGTGCGCGACGACGCGCATCGAATCGATCTGATCATGGAGCTCTACACCGACGACGCCGTCTGGGAAGGCGTCGGCGAGTACTACGACGGCCAGTTCGGGCGAGCCGAGGGCGCCGCCGCGATTCGCCGGCACTTCGAGAACTTCTGGGGCCGCAAGCAGGACCCCGCACTGCTGCTCAACGCGCATTACCTCACCTCCGAACAGATCCGGGTGGACGGCGAGCAGGCGACCGGTCAGTGGATCCATATGCAACCGTGGCTGTTCTCCGACGGCACCGCGATATTGCGCTCGAGCCGGCTCAACAACGCATTTCGCAAAACCGGTGACACCTGGCGAATCACCCGGACCCGTACGGAGAATGTCTTCGTCGCGCCGCTACCGCCGAATTTCACCGACGCTCACGCCTCGACATCGGTTCTGATGAAACCATAATCCGGGGACACCTCTCCGGGCCCTGCTACGAGTCGCGGCCGCAGCGAGTGTGGGCACGTCACTGAAGTTGTACGACTTCGCCATTTACGACACGGCTCCGGCCGCGATGCTGCGGCGCGCCCGGCGCATCCCGGAGCCAACACTCATGGACTGAAATTGCCGGGGCCCGGCAAATCGGGACACACGCGAGCCCGGTGGCTCTGACCACCGGGCCGCAAAGCCCGCCGATCGAACACCGACCGGGCTCAGCGTCGTACGCCGCCGGGATGCTGTTCAGTACAGTTCGATGACCAGTTTCTCGCTCGACGCGCGAGATACACACAGCGCCATCTGATTTCCGGCAGCCTTGTCCGCCGCAGACAGGCAGTTGTCGCGATGGTCGGGCACTCCTTCGAGCACTCCGGACACGCACGAGCCGCAGATGCCCTCCTCACACGATTTGAAGACCTCGATGCCGTTCTCTTCGAGCACGGACAGGATCGAACGGTCGGGCGGGATCTCGAACGTCTCACCGGTGTCGAGTTCGACCGTGAACGCGGCGTCCTGACTGGTATCGACCTCGGTGGCGGCGAAATGCTCTACGTGCACGCTGCCCTCGCCCACCTGCGGCGCGAACAGTTCTCGCACCTGATCCATGAAACCCTCTGGGCCACATGTATATACGTGAGTCGCGCGAGTCGCTGCCGCGCGCGGCGCCGCCAGTGCCGCCGCGTGCTCCGCGCGAGGGATGCCCAGATGCCAGTGCACGCGGTCGCGGAATTCAACACGATCCAGGAGTTCGGCGAAGGCCGCCTCATCCCGGCTGCGCGCGAAGTAATGCAGCTCGAATTCCGCTCCGCGGCTGTGTAATTCATAGGCTATGCTCAGTAATGGCGTCACCCCGATGCCGCCGGCCACGAGAATCGCGCGGTCCGCGCCGTCGGCCAGTGTCAGCAGATTGCGCGGCAGTCCGACCAGCAGCCGGTCCCCAACCGAAACCGTATGCAGCGCAGCCGATCCGCCGCGCGAGGCTGCCTCTCGTTTGACGGCGATGAGCAGAGAGTCCGGCTCGTCGGGCGGACCGCACAGCGAGTACTGACGGCGGATGCCGGTGGGCCCCACGACGTCGATGTGGGCGCCGGCGCGGTACGGGCCCAGCGCCGCACCATCTTCGCCGACCAGGCGTAGTGCCTTGATGTCGGCGGTTTCCTGGGCGATGTCCGCGACGCGAACCGCGATGTCGCTCATCGATGAGTCCTCTCGTTACCTCAGGTAGAGCCCGCCGTTGGCGTCCCAGCAGGCGCCGGTGACCGACGCCGCGCCGGGCGTGGCGAGCAGAGCCACCATCTCGGCGATGAAGGCGGGATCGCCGAGCCGTCCCACCGGGATGTTCTCGGCGAAAGTCGCGAGATTGTCCGCGCCGACGATCTGTTCGACCGCGGGACTGTCCTGTGGCCCCGGCGAGACCGCGTTGACCGTCACGCCACGGCGGGCGAGTTCACGAGCGAAGACCTTGGTCGCGGACAACACCGCTCCCTTGGACGACGCATAATGCCCGCCGGTGGCGGTTCCGCCGTTCTGGCCGGCCAGCGACGCCATGTTCACGATGCGTCCATAGCCTCGATCGGACATGTAGCTGCCGAAGATCTGGCACGCGTAGAACACTCCGTGGAAGTTCACCGACAGCACCGACGCCAGTTCATCCGCGGTGATCTCCATCAACGGCGTCGACCGTGTGCGAGCGGCGTTGTTGACCAGCACCCGGACCTCCCCCAGCTCGATGGCGAAATCCAGCAATCCCTGGACACTGTCGCGGTCGGCGACGTCCAGCTGGTGTGCGTGTGCGGTAACGCCGCTCGGGTCCAGCGCGGCGGCGGCCGCAGTCGCCGCCGGACCATCGACGTCGGCGACCACCACGGTGTGACCGGCTCGATGCAGGCGGGTCGCGATGGCGGCCCCGAGTCCGTTCGCGGCTCCGGTGACGACCGCCACGCCCGGCTCACCCTGCGGGGCGCTCACAGCAGAAATCCCGCCGCCGGGACCGCGCTATCGCTGTCGACAAGGCGGATCACCTTCAGCACGATCTGGTCTCCCTCGGCCCCGTTGTCGCACAACTTGATTCGGTGCACCAGATCGGCGGCCCAGATGTCGTGGCGGTCGCGTTTGAACGCGATCAGGATCTGCGCCGAGCGCAGGACCACCTCGTCGTCGGACACCGATTCGGGGACGAAGCGAGAGACCGTGCGTACCGTGCGTGCCGAGTCGACGGCGCTCATCGCGTACCCCTCGGTCATCCTGGTCACTCGCATCCCGCGCATCCGGGCGTCGTCGTAGATCATGTTGAGCCCGGCGGCGAAGTCATCGGTGCCGGGATCGATCGGCACGACGTAGATCCCGTCCTCGGTGTACAGCTCGTTCCAGCGCTCGTACTGCTTGCGGTCGAGCAGTTCGGCCTCGCGCCACGCGAGTTCGATCGCCCGTGCGACCCGCGGATCGGTGGTCGAAATCGGCTCGGTCGCCGTCGCTGCCTCAGTCATCGCTCATCATCTGCTTCCACTGCTGATAGGCCGCGCGCATGCCGGTTTCATCGGTCACGTGGGAGGTCGGCCAGCCGTCCGGATTCGGTTTCTCCCGGCCCAGGCCGCGATTGACCATGATCGGCATGTCCGGTGCGCCCTGTGCGCCGCGCTGCACCCGGTCCCAGCCTTCGGCATCGTCCGGTGTGCCGAAACCGAACGGGCCCTGGAAGTGTTCGTGGACGCGTAGCCGCTCCCGATTGAGCACGTCGAGCTCCGGCGGCCCGTCCGGTCCGATGGCGATGTGCTCGATCCAGGTCTCGTCGACCGAGATGGGTCGGAGCACCCGGAAGAACGCGGCCGACATCGACACGTTGGGGAACAGATTGAGGTTGAATCCGGTGCCGTGCATGGCCCGCACCAGCTTTCGCACCTCGGCCGGCTCGAACGTCCGGGACAGTTCGGTGATCACCGGGTCGAACCGTGCCTGCAGCGGCTCGCTGCCGTCGTCGGCGTCGAGATCGGAATGTCCCGGGACCATCTGCATGACCGAATGTCCGTGTCCCAGATCATGTGTCACCGCGGTCGGGTCGGTCATGAACGACATCATGTTCGCGGTCTCCGCGTCGACCGACGACATCCACGAACGGTGCACGATCGGGAAGTGGTAACCGTCGGTGGTGTTCTCCAGCTGGATCTTCCAGTTACCCCGGAACTTGAACTGGTGCTTCCCGAGCACCTTGATCGGGTAGCCACCCCCCTGCTTCATGAATCGGTCGATCCAGAGCTTGGCGTCGCCGAGAAACTCTGTCAGCGGCTCGATCTCGTCGGCGAAGGTGGCGAAAACCATGCCGCCGTAGGACTCGGTGCGCAACTGCCGAAGGGACAACTCGCGCTTGTCCAGCACGCCGTCGTAACCCTCGGGGTACGGGATCCCGCGCAGCGCCCCGTCCAGACCGTAGGACCAGGCGTGGTAGGGACAGGTGAATCCGTTTGCCTTACCGGCCGCCTGTTCACAGATGCTGGCGCCCCGATGGCGGCAACGGTTGAGCAGAGTGCGTAACGCGCCCTTGCGATCACGGGTCACCACGACCGGCTGACGACCGACGTGGGCGGTCTTGAAGGTGCCCGGTCCGGGCAGTTCGCTCTCGTGCGCGACCCATACCCAGGTGGACTCGAAGATCCTGGTCATCTCCTGTTCGAAGATGTCGGGATCGGTGTACAGCCGGCCCGCGACGCGATCGCCGAGAACCAGATCCGCCGGATCGGTGCGGAAGGACTCGATGCTCATCGGGCGGCTCCTCGCTGCTCGGGCAGCTCGACGTCGTCGCGGACGGTGAGCGCGCGGCCGATGCGGGCCTCGATCTTGGCGAACTTCCACAGCTTTGCCCCGGCGGCGCCCACCGGCACGGTGCGGAACAGATTGCACGCCGCGACGACCGTATCCCTGGTGTCGACGTCGGCGAGTATGTAGCAGGTCCAAGGCCAGCTGTCCGACGGGCCGACCAACGTGGCGTCGTCGTCGATGTCGCCGATGAAGTCGACTCCGGGCAGCGCTTTGAGCTGATCCATCATCGATACGAACGACTGCCAGACGTCACCGGCGGTGATGTCGTCGGCCGGCAGGTCGAAGAAGTTCTGGTTGATTCCGATACAGAAGAGCACGCGCAGTGGCTGTGCGGTCATGGGATTTCCTTGTCGTCGGTCGGGTCGGGTCACCGGAATCCGGGCGCGGTGGGCGGCAGGCCCATCAACACCGCGCCGGCGGAATCGAACATGGCGGGCCCCAGGAAGGCATGCTGTTTCGGGACCAGCGCGTCACCGAGCAGCAGCTGCAACGGATGGCCGGAGTAGATGGGAGCGGTACCGGAGATCTCGACCAGCCGCGACACCACGTCGGAGGATGTCTTCGCCAGATGTGCCGAGGCGAGCCGCAATTGGGCGTTCTGCTCGTCGGAGGCGGGGTCGCCCGCGACCACGGTGTCCCACACCTCGTCGCTGATGTCGTAGAACCAGGCGCGCGCCGAGCGCAGCGCGGCCTCGGCCGACGCGACCTCGGTGCGGTAGTACGGACGGTCGGCGAGCTTCGGCGCGCCCGTGATCCCGGCGTATCCGGCGCCGACCTCGCGGGCATAGTCCAGCGCGGCGCGTGCGACGCCCGCACCGACGACAGCCAGCACCTGGGCGGCGTAGGCGATCGTCGGATACCGGTACAGCGGCTCGTCCACCGTGGGTTCACCGCCGCGAACGAATGTCCAGGCAGCGGGGACCTCGACATTGCTCACGAGCAGGTCGAAGGAACCCGTGCCGCGCATTCCCACGACATCCCAGTCCTGCACGATCTCGACCTGATCCGGGCGCAGCAGCGCGGTACGCGGCTTACCGGCGGTGGTGTCGTCGCCGGGAATTCCGACGCCGAGTATGTCGGCTCCCATGCAACCACTCGCGAAACGCCAGCGGCCGTTGACCAGAAAGCCGTTGGGCGTGGGCGGGGCCGGTTGGACCGGGAAAAGTCCACCCGCGAAGGCCACATCGGGGCCGTCGGCATACAGCTCGGCTTGCGTGTCCAGTGGCAGGGCGGCCAGGTAGATCAGCGCCGAGCCGAAGCTGGCCACCCACCCGGTCGACCCGTCGACGACGGAGATCCGCTCGATCCGCTCCAGGAACCGGGCGGGCGGCAGAGGCTGCCCGCCGAACATCGCGGGGGTCGCCGCCCGGTACAGGCCCGTCAGTTTGAGCCGGGCGATGAAATCCTTGGTCACGAAGCGCTGACGACGGAATTCCTCACGGCGAGTCGCCAGTTCGTTCAGCACCGAGTCGAAGAGGGTTCCGTCATCGAGGTCGGCGGAGGGTACGGGCCGTACCTCCTGGGTTTTCGTCATCGCTGCTCCTCGTTCTCCAGATGTTTCTGGACACTACGAGCACGATTCGAGCGGGAAAATGGGTATTGTCTCTGTCCCCGTAGGGGATATCTTCAGCACGACGCCGGAAAGTGCGGACTAGCCTGACAGAATGCAGGTCGACCCCCGCGCCCCGGAACTCGCCATGGACGATTTCGTGACGATGATGAACGCCACTCGCTTGTGCGTACTGATTCACGACGCCGCCACCAAGAACATTCTGTGGGCCAATCCCGCCGCCTGCGAGATGCTCGAATGGAGTATGAGCGAATTACGCCCGCTCAAGGCGAACGATATGAGCAGTTCGGCACAGCAATACGACCGGGTAATCGGGCGGGCGTGGCTGCAGGAGGCGGTCGAACAGGGGGTCAGCCGGATCGAGTGGCACTACCGGACCAAGTCAGGACGCGTGATTCCGACGGACGCGCTGGCGATTCGGGTCGAACTCACCCGGCAGACCGCGGTGATGGTCCAATTCCGCGATATCGAACACGAACAACAGATCGAACGCGACCTGCGACTGACGACGTCGTACGTGGACGCGCTCGCCCATCACACCTCGACCATCGCGTTGATGCTCGATTCCACGGGCGCCGTGCGGTTCGCGACCGACACCGCGATCGCGATGCTCGGCGCCGACCCGAACGAAGCGCTCGGCCCGGTGACCCACCACGGCCGGCTCAGATCGAACGGGAGCAGCCTCACCTGGGAGGAACTCGCCCGGCAGGCCGATCCGGTCACCACCGTGCAACTCGAGGTCCGCGCGGACTCCGCAGCGGCGGTCTGGCTGGAGGGCAGCCTGGAGCGACTGCAGGAGGCCGACGGCGACGCGCTGCTGATGATCCTGCACGACGTGTCCGACCGGATCCACGGCGAAGTGCGCAAAGAGCGCGAGTCGCGCCGGGAGAACTATCTCGCTCGCTACAACGCCATGGGAGACATGGCGATGGCCCTCGCGCACGAACTCGGCCAGCCGCTGGCCGCCGCGGGAAATTTCCTGGCCGGCGTCCGAACCCGGGCGCAGTCGCCCGCCGGGGCGGACCTGTCCTACGGCATCGACAGCGCGATCCAGCAGATCGAGCGGGCCAGCGCCGTTGTCACGTCGGTGCGCTCTTTCGTCGGGCACCTCGAACACATCCGCGAGGAAGTCGATCTGAACGAGATCGTCGAGGAATGCCTGTATTTCGTACGCCTGCGTGCGGCGGAACACGGAGTCCGGATCGAGGTGCGGACCCATCCGGACCCGGTCCCCGTCCGGTGCGAACGCGTACTCACCGGGCAGGTCGTATTGAATCTGTGCTTCAACGCGGTCGATGAAATGGCCGGGTTCGCCGAGCAACTGCGCGTGGTCACGATATCCACCAGCGTGGCCGACGGTTCCGGACGCGTCACCGTCGACGACGGTGGCCACGGGATCGCGCAGGATCCGTTCGAGGAAGCGTTCACCTCGAAATCGGGCGGCAGCGGTATCGGACTGGCGCTGAGCTACCGAATCATCACCCGCCAGCACGGCACGATCTGGGCCGAGCGACGGCCGTCCGGAGGTTCCCGCTTCGGATTCACGCTTCCGCTCGTCATCGGAAATTCCGATTCGTCGGCCACCGAATAGGGGAAATCCTTAACAGCAGCAGCGAAATTCATGATGCCTAGCGGTGTGGCGCTCGTCCTAATGTCTATTCATGGGCACAGCCCCACATCCGACAAAGGGAGGAATCATGTCCGAACTGAACCGGACGCAGCGCGAGTTCCGAAACGCGATGGCGAATTTGTCGGCCGCCGTGACCGTCGTCACCACCGACGGCCCGCACGGCCGCGCCGGAATGACCGTCAGCGCCGCCTGCTCGGTCACCGACGACCCGCCCACCCTGCTGGTCTGCGTCAATCGGTCGAGTAGGTCGCACGACATCCTCGTCGGCAACCGCACACTGTGTGTGAACGTGCTCGGCGCGGACCACGAGGATCTGGCCATGCATTTCGCCGGGGCGACCAAGGTACAGACGTCCGAGCGCTTCGAAACCGGCCTGTGGGATCACGACAGCGAGGGGGTACCGGTCCTGCACGGCGCTCTGGTGTCTCTGGTCGGCCGGATCGTCGCCGACCGCACCCTGGGATCGCACTCGGTGGTATTCGTCGAGGTGGACAAGGTGATCACGCGCGAGGACAGCGGGGCGCTGGTGTACTTTCGACGCCGCTTCCACAACCTGTCCGTGCCGAGTCTGAGCGCCTGACCTCGACTGTGCCGCCCATCGCGTCCTCTCACACCGTGACTTGATGGGACAGGATGTCGCGCACCAGCGCGCCCATGCTCTCCGCTTCCGTCTTGGCTTTGATCCGTGCTCGATGAACATCGATCGTCTTGACGCTGGTGCCGAGCCGGTGCGCGATCACCTGGCTGGGCAACCCGTCCACGACCAGCCGCAGCACCTCCCGTTCCCGCTGTGTCAGGGTGTCCACCCGCCGCACGATCGCGCGGCGGGCGACCTGGTCCGCGAAGCGCTGCCGGGCACTGCTCAACTGCTGCTGAATCACGTCGAGCATGCGCTGCGGTTCGTAGGGTTTCTCGAGGAAGTCGACCGCTCCGGCGGTGATCGCCCGCACCGACATCGGAATGTCGCCGTGCGCCGAGCAGAAGATCACGGGAGCCGGATAATCGAGGTCGACCAGCCGTTGCTGGAGCTGGAATCCGCTCAGGCCGGGCATGCGCACGTCCACGACCACCACCGCCGGCTCGGCCGGATCGAATTCGGCGAGGAACGTCGCGGCGTCGGGATAGATCAGAGCCTGGACGCCGACGCTCTCCAGCAGGAACATCAGCGAGTTCCGGAGATCCTCATCGTCGTCCACGATATGCACGACTGGTTCGGGTTGCTCACCGGCCGATGTCGTCATATCTCCATCTTCGTCTCGCCATCGTTCGCCCTCGGACGGGGGTGGCGAGACTTTCGCACGCTGAGGGCGTCGCGTCGGCCGCCCCCTCATGTAGGCGGCCGACGCGATGGCCCGTGCGGTGAAGGACGCTCAGCCTGCGGGAGCGGTGACGACGGCGCCACGCCGACGCCGCAACCACCCGGCCGCGATACAGGCGACGAACACGATCACCACCGCCGCCAACAGCACATCGGCGATACCGCGCCCGCCGACCAGGGTGGGGAAGTTGTCGACCACCATCACCGCGATCGCCGCCAGTCCCGCGGCCCCGAGCACCGGAGCGATCCGGGTCTGCCACAGTCTCCGATCGGCGCCCGAGCGCCGGAAGAAAACCACCACGGCGATGCTGGTCAGGAACATCAGCAGCAGGATCGTCACGGTCGCCAAGCCGGCCAACCAGGTGAACAGCTGGAGCACGGGGTCCGCGCCCGCCACCGCGAAGGCCCCGACAACCACGATCGCCGAGATCGTCTGCGCGACCGAACCGATATGCGGAGAGCCGTGTCGGACGTGCGTACGGCCGAGTGCCCGATGACCGACACCGTCGCGAGCCAGTGCGAACAAATATCGCGAAATCGCGTTGTGGAAGGCGAGCAGAGCCGCGAAGAGGCTGGTCACCAGCATGATTTGCATGACGTCGGCCGCCGGGCCGCCGAGAAAACGCACCGCGGCGGCGAAGGTCAGGCCGGATGGGTCCTTCGCCGCGGCGGCGGCCACCTCACCGCTGCCGAAGGCCAGCACCACCGCCCAACTCGCGAAGGCATACACCGCGCCGATCACGATCACCGCCGTATATGTGGCGAGCGGCACCGTCCGCTTCGGGTCGCGGGCCTCCTCACCGTAGATCGCGGTGGCCTCGAACCCCACGAACGATGCGATCGCGAACATCAAGGCGATACCCGGCGATCCATTGAAGAACGCGGACGGGGTGAACGAGGTGGCATCGATTCCGTGGGCCCCGCCGCGAAGCAGCACCGCGATGGACAGTACGAGAATGACGCCGATCTCGATGACGAGCAGCACGCCCAGCACCTTGGCGCCCAATTCGATGTTCCGGTATCCCAGCAGTGCGACGATCGCCACCAGCACGAGCGCGTACACGTACCAGGGCAGGCTCGGGCCGCCGTACCGTGTGACCAGATCCTGGACCGTATGCGCGGCCAGCCCGTAGATCGCGGCCTGGATCGCGGTATAGGCCAGCAGCGCCAGTCCCGCGGCGCCCAGACCCCAGACTTCTCCGAGGCCGGTGCGGACGTAGGCGTAGAACGCTCCGGCGTCGACCATATGGCGGCTCATCGCCGCGTAGCCCACGCTGAATACAAGCAGCACCACCGCCACGACCAGGAACGCGGTCGGCGAACCGGCTCCGTTCCCGAGTGCGATCATCACCGGCAGCGCCCCGCCGACCGCAGTGAGCGGCGCCGACGCCGCGATCACCAGGAAGACGATGCCCGTCACGCCTATCGCGCCACGAAGGCTGCCGGCAGTTCCCTCCGGGTGGGCGCCCGCCTCGGCGCTCGTCGGTGTCTCACTCATCGGAACCTCCATGGCAGCAATCGGATTCGACCGAGGCGCAGTGCGCCGAGGACGTAACGGGAACGTCGAGGGCGGGGTTGCGGTCGAAGAATCCCACCGGTTTGAGCACGAAGCCCGCATAGTCGACGGGCATGATCGGCCAGTCCTCGGGTCGCGGGAAATGCGTGAGGCCGAAGGTATGCCACACGACCAGGTCCTTGCCGTCGATGTCGCGATCGGCGGCCACGTAGGCGGGCAGTCCCGCACCGCCGGCATGCTGGTTGACGAAATCGCCTGCGGCATAACGTTCCCGCGGATCGAATCGGGTCACCCACAGGTGTTTGGTGGCGAATGCCGCGCGCCCGGCGACAGACGAACCGTCCGCCGCGAGCAGTGTTTCCCGTCCCTCCGGGTACAGCATGTAGCCCACCGGGTGGCCCATGCGGTTCTCGACCTCTGGATTGACGATATGCCAGGTGCGGCCGATCCTGTTGTCGGCTGTTCGCTGCGCCTGCGACTCCCGCGTCAACGGCGTGCGCCGCAGAGTGAACGCGTTGCCGTGCGGATTGTCCGGTCCAGCGGGGACGCGACGGGATTCGATCTCGTCGACCCGGTTGCGTGACCCGTCGACGTTCATATCCAGCCGGGCGCTGAACAGGTGCTGATGATAGGGAGCGCCCAGCCCGGGAGCGATCTCGGACGCGTAGGGGTACTCACCTCCCGGATGAGCAGAGGTGAACGGGATCCCGGTGGCCTTGGCCTCGAACTGGATGGTCCCGTCGAGGTACAGGTACCAGAAGAAGCCGTAGTCGTAGTTGCCGATGGTAGTGAAGAAGGAGATCACCAACCGGCGCTGCCGACGCACCTCGTGCGAGCCGGTCCACAGATCGGTGTGCTTCCACAGCACGCCGAAGTCCTCTTCGTGCATGCAGATCGCGTTGCGCAACGTACGCGGGCGCCCGGCCTCGTCGGCGATGACGGCGTCGAAATAGGTGATGTCCCCGACACAGTCGCAGCCGAGTTCGAGGGCGTTGGCGTACCGCCCGACCAGGTACTCACCGGTGTCGAAATAATTCTGCCAGGAGCGCACGGGCGACGGATCACCGTACGGCACAACCATTTCCGAGATCGACGCGCGATGGATGATCTGGCGCAACCGGCCTGAGTCCCGGAATCCGATGTGATGCAGGACAAGTCCCTCGCGAGCATCGAAACCGACTCGCAGCGACCAGTTCTCCCATTCGACGAGGTTGCCCTCGACGCTGAAACTCGGCCCCTGCGGCTGGGTGATCTCGATCGGCCGCTGCGTGGTCCGAGCCGGGCCGGCGACCGCGGGATCGTCGTAATTGCCCGAACCCCGCGGGATCGGCACCGGACCGGTGTCGATCACCCGCAGCACCTCCCGGGTCATCACATCGACGAAGCCGACCAGGCCATCGATGGGATGCGCCCAGGCATGGTCCTTTTCGTGCTCCTGCAGGAAGGCCAGCCCGCGCAGGATCCGACGGCCCCGCTCCCCCTCGTAGTCGAAGACCCCGGCCGACAACGGTGCGACGCGCACGTCGGCGACATCGAGCCCGCGTGATGCGAGGGCCGCCAGCCACTCGGGACGAGTGGACAGGAGCTGCTCGACCAGCCCGAACTCCTCCTCCAGAACCGGGAGCTGACCATCGAGGACCGCGTCCAGGGTGCGCTGGGAGACAACTTCGCCCGCGCCCAGGGACACCACGACATCCATCGCGTGCGGCCGGTCCATCTCGTGCAGCAGCACCCGGAACCGGCGATCGACATCGGCAGGAGCCTCGTCGGTGAGCAACGACTTGTCCGGCTCGTCGAGTCCGACGTACGCGAATCGCGTGTCAGCCGACACCAGCCCGGCCGCCGCCACGATGGCGCGGACCTCGTCGATCTCGGCGGCGGTCGGCAATGCCAACGGATGATCGACCCTGGCGGGGGTGAGTGTGGGCATCGAGTACTCCTTCGCTCCGACAATTTTTTGTCTACGTTTGTAGAAAATAAGCGGCAGAGTTCGCCGAGCGCCGCTGTGGTGTAGCACACACACTAAGCAGGTTCGGCGCAGCGACTTCGCCAATGCGTGCACGAAAAACCGCCAATGACTGCATGAAGCCGTGCTGTGTGGGCCGATACGAGGGTTGGTCCCGCACCATGGACCGCAAGGCGTGGCCCAGGCCACACGAGTGGGTGGATCACCCACCGGCCGCCCTTCCGGCCGGTTCATATGTTCGCGCCGCGGTCTCACTCGCACCTGTCGGCCGCACTGTCTCGATGAGACTCGCGCACCGCTATACAACAAGGAGATTCCCATGGTGGACGTTCCCACCCTCACTACCGAACTATTTCTCGACGGCGCCTGGTCGCCGGGTGGCGCAGGCACTTTCACCACCCTGAATCCGGCCACCGGGGAACCTCTGGCACAGATCGCCGCCGCGAACGAGGCCGATGTGGATCGCGCGGTCCAGGTCGCCACTACCGCACTGCGCGGCGACTGGGCCGCCGTGCCGCCCTCGCAGAAGGGCGCGCTGCTGCATCGTCTCGCCGATCTGGTGGAGCGCGACGCGCAGACCCTGGCAACGCTGGAGTCCCTCGACATGGGGGTCCCGCTCGGCTTCGCGACGGCCATGTTCGTCCCCAACCTGGTTGCCTCGCTTCGCTATTACGCCGGCTGGGCGGACAAGATCAATGGCGAACTGGTCGCCACCGACGGTTATTTCGGGGCGCCGACGCACGCCTACACCCGTCGTGAGCCGGTCGGGGTGATCGCGGCGATCGTGCCCTGGAACGCGCCGCTGATGATCCTGGGATGGAAGCTCGCGCCCGCGCTGGTGTCCGGCAACACGGTGATCATCAAGCCCGCCGAGGACGCGTCGCTGTCGATCCTGCATCTGGGCAAGCTGATCGCCGAGGCCGGATTCCCGGCCGGCACGGTGCAGGTGCTGCCCGGGATCGGTGCGATGACCGGCGAGGCGCTGGCGGTGCACCCCGGCGTGCAGAAGGTGAGTTTCACCGGCTCGACAGAGGTCGGCCGTCGCATCCTGCGCAACTCCGCGGGCAACTTCAAACGCACCACACTCGAACTCGGCGGCAAGTCACCGCAGATCGTGTTCGCCGACGCCGATCTCGAATCCGTCATCAAGGGCGCGGCGATGGGCGTGTTCTTCAATCAGGGCGAGGTATGCGCGGCCGGGACGCGGATCCTGGTGCACCGCACGATCATCGACGACGTCCTCGAAGGGCTGCGCGGTGCGGCCGAAGCTCAGGTCGTCGGGGATCCGTTCGCCCCCGAGACCACGATGGGCCCGCTGGTGAACCGGGCGCAGCGGGATCGGGTCCTGGGCTATATCGAACGCGGCCGCGGCGAGGGCGCCACATTGGTCACCGGCGGTACAGCTCTGGACCGCAAGGGCTTCTTCGTCACACCCACGGTGTTCCGCGGTACCAACGACCTGACCATCGCCCGTGAGGAGATTTTCGGGCCGGTCGGCACGGTGATCCCGTTCGACGACGACGCCGAAGCCATCGCGCTGGCCAACGACAACGACTACGCCCTGGCGGCCACGGTGTGGACGCGAGACCTCGCGCGTGCGCACACGGTGTCCGCGGCGTTGCACGCCGGTGCCATCGGGGTCAACGGCTGGTCACCACTGGCGCCCCAGTTGCCTTGGGGCGGAAACAAAGCCAGCGGAATCGGCCGGGAACTCGGCTACGAGGGGATTCTCGCCAACACCGAGACCAAGACCGTGACGGTGGTCCTGTAGGTTGCCGGTGGCGCAGGACGGTCGTATGACGGTATCGCCGGACAGCGAGGACACCCGCGTCGTCGTGCACATCGTGGACGACGACGCGGACCTGCGGAAGTCGCTGGTTTTCCTGTTCGACAGCGTCGGCATCGAGGCCTACGTCTACCCCGACGCGGACTCGTTTCTGGCGGAGCTCGACACCGCGGAGCCCGCAGTCGTGGTCCTCGATGTCCGGATGCCGGGATCGAGCGGATTCCAGCTCCAGGAACGCCTGCTCGAGCTGGACTATCCGGCACCGGTCATCTTCTGCTCCGCGCACGGCGACATCCCGATGTCGGTGCGGGCGCTCACCGCCGGAGCCGTGGACTTCCTCGAGAAACCGTACGAGCCGCAACGCATGCTGGATGTGGTCCAGCTGCAGTTGATCGCCGCCCGGGAGCGCTTCGCCCGGCAGATCGCCCGGCAGGCGACCGCGCGCCGGGTCGCGATGCTGACCTATCGCGAACGCGAGGTACTGCGGCTCGTCGTGGACGGACTGTCTAGCCAGGTGATCGCCCGCAGGCTCGGCACCAGCGTCAAGACCATCGACGTGCACCGGGCCCGGATCAAGGCGAAGACCGACGCGGACAGCCTCGGCACGCTCGTCCGCGATGTACTGCTCCATCGCGTCGAGATCTGAGCGACGACACGGCAGCCCCGGGGACGGACGCGGCCGCAGGCTCGGCCTGCCGTAAAGAATTCCCCTACCCGCGCAGAGGCACTACCGATTCCCCTGCTCGGCCTGCTCTCGTACTGTTCGGGTGACTCGGAGAACGAGGAGCGGCGAGGACGGGGAGTTGCACTCCTGGTCCCCCGACCTCGTACCGCAGCGCAGGAGTGCCGTCATGCAAACACTTGTCACCACCCAGGGCACCGAACCCGAGCGGCGTTTCGACCATTGGGTCGGCGAGGTCGCGCGGACGATGTTCGTCGCGGTGGACGCGCGGCCCGGGACCTCCGAGGTATTTCACGGCCGGGCCGTCGGAGCGAACATCGACGAGCTGCAGTTGTGCTGGGTGAGCGCCGATCCCATGCAGGTCAGCAAGTCCGGTCGGCACAGCGGCTGCGCCGAGGACGCCTACTACAAGTTCGGCCTGCAGATCGACGGGACGGCCGTGGTCGAGCAGGACGGGCAGCGATGCCGCATCGGTCCGCGTGATCTGGTGCTCTGCGACACCTCGCGGCCCTATTCGTTCTCGTACGACGCTCCGTTCCGCACGCTGCTGGCGCTGGTGCCGCGTTCGCTGATACCACTGGGGCCGGATTCTCTGCTGCCGATCACCGCGCGGCGGATCGAAGCCCACCAGGGCCTCGCGGGCATCGTCGTATCGTTCCTGTACTCGCTGACCGGCACTATCGATCACGTCGGCGCCACGTCCACGCCGCGGCTGAAGGACAGTACGCTGTCGTTACTCACCGGGCTGTTGGCCGAGCAGGTCACCGAGCACCACCCCGATTGGTCCTGCCCGGCGATCATGCTGCGAGTGCGCGACCACATCGAACGGCATCTGTCCGAACCCGACCTGGGGCCGGACAGTGTCTGCGCGGCGCTCGGTCTTTCCCGGCGCTACCTGTTCAAGCTGTTCGCCGCGGAGGGCGCCACCGTTGCCGGGTACATCCGGGCGCAGCGGTTGCGGCGCTGCGCCCGGGACCTGGCCGACCCTGCGATGGGTCATCAGTCGGTAGGGCTAATCGCCGCCCGCTGGGGCGTGGCCGACGTCAGCCATTTCGCGCGGTTGTTCAAATCCGCATATGGCCGGACGCCACGCGAATTCCGCAGGGAAGCAATGGAAGTCGGTCCACAGCTGTCATCACTGTCCCAGACCGGATGCCCGTAGGATCGGCAGGACCCGCTCGCCCAGTAGCCGGATCCCCTGCGCGGGAGACGACCCGAACGGCGAATCGAATTCCACCCGCTTCGCCCCGGCCGTGTAGGCGGCCGCCGCGTGCTCGGCCACCTCCTCCGGCGTGCCGCAGAAGGCGAAATGGTCCAGCAGATCGTCCGGAATCAACCGGCCCGCCGCCTCGAAGTCGTTCTGCCGCAACAGCACGCCCATGGCATCCAGCAACTCCGGATCGACCTCGAGGGTTCGGTCGAGCCTGGCGATCGCGTGCATCGGCAACGCCGCCTCGGTTCGCGCGAGGGCACGCGCGGTGGCCCGGTCTTCGTCGACGACGGTGACCGCCGTGACAACGATCCCGACACATGCCGGGTCGCGAGACGCCGCGACGGCGCCCTCATCGGCCCAGGCCCGGACCACCGGAATCATCGCCGGGTTGGCGCATCCGCCGATCTGAATCTCATCGGCCCGCGCTCCCGCGAACCGAGCCAGCCGCGGACTCCAGGTACCGATCATCAGCGGCAGCCGCGGACGGTGGATCGGGTAATACGGACGGGTTCCGGCCTCGACCGAGTACACCGGTCCCGTGTGACCGGTTTCGCCGCCCGCGAGTACCGCGTCGATGATCGCCAGTGTGTCGGTGAGCGCGGGCAACGCGTGCGAGGTGTCGATGCCGAGCTGATCGAGCCATGCGCCACGTACCAGCCCGAGGAACGCGCGCCCCTCGGTCAGCATGTCCAGATACGCCATCTGCCCGGCGATCTCGACCGGATGATGCGTCCAGGGCGTGTAACAGCCGACGCCGAGCCGCAACCGTTCGGTGGCGCCGGCCATCATGGCCAGCACCAGGGCGGGCGGCTGCATCATCAGGTCGCCGAACGCGGTCGCGACGTGAAATCCGTACCGCTCCAGACATTCCGCCAGCGGACCGTATTCCGACGGCTTCAGCGTCCCGCCGAACCCGACTCCGAATTCCGTGGGCCGCACGGTCATGTCAGGTCCGCTGTCTTCATCGTCACCTCGCCGATCCGTTCGACGGTCATCGTCAGACCCTCCTCGGGGTCGGGACAGCACACGAGCGAATCCTGTTCCAGCCAATCGGTTTCCGGAAGCCTGCGCATCTTCGCGGGCAGCAGCGGCAGCACCGACTGGATGGCCCAGTAGCAGAAGGTCTGCCCGGGCGGGAGGCTGAGCCGATCGCTGTCGCTGACCTCGAAGTAGTCGCCGACCCGCATACCGCAGACCGACCTTCCCTTGATCTCACACACGGTGACTCGCAGGTTGTAGAGCGTCATCTCGTCATCGCTCATCGTCGTCATCCTTTTCTCGTACCGATACTGTTACAGCTCAACGGTTTCCATGACATCTACGGCGCGGGGCGCTTCGGGCAGCCGGTGCTTCTTCACCCTCGAGTGATAGCCGCCCCAGCCGATGCACACGAGCACCACGGCCACGGCGGCCCACACCCCGTAACGGGTCTCGTCGGTGGGCATCGGAACAAACGATCCGACGATGCCCGCCGCGACGGTGAACAGCGCCAGCACCACCGCGATCCACCCGGCACGCTGCCACCGGCCGCGGACCAGCAGGTAACCGGCGGCCAGGATCAATACCAGGTAGGCCATCATCACCAGCAGTCCACCGAAGGTGGCGCCGATCGAAAACCCGAGATAGGGGTCCATGCCCGTCGCCGAACTCAGAGCGGCGACCGCGACGACGCCGATAACGGAGACGACAGCGAAAGCGGCTATGCCGACCACCGGCGTGCGCCAGCGGCTCAACCGCGTGAAGGCCGTGGGCAAAAGCCCGCCACGCGAGAGTGCGTACATCCCGCGCGTCGAGGCCACCATGAAACCGATCGCCACCGCGATCATGTCGAACACCAGCCCCAGTTGTGCCAGCGGGGCAATCCAGCTCCCGACGTACCGCGCGCCGAGCGTCGACAACCCACGCGGGTCCGACGCCCATGTCTGCGCCACGTTCGGCAGACCGAATCCGATCGTCCCGGCGTACTGCATGAGCAGGCAGAAGGCCCCGACGATAAGAATCGTCGCGATCACCGCGCGCGGCACCGATCTGCGTGCGTCCTTGGCCTCCTCCCCCAGCGACGCCGCGGACTCCACGCCGACGAACAGCAGTGCGCAGAACATGAACGTGGGCAGGAAGTCTCCCGCGGTGGAGGCCGACGGATCGAACACCTGCACCGTGTTGCCGTGCACGCCACCGCGCACGATCACCGCTACCGCGATGATCAGGTAGGGCAGCACCGACAGAGCGAAGATCACCAGCTGGGCCCGCACGGACAAGTCGACGCCGCGGACGTTCAGCACCACCACGACCGCCAGCACGACCAGCGCGATCAGCCAGAACGGCACGTCGTAGTGCAGATGGGCGGAAATCAGGTCCCGGCCCAGTACTCCGGCGCCGATCAGCATCGTCGGCCCGCCCAGAATCACGTACGCCGCGTAGTAGAAGCCCGCCGTGGCTATTCCGGCCCCCGGTCCGATCGTCCGCCCGACGTACTCGTACATCACGCCCGCGTGGGTGAAACGCCGCGCGAACATGACCACGATCGCGCCGAGCCCCAGCACACCGGCAAGAACTACCAGCAGATAGAGCGGGCCGGCGCTGCCGCCCTTGGCCGCGACGATCCCGCCGAGCAGGGCCGCCGAGGTGATCGGACCGACCGCGAGCGATTGAGCGACCAGGTCGGTGGTTCCCAGTTTGCCGCGCGCGAGCGACGAAGGATCGGTCGCCGCCGCGGCGGTGGTCTTCTTCCGGGCTTCAGCCGGGTTGACAGAGGTCATTGCACATCCCTGTTTGTTTCTACGTATGTAGACGGAATACTCTCTGAAGCCTGTTGCCGATCAGATAAGCACTTGTAATTGGCAAGTTTCGGGGAAGCCGACGAGAATCGCTCCTGTTTGGTAAACAAATGTAGTATCAAGAGCCGATTCGACTGAATTGATACGCTGCCCCGACCAATGCTCAGGGAGAGTCTGGATGCCGAAGCTCGTCGATCACGACGAACGACGCAGGGCCATCGTCGCGGCCGCGTGGCGGCTCATCGCCGCCCGCGGGATCGACGGGATCAACATGCGCGACCTCGCCGCGGAGGCTGGCTTCGCCAACGGCGCACTGAGCCACTACTTCTCGGGTAAGGACGAAATCCTGCGGACAGCATTCGAACACGTGCTGGCAGCCACGAACGAGCGAATAGCCACCTCCGCGCACGGCCTGCGGGGGCTGCGCGCCGTGCGCAAAGTGTGTTACGAGATCATGCCGCTCACCGAGACCGCGCGCCTGGAAGCGCGCATCGCGGTCTCTCTGTGGCAACGAGCGATGACCGACCACGCCCTGGAACGGGTGAACAACGACGCAGTCGCCCAATGGCGCACCCGCATCGCAGGCCATCTGCAGGAAGCCGTCGATGACGGCGAGTGCGCCCCCTTCGATACGGCCGACTACGCCGAGCTCATCATGACCACGATGATCGGACTCCAGGTGACCGCCGTGCTGGACCGTTCGACGACCTCCCGCAAGGCACAGCTCACACTGCTCGAATCAATTCTGGATCGCACGAGATAACGACCTCGCGGTCACCTTCTCCTCCTGCCCGGGTAGGCGACCATCCCGGCGAATCGATCGAAGAAATTCCCGCAGGACGGCGTCGAACGCGGCGGGCGTCTCCATGCTGGGGGTGTGTCCGGCCTCAGGGATGATCACCAGCCGAGCGTCCGGAATCAGATTCGCCAGCTCGGCGGCCAGCACGCCGCGGTCGAAGACGTCCTCTGCGCCGGCCACCACGAGGGACGGAATATCCAGCCCCCGTGCGGTTTCGGTGTAATCCCGCCGAGTCGCCCGCCCGCGCAGCGCGGCCGCCGCAGTCACCGGATGGGCGGCGGTCATCATCTCCCGGGCATGCGCGGTGACCGCCGGACGCTCGCGCACGGTGCGTTCGCTCAGTACCAACGGCAGGAACTCCTCCGCGTACTGCGATACGCCCTCGGCCACGAGCCGATCGGCCAGGGCCCGGCGACCGGCTCCCACCTCGGGAGTGTCCAGACCCGCGAAAGTGTCCGAGAGAACCACGGCATTCGCCCGTCTCGGATACCGCTCGAGCAGATCCAGCACGACCTGCCCGCCCATCGAATACCCGATCAGCACCGCCGCACCGACACCGCGATCGTCCAGGACGTCGAGCAGCGCGCGGGACTGCATGGCCATCGTGATGGTGCCGCACGCCGCGGCACTCTCACCGAAGCCGACCATGTCGACGCAGATCACGCGGTACCCGATCGAGACGAAAGACTCGATCTGCGGTTGCCACATGCGCTTGTCGAACAGGAATCCGTGGACGAAGACCAGGGCCGGGCCGCTGCCGTGATCGGAGTATCCGACGGGCCCGAACCGGGTGGCTAGTATCGGCACGATCAGTCTCCGATCGGTCAGATCTTGGACGGATGAGTCGCCAGCGGCGTGACGTCGATACTCATGTACTCGAACAACGGTAGCCCGGACAGTATTTCGTGAAGTTCGTCGGTGGACTCCACGTCGAAGATCGAGTAGTTGGCGTATTCGCCGACGATCCGCCACAGCTGCGGCCACTTGCCCGCGCGCTGCAACTCCTGGCTGTACGCCTTCTCGCGGGCCACGATCTCCGCACGGGCCTCGGGCGCGAGATCACGGGGCAGTTGGACGTCCATCCGCACGTGGAACAGCATGTCGTAACTCCTGGACTCGAAAGATGTTCGGGCAGTGCCGTACTCAGGCGCGGTCGAGGACGAAGCCGTAGTCGATGCTCTCGCCGCCCTCCGGCCGGGGACGCGGGTCCAAGATGAGTTCGGGCTTGACCGCGGAGGCGATGTCGTCGTCGTTGTGCTCGTCGTGCGGGAAATACAGCTGCGCGGTGAGCAATTCGTGGCCCGGGGCGGAAACCTTCACATGCAGATGCGCCGGGCGCCAGGGGTGCCAGCCTGCGGCGGCGATGAGTTTGCCGCACGCGCCGTCGGTGGGGATCTGGTACGGCGCGGGACGCATGGTGTGGATTTCGAAGCGGCCATCGGCGTCGGCGTGGAAGGTGGCGCGCAGGTTCCACTCCGGGATGTTGGGCGCGAACTGGGAGTACAGACCGTCGGAGTCGGCGTGCCAGAGTTCGATCGTGGCGCCGCTCAGTGCCGAGCCGTCGGTCGAGGTGACCTGGCCGGTCCACACCAGCGGACTGCCGGATTCGTTGTCGCGCATCGGAACCGAATCGCCCACGCCGCGTTCGGGGGCGCCGGGCACGTAGTAGGGGCCCTCGATGGTGCCCTTGTTGCCGTGGCGGTGCTCGGTGGCGACCCCCTCTACCGCGTGCTCGACCCAGACGTCCAGGAACAGCGGCCATTCGCCGTCCTGTCCGACGGCGATCAGCCATGCTTTGAGGGCGTTGTACTCGGCGTAGGTGAGCTTGTGCCGACGAATCGTGTCGTGCACCGCCTCGAGCACCTCGCGGGCGAGCATGTCGACCCGCTCGGGCGGGGTGTCGGCGATATCGGTCTTGTCGGCGGCGAAACGTTCGGTGGCGCGGGCGCCGGAATCGGCGGCTGTCGGTGCCGGGTTCACGGTGGTCATCGGGTCCTCCTTGAATACTTTCCTGTATTCAGTTGTGGGGCTGTAGGTTTCGGGTATGCATCGTCAGATGTCCTGGCGGTACCTGGCGAGTTTGTCGGGATCCAGTTCGACGCCGAGTCCGCCGCCGGGCCGGATGATCAGCTCACCGCCGCGGATCTCCAGCGGTTCGGTGAGCAGGTCGTCGCTCATATCCAGGAAGTTGGACAACTCCCCGGCACGTCGCGAGGTGAGCCGGTAGGCCGAGCCGAAGGCCACGGAACAGATCGAACCGATCTGGCCGTCGATCTGATTGCCCATGACGACCTCGAGGCCCAGGCCCTCGGCGAGGTGGTGCACGCGCTGCGAACCGGTGAAGCCGGTGCGCGCGGTCTTGATACTGATCGCGGTGGCCGCACCGCCCAGCACCTCACGGGTCACATCAGCCGGGGTCGGGACCGATTCGTCCGCGATGAACGGGACGTCGAGGTGCGAGACCAGCCACCGCCGTCCCAGCACGTCGTCGGCCGGGCAGAGTTCCTCGGCGAAAAGCAGATTCAGATCGGCCATCCGCTTCATCGCGGCCGCGGATTCCGAGGCGGTCCAACCGCGGTTGCCGTCGACGTAGAGCTCCACCTCCTCGCCGAGGGCGACGCGCAGCGCACGCACCACCGCGATGTCCAGCTCGACCGGCCGTCGCCCCACCTTGACCTTGAAGGTGTTGATGCCGTGGCGATCTCGCATCTTCTCCGCCTCGGCGACCATCGCGGCGGGCTCGTCGAAGCCGAGCATGTGCGAGACGCCCATGCGGTCGGTGTAGCCGCCGAGCAGTTCGGTGACCTGGATGTCCAGCGTGCGGCCCAGCGCGTCCCATACGGCCATATCGATCGCGGCCTTGGCCACCGGATTGCCGACCGTGCGACCGAGCCGTGCGTGAATCGTCTCGCGTTGCAACAGATTCAGTCCGACGATCTGCGGGGCGAAGATCTTCCGGATCACCGCTACCACACCGTCCTGCGTCTCGCCGTAGGTGAACGGGCGCGGCGGCGCCTCGGCGATGCCGACCACGCCGTCGTCGGTGTGCACCCGAACCAGGACGTGCTCGGCCACCCGCACCTCACCGGAGGCGAACATCAACGGCTTGCGATACGGGATGGCGAACGGAATCGCCTCCACCGCAGTAATTTTCATCGTCCGGCCTCCGCGGGCTCGTCGGGATGTGTCGGAATGCCCGATCGCGGATCGCCCGCGCGGGTGAGAGTGGGCGCGAGCGCGCCGAGGACGGAACGCACGACCGGGGAATCGATGTCGCGCCGCCATGCCAGCGCCAACTCGACCGACTCCGCGTCCGCCAACTCCCGGAATACGACACCGGCCAGCGGCAGGGCGCGAGCCGAGGCAGGCAGCACCGCGACACCCAACCCCCCGGCGACCAGCGCCAGCAGAACACCGGTCCCCACGGCCTCGTGCGCGATCTGCGGCCCGAAACCCGCTGCGCGGCAACTGCGTACAATCGCGGCGTTGACCACCGAGTCGCGGCCCGAGTAGCAGACGAAGCTCTCCGCGCGCAGATCGGCCATCGCGACGACAGGTTCGGCGGCGAGACGATGGTCCGCGGATACCGCCAGGATCAGCGGTTCCACTTCCAGTACCAGCAGCTCCAGGTCATCGCCCCGCAGGGGCGGCCGCAGCACGCCCAGATCCAGACTCCCCGCACGGAGCCGGTCGCACTGCTCCGCGGTGAGCAGATCGGAATGGATGCGCAGGGCCACATCGGGCAGTGCGTGCTGCAACCGACGGGCCATCGCGGGCAGATGCGAGAGCGTGGCCGTTCCGGTAAAGCCCATCCGGACCTGCCCGAGCCGCCCGTCCGATATCCGGCGGACCCCCCGCACACTGTCCTCGACGGTATCCAGGACCCGCTGCGCCTCACCGAGCAGGAACTCCCCGGCCGGGGTCAGCGCGACCTGCCGGGTGGTGCGGGTGAACAGCGCCGCGCCGAGTTCGGCCTCGAGCTGCCGAATCGACTGCGACAACGCGGGCTGGGCCATATGCAACCGTTCGGCGGCCCGGCCGAAGTGTTTGGTATCCGCGACGGTCGCGAAGTACCGCAGGTGACGAAGTTCCATCTCCGGCCTCCTTCCGATGCACCGCGACACGTTGATGTGTATTCAGTCACGGTAGATCTGAATATTAAGTCAGGACAAATACTATTTTTGCACTGATTAATATGCCAGATCAATGAATCGGCAGGGGTGCCGTGTTCCTACGGGTGCTGACGGCGCCGTGGCCACCCTCCGCTCAGGGCACATCGATGCTGGGCTCCAACTCACACCGTCGGGATACTCAACTTGCGTTGGAAGACCGCCAAGGGGCGTAGATTCGCTTGATTTCGATGAGCTGTCCCAGCTTGCCGCCGGAGTAGCTCTCGCAGAGATCCCGCCCGTGGTCGACCTCGTGCACGTCGTCGTCCCCGATGTAGCCTCCGGCAGTTGCGCTGCGTTTGCAGCCGAAGGACAGCCCTACCAGCTGAGAGAGTGGTATTCGGTCGGTCGGCCTACCAGCCGTTCCAGTGGGTCAACTGTTCGGCCGGTAGGCGTTTGGCCGGCCGGAAGTCGGTGCCCTTCGTATAACCGATCGGGAAAAGGCCGCCTTGGCTGTACTGGTCGAACGGGATCCCGAGAAGGTCGGCGGCCTGCTTTTCGCCGTCACCGACCAGATGCAGCGTCGTCCACGCCGAACCCAGTCCGCGCGAGCGCAACGCCAGCATGAAACTCCATACCGCGGGCAACAGCGAACCCCAGAAACCCGCGCTCGACACACCCGGCGCCTTGTCCGCACGCCCTTCGAGGCATGGGATCAGCATGACCGGCACCTCGTGCAGATGCTCGTTGAGGTACCTGGCCGAGTCGACCACCTGGGGCCTGCGCAGATCACGCTCGTCGCCGAATGCGGGTTTCGGCGCATCGAGGTACGGGGTCGCATTGGTCCGGTAGATGTCGGCCAGCGCCTTCTTACGCTCGGCGTCCTCGACGAATATCCACTGCCAACCCTGTGAATTCGAGCCCGTCGGTGCCTGCAGCGCCAATTCGAGGCACTCCAGCAACACTTCACGCGGTACCGGACGCTCGAGGTCCAGCCGCTTACGCACCGAACGCGTGGTGGACAGGACCTCGTCGGCGGACAAGTTCAACGCATTCCCGACTGTCACTCGATTTCCTCTCCCAGGGCTGCCCGTAGAGCGGGCTCCCGGATCCTGATGCAACAAGTCATCCCGACAACAGTGAACTGCCGCAAATTATTTCGGCAACCGAATGAGCATTCGGCGTGACACGCCAGGGTGTCGGGACACACTTGTCGACACTTGGCCTGTGGATGTTCGAACGAGGACGACGCGCCCCACTGAGGCGCCCGTGTTCAGGGCGGGGCCGCCTCGACCGGGCGACCTCGCTCAGGGCAGGGCGGCGACGAGTTGCTCGACCTCTACGCGCGGGCCGGTGAAGAACGGGACCTCCTCGCGCACGTGACGCCTGGCCTCGGTGGCGCGCAGATCGCGCATCAGGTCGACGATGCGGTGTAGTTCGGGGGCTTCGAAGGCAAGGATCCACTCGTAGTCGCCGAGGGCGAAGGACGCGACGGTGTTCGCCCGGACGTCGGGGTAGTCGCGTGCTTCCTTGCCATGATCGGCGAGCATCTTGCGGCGCTGTTCGTCGGGGAGCAGATACCAGTCGTAGGAGCGCACGAACGGGTACACGCAGATGTAGTTGCCCGGAGCCTCACCAGCCAGGAACGCCGGCACGTGGCTCTTGTTGAATTCCGCGGGACGATGCAGCGCCGCGTTGCTCCACACCGGCGCGCTGGCCCGGCCCAGTTCGGTGGTGCGGCGGAAATCGGCGTAGGCGCCCTGCAACTCCTCGATCCGCTCGGCATGCCACCAGATCATGAAGTCGGCATCGGCGCGCATCCCGGACACATCGTAGATCCCGCGCACGATCACACCCTTGTCGGCCAGGCCGTCGAAGAAGACCCGCGCCTCCTTGATCGCCGCCTCCCGATCTTCCCCCAGCACTCCGGGCTGCACCTGGAACACCGAGAACATCAGGTATCGGATGGTCGAATTGAGAGCCTGATAATCGAGTCGCGCCATACCCCCATCGTGCCACCGCTCCCCACAACCC